>DAOUQC010000090.1 GCA_030625775.1 Verrucomicrobiota bacterium
GGCGAGGCTCAGTTTACTGAGCAGGTCGCATGGATCAGACCCGAAACCGTGTGATCTACCCATGGCCAGAGTGAAGCTCAAGTAAAATTGAGTGGAGGCTCGAACCTGTGAATCAGGCAAAATTCTAGGATGAGCTGTGGGTAGTGCAGGTGAAATGCCAAACGAACGCGGAAATAGCTGGTTCTCCCCGAAATGCATTTACGTGCAGCCTCAGGAGATAATTTACGGAGGTAGAGCTCTGGATGAGCCAGGGACCGTGAGGCTACCGAACTCAACCAAACTGCGAATGCCGTAGATATAATCCTGGGAGTGAGACTGTGGGGGCTAAGCTCCATAGTCGAGAGGGAAACAGCCCAGACCATCAGCTAAGGTCCCTAAAAGCAGGCTAAGTGGGAAAGGAAGTTGTGTCGCAGAAACAGCCAGGAGGTTGGCTCAGAAGCAGCCATCCTTTAAAGAGTGCGTAACAGCTCACTGGTCGAGTGGTACTGCACCGACAATTTAACGGGGCTCAAGTCTGCTACCGAAGCTATGGTCGAGCACTCAATTCATTGAGTGCTCGAGGTAGGGGAGCGTTGTCATGGCTGCGAAGCTGTGGTGTAAGCCATTGTGGAGCAATGACAAGTGAGAATGTCGGTATGAGTAGCGTGAAGGCATGTGAAAATCATGCCCACCGTAAACCTAAGGTTTCCTATGCAACGTTTATCGGCGTAGGGTTAGTCAGGCCTAAGCTGAACCCTAATGGGGTAAGCGATGGATAGCAGGTCAATATTCCTGCACCGCGTAGCTTTTGTTTTAAGGCAAAGGGGGGACACAGGAAGGTAGGTTGAGCATGCCTAATGGACATGGTGTGTTTCCAACTCAAGGTGCATCAGGGCAGGCAAATCCACCCTGGTATTAAGCTGAGGGAAGGGAGAATTTGAGGGGCAACCCGAGAAAACTCAGCTGAGCCTATACTGTCAAGAAAAGCCTCGTTGCTAAAAGGCCAAGCGTCTGTACCGCAAACCGCCACTGGTAGGTGGGGATAAACGTCCCAAGGTGTTCGAGAGAACCCTCGTTAAGGAACTCGGCAATCTAACCCCGTAACTTCGGGAGAAGGGGGCCCGCCTGAATAAGGCGGGGGCACAAAATTGGCCCAGGCGACTGTTTAACAAAAACATAGGTCTCTGCTAAAGCGAAAAAGCTGAAATATAGAGGCTGATACCTGCCCGGTGCCAGAAGGTTAAGGAGAGAAGTTATCCCGATTCGTCGGGAGAAGCCTTGAACTGAAGCCCTGGTGAACGGCGGCCGTAACTATAACGGTCCTAAGGTAGCGAAATCCCTTGTCGGGTAAGTTCCGACCTGCACGAATGGTGTAACGATCTGGGCGCTGTCTCAACGAGGGACTCGGTGAAATTGCAATGGGGGTGAAGATGCCCTCTACCCGCGACAGGACAAAAAGACCCTAGCAGCTTTACTATAGCTTGGCAGTGAGCTTAGGCTAGGCATGTGTAGGATAGGTGGGAGGCTATGAAACCGGGGCGTCAGCCTCGGTGGAGCCAACGGTGAAATACCACTCTTGTCTGGTTTTGGTTCTAACCCCGATGTAATCGGGGGACACTGTCTGGTGGGTAGTTTAACTGGGGCGGTTGCCTCCTAAAGAGTAACGGAGGCGTCCAAAGGTTCCCTCAGCACGAATGGAAACCGTGTGTAGAGTGCATTGGCATAAGGGAGCTTGACTGCGAGACCTACAAGTCGAGCAGGGACGAAAGTCGGGCAAAGTGATCCTACGGCTCTGTGTGGAAAGTCCGTGGCTTATCGGATAAAAGCTACGCTAGGGAAAACAGGCTTATCTTGCCCAAGAGTTCACATCGACGGCAAGGTTTGGCACCTCGATGTCGGCTCGTCGCATCCTGGGGCTGGAGAAGGTCCCAAGGGTTGGGCTGTTCGCCCATTAAAGCGGCACGCGAGCTGGGTTCAGAACGTCGCGAGACAGTTCGGTCCTCTATCCTCTGTGGGCGTAGGAAAATTGTGGGGTTCAAACTCTAGTACGAGAGGACCGAGTTTGACGCACCTCTGGTGTTCCGGTTGTTCTGTCAAGGGCATCGCCGGGTAGCTAAGTGCGGAAAGGATAAGCGCTGAAAGCATCTAAGCGCCAAGCCACTCCCGAGAATAGTTTTCCCTGAAGGATCGTGGTAGACCACCACGTCGATAGGCTGGGGGTGTAAGTATGGTAACATATGTAGCTCACCAGTACTAATCATCCGATCGGCTTGTTTCTCAATACTCATATTTTGGTTCGTTTATTTGAATACAAAATCTAAGTTCGTAGATGTAAGTTGAGTTCAGGTATATGTTTTTATCTCTCTATGCAGTTGTCAGAGAACTGTTATATTAAAATTAAATTTATCATCTGGCCATGTAACAATGGTTAGGTGATAAGGTGATAGGATCACCAGATAGGCTGCGGAGCAGCGGAGTTAGTATTCTAAGTATTGAATGCATACTTCTCTATCCTTAGAAATCTGGTGATATTAGCACGGTGGAACCACCCAGTCTCCATTCCGAACCTGGAAGTGAAACATCGTAGCGCCGATGGTAGTGTGGCGATAGGCCATGTGAGAGTAGGACGTTGCCAGTTTATATCATCCCACGTTTACGTGGGATGATTTTTTTTGCCCTGATTTGAGCGTTGAGGTTAAGAAAGAACAAATAGGAAAGCTGGCATAATCCCGTAACACTTTAGGGTTGAAGCACCTAGTATAAGGTAGCACACTATTTTTCTTGTAATAATATATTGAGCGTGGTTAAACACACGACAAAGACTTAATGGCGGGAGTGGGGTAGGTATGGGAGAATTTAGACCAGATGGACGAAAGATACGATATAGGTGAACAGATTGGCAAGGGCGGCAGTGGGCTGGTCTTTCGTGGTTTTGATACCTTTTTAAAAAGAGATGTCGCAATCAAAAGGATTCTGACAAAAGACAAGGCTTCAGAAGATGAAGTGAGAACCGCAGGCAGGAATTTGCTTGGCGAGGCACAAACCTTATCAACTCTGAATCACGCTAACATCGTCACTGTGTTTGATGTGGGGATTGATGAAACCGGCGGGTTTGTGGTGATGGAGTTGTTAGACGGGGAAACCCTGTATGACACGGTTGATCGAGGGGTATTGACCCAGGAAGACTTTGTGGAATTAGCAATCCAAACCATGGAGGCACTGATTGCCGCTCATGCAGTGAACGTTATGCACCGTGACCTGAAGCCGACGAATGTGATGGTGATTTGGCAACCGAGCGGTCGCTTCCAGACTAAAATTTTAGATTTCGGCCTGGCTAAATTTAGCAAAAAACCATCGGTGCAGACTTTGAACCTGGATGGCACGGTGATGGGGTCGATTTTGTTCATGGCACCGGAGCAATTTGAACGTCAGGAGTTGGATGAGAGAACCGACTTGTATTCTGTTGGCTGTGTCTATTACCATTCTTTATGCGGGAAATATCCTTACGATGGAGAGACTTCTGCCGATGTCATGAACAGCCATTTGGACCATCGGGTGACTCCCCTGGAGATCCTGCGCCCTGATTTGGCACCATCAATTTGCCAATGGGTGATGTGGTTGATCAATCGCGACATTGATAATCGTCCTGATAGTGCCAAAGCAGCATTGGATTTGTTGCCCCGTCACCCTGAGCAGCCAAAAGAGCAGGCGCTACAAGAAATTCCGGTGGAAAAAACGGGCAAGGTGAAGTTGATGGCTATCGCGCCTGTTGAGCAGCCTGTTCAGGGGGCCAATGTGCCACAGGGCCTGGTGAAAATACCCGGTGGATCGACGACTTTGATAACGGGTAAGCCTGGAACCTCCACCACTTTGTTGTCGGGCAAACCCGGGCTTCGGCCAAAACCTCGCACAGTTGCCAAGGGGGAAGGTTCTGGCGCGAAGATTGTCAAGGTAGTCATGACCCTGGCGGCAATTGTGGTGGTGTATTTTATTGCCCTGCAGGTGATTGCTTTTAAAAACGGCAACGATTTGAATTTGATCACTGCTCAGAAGGCGGTGGCCCCCGATGCCAAAACGATCAAGTTGCTGCTGAGCTTTGTCTGTTCGGAAAAATCGACACTCCAGCAAAGGCAAGTGGCGGGCGATGCTTTGACAAGAATGAACGGCGACCAGGTGGATGGAATTTTGTTAGGTAAGATCAAGTTGGCTCCCAATTCGGATGTGCGGTTGACTCTGTGTAGAATTTTGGGTGACAGGAAAATGGAAGAAGCGGTGCCAGAATTATTGGAGGCATACAAGTCGGCGACAAGTCGTGGGGAACGGATGGCTGTTTTGAAGTTGGCGAGAAGACTTGTAGAGACTGCACAGAGGGAAAAACCCAGTGTTGATGCCAAGGGAATATTGGTCGATGAAGGGGAGAGGTCGGTACACCTGGGTAATTACATCGAAGGGATTTCCAATTTGGAAAAAGATCTTTAAGTGGTGGAGGGAAAGCGTAGAGGTGGCGAAAGTGAAGATATGGGCTACAGTCAGCGGCCATGCTTTCGGTAGAAAAAGTCAGTATCGGATTTGTCGGTCGAACCTTGTTCGATGAGTTATCTTTTGTCGTTCGGGCAAAAGAGCGCATTGGTTTGGCTGGGCCGAATGGGGCAGGCAAATCGACCTTGCTCAAGATCGTTATCGGTATAGAAACCCCTGATAGTGGCCGTATCGTGCGGGCCAAGCAGATCACTACGGGGTACTTGCCCCAAGAGGGTGTAAAACATACCGGGCGAACCCTGTTTGCCGAGACGGAGACGGCTTTTGATGATGTGGTCGAATTAAAAGCCCAATTAAAGGAGGTGGAAGCCGAACTTGACCAGTTGAATCCTAAAGAGGATTCAGAGCGTTATGCCGATGTCTTGGAGGTGTTCGGGGATTTGCAGTTGAGATTAGAACATCACGATGTCAGCAGCATGAAGCCGCGGATCGAAACCATTCTGAGTGGACTGGGTTTTTCCCAGGAGGATTTTCTTCGTCAGACGGAGGAATTCAGTGGGGGGTGGCAGATGAGAATCGCTTTGGCAAAATTGCTGTTGCGTGAGCCGAGCGTTTTGCTGCTTGATGAACCCACCAATCATCTGGACATCGAGACGGTTCAATGGTTGGAGCAATGGTTGAAAAACTATGGCGGCGCGATACTCCTCATCAGCCACGATCTGGCTCTGTTGGATTCGCTGACAACGCGCACAATTGCTTTCGAAAATGGACGGGTGCAGCACTACTCGGGCAATTATACATTTTATTTGAATGAACGGGATGCCCGGCGGGAGCAGTTGCAGCGTTCCTATAAAAACCAGCAGCGTGAAATTGAGCGCACTGAAAAACTCATCAATCGTTTTCGAGCCAAGGCAACCAAGGCAAAGATGGTGCAGAGTCGCATCAAGCAGCTTGATAAAATCGAGCGAATCGAACTGGAAGATGATGCCGACACGATAGGATTCCAGTTTCCGCAGCCGGAAAGAAGCGGGCATTCAGTGTTGAGGTTGGAAAAAATCAGTAAAAATTACGGAGACCTGCAGATTCTCGAAGATCTCGATTTTGAGATTACCAGGGAAGACCGGATAGCTATTGTGGGAGTGAATGGGGCGGGAAAATCCACCTTTTCAAGAATTATTGCCGATGTCGAAGATGCCTCAAGCGGGCAATGTATTCTTGGCCATAAGGCCGTGATTTCATATTTCTCCCAAACTCATGCCGATGAGCTGGATCCGAGCCGGACGGTACTGGAAACAGTGGAGGCCACGGTTTCGAGGCAAGCAGCGGGGAATTTAAGAACCTTACTCGGCTCATTTCTGTTTAAAGGGGATGATGTTTTCAAGTTGGTTTCAGTTTTATCGGGAGGTGAAAGAAGTCGTTTGGCTTTGGCGCGTATGTTACTGCGCCCGGCAAACTTCCTGGTTCTAGATGAGCCAACCAATCACCTTGATATCCAGTCACAGGAAGTGTTGCAACGGGCCTTGGCGACTTATACAGGCACTTATGTAATCGTGTCCCACAACCGTTCCTTTCTGGATCCCCTGGTCACAAAAGTCTTGGAATTTTCGCCTAAAAAAGCCCCACGTCTTTTCCACGGCAATCTAAGTGACTATCTGGATAAAAAGGCGGAGGAAAAAGAGGCAAAGGCTGCTATCGGGGCTATGGCGGGGGGGCATTTGGGTGGGGCTGCATCAGGCAATCGTAAGGAGCAACGCAGGTGGGAGGCCCAACGGCGCCAAGAGCGATCAAAGCGGCTGAAACCTTTGCAAGAGAAGTTGGAGGAGGTTGAATCATTGATAGCCAGGCTGGAAACTGAGAAGCCGGAACTGCTGGCTAAGCTGGGCGACCCCAGCTTTTTTAAAGACGAGCCGGATCTGGCTCGTGTCACCGCACATCGCTACAAGGATTTGGAACACGATATGCAAAAAGCTTATAGCGATTGGGATGAGGTGAGCGGAGAACTCGAGCGGGCGGAAGCGGAGTTGGGTAGTGATTAGATGGCTAAGCCAGCACCCCTTCACAGACCTTGCCGTGTACGCTGGTTAGGCGAAGGCGAAGCCCTTGATAGCGGAAGGTGAGGCGTTCGTGATCGATGCCAAGCAGGCGCATCAGTGTGGCATTGAAATCGTGCACATGTACGCCGTCTTCGACAATGCCGTAACCAAACTCATCGGTGATGCCGTGCATGTGCCCCGGTTTCACTCCGCCTCCCGCCATCCAGACGGTGTAGGCTTCCTTATGGTGATCGCGGCCGGCTTTGGTTTTTTCACCACCGGAATTGGTGCCTTGCGCCATTGGGGTTCGTCCGAATTCCGCTGACCAGACAATCAGGGTTTCGTCCAGTAGCCCTCGCATCTTTAAGTCTTTGACCAGGGCCGCGAGCGGGCGATCTACCTGACTGGCTTTTCTTGGCAAATTGGTTGAGAGGCTGCTGTGGTGATCCCAGCCCTGATCAAAGAGTTGTACAAAACGAACTCCACGCTCCACCAGGCGTCGGGCGAGCAAACAGTTGTTGGCAAAACTCGTTTTACCGGGTTCTGTGCCATACATCTCGTGAATCTCTTTTGGTTCATCCTTGATATCCATCAATTCAGGTACCGAAGTCTGCATTCGGTAAGCCATTTCGTATTGCTTGATCCGGGTTTCAATCTCGGGGTCACCGACTTCGGCAAGGCTCAAGTTGTTCAGGCGGTTCACTGAATTCACCACCTTTTTACGGTCACTGGGATTGATGCCTTTTGGATTCGAGAGGAATAAAACCGGATCTCCCTGACTGCGGAATTCGATTCCCTGATGGATGGTTGGCAAAAACCCACTCCCCCAGGCCGAGTTGCCGGCACCCAGAACCTGACCGGTGACGAGCACTACAAAATTTGGCAGGTTGCGGTTTTCGCTTCCAAGCCCGTAGGAGGTCCACGCCCCGATGCTTGGGCGTCCGAACTGTTGGAATCCTGTCAGCAGAAACATTTGTGCCGGGGCGTGATTGAACTGGTCGGTGTGCAGTGTTCGAATGAAGCACATTTCATCCGCAACGGTTTGCAGGTTCGGCAGCAGGTTGGAGATGGCGAGGCCGGATTTTCCGCAGCGTTTGAAAGCAAACTGGTCTCCTTTTGGGGTGCCCATGAGGGTGGGTTGCTCGCGGATGAAGGCAAGCTGTTTCCCCTTGAACATATAATCAGGGCAAAGTTCGCCGCTGCGTTTCTGGAGTTCCGGTTTGTAATCAAAAAGGTCGAGGTGGGAGGGGGCACCTACCATGTGCACGTAGATCACGTTTTTTGCACGGGGAGGGAAGTGCAGACCACCTGCCCCGAGAATTCCGCTCGATGTCGAGGTGCTGGCAAAGCCGTCTTGCTCAAAGAGGGAAGCAAGAGCCATGCCGCCGATGCCAGCCCCGGCATTCTGAAACAGTTGGCGACGGGTTATCGTGCGAGCCAGTTGTGCGGGGATTTCGTTCATGATTTTCAATCTAACTTCTTTCTCTTAACTTCTGCATTTTGAATAATCATCCCTTATTGATCGTTTCATCGAGATTTAGCAGGATGCTGGCGATATAGAACCAGGCAGCCATTTCCTTAGCGGGAATCCTGGCAGGTAATTTGATATAAGAACCACCGTTCTTGACAATTTGCGCGGCATCCGCAGGGGCGCTTTGCAGGTGTTGAAACCTTTCCTGGAAAACTTCGACCAGGTAGCTGCGTTCTTGTTTTGTTGGCTGACGCCCTAGTACAAGTTCAAATCCGTGGTCGATGCGGGCAGCAATATCCTCATTAGGGCGTTCGCGTATGATTCTTCCTGCAAGAGCGAGGGCTATTTCAACATAGGCCGGGTCATTCATCAGAGTGAGCGCCTGCAGCGGGGTATTGGTGCGTGGCCGTTTCACCAGACAGGCGCTGCGATCTGGAGCATCAAAATTTACGAAGCTCGGGTAGGGGGCGGCACGGCGCCAGACAACGTAGACTCCTCGGCGAAAACGATCTTCGTCTTTTTCCTCGATCCATTTGGGCTCATTGCGTCCCACCTGACGCCAGATACCGGTGGGTTGATAGGGCATGATGGGAGGACCATGCATTTTTGTCGAGAGCAGGCCGGAGACGGTGAGGGCATTGTCGCGGATCATTTCTGCGCTCATCCGGAACCTCGGGCCCCGGGCATAAAAGCGGTTTGCCGGGTCTTCTTTCAGGAGTGAAGGAGTGACCTTGGAGTCGCGGCGATAAGTGTCGCTCAGGACGATGGTCTTGAGTGTGTGTTTCATGTCCCAACCGGATTCCATGAATTCAACTGCTAACCAGTCGAGCAGTTTGGGGTGGCTTGGCGGTGTGGATTGGGTGCCGAAGTCTTCAATGGTGCTTACGAGGCCATGCCCGAACAGTTCAGCCCACCAACGATTCACGGTAACTCTTGCTACCAGTGGATTCGCCGGATCCATCAACCATTTTGCAAAACCCAGCCGGTTTCCGGGTAAACCGGCTTTAAAAGGGTGTAGCGATTTCGGAGTGGATGCGCTGACTTTTTCTGCAGGTGAAAGGTAGTTGCCGCGCTTCATCACATGCGTTTCACGGGCTTTATCCATTTCTACCATAACCAGTGTGCTGGGAGAGGGTAGGGCGGCTAGTTGTTTTTTTGACTGGGCAAGCATGGCCTCCAGTTGCTGGAGTTCCGGGTTGGTTTTTATATAGAATTTTTCCAGGTCGCTTTGTTGTTTTTTATTTCGTTTTTGGGGCCTGGTTTGTAGGGTGGCTGTGATTCCCTCAGGTATTTCAACTGCATTCGGGTCGCCAACGAGTGCGAGAAGACGTACTCGTCCAAGGGTTCGGCCACGTCCGTAATTTTGATCAAGGGTAAAGCGCAGGCTTGTGCTGCTTGTTTTGCTTCCACAGGGCTGGGCTGTGCGGAATATCGCCCAGTGGGGTTTGTGAAATTGTGGAGCAATTGCCCAGCCGGTTTTCTGATTCCCGTCGATGGCGTTTTTTACATCCCAGCTATTTTGTGAAAAATCAGCCTGGGCACTGATCAGCTCTATCAACTGGATATTCGGTGAGCCCGGACTGGATGCACGCACTTCGAATTCGCTGAGAATAAAATTGCTTCGTTCATCATCACCGCGTCCAGGACCTTTGCCAGGAAGCTGGTCGTGGGTGAGCGCTTCAAGTTTGAAAGCCGTGATTCCTGAGAGTTTGGTTTCGCTAGTGATTTCGTAATGTGCAGTGCCCGGCACGCGTCCGGTGATGAGAACGGATTGGTCATCCAGTATTTTGAAGGTTTCATCGCCGGCTGATGTAAACTTGGTAATTTTTAATTCATGCCACTCAGGCGGATCTTTCAAGCTTGCCAGCATCCGGGCTTCCCAGGCCTTACGTCCGCCTGCTTTGTCCGCTGTGAAATTTTGGCGGTGTTTGTCCAGTTCCTTGATTTGGGAAGCCAGTTGGGTTTTCTTTTTTGTGACGCTATCATCCACTGGCAGGGGCATTTTGGGGCCGTAAAAATTGAAACTTACGCCCTTGCCGGATGGGTTTTCGACTTCCAGGGGGGTGTTATTGAAGAAAGAAAAAATCCCGTAATAATCTTTCATCGAAAAGGGATCGTATTTGTGGTCGTGGCATTGCACACAGGCCAGGGTGGTGCCCAGCCAAACGGTGCCGGTGGTATTGACACGATCGACTACCTGGTTGTAGCGATTTTCTTCCGGGTGCACTCCCGCTTCCACATTGCAGGTGACGGTGCGATGAAATCCAGTGGCAATTTTCTGTGACAAGGAGGAGTTGGGTAACAAGTCACCCGCCAGCTGTTCGATAGTGAATTGGTCAAAGGGCATATTGGCATTCAGGGCATCGATAAGCCAATCCCGGTAGGCCCAACTGTCGCGTAATTGGTCGGCCTGAAATCCGTTTGAGTCTGCATAGCGGGCGGCATCCAGCCAAGGGCGCGCCCATCGTTCGCCGAAACGTTTGGAGTTCAACAGGCGGTCGACCACTTTTTCGTAAGCCTGGTCAGAGGGATCGGTGAGGAAAGCAGAGATTTCAGATGGAGTTGGAGGCAGGCCGGACAGATCGAGAGAGACCCTGCGCAACAGGGTGCGTGGATCCGCTTCAGGCAGTGCTTCCAGTTGTTCTTTTTTCAACCGGTCAGCAACCAATTGATCAATTGCTTTCGATCCTGAAACGACAGCATTTCGGGTTGGAGGAATATAGGCCCAATGGGGGGCGTATTGGGCTCCTTCATCAATCCATGTGCCGAGCAGTTCGATTTCTTTGGCTGTGAGTTTGCGTTTGGATTTCGGTGGAGGCATGCGCTCGTCCATGTCCTTGGTGAGTAGCAATTCCCAAGCCTTGCTCTTATCACGGCTCTTCGGGCTGATGGCAGCATGGCCGTCTACGCTTTTTTTGGCTTCTTCTTCCAGATCAAGGCGAAGATCGCCTTTGCGGCCTTCGGCATCCTGACCATGGCAGTGATAGCAGTTCTCTGACAGAATCGGGCGGATGTCTTGATTGAAATCAATTTTATCTCCAGCCATGGTGGGCAGGCTAACAAACAAGCGGGCACAGACCAGGGAGAGACAGATAGCAGCAGCGGGCTTCATCGTTGAAAAACTACTATAAATCACTGTGAATACGAACTCCAAAGACTACGTGATTGCGTTATGTCATTTTTTGCAATAAGGGTTTTACTTTAGCTGTGTTGTTCACTGAAATGATCCGTTGCTCTATTTGTTATTCGATTGCTTTGTTTTTTATCCTGTCTGGAGGATTCGATTCCCTGAGAGCCGAGGATGGGGAGTATCATTCGTTTGCCGATAAAAAAGCGCAGAGCATCGAAGCGGTCATGATCTCCGTCAGCTTGGACAAAAGCAAAGCTATTATCCAGCGGAAAAAAGATGGGGAAAAATTTGAAATCTCCATTCTCTCTCTCAGCCTGAACGACCAGCAGTATATCAAAGACTGGTTGAAGGTCCACCCTATCGAATCTTCGTACAACATCGAATTCGACTTGAGCAAGCACAACACCTCGATAGATCGAATCCGACGGACAAACGGGGAGCGGGGAAATACGCAGAAATTTGTCTGTGAAATGGAATTCAAAAATCTGTCCCGCGACACTTTGAAAGGAGTCACACTGGAATATTATGTTATCACGGTTCACGCTATCCACGTCTATTCTGATGCGGAAACCGGCGATCCTGTGTGGATGGTCAACGTGATTCCCAAAAAGCGTGCCAGGAAAAAGCAGCTTACCAAATTCAAATACCCGATTTCCATCAAGCACGGTACAGAAAAAATGGAAGACCTGGCTTATAATTTTGCAATCAAAGTAGAAACTGAAGAACTTCAGCTCCGAGAACTTGTAATCGATGGGGGTGAGATTTTTGCTGAAGATAAAATAGGCGGACTCATTGTCCGCCTGACTGATGCGGCAGGGCAGGAAATTGGCATCTACCGGTCTGCCGACCCTGCTATTCAGGATATGCCATGGGAGCGTATCACTCAATTACCTCCAGGCAATCCCGCGGGTTTACCTGCTGCGCTCGCACCGTGACAGGCACTTGTTTCATGGGAAGTCGGGCAGAGTGAAGTCGAGTTAAATCACTGGGTGAAATATTGCCGAGGCGTGGTTAGTTGCCTCGTGTCACTGTCCCTACGCCAGAGATCAAGTTCATCACGCGGAGCCGTTTGGTTTGCTGCGGTTGTATTGGTATTGGTGGCGGCCGAATCGGTGGCTTTGTACTCGGAGCTGGGATGGAAAGCCGGGGCAATTTTTGTCATGAGCTTGGTGGCTCTGCTGACTTTGTTTTTGTGGCGGACCTCGGAAGAGGAAGAGGCTACGGCCCAGACCCAGGCAATGATCGATGAGGCGCGGGAGACGGTAAGCACAGAAATGGAAGCTTTGGATGAGCGGCGGGCAGAAATTGGGAAATTATTGATGACCTATGGGGAGTTGATGGAATTTCCCGATCTGGAAAAGCTGAAAGAGGTCGAATGGGCGACAATCCCCAAAACGGATCAGGATGAGGAGGTTCGGGATTTGGTCGAGGTCGAATCAGACCGGATGTTGGAACGTTTTTCAGCGGGTGAGTACTGGGAAGGCGGCCAATTCCAGCATCGCCTGTTATTGGGTGATCTGGCGGGTTTCATGGAGGGGATTGCGCGGGTGTATCAGCCGGGTTCTGAAAAGCCTTTGCTTGAAACCAACCTGGAATCTTTACTCAAGGCAGTTAATCGGGCCTCGTTGCAGGTGATTTTACTGTTGGAAGAATTACCGGTGCTATCGGTGAAGGACTACAACCTGCGCAAGATGTACGACGGGGTGCGCACCGCAGGTAAAATGTATCAGAAGTATGAAGAGCTCTCGCCGATGCTCGACCCGGTGCGCTACCTCTGGCATGGCAGTAAATTTCTGATGATGACAAACCCCTTGTTTGCCGCCGGGTGGATTGCAGGGTCGGAGCTGATGGTTGAGGGCAGTAAGAGGCTCGGCAAAAAGGTGATGGATACTTATCTGCTGACACTGTTGAAACAATCTCTGGGAATCGTCGCCTGGGAAACGGCGTCAATTTTTGACGAGGAGCATCGCTACCGGGATCCCGATTGGGTTTACGCAGTGGAGTTGGCGCATCTGGTGAGCCAGTTTCCGCTGTCACGCGATACCTTGCGTGGGGCGATGAGGGAGCTGGGCAGTGTGCCGCTGCGCAGTAGTTATGATCGTATTTTTCTCTACCGTTGCGTGACCCAGCATGTCAGCCCGAAGCCGGAAAGCTTTACTCAAAAAGACTTGATGACGGCGGAAGTGAGGGTGCAGGTGGTTGAACGATTGAAGGAGTTTTTTGTGCGGTTTGTCCATGGGAGGCAGGAAAAAAAGGTAATTGCTTGGCGAGCGGGGGTAGTCAGACGTCTTGGAGTGGAGCCTGCGGTCGGGGGATACGAAGCAGCGATGTCGGAGGGGGAGCGTTTGGCCGATTGCTTGGTTTCGGAAGCATCCTTTCTGGGGGCTGCTGCTGCGGCCTTGGTTGTTGAAACTGAATTGGAAAAACGTGACTGGGATGGTGTGGAGAAGCGATTGCAGAGCACTCGTATTGCGGGACAGATGGATGAGGATTATTTGAAAGAGACTTTGGAGACTTTGCGCAAACAGCGTCCGGCGGCTTTTGTGCTGCCCGATCTCGAACCAGGCAGTCCACTGGTTAAAGATTTTCTAACGGACCTTTGTGACATGGATATGGATTCTCCCGGGCGATCGCTGCGCAGCTACTGGGTGATCCGGGAATCATCTGAATATTTTCGTTATGGAAAATGGCGCGACTTGGAGCGCCGTTTGAACTCGGGTTATGTGGAGAAGGCTTCATCGGGTTTGAATCAGGGAAGCCCGGTGACCAAGGCTCCGGTGTCACTGGCTTTTGTATTGCCGGAGTTCTTTGAGCGAGGGGAACGGGCGGTGATGATTTATCCGGGGGCCCGGATATTGGATCGCGACAGTGTGCCGGCAAAAAAAGGCAGGGCCAAACGAAGGGAGTCGGATGCAGCGGGTGATCCCATGGATCTATTTTCCGAGCGTTATCTGGTGGGTACCAATCAAGGTCGTTTGTTGTTTATTGTACAGAATCCCAAGGCGGAAAATCATGACAGCCGGAAAAGTGTATTGGTTTGGGAGGGGGAGGTGCGTGGAGAAATGCCGGTGAGGGTTGATTTCAGTAAGAGGTCGAGTGGCGAAGAGGCCATCATTGAGGGGGGGCAGTGGTTGCATAAAGTGAAACGAGATACAACAGAAGAGACCCGGGTGGTACGTCTGGCGGTGGGCATGTTTAGAAACCGGCAGCGTTATTTTAGTGCTTTGAAGGCCTTTTGCGTAGAGCTGTGAACAGCTAGTCCGTCAGGATTAGAATGAGGGATTCCAGCAATAATCATTTGGAATCAGGTAAGGAAAAGAGTAGATTTGCGTCATTCTGTTTACCAGAGCCATGGATTGCACACTGAAAAATATAGCTGACGCTTTGATCAAATCTTATCACGAGGTAGGAGGGATCAATCGCATTGATTGCGGGAATCTGCCGTCAAAGCGTAAGATTGCGGCTATTTGCGAACAACTGTTGCGCTTGCTTTTTCCAGGTTATCATGACGAGGAACCGGTGGCATCCGATGAGTTGGAAATGGTAACCAATGAGCGGATTGCAGAACTGGTGCAGCAATTCGAGGTGGAAATCGCCAAGAGTTTGCGTTTGCGCGATGCGGATACCATTGGTGACGATGTGCGTACGGAGGCGCATCGGATGGTATGCACGTTTTTGAGTGAGTTGCCGCGCTTGAGAGAAGTGTTGCGCACCGATGTGGTGGCTGCTTACGAAGGGGATCCTGCAGCGAAAAATTTCGATGAGATCACCTTGGCTTATCCGTGCATCGAGGCGATTGCCATTCAACGTGTGGCCCATGTTTTGTACCGTATGGATTTGCCCTTGATTCCCCGGATCATGACAGAGTGGGTTCATTCGCTAACTGGGATTGATATCCATCCTGGAGCAGAAATCGGCACGCATTTTTTTATCGACCATGGCACGGGGGTGGTGATTGGCGAAACCTGCGTGATTGGTAATCATGTAAAACTTTATCATGGCGTGACTTTAGGAGCCCGGAGTTTTCCGAAAGATGAAAATGGCCGGGTGGTGAAAGGCAATAAGCGACATCCGAATGTGGAGGATAAAGTGACGATATATCCGAATGCTACCGTGCTCGGTGGCCAGACGACAATTGGGAAAAGCAGTACCGTGGGGGCGAATGTTTTTCTTCGCCAGAGTGTGCCTGCGGGATCGTTTGTTTCTAATGAAGCAGAGTATCTCCGGGTGATTAATAAAAGCACCGGAGAAATTCTTCACGAATTTTCTGATACGCCGGCGATTTGATTTGAACTGAAGCCCAGGGCGATGTCACGATGACCAGATGAGATCGCCATCGATTCAGTTGAAGCTTTTTTCAGACAATGACGGTCTGCATGAGTCGACGGGGAGTGTAGAATCCCTGGAGGGGCAATTGATCGAGGGAGCTCAGGAGCAGGAGGGACAGGTGCCGCTATCCGGAGAGGGCGAGGTATGGCAAGATCCTGAGGGAAGGGCGGAACAAGAACAAGATGAGACCGAGCTTTCACTAGATGGTCTTGATGAAAAAAGGCTGAGGAGTCATGTTTGTGGGTGGCTGGAGCCTTTGTATCTCAGGAGCTTGAGCGAGCGGGTGCAGGTAAAATGGAACTCCCGCTTACAGACAACGGCCGGCCGGGCTCATTACAATGAAAGCCGTATCGAGCTGAATCCAAGACTCATCGCGGTAGCGGATCTGGCGGAAATAGAACGCACATTAAAACACGAGCTGGCTCATCTGGTAGCCTATGAGCGCTGCGCCAAGGTTCAACGGAGACGGCTTCAGCCGCACGGGAGGGAGTGGCGTGAGGCTTGTGAGGAGCTGGGCATTTCAGGAGAAGCGCGCTGTCACGAACTGGCCTTGCCGGGGCGACGGATGCAGCGAAAATTTTCTTATGCCTGCCCGGCCTGCGGGGAGAAAATAGAGCGGGTGAAACGCTTTCGGGGTTACGTCGCCTGCCATGCCTGTTGCCGAACCCATAGTGGGGGGAGATATGACCAGCGTTTCCAATTGGTCGAAAGGCGCTTGTAGTTTTAAAAATCCAAATAGATCTCGGTGCGGCGATTCTGTGCGCGACCGGTGGGATTGTCGCTGCCGTCGGGCTTGAAGTTGGGTTTGAGCGGCATGGTTTCACCGAAGGCTTTGGTGACGATCTGACCGGAGGCGACCCCCAGTTCGATGAGGGTGTTGCGCACAGCAGCGGTGCGGCGTTTGCTGAGGGCGACGTTGTAATTGTCATCACCTTTGGCGTCGGCATGGCCGTTGATGTGAAGTTTGCGGTTTTTATCCTCGGCAAGGATTCCTGCTACGATAGTCAGTTGTTTGCGTGTGCGGGTGCTGACTTGTTCGTTGTCGAATTCAAAATAAAGCACCAGGGAGTCCCCACCCTTTGGACTTTTGCGGATCGGGGAGTAGGCGACATCGCCGGCGCCTGCAGCCATGGCGGTCATTGAGATGAGTTTGGAAAAGGTCAACCCGGAAACGGTCCAACGGCCGTCTTTGGCGAGGTTCATTTCGACTCCGAATTCAGATTTTTCCTGGCCGGATTCGACCCGGGTGATGGCCCAGGTCAGATCATCCCGGCTAAGGGTGACAACGAGGGGTTTGTCCGTCTTGAGCCGGAACTCCCCTTCTTCGAGCGCAATCAACAGGGCTGCCAGTTTTTCATTATTCAGTCGTTTCGGATCACTGAGTGCCCGGGCAGTTTTGATGTCACGGGCGATAGCCGCCTTGGAAAAAGCGTGTGCGACCATCATGGCATCGGGGTGTTCGCCGGTTTCTCCTGACGGTCCGGTCCGGGCTTCGGCGCCACCGGCAGAGTTTCCGGCACTCATTGTTTTCTGCTGACCGACGGGGGTGCGCATTTTCAGAACTTTCCAGGCACCTTTGGAATTTTTGCCGAGATCAGTGAGGATTTCGATTTTTTCGTTTGATGAAGACAGCAGGCGCAGCGCCCAGCGGGTTGAGTTCTGGGTGCGTCCAATTGCAGAGAGCGCTTGTTTGGGATCAATCTTCAAACCACCTTTTTTCAGCAAACCGGCAAGATGCGCCCGGGTGGATGGGCTCAGGCTATTCGGGCCGGCCAGTTCAAAAAAGAGATCCGGTTTTTTGTTCTGGATCGCTTTGGAGAGGGCATTCATCAAGGCTTTTTCACTGGCAAAGCCTCCGGCGGGTTTGACGGGGGCTTTTTTAGCAGCAGGCTCTGGCGGGGAAGGCTTGCTTTTAGTTTTTGTCATGGACTTCGCAGGACTGGGTTTTGTTTCCTTTCCTTTGGGTTTGGAAGCGGAAACAGAGGGTTTGGCAGTGACGGCGGATTTACTTGGTGGCGCTGGACTGGAGCTTTGACTAGTCGGGCCGTTTTTGCTCAGGATGAAAATCGATGTGATGACTCCGATCACAATAATTCCGAAAAAGACGATGGCCTGTGTTTTGTTCATGGTACAGAGTATGGGCTAGACGAATATAGGGTCTTGCAACGCTTTGCAGGTAAAATATAGAGCAGGTAAGTGAGTCGGACAAGCCCAGGCTGGCTGGAAAACTTCTGCTTTATTGAGATATGGCGGGGGCGTGTTATACTCGTTGGCAATGATGCGGCCCTACTTGGATTGGGCGGTTTAATTTTTTATATTATGGATACGATTTTGAGCATACTCCGTGTTGTCGGGGTGATTTTTATGGTGGTGATGACTTTCAATCTGTTGATTGTGGTGCATGAGTGGGGGCATTTTCTCGCGGCGCGGTGGCGGGGGCTTCAGGTAGATCGTTTCCAGATCTGGTTTGGGAAACCACTGTGGAAAAAGACCGTCAATGGGGTGCAGTATGGTTTGGGTTCGATTCCGGCAGGTGGTTTTGTGGCTTTGCCACAGATGGCACCGATGGAGTCCATTGAGGGGCAGAATGTCAATGAAGATGGCGAAAACGAAGCACCGAGGAATTTGCCGCCGATTTCCCCGCTCGACAAAATTATAGTGGCTTTTGCCGGGCCCTTGTTCAGTTTTTTGCTGGCGGTGTGTTTTGCGGTGGTAGTGCATTTTGTCGGCAAGCCGGTGAATGAAGCGAGTTCGACGACGGTGGTCGGTTACATCGCCAAGGATACACCGGCATCGAAATCCGGTTTGAAAGTGGGGGACAAAATTTTGTCAATTGATGGCAACAAGGTGAATAGCTTTACCGGCATGATTAATAGTGTGCAGTGGAATATTGCATCAGGCACAAGCAATCCCATTGCGATCGAGATAGAACGAGAGGGTGAGGGGGCAAAAACGATCCGGGTTGAGATGCCGACAGCGGAAGCCAAGGCGTTGGAAGAGAAGAAGAGCTCATGGTTGAAATCTCTGGTTGGTAGACCGGAGCTGAGAAAAATTGGTATCGCTCCGAAGACGACACCAATCGTCATGGCGCTGACTGATCCTGGTCCGGGGAAGGAAGCCGGACTTGAAGTCGGCGATATTGTTGAAAAAATCAATGGTCAGAAAATTACGACGCTTACCCAGGTTTTTGAATATGAAACCAAGCACCTTGGCAAAGCACTGACGTATTCAATTATGCGCGGTAAGGCCAAAGAGAAACTCGAGCTTACGGTTGTTCCTCGTTTACCTTTAAGCCCTGGTCCTGTGGACCCTTTGGGTTCCGAACCCAGCGAGCCTACTGGTGATGCAAAAAGTATTACCAAAAAAGAACCACACACAGGCATCCTGTGGGACGGGGCGGGGATTAGAGGTATGGCTTATCCGGGCATCTTCGAGCAGGTTTTCAATAGCATGAAAATGATGAAAAACACGCTCGGGGCGATCATCACGCCGAAATCGGAAGTGAGTGTGAGCCATCTGAGTGGTCCGGTCGGGATCATGGGTTTGTATTACGATTTGTTCAGTATGAAGGATGGCTGGAGGTTGGTTCTCTGGTTCAGTGTGATCATGAATGTGAATCTGGCGGTA
>DAOUQC010000035.1 GCA_030625775.1 Verrucomicrobiota bacterium
AACGTTCTCCTAAGAAAATAGGGCTTTCGTGCACGGACGATTTCGCTCAGACATCACTCACCATGGCAGTGCTCGATCATTCTCCGATTACTTCATCTCCCAATGTTCTGGGCGGAGCGCTCGTGTTTACCGGAACTAGAGTGCCAGTTCAGACGCTTCTCGATTATCTCAACGACGGCTTCACTCTGACCCAGTTCCTAGAATTTTTTCCGTCCGTCCCACGTTCGGATGCCGAAGAATTTCTTCGTATCCTTGAGAACAAACCTGAATGAGAATCGTATTCGACGAGAACGTGCCGTGGCCGTTGCGGAATTTTCTTCCAGATCACGATGTCACCAGCGTTCAGCGAGAAGGATTCGGTGGTATGGAGAACGGTGGGCTCTTGGGACATTTGGATGGAGGTTTCGACCTTTTTATTCTGTGTGATAAGAATCTGAGATATCAGCAGAACCTTTCTGGCCGCGTCATTGCGACCATAGAACTGCCTACAAATCGGTGGCCAGTGCTCATAAATCTACAAGTTGAGATCGTTCGTGCTGTAGCAAGTTCATTGTCTGGCTCATACCTGACCGTCGAAGAACCAGTAAAAGGAGAACCAGACGTCGAACCGAACACCTGACCCGCCTCCTGTTGAAACTCTTATGGCCATTAAATTATTAAACCAGAAGTCAAAGCGCGCCCTCCGGTGAGGGTTTCGTATCCTTTAACGTTCTCCTCAGTAATGAAGGGCTGTGGAGCATCGGTAGTGCAACTGGCTACCATCGCAATTTCATTCACGCTATTCGGAGGTGTTTGGCGGTGTGTGACTCCGCCGTTGGACTTAGCGGTCCATCATTGCGGGTGCATCACTGACATCTCTCTTCAGCGGTTCGGGATGACCTGACAGTGGGCAAAAAATAAGGGTTGCCTCGATGCAGCCACTGGCAGACGGGCTAGCGTTCATTGCTCAGTGGACTTAATGCCCCGATGCGGACAAATTTGAGTGGCCAGCTGGCGTTGGAGGCGAACTGGGCAACATAGAGATTGCCCTTGTGATCGAAACACAGGCCGTGCGGGTGATAAAATAGGTGGCTGGAATGCTGCATGGATTTGAGTTTACCCTGAGCATCGTATTCCGGCGGATCACCCCCGAGATTGGCGATGACTTTGAATTTTGAGTTGAGCACGGAAATGTAACCAGCAGAATTTTTGTCCTTTGGCCACTGGTCACCCAAATGAGGGATTACGATATGCCCACGATGAAAAACCACGTCGCGAGGGTTGCTGCCGGGCAGACTGATGGTTTCAAGCCAGGTGCCGTCGAGGCTGAAGCGTTTTACTTTGTTCTTATCACTCAGGGCCAGGATGATGGAGGGCTTTTCAGCTTCCGAAAAATCAAGGCCGCCGCCGTGTGGGCCATAGTGCTCGAGGCGTGCTTCGCCTTTACCCAGGTTACCACCGAAGGAGCTCAGGTATTTTCCCCCGGCGGTGAAACGGTGAATGTAATCCTTGCCATAACCATCAATCACAAAAAAATCCCCATTCGGCAGGTGCAGGGGTTTGGACGGGCGGAATTCCTTTGGATCTTCATATAAACCCGATTCCATCGGGCAGGAGACAGTCATGAGGATTTCCCCGTCGAGGGTGGTTTTGAAAGCCTTGCCGTCACGGCTGTTGTCGGTGATGAACAAAGCTTCGCGGCCTTTTTCTTTGACCACGGATAAGCCGTGGGCGCCGGGAGCAAAGGAGCCCCAGGCATCCAGAACTTCCCCTGTGGGGCTCAGGGCGATGAGGCAGTGTTTTTTGCTGGCGTTGAGCAGCAGGATTCTGCCCCGGTTGTCTTCGGCCATGGCGTGACAGTGACCGAGTGGGTATTGGCTGTCGTTTTCTGTCGCCCAGGCGGGAACAAGTTGGTAGCGGAACTCGCCCTGGCCAATGATGAGCGGCTTGCTGGGAGGTCTGTAGTCGCTGGCGGTCGGGTGGGTTTGTCCGGGTTCATGAGCAGACATTGAACCGCACGAGAGACTTAGAATCAGTGCAGGCAGAGTGAAATATTTCATGGGTGTTTGCTTAGCTTTGAATCGACATTTGCAGTTTGCGATGAATAGTGGCGACAGGCAAATGGCGGAAAAGAAAAAAAATGATGACGGTAAAATCAGAGTTCATGTTTATGTGATCTGCTGGAATGAAGCGGTGATTTTGCCGCATTTCCTGAAGCATTATGCTTTTGCGGAGAAGATTGTAGTGCTTGATAACGGGTCGGATGACGGCAGTCAGGCTTTGGTGGAAGCTTCGGCCAACGGGGAGGTTCGTTCGTATTCAACGGGCGGGGTGTTGAGTGATGAACGTTATATAGAGATTAAAAACTCGGTGTGGAAGGAAAGCCGGGGGAAAGCAGATTTTGTAATAGTCTGTGATGCGGATGAGTTTCTTTATCACCCCGATCTGTCTGCCGTTTTGGGTGCGATGAAAGAACGCAAAGCAAGCGTTCTCTGGCCGGCTGGATATGAAATGGTGGGGGATCGTATTCCGGCACCGGAAGAGGATCTACTTAAGCTTACTCCTGAGGGTATGCGGTTGCACACTTACGACAAAGGGTTGTTGTTCGATCCGGATCTCGTTGATGAGATTAATTACGACATGGGTTGCCACCTCTGCAAACCTCAAGGAAAGATCGAGTATTATCGATGCCCCGGTCTGGTCCTGCTGCATTATAAACATCTGTCACCCGAATACGTCTGGGGGCGCTATGAGATCTACCGCAAGCGAATGACTGAGAAAGATATCGCAGCGGGAAATGCTCCGCATTACCAGATCACGCGGGAGCGTTTTGATCACCGTTATGAGATGATGCGAGGGAAAAAAACGAAGATCATTGCCTTGGCAGATGAGCAGGCGGGAGATGGGAAGTGGAGGCAGCAGGCGGAAGACATGAGGGTTCTCTATGAGCGGGCAATGGATGCTTTTACGAAGCAGGATTTCGAGAGGGCTTATGAGCGGATTGAAGAATTCGCCAACTGGCAGGTGGGGCGCTATTTTGTGCATGCCGCCCTGGCGGTGATTTTTTCCCGCAAAAAAATACGCAGCGAATATGACGCCAAGGTTCAGCAGGCGTTTATTTCAGTGGAGCAAGGCTACTCCGTGCAACGGGCTTTGGTTTTAGCTGAAGCTGATGGTTCCAGACTGGAAGCACTGTTAGTGGTCGCACGTTTTTTTAATCAACTGGGTTATTTTGATCTTGGTTTGCCCTGCCTGGAAAGTGCCCACGAGTTAGCTCCAGAGCGCGTGGACATTCTTTTCAAGGTGGCCTTTGCCACCTACAAAAGTGGGGATCTGGACAAAGCGATGGAACATTGTGCGCAGGTGATCAAGGAACACCCGCAGGAAGCCGGAGCTTACGAATTATCGGGCATCTTATTGCGTGAGTCGGGGCAGACGGAGGCAGCAGAGAAGTTTTTTGCCTCAGCGAAACGCTTGCGTGCACCGGCCGGCTAGGGGTGCACCTCATCTGCAAAGACTAGTTTTTACGAAGCCGGGAACGTTGGTTGGTGAATGGCAGGCTGATGAGATACAGGGCGGCGGCTATCAGTACGGTGACGGGGCCGGTCGGGGTTTCACTGGAATAGCTGAGGGCAAGTCCGCCAGTGGTGCAGAACATCGACAGGATAACGGCAATGAGCATGACTTTTGACAGCCGGTCGGTCAGGCGACTGGCTGTTGCTGCTGGCAGAACAATGAGGGCGATGGCGAGAATGATGCCGGTGAGTTGAACCAGAAGAACGACGCAAATGCCGACCAGGCAAAGCAGTAGCAGGTAGTAGAAAGAAGCATTCACTCCACGGAGGCGGGCGAATTCTTCATCAAAACAGACGGCGAGAAGTTTGTTGTAAAATAACAAGCTGATGGTGATCACCACCAGTCCGAGAGCAGCAGTGATGATGAGATCAGAGCGGGTGGTGAATAGTATATTACCAAAGATGTAACTCTCCAAATTGACTGCAGGAGCCGGGGTGTAGTGGATGAATAGCAGGCCGATAGCCATGCCGCTGGCCCAGATGGTGCCGATGATGGTGTCTTCACGTTCCTTGGCAGTGAGGCTGACGATGCCGATGATGAGGGCGGAAATTATTGCCGCAGCGAGTGCGCCAATCGTCGGAGTGAGCCAGGGCAGATCATAGCTGCGCTGGAAATAGAGGGCAGCTCCGATACCGCCAAGTACGCTGTGGGCAATGGCGGCGGCGATATAACTGATTCGTCGGGCGACGACATAAGTTCCGACGATACCAAAGGTGAAAGATGCGATTAAGCCTGCTAATAAAGCGTAGCGAAGGAAGGACGCGGACGGGTCGAACAGGGCTTGCAGAAAATCAATCATGGTAAGTTAGCCTTAAGAGTGATTGCAATGGGAATGATCACCTTGTTGATGAAGCGTTCTTTGCTCGTGCTCAATACGGCGTTCGCTGCTGTAAATTTCTCGAATGGCATCACCGGTGAGATCGCCGACCGCATGGCGGTGGACATGACGGTTTACACACAGGACGTAGTCATCGGTGATGTGCGAAATAAGGTCGAGGTCATGCGATACCATGATGATGCTCATTCGCACGCGAAGTTTTTCGAGGGTTTCAAGCAGACGGGCCTCAACGGAGAGATCGATATTGGCTGTGGGTTCGTCGAGCAGCAACAGTTCTGGCTTGCAGGCGAGAGCGCGGGCGATGAGAACACGTTGGCGCTGCCCGCCGGATAGATCGGCAAAGGGGCGATGAGCTGCCTCAGTCATGTTTACCTCGGCGAGGGCTTCCCAGGCACTTGCTTTGCAGTCGCTGCAATAACGCCCGAATCTTAGATGATCAAGACGACCCATGAGAACGATGTCGAGAGCGTTGACTGGGAAAAGCGGGTCAAAGCGAATATGCTGGGGAACATAGGCCATTCGCCGGCGAACCCGCGACGGGCGTGAGCCGAAGATTTGCACACTGCCTTTGTTTGGGCGTATCAAGCCCAGTATCAGCCGCAAGAGAGTCGTTTTGCCTCCGCCGTTGGGACCGATCAGGCAGGTTGATTGGCCGGCGGCAATTTCGAAAGAAACGTCTTCCAGCACCGGGCCAATGCCGAAGCTGCGGGAAACGTTCTCAAATTTTATGACGGGTGTCTCAGCCATGAACTTATCAGAATATAGAGGCCTTTAGTGGTCTGCCTGGGAAAAGGCATCAAGTAATGTGTCGGCAATATGTTGTAAGTTGGCAAGCACATCTTCAGCCAGGGGGTCAATGGTGACGACCTCACCGCCGATGGCTCTGGCTATCATGTGTGCGCTTTGTCCGTCAAACTGGGGTTGCACGAATACCACTCTGGTCTTGTCCTGTTGCGCTTGTTTGATAATTTCACGAAGGCGTTTGGGATCGGGGGAGGCATCCCCGGATTGGATGGTTTTTTGGGAGAGGCTGTAGGTGTGGGCAAAGTGTTCCAAGGCATTGTGGAATATCAAAAACGACCGCCCTTTGTGAGGAGCAAGTTGCCGGGTTAGTTTTTTGTGCAGCGCTGCAATTCCCCTCCCCAGATCACGGGCTCGTTGCTGGTAGAGCGATGTGTTATCCGGATCGAGTTGACTGAGAACTTCAGCTATTTGATGAGTTTGTTCGATGAGCAGTGGGGGGGACAACCAGTTATGCGGGTCTGATCCAGAGTGATCATGGTGGGCTTGGGGTGGATGGGTGCCGGGGCTTGGGAAAATTTGTGGAGGGTTTTGTGTGGCACGGATTTTGGGAAGCAGATTGTGTTCGAAAGGCAGTTCTGCGGGCCACCAGGCGGCGGCTTTGCTGAGGGCAAGGATTTGTTTGGGGGCGGGCAGCCAGTGGTGGGGGTCCTGGTCTGCATCGATCAAGGTTCGAACTTCAAATTCTGGTCCGGCGATGAATTTTAATAAAAAAGCCTGGGGAGGGACGGAGGCGAAAAGGACGGGTGGTTTCGGTGTATTGTTTGTAATGTCACGCTGTGCCCTTTCGCCTTGTGGGTGGCAGGAAAAAAACAGGCAGGCAACAGACAAGGCCAGGCATCGTTGTAACTGCCTGAAGAATGGCAAAAATGAGCGATCGTGCTTCATTTGGTAACTAGTAAAATTCTCTATATATTCTCTATATAAGAGGCGAGAGGTGGGAAGATAGGAGCAATGTGTGTGTGAGCAAGTGTGGATCTTTAAATGGAAATTCTTGCGTTGGCTATAGAACTCTGTAGTTTGGGCGGCTCACCCCAATAAAATTTATCTAAAAAAACCGTGTTATGCAAAAAATTACATTATTCACCCTTGTCGGGAGCTTGCTGCTAATGGCTGGTTCCGTTAATGCCCAGGAAGCGGCCAAACCGGAGAGTTTGAAAGAACGGGCGGGTTACGCCTTTGGTGTCATGATTGGCACCCAGTTGAAAAATTCCGGACTGGATTTGGATGCCGACCAGTTTGCTACAGCTCTCAAAGCTGTTATGAAAGGAGAAAAACCTACTATGAGTGAAGAAGAACTACAGAAGACCCTGAAGGAAGCCCAGGATATAGCGACAGCCAAACAAGCTGAAGTCGGCACCAAATGGCTAGCTGATAACGCCAAAAAAGAAGGTGTGAAAGCAACCGACAGCGGCTTGCAGTATCAAGTGCTCAAAGAGGGTGACGGGAAAACCAAACCGAAAGCGACCGACAAAGTGAAGGTTCACTATCACGGCACTTTGACCGATGGCACCGTGTTTGACAGTTCGGTAGATCGCGGTGAGCCGATTTCATTTGGCTTGAATCAAGTGATCCCGGGTTGGACTGAAGGGGTGCAGTTGATGACTAAGGGCGCAAAGTATCGTTTTTTCATCCCTTTCAACTTGGCTTACGGTGAGAGGGGATCACCACCAAAAATCCCGCCATTTGCCGCTTTGGTATTTGAAGTGGAATTGCTTGGAATTGGCGAGTAGATTTTGTTTTTTACATGGGCACCTTTGGAACGCAAGTTCTGGAGGTGCCTTTTTTGTTTCTGTCTATCAACTTGAAGAGCGGCTGGAAGAGAAGTATGGGGGACGTATGGCACGGAATATGCTGAATTCTGGTTTCACAGGGATCATCTACACAGGAATCATCTAAAATGAGCAAAGCAATTAAGGAGAAAAAGAAGGCAAGTGTTGCCGCGGGCTTGAAGCGTTCATCAAAGGCGAATGGGGCTTTCAAAACGATTTGTTCCGTAGAGGAATTCAAAGTATCCGTCCGCAACCATTTGGTACGCACTTTGGCCCATAACCCGGCCGCCGCCACCCAGACAGACTGGTGGATTGCTGTGAGCCTGGCGGTGAGGGATCAAATCCTCGAACGTTCGAGCGAGTCGATGACCGTGCACTCCGAGCAGAACGTGCGGCGAGTGTATTATTTGTCTCTGGAGTATTTGATGGGGCGCTTGTTGGAAAATAATTTGATCAGCACGGGCTTGATGGAAGTTGCGAGCGAGGCTTTGCGGGAACTGGATGAAGATCTCGATGGTTTGTTAAAAGAGGGGCCGGACATGGGTCTGGGCAATGGAGGGCTGGGGCGTTTGGCGGCTTGTTTCATGGATTCCCTTTCGACGCTGGATTACCCGGCGGTGGGTTATGGCATCCATTATGAGTTTGGTTTGTTCCGCCAGGAAATTGTCAATGGTGAGCAGATGGAGAAGCCGGACGCGTGGAGACGCTTTGGCAATCCCTGGGAAATCGTACGACCGGAGTATGCTGTAAAAGTTAATTTGTATGGCAAGGTGGAGACCCATTTTGATGACATGGGAGAAGGGCGTCCTGTTTGGGGGGACACCCGGTCGATCGTCGGAGTGCCGTGGGACATCCCGGTGGCGGGTTATGGCTGCTCGACGGTGAACTTTTTGCGCTTGTGGGAGTCCCGGGCTTCGCGTGATTTTGATCTGAAGGTTTTTAATGACGGGGGTTACGTTGAAGCAGTCCAGGAAAAGGCGGAAAGCGAAAGTGTGTCGAAGGTGCTCTACCCGAACGATGAGACTGAAGCGGGGAAAGAGCTGAGATTAGTGCAGCAATACTTTTTTGTTGCCTGCTCGCTCAGTGATATCATTCGCCGTCACCAGCGTAGCAATAACACCTGGGACAGCTTTCCGGAGAAGGTGGCGGTACAGCTCAACGACACCCACCCGGCAGTGGCGATTGCCGAGTTGATGCGCTTGTTGCTCGACGAGGAGGTGCTGCCGTGGGACCAGGCATGGGCTATTTGCCAAAAAACTTTTTCCTACACCAATCACACCTTGTTACCCGAGGCCTTGGAGCGTTGGAGCGTGCCTTTGTTTGAGAAAGTACTGCCGCGTCATTTACAGATCATTTTTGAGATCAACCGGAGGTTTTTGAAAACTGAAGTTGAGAATAAGTGGCCGGGTGACAGCGATAAAAAACGCACCTTGTCACTGATTGAAGAAGGTCATCCACGGATGATCCACATGGCACATCTGGCCATTCTAGGCAGCCACAAGGTCAATGGGGTGGCGGCGATGCACACCGACCTGTTAAAATCGTATCTGTTTCCTGAATTTGCCGAACTGTATCCTGATCGTTTCACCAATATGACCAATGGGGTGACCCCGAGACGTTGGTTGAAGGTGTGCAATCCCGAGTTGGCAGCGTTGATTGATCGTACGATTGGTGTTGACTGGCCCAAGGATTTGGATTGCCTGCGGGATTTGGAGGAATCTTTGCATGATAAAAAATTCTGCAAAGAGTTCGCCGAAATCAAGCGGGACAATAAAGTTCGCTTGGCTGAGTTGATCCAGCAGCAGTGCGGTATCGAAGTCAGCCCGGACGCTATTTTTGATGTGCAGATCAAACGTTTGCATGAGTACAAACGCCAGCATCTGAATCTCTTGTATATTTTGACTCTCTACCGGCGTTTGCTCCGGGATCCGGATTTGGACATTGTTCCGCGGGTATTTATTTTTGGTGCTAAAGCGGCGCCGGGTTATGTTTTAGCGAAGGAGATCATCCATGCGATCAATGCCGTGGCGGATAAAATCAATAATGACGAGCGTATTCAGGACAAGATCAAAATTGCTTTTATTCCTAACTACGGAGTGACGATTGCGGAAAAGATCATTCCGGCTGCCGATGTCAGTGAGCAGATTTCCACGGCGGGCAAAGAGGCATCGGGAACGGGCAATATGAAGCTGGCTTTAAATGGAGCCTTGACCCTGGGAACTCTGGACGGAGCTAATGTTGAGATTCTGGAGGAAGTGGGTGAAGACAACATATTTATCTTCGGCTTGAAGGAAGCGGAAGTGGAGACTTTGTGGAAAGATGGATATTCTTCCTATGACTACTACTGGGACAATGAAGAGTTGCGGGGTGTCATTGATTGGTTGAGTTCGGATTATTTCAGCGGCGACAGTAATGATTTTGCAGGTATTCGTCACAGCCTGCTCGACGGTGGTGATCCTTACCTCGTGCTTGCGGATTACGCAGCCTATGTGGAGGCCCAGAGAGAAGTGGACCTGGCTTATCGTAATCAGGATAGTTGGGTGAAAAAGACAATTCTGAACACTGCCCGGATGGGAAAATTTTCATCAGACCGTACGATCAAGGAATATGCGGAAGTTATCTGGAAATTGTCACCAGTGCATGTGCCTTAGAGCTGAATATAGATAGAAAACAATGCGCTTGTGTTTTGGATTGAACCGTTAAGGAACAAGCCATTTGGGTGCAATCTGATCCGGGGCATCGGCCGTCACCATCCAATGCAGTAGCTTGGTTTTCATTTCGTGTTCGATGTGCGTGTGATCCGGTCTGCCCGCTAGATTGTTGTACTCGTCCGGATCGGTTTTCATGTTATACAATTCGCTGTAGCCGTCCGGGTAATAAATATATTTCCAGCGTCTGGTTCGAATCATTTTTGCGTCAGGATAGCGAACACCCTTGATGCCCTTGCCCTTTTCAAAATAAAAATCCTGCCCTCGAGTGATCACCTCGGGTATAATATTTTCACTGAAGACAGCATCACGCGGCCTGTAATTTTCCCCGGTGTCACTGATAAGAGGTGCCAAGCTGCGCCCCTGGTTTTTTTTGGGCTCAGGTAAACCCGCCAGCTCGAACAGAGTAGGCATCAAATCGATGGTCTCCACTAATTCGTCGTACTGTTTTGGACGAACGTGCCCGGGGTAGCTGATGATGAAAGGCACTCGTACGGATTCTTCGAAGAAGGCATTTTTCCCCATCATGCCGTGTTTCAGCAACTGGTCGCCGTGATCGGAACTGAAGGCGATGATGGTATTGCCGGCTTGCCCGGTTTCCTCCAGAGTTTTCAGGATCAGGCCTATCTCCTTGTCAATCTGGCTGATGGCGGCGTAGTAACTACGGTAGATCCATTGCAAGCGTTTGCGATCCATGTCATGTGGAGGTTTTTTGCCACGCAGGATTAATTTTTGCAGCGGAGGAGGCAGGCGTTTGATATCTTCCAGCGTAGTTAATTTGGGTAGGGGAATATCGATCTTGTTGTACATCCGGTCGTATGGAACCGGAATCTCATAGGGCGAATGCGGTTTCCAGAATGAGCTGTAGAGAAAGAATGCTTTGTCTTTGGATGCCAATTCCTTGAGATGGTGCCGGGTGCGTTGGCCAACCCATGCGGTATCGGTATAAGCTTCATCGATGGCGGCCCGGAAGGGGTTGCTTCCAGCTTCGATATTTTTTGCGTAAGCCCGATAACGAATCTTTTTGTGTGGGTCGTGTTGATCGCGCCATTTCACGTAATCGGAAAATTGATCGAGATAAGGGACGGCATCGTGGAGTTCGACAATATCAAATCCGGTGCGTTTTGCTTCTTTAACCGTTGGAGGGAACAGGTGCAGTTTTCCTACAGAAGCGGTGGTGTATCCAGCATCCTTGAGTCGTGCCTGCATCAGAATCTCACCTTTATCCAGCGGGGTGTAGTTGACCCGGTTTTTGTGCGAATGCGGATAACGTCCGGTGAAAAAGCTCACTCGGGATGGCACGCAGACCGGGGATTGCACAAAAGCATGAGTGAAGTTGGCAGATTGTCTGGCCAGTCGATCCAAATTGGGGGTAAGGATGATCTTGTTGCCGTTTGCACCCAGACAATCCCAGCGTTGCTGGTCGGTCATGATGAAAAGGATGTTGGGACGACGGTGGGGAGCTTGGTCGGCAGCAATGGCGGGGGATAATCCCGAAACCAAAAGCCAGGCAGCGAAAATTGTTTTAAGAGTGCAAAAAAGGCCCGTGTTTAATCCATTCATGTTCCGATGCTTTATATTTTTTCTCATAAGCTCAAGAGTAAATTTGAGGGGTGTGAGCTAAAACAGGTTCTTCAGAAAAAAATGCGGCTATTTTTCAAAAAAGGGTCCTGCTATGGCCTCAAGCACCTGGCTTGATTCTGAACACAATTCGCCCGAAGCGCTGGTGATCTGCATTTTGAGTGAGTAAGTTCCGGGGCTGAGCTTGAAGGTGTCGAGCGCCAGTTGCGCGTTACTCATCAGATCTTGTTTTTGAACCGTCTGGATTTCCCCTTTATCATCAAGCAAGGATGCCGTCATCGTGTGGCTGCCCTTTTTTACAGAACTCAGGCCAATGACATCAAAGGAGAGCGGGAGCTTTGATGCAGGCAGGAGCAAGTGTCGCGAGGCTTCTACCCGGGAGATAAGCGGTTTGGAGGCAGCCAGCAATTTTGCGGATCCGATATCAAAAGTGATTGAAGTTTTGTCCAGATAGTCGGATTCAGAAATGAAAAGTTGGAGGGTTTGGATGTTTTTCCAAGGGGCGGATCCGAGGGCGGTGGTATCGATCAATTCCCGGATGGAAAACCGAAGGGGGATCCAGACCCGTTGTTGGTCACCAAGATCTTTTCTTATTTCATAGAGTCTTCCGGGCTCACCGTAATTTCTGATGCTGAGACCGAAGGGTGTTTTGTCATCGGCTACTTCGTCACGATCTGAATCGATGCGAATCATAAATTCCAGGAAATCATAAGAACTGAGATCCAGGTCGCCATCTTTAAAAATCCGTCGAATCCGAGGCCAGCCAACGAGGTAGGCGGCATTGCCGCCTTTGCTGTGATCGACTTTGACTTTCCAGCGTAGGCCGAGTTTTCCGTCCGGGGAGGCGTCATTGGATATTTTAATTTGTCCTTCAATGGTGTCATTTTTCCATTCGGTAAATCCTCCGCCGACATCGCGAGAGGTCACCAGACCTTTTGCTATCGCATCAACAAGGATCGTCTCGGCATTCGTCTGGTCTTTTGCTTGTGTATTGCCGACCAAAACAGAAGGAGCCGGCCCCTTTTTTTCAGCAGGATAAACGAGCAGATCTTCAATCATCGTGGCTAGACGCCAGCGGCGGGCATTGAATTCTTCTGATGGCCACATGCCGCCGGACAGGTAGCGTTGTTGCACTTGGATGGCATCCCAATTTTCTTGCAGCATGGCTTTGGCTGCGGCAACTTGCTGTTGGCATTTGGGATTGCTCGAAGTTTCGCGTTCAAAGACGGCTTGTTGCAAAGTGTAGAGATAACGGGCGTCATCACGGCCTTCCCGAAAACATTCCCAGTAAATCGGAGGAATGATCTCGCCGGCTTCGTCAATTCGCACACCGCAGCCCGATTGCAGGCTGCGCAGATAGTCGAATGGGTCGGGGGCCATCGTCCATGACCAATGCCAGGGAATGAGCGTTGTGTAGCCGCTGCGCCAGAAACCAAAGCCGTAAGTCATCCGCCCTCCTTTGCACATGATGAGCCGGTTTTTTCTCTCCCCTGCATTGTGATTCGGGTAGCTCCAGTATTCGTGGCGTTTTTGACTGATAATTTTATTAAAAGGGATGGCGTAAGGTTGAGAGCACCAGACATCGACGTAGGGGGCGTAATCGAGGGCGTCGGGAGCAGTGGGAAATTTTGTGATGTAGGTTGGTATGCCGGCGGCGTGCACGGCTTGGAACACCTTGATCCCAAATTCCTTGTGTGAAGCAGCCACTTCGTCGAGCGGACAACAGATCATCGGTGGCAAACCTCGTGCGATGCGGTCTTTTTCGAAGTCGCGGAAAAGTTTTGTCAGTCGCTGGTAAAATTCGGGTGGTGGCATTTTATTGATTTTCCAATGGCTCTCCCTTTTCCCTCCGGGAGTCGTTTCCCGGTAAATTCGAGCGATGGCATTGCCGCCAAGGATGGGGATTCGGCCTTTCATTCCGCTGGCTTTCAGGCGTTCGATTTCTTCCTCGTTTTGAATCAATATCTTGCTCGCATCTTTGTTGGTGATCAGGTAGAGGGTGGGATACTGGTCGATACCGTATTCGCGCATGGCGCGGAATTCGTTGGTGCTGGCTTTCTGGTAAAAGGCTTCGTCTTTGTCTTTGTAGCTTGGTCGGTCCCGTGTTCGGTAGTAAGCCGTATAGTGTTTTGCGGGATCTTGTTTCAGTGGGAAACCCAGCACCCGCAGCGACAGGGGGATTTTTACAAGCTGACCGGAAGCATCGTCTTGAAGACTTACTGTTCCCCGGTAAATACCGGCGGTGGCGTCATCAGGCACATGAATCTGAATCCACCAACGTTGGCTTTCGCGAGCGGGTGAACTGTGGACGTCGATACGTTCAAGTAATTCGGGAACCCGCCGGTAGGTTTCGCGTGAGGCGTAGCGAGGGTAGCCGATGTTCCAATAGGTTTGCAGTCGAACGGTTAGCTGCATTTTATTGATTTTTTTCCCACTGGGGCCGGTCAGATCCGAAACCTGGACACGGAAGTTTTTGAGATCCCGCAGCGGGTAAATACTGAGTGTGACGGGCTCCCATTCTCCGGGAGTGGCGAATGCGCTCAAGTCTCCGAGCAAGCGCTCACTTTCCAGTGGGCGGGTATTGGCTTGAACAGGCTCGGTGATGGGGCGTTTAAAGAGAATGTAGCCGCGCTTTTTTTCCTCTTTTGTAGGTATGGGGATTGGGGCGGTTTCCACAAAAGGCATCTCACGGTAGTTGTCGGGAACCGTCGCTTGTTTGCGAGCCTGTCGATTTGCTTGGTCAGTCGCAGTAAGAGAGGTAGACAAAGTTCCCGAAAAGATGATCAGAGTCAGGGTGCCTGCAAGAGGAAGAAGGGAAGGCTTGATAGGTGAATTCACGTTTTATCCATAGCGTCAGGGAGGAGTATTTCAAGATTCGATTCTGTCAGGCTCATTTTGTGCAAATCTTGCCAGTGCTTGCCCAATAGTTGCTTGCTTCTACTAGCAATGCACAGGGAGAGCTTCTACCTATGGGGAAAATTGGGTAGACTGGTTACATATTCATGTCCATCTGTTGAGCGCTAACGCTGCCGGACAGTCCAATTTTGCCAATGAAAACGCTGTCTGCCATTCTGTTCATTTTTCCATTTGCTGGAGCCCTGTTTGCGCAGGATGCGGGTGATGGAGTCAAGGCAAACACCAAGCAGGGAGGGGGTGAATGGCAAAAAGCTAAAAAAACGCCATCCGCCCTTTATCTCAGGCAAAGTCCTGGGGGTGTAGCCGATGATTACAAGGCCAGCGATTTTGGCCTGGGGGACAACTACATCGACAAGTTGATTCCCTATCCTCCCAGTGACAAAGGGGTGCGTACGCCTTTTGATCTCTGGCGATATGGTGGGAAAGATGGCTCGTCGTTCACTACTCCCTCACTGCCGATGTCGTGGCAGAAGTGGGTGATATTCCACCAGAAGCAGAAGCCGGAACTGATGCAGGATGTGCGGGAATACATGAAGTTGCGTTATAAGCTTGATGGCACGGCTATTACTGGAAAAAAAATGTCCGGGGGCCGTAAAAAAATCATGGCCGGACCGGTGGCACGTTTGCCGGAGGGACTTGAGAGCTTTGAAGCTCTTGTCGGAATGTCGGCAGATGAAATTCGCAAACGGGATTTTTTCCCCTACAAACCTTTGGCCCACCCGCTTCATTCGACGGCGCACATGGTATTCCCTGACATGTGGATTCAAGCGCATCCGGAGCATGAACGCTTCGACGTTGGACACGATTTTCCGGATGCCTATTTGCCTGAATTTCCTCCTCCTCTGTTCCTGACTACCCACAAGGAAATGGGTGACGTGAGTCGGGGCAGGGAGATCACTATGGGCAATTATTGGGAAATATTCGAAGGCTTGCTGACTCCCGAGCAGATGGAGGGCTTGAAGGAGCTTCTGCGCCCTACGCCAACCACTTGGTTTAACCAAACATCCCATCGTGTTACTCTTGAGCCTAGTATTGGTGTGAGTTGTATGGATTGTCACGTGAACGGACATACCAACGGGGCTTTCGAATTGGCGCCGGACACGCGCCCCAATCAATCACGTCTGCGGGTGGATACGCCGAGTATGCGCGGCAATTACAATATGATGCAATTGTCTTCAAAGCGGTCCGTGCGCAGTATGGATCATTTTTCGGAGATCGAAGAATATTTTGACGGTGATCCGGGCATGATGCAGCACATTGGCCCCCGTGGGGCGCAGCGTTCAGTGACCAACAGGATGGGGGATTTTAATGCGATCATCGATTTTTCACCTGCTCCAAAATTGGGGCCACTGGGAAAGCTGTTTGCTGAAAAAGCGACCGAGCAGGAGTTGCGGGGGGAAAAGCTTTTCCACGGCAAGGCCCGTTGTGTCCAGTGCCACTACGGGCCGGCTTTCACGGATGACTACATGCATGATTTGCAGGTGGAACGTTTCTACACCGGGCGTCCAGAGGGGCCGATCAAGACTTTTGCATTGCGGGGTATTAAGGATTCTCCGCCGTACTTGCACGATGGTCGCTGCCCGACTCTGCATGATGCGGTTGAGTTTTTTAATACGGTGCTCGAATTGAAGCTCGGTAAACAGGAAAAGGAAGATCTGGTGGCCTTTCTGCTTTGTTTGTGAAGGCAAGGGCAGGAGTTTGCTGGATTTCCGGCTGGTTTTGTGGGTAGCGATAGGAAGATTTGCATGCCATTGGCGATGACAATAGCTTCGATCTTTGCTTAAAATTTATTATTCCGCCGATATGGCTGTTGGAATGGTCTAAGGTGATTTGCCGTTTGCCCGAGGGGACAGGGCGTGGAAGATTTACACAGGATGAAAAAGGCAGGTGTTCACAAAAGGGGAATCGCGCGTGTTTGCACGGTGGGGCAGTGGGTAAGGGTTGGTGTATTGGGGCTTGGAATGGCTCTGCTTTCCCCGCTATCCCAAGCGGCGGATGATGAAAAAAAGGAAAAGGACAAAAGTTCTTCACTTGGAGGTTTGTTAAATAGCCTGAAAGATCTCAAGGTACCGGATTCGGTTTCGAAACTGCCTGAGCAGTTGAAGGAATTGAAAGATGCCTATTTGAAGACGGCTCAAACGGTGGAGGATTTGCAGCAGGAAGTTGATGCTTTGCGCAAAGAGGTGAAATCCTTGCGAGAGGAACAGGCGCAGAAAAAAGACACGGTGGTGACAACTGGAGAGTCACTGCAAGTGCAGGAAGTGACAGCAGAACAGTTGGTGGCAGCTTTTGAAGAGGACAGTGCTTCCGCCAAGCAGAATTTCAAGGGGCGGTATATGAAAGTGGAGGGGGCTATCCAGGGATTTGAGACGAGAGTGAAGGAAATTGTGATTTTTTTACGTGCGGAAAGTTCGGATTCAAGGGTGAAGTGCAGTTTCAAACGCGATAATAATTTTCATGTGGAAGTGGTCAGTAATCAGGGGCGCTTAGTGAGTCGAAATGATCGGACAACCTTACTGACGATTGGCCAGCCCCTGACGATTGTGGGCACTTGCACTGGACGCGATATCGATGTGACCTTGGTGAATTGTCATGCGGAGGGCCTCGATGCAAAAAGAAAATTTGAGAGTGAGTGAGATCGCAGGTGAATTCTAACACTACATGGGGATGAGGGTCTGCTTAGGAAGAGGGGTATATATTGCCGGCATTGTGCTTTCTCTGGCGGGGATGGCATGGGGGGCTGATGATGGAGATGACAAAACAAAAAGCAAGCCGCCACCGGCCTGGTTGAAGACGGTCACTCTGCTCGAAGCAGGCAAAGAACCGGCATTAAAACCCTGTCGAATTCGATACAGTTTGAGCTGGAATCATCTGATCAATGCCGGAGAGGCTTCGATTGTGATGAGAAATGGAGGCAAGACCGGTGAGGCCTCGAATGAGCTTCTGACAGGAGAGGCGAGTGCTCGCAGTTCGGGAGGTGTCCGGCTTTTATGGGCTTATGACTGCGAGCTGAAATCCCAGGTAGACAAAACCCAGCTTCGACCAATGTGGTTCGAACATTCTGAAACAGAAAACGGGGAGACAGTTTCGTATCGAACCGATTTTAAACCCGGTAGAGTCGAGACTCGACGCTATCAAACGGAAGCAAAAACAGGGAAAATAAAAACAAAAAAGCGCACTTTTAAATATGCGCATGTTTACGATTTATTGTCTTCTATTTTGTGTTTGCGTAGCCTGCCTTTGAAGACTGGAGAGACCCTGACCGGAGTGGTTCAACCCTTTGATGCTCCTTATCTGGTGAGTTTTGCAGTGCAAGGCCGGGAGAAGCGGGACTATCTGGGAAAAAAAAAGGATACGATCAGGTTGGGAATCAAAGTGCAGAAGATCAACAAGGACCTGTCTTTGAAAAAGTATAAAAAAATGAAAACGGCCACCCTGTGGGTGAGCGAGGATGAATACCGCCTGCCCTTGGAACTGCGTGCTGATATTTTTGTCGGTTATGTAGCGGCAACGCTGGTTGAGCGGGATTTTTTAGTTGGCTCGAAGGGGCTTATCGAGAACAAAAAAACTGCATCAGTGAAATCAGTAGAGGGGGACTTGGTCAAGAAGCCTGCAGTTGAAGTCGAACTGAAAAAAAAGAGCCTGCAATCAAAGGCCGGGGAGTAAAAGACAGGGGCTCAGCTGGTTTGCCCCGCCTCTTTGTCAGGCTCGGGTTCCGTGTCGGGATTTGCTTCGCAATCGGGACTGGAATCCGGATCGCTCGGAGCAGCTTTTTTTGCAGTGTTGTCCTGGTCGAGTAATTGGGAAACTTCTTCTTGTATTTTTTCGACCTCGTCGAGTTTCAAGCGGGGATCGCGGATGACAAAGACGTCGCCGCTGGCCCGGTGCTCGTAGAGCAGCAGACGGCTGGAATCGGTTTCCTTAACTCCGACCGGGTGGAGGTTTTTTTTGCGCTCCAACATGAGGGTGAGGATGTAGCGGGCGTTTTCAGTGCTTGCCTCGTCTTCCTCGATCATACGACGGAGCATGGTCTCTGCCGATTCGTTCCCCAGCACTTCGACTTGGGTTTCTTCCTGTGGGTATTTGCAGGTTGTTTTCCAGAATGAGAATGGTTTGAAGGTCTCGGCCAGTTCCTTCCAAGCGGCTTCAGAAAAATCTTTCCTTAGAAAGCCCTCGCCTTCTGGGTCGTCAAAAATACAGGTGTAAAAGGACTGTCCATCAGCAAATTTTTTACCAGAGTGGGTACATTTGTTGTGTCGGCGGCTGATTTTCCAGTCTTGTTGAATGGCCATGGGTAAAAGTTGAAAGGGTCGAGTTGAAAATGAATGAAAGCTTTTCCGAACCTGTGTTTTTAAGCAGAGGACAGGTTGAATAGTTTGCGAAAGTAAGTCCCGTCAAGAATGGATTTGATATTGGGTGGTTGCCGGTTCTGGGAGCGGTAATAAAGCAGCATGGCTCCAACCCCGGCAAAAATAAAGTTGGTGGCCCAGGCGGCAACAAAGGGGGGAAGCTGTCCGCTTTGGCCAAAAGCCAGAAAGGTGCCTCGTAAAAGATACATGGCCGCAAAAATAAAGATCGAGGCAGCAACTCCGCCGAGTACCCCGCGGCGGGAGTAAACGATTCCCAGTGGGGCTGAGACGAGAACCATCACCAGGCAGCTCAATGGTTCCGCCCAGCAATACCACCAGTTGGTTCGATAGGGAGCGAGTTGCTTCCGATCATAATCTGCATTTGTTCTTAGATAAGTAGTTAATTCCGGAATGCCCATGTATTCTGGATTGAGCGAAGCACTAACAACTTTCCAAGGAGTCTCCCGCCAGCCGGGGATCTCCAGGGATTCCCATGATTGAATGCTGGGGATGCCATCCGGACCGTAGGTGTAAGTTTTACCCTTGTACAGTTTCCAGGTGCGGTTACCAAAGAACCAGGTGGCAGAGTTGCCTCTCCAGCTGGTCAAAAGATTTTGCTCTTTATCGAATTGCCAGATAGCAACAGACCCCATGGTTTTCTGGGTGAAGTCGAGAGGCACACGGCCGACAAACCAAGTCCGCTTGTCTACTGGATTGACATACATCCAGCCGAGTTTAGCCCAGCGGCTGGATTTCTTTTTTTTCTTACTGCCGCCGCTTCTTTCTTCCTTGAATTCGCCGTCATGAATAGCCTGCAGGAGTGCTTCTTTTGTACCAACAGATTTTGGAGCCCAATGGTATTTAAAAACCAGACAGACCAAGGAACAATATAAGCCGATAATGAACAGCGGTTGTAGTACACGCATCATGCTACGGCCTGCCCCCAGCATGGATATCAGTTCGTTGGAGGCTGACATCCGGCTGAGTGAGTAGAGTAGGGAAAGTAGTAAGGTTACCGGGAGAACAAACAATATGACTTGCGGCAATTGAATAAAATAAAATTCGAGAATGGTAATGAGATTGACTTTGGCGTCAGCAAAATCCGGCCCATTATCAGTGAGATCAAATATGAGCCAAATGGCTACAAACCCGATAAGGGTGAAAGCAAAGGGAGCCAGGAATACGCGTACTACATACTGGTCCATGATGCTGGAGTGGAAGTGCAAGCGGGCCATTAGAGGGAAACTGAGGATAAGGATTCCGATCAGGAACAGCTTGCCTAAGTAGGCAATCACAGAGGGGTCTTCGCCGATTCGGCTGACTTGTATGTCTCTGAAGTTAGTGGTGAAATCAGTCGGTAACCATGCTGCCAGCACTCCGATGGCAGCGATCCACATAACAATTTGGGTGATTCGTGATCGACGGATGGCTGATAGTCTTTTGCGAAGGCTGAAGATGGATATGAATAAACCTATGCTGACAACAAGGGCCCCGAGGGTTTGAGCAAGGGCAATCCCGATGGGCGGGGTATCGCTGGGGTGCACCTTGCCTATACTCAGTTTTTCCTGATACTCTTCACTTAAATCGGAATAGGTTTCCCAAGACTCCCCACAGATCACAATCATCGACAGCAAGATGACAGCAAGGCTCAGCTGCAGCCAGAGTGCGCGTAAATTCCAAGTCTTTACACGTTCGGCCGAGTTGACAGAGAGTTTGGTCAAGCTGGCAACAAAAGGTTGATTTAGGATTTTTTTAATCATTCCGTGGAGCAGATCCGCATCCAGTGTTCGTTGTCATGGCCGGGTGCGACCGAGCAAGGATGAGATGGAATGGTGCGCGAGCGGGGGCATTGGGTCAAGTGCTTGTTGGCTGCAGTTCTGGAATTATCCTTCAGTTGCTTGTCATGTCGAGAAGCTCCTCGCGCTGCTTGGGCAGCTTGCCAAAGGTGTTGGAGATACTGATGGCGGGGCTTCGGGAGGGGTGGACGATTCCCAGACAACGAGCGAGTTCTTTTTCGAAATGCAGCACAGCTCGCTGAGTGGGGCGGTTTTGATCCAAATAGCCGAGGGATCGCTCTAGAAGATCGGTAAGCTCGGGGATGGGGGTGGCTGATTCGGCCACCTGCTCAATCAATTTCACGAAGTAGGCCGCTGCCAGGGTTTGCACATAAGAATCACGAATGCCAACCCGGGTTTGAAGGATGGCGACGTCTTTCAAGATGTGGAGGTCGCTTTTCCTGCTACGGACAATTTCGATCTCGCAGAGGAAAAAGAGATCCAACTTGCCCGCAAAGCGGTTTTTAGGTCTGCGGGCTCCTTTGGCCACGGTTTTGATCAAGCCCTGGGAACCGGAGCACCAGTGAATGATCAGGCTGGTTTCGGTCAGAGGAAAGCGTCGGATAAGGCTGGCAGTTGTTTTTTCCAATGCAGGTGGATGTAGGGAGTCTGTTGCTGGAGTCGATTACGGTTTGCAGAATCTGCTTGCGTGTCGAACAGTAGAGACAAATCGGAGAAGGGGGAACTAAAACCGTCGTCTGGGAACAAGAAAATGGATTGGCAGGAAATTAATATAGACAAGCTGAAGGGGCGTCTGGATGACTTGAAGAAGTATGTGGATCTTCCCAAGCTGGAGAGCCAGCTGTCTGAACTGGAAGGGAAAATGAGTGCCCAGGATTTCTGGGACGACAAGGAAGTTGCCCAGAAAACAGTGGCTGAGGTTTCCCGTATCAAAGGAAAGCTGACCCCCTTACGCGCTTTGGATAGTCGCATGGAAGATCTTGAGGTGCTGCTGGAGATGGCTGCTGATGATGAGGACTCGGCGAGCGAAGCCGAATCAGAATACGCTGCGCTGGCAAAAGATTTGGATGCGGTTGAACTGCAAACATTACTGAGTGGCCGCCATGATGCAGAAAATGCCTTTGTGACGATTCATTCGGGAGCGGGTGGTACGGAAGCCTGTGACTGGGCGGATATGCTGTTGCGAATGTACCAGCGGTGGGGGGAGCGCAGAGGTTTTGGGGTTGAGATTGTGGATTTCCAGGGAGGGGAAGAAGTGGGCGTGCGCTCGGTGACCTTGAAGGTGGTCGGGGAAAATGCCTATGGCTATCTGAATACTGAAAACGGCGTACACCGCTTGGTCAGGATTTCACCTTTTGATTCGCAGGCGAGGCGACACACTTCTTTTGCCAGTCTGGATGTGATTCCAGAACTCGAAGACGATGATGAGATTGAAGTGAAGAAAGATGATTTGAAAATTGTGACGGCTCGCAGTGGTGGCAAGGGAGGTCAGAACGTAAACAAAGTTGAAACGGCTGTTCATCTGACTCACATCCCCACAGGAATTATTGTTCGTTGCAGTGCGGAGCGTAGCCAGCTTAAAAACCGGGTGCTGGCGATGAAGTTACTGAAGGCCAAGTTGTTTAAACTCGAGGAAGACAAAAAGCGCTCGGAGATGGAACGTCAGTATGGGGAAAAAGGGGAAATCGCCTGGGGAAGCCAGATCCGCTCCTATGTGTTCCAGCCCTACCAGATGGCAAAAGATCACCGTACCGGTTTCGAGATGGGCAACATCCAGGATGTGATGGATGGCAATATCGATGGATTCATCGAGGCGAAGTTAAGAGGCCAGACTCCGGATAAGTAGGGGCTCAATCCGCTTCTGCCGTCTCGTCCCTGAAGAATAAGCCGAAGACGATAGCAGTGGCCAGGGCGATGAGGGCATTCACTTTCCAGAAAAAGGCAAAACCGGCGGTGGATATTTCCTTGGTATTTTCACCGATGATACCAGTCAGGTAGCCGTTGAGCCAGCTGGCGGTGAGCGGACCGATACCAAGCATGACGAGCATGAACAGGGTTTGGGCAGAGTTCTTGATTTGCGGGGGCGCCACTCGATCTACGTAGATGAAGGCGGCTGCAAAAAAACCGGCAAAACAAAAACCATGTATGACCTGGGCACTGACATAAGCGGAGAGAGGCAGGTCGGTGATTGCGCAAATGCCATAACGCAGGGCATAGGCCAGTGCGCCGAAGGTAATGACGGCCCGGTAGCCGAATTTTGACAGACACAGGCCCAGCATGCCCATAACGGCGATTTCCGAAAACTGTCCGATCGACATGGCAGGCATGATGTCGGATTGATCCAAGCCGTTGGCTTTGAGAAAGGGAGCCATTTGGAAAAAATAAATAGTGTGGATGGTAGCGATGGCGAGTCCGCACAACATCAGAATGGCAAAGGAGCGTTTGCGTAGCAGGCCAAGCGCTTCGATCAGAACAATTTTTTTGGATTGATTAGGCACAGGCGGAGTGGGGGGCAGAATGAACCAGCAGAAAACGGCGTAGACCATACACAGAACCCCGGCGATTTTCAGTGAGTCGAGCATGCGGGCGGTGATGTCCGTGTGTTCGATGCCCTTGAGGAAAGGGGGGAGCCATTGGAAGTGCAGGCCATGCTGCAGCCAGATCATGGAAAACCCCCAGCCAACGGCTATCCAGGCGATGGTTCCCCACACGCGCACTCCCGGGAATTGGGTTTTCGGGTCTTTCAAATGGCGCATGGCCAGGGAATTGGTGAGTGAAACGGTGGGCAAATAAAGGATGGTGAAGGCGATGGAGAAACCCATCCATCCGGAAAAGGTGTTTTGGTAGGAGAGAAGGATTTTGATGATGCCGGTGAAAAATAATAGCACGGCGAGGATTTTTTCGGTAGGCAGATAACGATCGCAGATTTGGGCAATGAAGGGCGCGCAGATAGCACCGATAGCCATTGGAACACCAATGATGAGGCCTTTTTCCCTTTGCGTGAAACCGAGACCACCATCGACGATTGCCACCGTGAGGAAAAAGCCTGCCAGGGGAAACCAGAGCCCCTTGACGGCATACTCAAGGAACATCATGGCGTTGAGGCGGAAACGGAGGGGCATTTAACAATTAGGAGTTAGTATTTATGCGCATCGTTGTCGAAGCGTATGAATCAGGACGACAGGCCATGGTGTTGGTCGATGGGGATCTGGTAATCCCGTAGATCGCCGGACAGGACTTCTTCAATGGTGACGGTACGTCCGGCTTTTGCAGATTCGACGATGGCGTAGGCGCAGGCCAGATCCATGAGGCCTTCGCGCCCAGAGGTCTCTGGTTGACGCTTTTTGCGAATAGCCTGCATCCAGTCTTCCTGATTGAGGGCAAAGCTGTTGTCGAGTCCATAGGGAAAATGTTTTTTGCTGAGTTCGGCGGGGGCCTCGGCCCGGTAAAGGTCGGCCAGGGATCGGGTAGAGGGTTCGTTGTCCAAATGGATATTTCCGCCGCTTACGCGGCCTTTGCTGCCATAAAAAACCGGCCCGTCACCGACGACGGTATTGGTGCCGTGACCTGACCAGCCTCCAAATACAACTCCGCTTGCTCCCGAGGCTGTGCCGAAGGATGCGTAGAATGTGTCATCGGCATCACAGTCGATGGGATCAACCCGTTGGCCGTCCCGGAGAATATAACGGGTGCTCTCGACGACGGATGTGCGGGCCGAGACATCCAGGATATCACCAGAGATATAACGGACGAGGTTGAACATATGGGGGCCGAGATCGAGGGCGATGCCGCCTGCTTCAACCAGTTCGTGCCGCCAGGGAGTCTCTGCGACAATGAGGTCGGGAGCCCACCAGGTGCCGATGTTGCCGAGCAGGGCCATCTGGAAATCACCCGCTGGGCCTTGAGGTGAAAATGCCCAGTGGAGGTGGCGGGTGGCGGGATCAAAACGCACGTTTTCGAATACTCCAAAAGTTACGCCAGCCTCATCGGCCTGGTCGCACATCTGGCGGGCGGCCTTCATGGTGATGGCAAGCGGTTTCTGGCTCATCAGGTGCTTGCCGTGCTGGAAACAAAGTTCAGCGATCTTGTGGTGCAGTGAGTGAAGGGTGAAGTCATTGATAGCATCAACCGGGCCATGGGCGATCATTTCTTCGTAGTCGGTGAAGACTTCCACATCAGCATCAGGCTGGAAGTCGGACAGGTATTCATCATCAATAGCGAGGGGGTCGCCGGGCATGTCGCTGACCGCTTTTCGCTGCGGCGGGCCAGCTCCCCTTTGCACATAACTCTGTGCGTCTTCTGCCTTGCGCGCACAAAGGGCGGTAATTTGAAAATTATCAACTCCTGCTTCACGAAGCAGGCGGTAACCCTGAAGATGGGCGGCTAGAATCCTGCCGCAGCCTATAATGCCGATACGAATCATAGTGGTAAGCTAGACAGGAAACTCGCTGTTGTGGCAAGCAATTATCGGTCTTAATGCGATGTCAACATTATCACAAACTCTCAACATTGACGGTGACCGAAGTGCTGTAACCGTTGGAGGGGGAAGTGGCGGTGAGTCGGTGGGTTCCAGGTTTGAGGATGGCGATAGAGGGGGCATCCGGGTGGTGTTCGATCTGCAAGGTTGGGGAAGTCCAGTGGATGCGGGATGTAGGCGAATTTGTCTTGAGGGTGAAAATTTGTCCTCCATTGGGAAGGTCGTCATCGAGGTAGACTACAGTGTTGGCCATGGGGCGGAGGATCTGGAAAGGTGTATTTTCTCCGGGAGAGTTTGCGGGGGGAAGGATGGAAGCTCGATTATGCAAGGCATGTTTAGCCTCAGAAAACCAGGCAGCGTATCGGGCCGGGAGCAGAGTGCGTCCCTGTTGGTCATAATCCAAAGGAGAGGCGAAGGAGGGGTGGTTTTGGTCGCGGAAAATCTCCAAGCGGCTATGTCGTGGATGGATAGGCGTGGCATTGGGTTCAGGGGAGGTCAAACGTTTGCCGTTCAGCGGATCTATACGGGCAGAGGTGATATGAGCCGGGCGGGTGTACCAGCTTGGTTTGCGAGAGGGGTCGGAGTAAAGATGGGCAAAAATGTCGTGAAAGATAGGCCCGGCTCCGATGACACCCGAGATATGGGGCATGGGCTGGTTGTCAAAGCAACCGACCCAGACACCGACGGTGTATTGGGGGGTGAAGCCGACAGTCCAGTTGTCTCTGAAGTCGGTGCTGGTTCCGGTTTTGCAGGCTACTTTGAAGGGTAGGTTGAGTGGTGAATTTAAACCGAAAGCAGATACCCGGGCTTGTCGATCACTGAGAATGTCAGCAAGGATGTAACAGGCATCGGGATCAAATAATTCGCGAGTGACAAGTGGGGCGGGTTCGGAGACTGATGATAAACGGTAGTCGGCATGGCGCCCGAGGCGGGCAAGGCAGGCGTAGGCATTGCTCAGCTCCAGCAAACGGACTTCTGCTGTGCCGATGGTCAGGCCCAGGCCGTAAAAAGAAGGCTTTTTGTTCAAGCTGGTCAGGCCCAGGTCAAGCAGTGTCTGGTGGAGTACGGAAGCTCCGCCCAGGTCATTGAGCAGGCGAATGGCGGGGATGTTGAGGGAAGTCGCCAGCGCTTCACGCAGAGTCACCGGGCCACGAAAACGGCGGTCATAATTAACTGGCCGGTAAGCGCCGGTGGGGGTCATGAATTCAAGCGGCAGGTCATCGAGGATGGTGGCGGCCGAGTCTCCGCGTTCCAAGGCCATCAGGTAGGTGAAAGGCTTGAGCGCCGATCCGGGTGAGCGAGCTGTCCAGGCACCGTTGATCTGCCCGCTGCCCGAGTTGAAATAACTGCGTGAACCAACGAGGCTCAGCACTTCGCCGGAGCTATTGTCGATAATCACCGCGGCGGCTTGAAGGGAAGAGGCGTGAGAACTGCTTTGCTCCAGGAGCTGAAGTTGACTGCGAATGGATTGCTCGACAAAATGTTGTAGGTGAAGATCGATGGTGGTTTTGATAGGAGCTGAGCTTTTGTCGGTCGATTCGATTGAGGCAGGGGGGGCATTCAAAATCAGGTCGACCAGATGAGGGGCTTCAAAGGTGGATTGGCTTGAGGATCGGATTTGAATGTCCTGGCTGACAGCATGTTGATATTGTTGCTGGGTGATTCTGCCGGTTTTCAGCATGCGCTTGAGCACCCAGCTCTGGCGTTTTTTGGCAGATTCCATATGGCGATAGGGGTTGAATCTGCTTGGTTGGTTGGGCAGCCCTGCCAACAGACTGCATTCAGCGAGGGAAAGATCGGATAAGGGTTTATTGAAATAGCCTCTGGCCGCCGCCCGGCAACCGGTGAGCAGATTCCCGTAAGGCAAGCGGTTCAGGTAGGCGACGAGAATTTCATCTTTGCTCCATGCCATTTCGAGTTTTCGGGCGTAAAGGGTTTCGACGACCTTGTTGCGGACATTGCGCGGTTTTGAGGGTGAGGTGATTTTGATGAGTTGTTGACTGATGGTGGAGGCCCCTGAAACCAGGCGGCCTGCCCGGAGCGAATCATATCCAGCGCGTGCGATTCCAAGGGGGTCGATGCCGTTGTGCTGTCTGAAGCGCGCATCTTCGACTGCCAGAGTGGCTTCGATGAGGTTGCCAGGAATTTCTTCCAGGGTGGCTGGTGAATCGATGGCCAGGTCTTTATTGAGTAAACGTCGCAAAGAGGTGCCGTTGCGATCGGTAAAATACTGTCCTGGCTCCTGGGGCTTGGTTAGTTCCTCAGGCAGGCTGAAAAACAGCGGGGCGATATAGATAAATATAAAACCAGTGACGAGCAGGGATAAGGCCGATGCAAGCACGAAGCGCAGTCCCGGGTGGAGTCCGGTGAGCCATGAATAGAGCATGTGGAAGTTGTGTTTTTTCATCGGACAGCGATAGGAGTGGGGGCTTTGCCTGGGGCTTTCATTGCGGATGCACTGAGGCGTTGAGTGGCAGAGAGTCCGTAGCGCTGGGGTTCATACATGGCCTCTATTTTTGCCGGTGGTGCGGTGGCGGAACCTGGAGCAATGACGCGGGCGAGATACTGGATCACGTAGTCCCCCCCCTGATAAAGATAATCCTGGAAAAAGAGGATACGGTCTTTTCTGATCTCGGTGTGATTGGTGTAGAGGCGTTTCCACTTGCCTTGTCGGGCCGATTTTGAAGTCTGTGATTTGAAGGATGGATTGATCGCTTCAAAAATGGAGGGCAGACGATCTTCAATGGCAAGGTAGTGTTGTTTGTCATCGATGGTTGTATGGAGGGTGACGAGGATGAGGTCGCCAATGCCCAAGTTCTCTGCAGGAGTGAGAGAGCCGTCGTTTTTAATCTGCTGATAGGTGCGGCGAATGGAGAAACCGTGATCCTGTGCCTCAAAGGGGAGCAGTTCAGGCTGAGTGGAAACTTCAATATGGGCGTAGAGCCGGGCGTTGGCTTTTGTGCTGACTTCCAGGCTTGGATTTTTTTGCCCAGCGGTGAAAGGGAATTGGTATTCCTGACTGCCCGGGGATTGGTCAAATTTTACCTGCTGTTTGTTGCCAGCGAATTGAATCTGGAAGCTTTGGCCACTTTTGAGAAGGGATGTTTCCTTGCTGTGCTGTGCCATGGCGAGCATGGGCCAGGCATTGTTGTAGGTGCTGCCCCAGACATGGGGGCCGTGTTTCAATTTGAGCAGACGTCCGGCCAGTGCATCGGCCTGCTCTCCCTCGGGCTGAAGTTTTGTCCAGGCGAGCAGTTGAGTGGCTAGGGTGTAAGGTTTGCCGTACCAGGTGACCTGGCTGTTGGGGGCATCGGTTTGTGCTTCGGTGAGCAGTTGTCGAGCATGGGCTTGATTGCTTGTTGAGGCCTCGGATTCGAGCATGGCCAGCGCCAGCAGTGCCCGGGCTTCGAGGGGGAGTTGCCGGCGTTTTTCGAACAGCAAATCCTGATAACCGGTTTCCGGGTGGCCTGCCAATGAGAGGGTGTAAACTGCCAGGCAACGTTGGGAGAGGGAATAAGCATCGGTGATTTTTCCAGAATTCTGGAGCTGGCTGGAAAGGTATTTCCACAGCGCCTTGAGGCTGTCTGCAGGCAGCTCGGTTCCGCTTTTTTCGGCCAAAGCCAGAGCCATTCCGCCGTAGGCGCTGCCCCAGAGAACCGAGTCAGAAGATCCGGGCCAATAGGCCAGTCCACCATCCTGTGTTTGCATGGATAAAAGGCGTTGGGCCCCGTGGGAAATCGCATCGGAAATTTCCTCGGGGCTGCGATTGAGAGCGGGCAGGGTCTGGTTGAAATTTTGTGTGGATAACCAGGGCAGGGTGCTGGAAGTGGTTTGCTCGACGCAGCCGTAAGGGTATTTCAAGAGGTAATCCACCGCATCCAGAGCTTCGAGCATTCTCGAGTTGGAGAAAGTGACACGAATAGATCCTTGTCCCTTGAACATATCAGAGTCCACTGCATCAAGCAGGTTGAAGGAGTGAGAGGGCTTGGAATTTTTATGATACAAACTTTGCCGATGGGAATGCCGTAACAGGGGGATGGGGTAAGTCACAGGGATTGATGATTCGATCTGGTCAGAGAGATTGTCATGGTTCAAGGCGCGGGCGCTCCAGATCCATTTTGCGTCACCTACTCCGGTGAAAATGATGGGTAAATTGAGCGATGATGTTTTTCCGGCAGCGATATGAACCTTCTGGATTCTGATCAGTTCATCGGTTTTGGGAAGCAAGCCGCCGGACGAAGAGGTTGGGACGAACGCCGGTTGCAGGTTGAGGAATTTTGCAGTGGAATCGAGTTTAACCATCACCTCCAGGTCCAGGTTTTTTTTGGTGTTGTTATGGAGGATTGCGCTGAGGTCGATCTGATCCCCGACATTGCCAAAAACCGGTAGAGAGGGTTCGAGGGTGAGAGGTTTCTGGACAACAATTTTGTCAGTGGCGGAAGCAAAACGATTTTCGTGATTCACCACTGCGATAACCCGGTATTCGGTGAGATTATCCGGAGCTGGAAAAGAGGCCCGGATTTTCCCGTCATTGTCGGTAATGAGAGAGCCATTCCAGTAGGCCAGGGCTTTGAAATTCTTGCGGATGCGGGTGAGTCCACCGCCTTCGCTTTCGCCGCCGCCGCCGATGACGTAACCCTTATTGGCAAAATCCAGATCGTTGGGATTTTCGGGCAGTAGAGCTGAGATGGACTGGCCGGTGTAAACAGAAAGGGGATAGGGGGCATGAAACAATGCCGACGGATCCGGGTTGCTGTATCCGGTCAGGCTGAGCACCCCTTCGTCGACGGCATACAAGGTCACTTCAGCATTGGAGACAGGTTGTTTCAGGTGATCAGTGATGTGCGCGCTGAGTTCGACCACTTGCCCGGGTTTAACGGTTTTTGGAGGAGCGGAGAGTTCAATCGAAAGTTTTGCCGACAGATCATCCACCTGCAATTGTGCGTAACCGAGGCGATACTCGGTATCAGGATGCTGGTGAGTGCTGTCTACAAGACCCCGGATGATGAGCACCGAGACAAACACATTGGGTGCATCTTCATCTTCGATCGGGATATCAATGACGCTTTGCTGGGTGGAAATTTTCCGGGTGAAGGAGCGGCGTATGCCCTTCCGCTCCACGGTGACCAGCGCGTGGCCCGTGATGGGGGTTTTTACCAGAAGTTTGGCAGTTTCTCCGGTTGCATAATTCTTTTTGTCAGGAATCACATCAATGCGCATGCCATCGTGTCGTGACCAGTTTGGGTTTTGGTCTTCTCCATAGACGGAGACTTTTTGTTTGGTGACGATACGGCGGTCGTTGGCATCCCGCGCAGTGATGGTAAAAAGGTAGTCGCCGCTTTCCTCAAGCTGTAACCGGGTGCTTGAGGGTAGCACTGTGCCGGTTTCCGGATGGGTGCTCATCACGATTTCGAGCTTTTTCTTCAGGACGGGGATTTGTTGGCTTTCGTTGCGGTGGGAGATGCTTCCTCCGGCACCGCGAACCTTCACCGTGTTCCAGACAATGCGTTCCACCCTGAGTTCGGCAGCAATGGTTTCGGGGTAGTATTTTCCATCCTGGCCAATGGAAGCCAGGGAGAGGGAAAAGGCCTCCTTTGCTCGCAGGGTTTCGTTGGGCAGTAACATGCCCAGATAAAAGTCCGAGCTGTGAATCATGAGGGAGGAATTGGTGGCGACTGTTTGCTGATTGATATCAGTGATTTCAGTGTTGAGATACAGTCGCAGAGGCAAGGGGGAGTCGCTTGGAGGAGGCAGGACCAGTTGGATTTTCCCGTTGCCTTTCGAAGAAAGGTCAAGAGTTTCGCTGAGTGAGATAGAGGAGGAAGAACGCGTTGTGCTGTCACCGAAAATGTAATCATCAAAATCGCTTGTCCGGGGGTAGTGTGTGCCTGCGGAGGCATGCCAGCGGAGACGTGCTGATGACAGGGCTTTGCCCATGAAATATTTTGCTGAAACAGGGATGGTGATTTTGTCCTCCGGCTTGCTCGGAAGCTGATAGTGGTCTTTTGTTGCGAGCTTGATCTCGAAGGTGTTCGGCCGGTATTCAGCAACCAGGAAGGAATGGCTGAAAATGTTTTGCCGATTCCGGCGGGTGGATTTGGAGGAGGGGTTGAAATCGATGCGGATCCGAAAGCGACCCAGTGTGTTGTCGGGCAGTTTGATGTCCTGATCGATGCTGCCGTATTTTGAAACCGTTATTTTACGGCTTAAAATAGTCCGGTTGCGGCTGTCGCTGACAGTGAGCTTTGCCAGAGTCTGGTCAGCGGAAGGGGGGAGCAACTGTTTGTCGTCGGTGAGGCGGGTCAGGCATTTCAGGTGGACGATTTCGCCTGGTTTATAAACGGGGCGGTCAGTGAAGATCATGGTGCGTCGATGTGTGTCGCCGGCATCGTTGTAGCGGTAGGGGACATTGAAACGCCAGAGGCTCAGGGTATCCATGTCTTCATCAATTTCGAGAATGTGTCGATCTTCTTTGAAACGTATTTCCAGCCAGCGGCCACGATCCGTCGCCTCGGGAGCCTGGAAATCGATAGTGGTGAGTCCCTGGTTGTCGGTTCTGCTTTGCTGGAGAGGAAGGGCATCATTATCGAAGAGGGTAATGCTTGCGTTGGGCAGAGCCTGGCCGCTTCGTTGCGAGAAGGCATAGAGGAGGGTTTGCTGCTTGGATTTTTTCCAGGCCAGACCGATGTCAGTGAGTTGGATCAGGGCTTGTGCGCCCACTGCGTCACTGTAGCGAACTTTGGAATCGGCTTCTGCGCAGAGGTAATAGGCCCCTGGTGCATCTGTTTTGAGAAGTGAGTTCCAGTTCAGTTCAATTTTTTCGCTGCGATCGAGCACACTGTTTTGTTGCCAGTTTTTTTTGTAGATGGTGCGTCCTGGAACCATCTCGAAGGGGATGCTGCTGCTTCGATTGAGGTAGGTGCTGTAGCCCCGGAGAGCAAAGATGAGATCTTTTCCCTCTAGTTGTTTGATGCGAATCGAGGTGTTTTTCGTATTACCGACAGTGACGGAAAAATGTTTCTTCCCTGAGAGACTTTGAGCGGTGCTGAAGGCGGGCAGGTGGACAAAGGCTTCGTTGGGTGAAAAAACCAGGCTGTGCTGACTTGGCTGTTGGCAAAAAGTCTGATCCGAGGCGGGCAGGCCTGCATTAACGGTGACCAGATATTTTTGTTCGTAGCGAAAATCACCGGTGATACCGATACCGGATTGGTAACGATGGAATTTGAGGGAATTGGGTTTCGGTGAAATAGTCACATATTGAGGGATCGTTTCAGGAGTGATGATCTGGTGCAGCTTTTTATTAAAATTAAGCTGAATGGAATGGACCCCATCGTAAGGGTTGTTGGTTAGGGCATTGCGCAAGCTGAAGTCCCTGAGCCGTCCCAGCCTGCTGACCAGATCCGTCTCCACCTTCGTTTTTTCATCACTGCTGCTGAAACCTTTGGAAATGACAAGATTCCATCGATGGCCGGTGGGGAGTTGGTTCAAGGGTTGGACCAGGAGGAAATGGGAGAGTGAAAAATTCTCTTTGTGCTCCCTGTCCCGGGGGTAGGGCTGCAAGTTGAGGGCGTATTTTTTCGAGGGGCGGCTGAGTTTAGCTGGGATTTTCAGATTCGGAGAGGATCCGTTGGAGAAGTGGATCTTCTGCGAGGCCTGATTGATTTTGACCGGGACGTTGAAGCGTAGCAGGACGGTTGGTTGGGGGGTGAGGGGGTTTGAGTAGGATGAATAATAGGAGGGGTAGCGTTCAAAGGTGAGTTTGTTTGAGGGAGCTGTGGCTGCAGAGAGCGAACAGGAATGGCAAAACACGGGGATGACTGCCGTGACCGTGTAGAGCAAATTTTTGAGAGTAGGTCGCAGGAGTGTGGTGAATTGCATTGGAGTGGTATTTGTATTTTGGGAGACAGGGATGCTCTTGTTGACAGGAATACGAGGGGCTGGGCAGGGGTCTTTCAAAAAAAGTGAAAGAGTTCACGAATCCGGTGATCCGTGGTAGAGTGGGGCTCAAATGCCAGTGAAAAAACCACAGCAGCAGGAAAGCTTGAACGCAGGCTATGAGCGGACGCGTAAAAGTCTGATCGACCGGCTTGACGATTGGGAGGATCAGAAGGCCTGGAATGAGTTCTATCGAACCTATTGGCGCTTGATCCACCGGTTTTCTATTAAAGCAGGTTTGCCCAGCGATGAAGCTTTTGATGTGGTTCAGGAAACCGTGCTTACAATTGCGAAACAGTGGAAAAAGGGGAAGACCTATGACGCGGGAAAAGGGTCATTTAAGAACTGGCTGATGAATGTGGCTCGTTGGAGGATTGCTGATCAGTTTAGAAAGCGGAAAAAAAATCCAGCGGCTTTGGCGGTAGCCTCTGGGTTTCATCGTTCGGATTCTGATGAATCCACCGGGCGGGGGACGGCCACCATTGAGAGATTCGCTGATCCGAATGATGACCTTGAAAAAGTGTGGGATGTGGAATGGAGTAAAAACCTGACGAAAGTGGCCCGTAACAAGGTAAAAGAAAAGGTGTCACCGAAGCAGTTCCAGATTTTTGACTGTTATGTCATGAAGGAATGGACAGCGGCAAAAGTCAGAGAGGAATTGGGTGTCAGCATGGCCCAGGTATATCTGGCAAAACACCGGGTAGGGGGATTGATGAAGAAAGAGGTGGAGGCTTTGAATGAACAGAAATTTTGAACAATGGCAGAGCTAGAGGTAACGATGAATAAGGCGGGCGTTTTGAACGTTTAATAACCAGGTGTGAGTTCACTATAAACAGGCTTATCGAAAGGAAAGACAACAGGCCGGAAATTCCGGATTATGAGATCCTGCGCAGGATAGGCGGAGGTTCGTACGGAGAGGTGTGGCTGGCTCGGAGCGTAACGGGATTGATGCGGGCGGTGAAGGTGGTTCAGCGTAAGGATTTTGATCTCGAACGCACCTATCAGAGGGAGTTCGAAGGGATCAAGAAATACGAGAATGTTTCCAAGGGGCATCCGGCTTTGGTGGATGTGTTGCATGTGGGTCGGAATAAGGAAAAGCAATTTTATTTTTATGTCATGGAGTTGGGGGACGACCAGTTTCACGGCCAGGAGATTGACCCCAACTCGTATGAGCCTCGCACTTTGAGCTCCGATCTACGGGCGCGGCAGACCACGGATGTCCAGAACGGGGTGACTTTGGGGATTAGAATCGCTGGTGCCCTGGGGCATTTGCACCAGAACGGATTGACTCATAGGGATGTGAAACCTTCGAATGTCATTTTTGTGAATGGGAAAGCCAAGCTGGCGGATATTGGTTTGGTGGCTCACAGCGGTCAGCGTTCTTTTGTCGGTACCGAAGGTTATATGCCACCGGAGGGTCCGGGCACGGCATCGGGTGATCTTTACAGCCTGGCGATGGTTCTCTATGAAGTAGCGACGGGGAAGGATCGGCTGGATTTTCCTGAGTTGCCAACCAATCTTGAGTTGTCGCCGACAGTGAACCGTGATGAGTGGAGAATGTTGAATGCTGTCATTTGCCGAGCGGGAGCTCCCAATGCCCGCAAACGTTACTCGAGTGCGGAATCACTGACGCTTGCGTTGGAAGCCGTAAGGGAGGAGGAAGAAAAATCAGAGGCTCGCTGGCATGGGCGGGCTTGGATGGCGGCAGCGCTATTGTTTGTTTTGTTTTTGGGCGGGGCGGGAGCCTTTGTTTATTACAGTATCCCGCCAGCGTCAGCCCCCCCCCTCGAGCTCAGCAGTGTTGAGGTGGATGATGATGACATTGATCCGGTCAGGCAGACAGCAATGTCTAGCGGGGGGAATACACCTGTTATACGTGATTTTTTTCCTGCAGGAGGAGAGCTGTCTGTGTTTGCGGGTCTCAAAAGCATGCCTACAGAAACGGGACAAAAAGAGGGAGGGAATACGGCATCATTTGACTCAGGGACGGGATCGGACAAACCACCCAAACCCACGCCTGAGAAAAAACCGGAAATGGCTGAGTTCAAAGTATTCAGCCACCCGATTGGTGCGGTTGTGATGCATGAGGGGAAGGAGGTCGGGAGGACACCGACTCGTTTTTTGAGCTTCCCCCCCGGTCAGGTTAAATTGGTGCTGCGGCTTCCGGGCTATCAGGAGAAGGTATTGTCCAGGAACCTGGTTGTCGGGCGTCAGTATGAAAATGCTACCATGATACATGACCGGCGTCCGATCGAGGGAAGTCTGTGGGTGAATCATTTGGGGGTTCGTTTTGAAGCCGGGGACGGCACCCATGTTTCAAGTGAAATCTCCCGTGAGCAGTTCGGCTTGTTTCTCGAAAAGACAAACAGGCCTTTTGCGGTGGCCGGGAGACAGGGCCTGGTATTGGCTACAGAAGAGGATCAGTGGGCTTTCTGTGACTGGATGACCCAGCAGGACCGGGTGGAAGGTTTTCTGGGGGAGAATCAATATCACCGCCCACAAATTTCGGGAACTCCGGGCAGGGAAGGAACTTTTTTTTGTGTGATTGATAATGTGTTCGGGCGGGCTTTGGTGAATAGCGGGCCACCAGGGGCAGGTGTCTACATAAGGGGACAATTGATTGGCCGGACGCCGATGGAGTTGAGAGAGGTCCGGGCCGGGCCGTTTACTGTTACTTTGAAAAAAGAGGGGCATGCTGATGAAACCCGTAGCGGTAAGATTCAACAAGATAGCGAATTACTAGTTGGTGTGGATTTGCAGAGGGATGGCAGTGTGATTTTTGGCGAGGCTTGGAAAAACAGCATGGAAATGGAATTTGTCCCTGTCGGTAAAAGTTTAATGGTATCGATTTATGAAACCCGGGTGATGGATTTTGATGTCTATCGGCATGATGTTGCTCCGGCTGGCGGGAAACCTGCGGTTGGCTTTGATCAGGACCCGGATCATCCAGTGGTAGGGGTGAGCCTTAAGGATGCCAAAAATTTTTGTCAGTGGTTGACTGAAAAAGAGAGGGTTTTAGGGAGGATAGGGCAGGATGAGGAGTATCGTTTGCCGACTGACCTGGAGTGGAGCCAGATGGCGGAATTGAGTGATGAGACCGGGGAGACTCCAGAACGCCGGGACAGCAAGGTGCGTGAACATTTTCCATGGGGAGCCGACTGGCCACCACCGCCGGGAAGCGGGAATTTTGCAGATAAAAGTGCCAAAGGCAGATACGTCTTGAAAGGCTATGATGATGGTTTTGAAAAAACATCGCCGGTGGGGGAATACAAAGCAAACTCCCTGGGTATTTATGATTTGGCGGGGAATGTCTGGGAGTGGGTGAGTGATGCCTACAGCGGTGATACGGGGCTGCAGGTGGTGCGTGGCGGTGCGTGGAATGTGTCGGAGCGGGATTTGTTGCTGACATCGTATCGGAACGCTGTGCCGCCGACGATACGGGAAGGGTTGTATGGCTTTCGCTGTGTTCTTTCGAAGGTTCCTGAAGGTGGAGGACAAAGCACTGTTTCAGTGTCAAATGACCGCAGGCGATAAGGAAATGGGTTTACAAAAAACGCATGGAATATCCGGCTTATTACTTGCGCAGTCTACTCATTTGAAAAAGGGTAGGGGCTATGGGGAATGAGAAAAACAAGGGGCGCGGTGCCCGCATCATTCTTGGCGTGACACTGGTTTTCGGGCTGGTGGGTATGGGCTCATTGCTGGCTGCGGTGAGTGGCGTCAAGATGATGGAATTCGGCGTGCGGATATATGGTTCCGTTGCTGCCCATCTTTCGACGTCGCTTACTATTCCTGCAGGTGTTTTTTATTTCTTACTGCTGGGTACGCTGCTGATAGTTTTTTTGATTGGCCGAAGTGTTTATAGAAAATTTTATGGGAAAAGTGAAGTGTGGCGTCGCTACCGGATAGACACATTTTTCTGGGTGGAATGGCAGTGGGATTATACCTGGAGAGGTAAGGTGAGGGGGTTGTGGTGTGAGTGTGATAAATGCGCGGAAGCTATGAAGCCCAAAGTGGTGCCTGACGGCGAGGATGGGCTCGGAGTGCGCTTTATTTGCAATCATTGTGGTAAGCAGAGCACCACGATTCGATCAGCCGAAAATGAGCAGCAGGCCTTTGAGCGGGTAGAGAAAAAAATTATGAGGAAAATCAGGGTAGGGAAGTACCGTGGGGAAATCGAGGGTCGCAAGTTGGACGGCAGTAAGATGAACTGTTTCTAGAGAGAGGCACATGCCCAGCTGTATCCATGAAGGTTTTTACTGATAGTTTTTCACTGAAAACAAGGGGCAAGGGAACCTATGAAATTACGGAGGAAGTTTCCCGTATTGTTGATGCGAGTGATGTAGCTAATGGGGTGGCGACCGTTTTTGTCTGTCACACGAGTTGCAGTCTGGTAGTGATGGAAAACGCCGATCCATCGGCCAGGACGGATTTGCATGCTTTTTTTGACCAGCTGGTACCGGAGGATACGCCCTATTTTGTGCATACCTATGAAGGACCCGATGACATGCCGTCCCACATTCGCATGTGTTTGACCGACGTGGATAAAAATATTCCCGTGATGGAAGGGAGCCTGGTTTTGGGAACCTGGCAGGGGCTGTTTCTTTTTGAGCACCGTCGAGCTCATCATACTCGTCGCCTGGTGATTTCAGTGATGGGTGAGTGAAAAATTAACGCTTTCGGGGAGGTGGGCGTGTCCCACCGCGGTGAGGCGGGAAGCCTGGAGGAGGGGGAGGAAGGGTATTGCTTGGAGTCGTTTTAGTGCTCGTAGAAGAGGGAGGGGTTTGTTTTTCAGGCCACTGGGCGGATGAAGCTGAGGTGGGTGTTGTGCTTGTAGTCGGGGGGGGAGTTGAAGTTGCGGTAGAGGTTGTGGTTTGCGTGATCATCCGGGAAATTCTTGGCCACGAGAAAAATGTGATTAAGCCCAATACAACTATGATTAGTAAGACGACTCCCATCGTCAGAACTGTTTTTGCCGCGGCGTAAAGGTCTGGCCAGAATGTGGAAGGTTCCCTTTGGTTAACGCTTGTTTGTGCGGCGGTCTGGGCAGCTTCGGTGGCAGCGCGTGCGGCTTCTATGACGGCAGCTTGGATGTCGGCTTGAGTGGCGGGCTTCAGTTCATCAGGCACAGCTACGGGTTTTGCGGTGGTAGATGCCCAGGGAAGGGACTGGTCAGGCGGTGATGCCTGTGGGGCGGCTTCCGGAGCGGATGTCGTGCTGGGTGCCGGGGCACCGATATCGAGTATGGCGGTGGAGAGTTCATTGGCATCCTGGAAGCGGTCATTGGGATCAGTGGCCATTGAACGCAGGATCAAGTGATCCAGACGTGGATCCAGGCCAGCCACCTTTTTGGAAGGCAAATCAAAAGCTCCGCGTGGTGCTTTGCCGGTGAGCATTTCATAAATCAGTACGCCAATTGCATAGAGGTCGGCTCGTTGGTCAACCGGAGAGCCCGATACCATTTGTTCCGGGGCGAGGTAGTCGATAGTGCCCATGACAATATGGGTGCCCGTAAGAGAAGGTTCCACCGTGGTGTCGGTGGAGACAATTTTAGCGAGGCCAAAATCGGCAATTTTGACGTTGCCGTCCAAATTGAGCATGATGTTGGCAGGCTTGATATCCCGGTGGACGATGTTTTGCTCGTGGGCGTATTGCAGCGCTTCACAAATCTGGGTAACCACGGCAAGGATTTGATTTACGTCCAGAGTGGCGGTTTTGATCAGGTAGTTCAGATCAGCCCCTTCGACATACTCCATGACAATGTAGAGCAGGGGCTCCTCAGTGCTGGATTCCGTTTCGCCAAATTCAAAAACGGTGATAATCCCGGGGTGGTGGAGTCGGGCCATCGCCCTGGCTTCCCGTTTGAAGCGTTCCTTGAATTCGTATTTATCATCCAGGCCAGTCGGCAGGATTTTGATGGCTACGATCCGGTCGAGTCCAGGTTGACGAGCTTTGTAAACAGCTCCCATACCGCCGGCCCCTATTTGATCGAGTATTTCGTATTGAGGCAGAAGCTGTTGAAGGTCTTTGACGCTGGGTGCGGTGAACCCGCCCATGCTTGGTGGGGTTTTATCGGTGGCAGCGATGGTAGACGGGTCGGACACAGGGCTCGGAAATATAGTTTCAGGCAATAAAAACAATATTAAGGATAGGGGGGATTCAGGGCAAGGCTAGAATGGGCTTACATTCACGACTCAAAATAAGATTGAGATGCTTGCCTGGAAGGACCGGTGGTGGTAATCTGACCGGCATGAGAGGTGGAGGTCGTCAGATGAGAGCTGAAAGGGGAAGCCTGAGAGTGTTGGCTGCGGGACTGTGTTGGTGGCTGTGTGCCGGAGTGGCGCCGGTTTCAGTAGAAGCTGAAATAGTGCAGCGTGATCTAGGTAAGAACGATAAAGGGCAGACGGTCAGCGGTTATGTTTTTCAACCGGGACGCTCCAACCGGCGGCGGCCCAGGAGCTCAAATTCTGTCTTTGGGGGGCGGAGGGATTATTATCGCAGGGGGCGTGGGATTGATTATGGATATGGCTACCCCGTTTACGCTTCTTCATTTTATTACTACGTGCCCCGGACTTATTCTTATCCCATTCATCATCATTATCGCGGTGGAGGGAGCCTGTCCGTCTATGTGAGCTTCTGATTTTCAGTTTTATCGCACGGTGATGCTGACTGAGTAGCTGGGCGGGACCTTTGCAGGGTCGGGGGAGTAGTGGAATACGCGTTTGGCTGGTTTTCCGGCATCTTCAGCAGCGTAGATACCGATCTCGAGCCTTTTGGGCAGAGTGCTTTTGGTGGCAACCGGAGAGATCAAAAGGCTGATGGTATTCTGACCTTTCATCAAGCCCCCGATAATCAGATCGCGGCCGTCATCATTTATAAGGCGGCTCTTATGGTTGCCGTTGTTGATGTTGACAGTCACATCAAAGCCATTGGCGGCGATCCATAATTCTGCCAGATAGGCCGGAGCTTTCACCGGCTTGGCAACGAGCGGGGCCACACCGGTCGGTTGAAAGGCGGGATCCTGAAGGAAAGAGAAGTCGGCATTGCGAATTTTGAGCAGCAAGTCCGGGTCATTGCCAAATTTGATAATGCGCAGGTTATCAAATTTCCATAGCCCGGATTCGCGGATGTATTTCAGCACGATGAAGTTGTCGCTGACTTCCTGATTGCCTGCGAGGCCAAAATCAGCTTTACCATAATAGATGGCATTGGCGGTGTCGCCTTTGGCAAAAATATTCAAGAGAGTCAGTTGGGAGAGGGAGGGAGCCTGGACAGGAATTTCAAACAAAGCTTCGGGATAGCGTAGACGTTGGGAGATGATGCGGTTTCGAGTCTCCATCTGGCGATAGACAGCACTTGCCGATTGCAAGGCATTGTAGTCTTTTGTGATCATGGCCTGACGCCAGGCATGATAGGCAGTCTCCAGAGTAGTTTGTAGTTCGGGAGATGCCTTGTTGGCAGGATCGGCGGCCGGGCTGTTGCCTGGCAGCAGGCAGCAGAGAAGAAAACAAATGAGTGTGGATCGCGCTTTCATGATCAGAGTTGTTGTTGCTACCATGGCACAGTTTTTTGCATTGTGCTCAACAGAGTATATAGGAGACACGAAAAGCTTGTTCCGCTGGCTTGAATAATGCCCTGACCCCTATAGAATAAATTATTTTAAATTTTGTTACAGAAAACCACATGAGACCGGCGATCAATGCAGTTGTCGACCGGCAGAACGAGTTGCTCGCCCAGGCGCAGAGCTTCGTTTACAAAAAGATCGAACACGGTCCGGATCTGCATGCCCATGTCTATTATCCTGGGGGTATGAAACAGGGGGAGAATCGGCCGGTAGTCATGTTTTTTTACAGCAGCAGCTGGGATCAGGGTGAGGTCACTCAGTTTGGTCCGCACAGTTTGTATTTTGCTGATCGAGGTGCCATCACGATGTTGGTGGAATACCGGGTTAATTCCACTCATGGCACCGGGCCGCTGGAGGCGATGGCCGATGCGCGGACAGCAATTCGTTGGGTTCGTTACAATAAGGACCATTTCGGAATAGATGAATTCAAGATCGTTGGGGCCGGGGGAATGGCCGGGGCCCATTTGGTTTTGACTGCAGCGATGATCAAGGACTTCGCGGATGATGAAACGGATGTCCAGCTCAGTTGCGTGCCGGATGCGATGATTCTTTTCAGTCCGATTGTAGACATTTCAAAAAAGGGATATGGGCTGGATCACTTCAAGGACGCCAGGGAAGCTCGCAAGGCCAGTCCGATGAAATACCTCCAGAAAAAACTGCCTCCCAGTATTATATTTCATGGCACCGCTGACCGGATGGTGCCATTCAATGGGGTTGATAAGTTTGTCCGCAAGATGAAGTGGCGGCGCAACGTGTGCGAATTGGTGGATTTCGAAGGCCAGGACCACAGCTTTTACAACATGAATGTGGATGTGGTCGCCTATGAGGGAACCATAAGCGCCGCCGATCGGTTTTTAGTGGATCAGGGTTTCCTGGGTTCCAACGAGGAAGATGACGGCACGCCGAGATTGTTGTCCTGGCGGGAGCGGGAGTAAATTATCTATCTCATCCTTGTGCCGCCAGTCACTATTTCTTCTTCCCCTTTTTTTTCTTCGCAGCGGGAATTTTCCATTTAGGATCGTGCTGATGCCCTTCTTGCATGTATTTCACTGCACGTTTGACGATGTCCGGGTGTTGCTCTGCAACATTTTTATCTTCGCCGAGATCACTGGACAGATCGTAAAGTTCTACCGGCCCGGTCAGCATGGGTTTGCGGATGGCTTTCCATTTACCAAATTGGACGGATTGCTTGCTGCCTTGCTCGTAGAATTCCCAGTAGAGGTAGGGGTGTTTTTTTTGTTGCCTCTCATTTCCTAACAAGGTGGGCAATAGGCTGACGGATTGAATATTTTTCGGTGCTTTGCCACCAGAAATATCTGCAGCAGTGGCCATAAAATCACCAAAATAAGCTGGCAGCCGGCTGGTTCTGTCAGGTGCGATTTTGCCGGGCCACCAGAAGATGCCGGGAACCCGGGTGCCGCCTTCGTAGAGTGCGCGTTTGATTCCCTTCAGGGGGCCACTGGCATTAAAAAATTCAGGATGGTTGCCTCCTTCCTTGTGCGGGCCATTATCTGAAGTGAAAATAACCAGAGTGTTTCCGGCGATTTTTTTCTGCTCCAACAAAGTGAGGATGCGGCCAATGTCACGGTCCATGAGAGTGATCATCGCTGCCTGGCCTTTATCCGGTTCGGGCCAGTCTTTATCAGAGTATATACCGTGGTCGGGCACGTCCTGGCCGTTGCCGGTGCCGCGGGTGCCTTCATTGTTGGCGTGGGGTATATTGAAAGCAAGATAGAGAAAGAAGGGTTCATTGGGCTTGGTTTTTCCAATGTAGTCCAGGGCTTCCTGGGCAAACAGACCATGGGCATAGTCGATGCGTCCCTCGGGAGTGGCCCAGCCTGCTCCGTCATTCGGCAAGCCTTTTTCTTTTCTCAAGGCAGTGTAGGCCGGGTCGGTGATATTGCGCAGTTTTACGATCGCCGAGTTGCGGATTAAAAATTCAGGGTAGTGATTGTGGGCGTGGCGTTGATTGAGGTAACCAAAAAAGTAATCAAATCCCTGCTTGTTCGGGTGGCCGGATGAATTCAGTTCGCCGAGGCCCCATTTGCCGATCAGGGCAGTTTTGTAACCCGCGCCTTTCAGAACTTCTGCGACGGTGACATCTTTTGGCCGTAGAGTTTGAGAAGCCTTGTTGTCGCGGCCCGCATTGCCGCGCACCCAGGTTCGGCCGGTGTGCTGGCCGGTCATCAAAACCGATCGGGAGGGGGCGCAAACGGTTGATCCGGCATAGAAGTTAGCGAACTTGAGGCCTTCCCTGGCCATGCGGTCCAGATTCGGAGTTTTGATCAGCTTCTGACCATAACAGCCGATGTCGCCATAACCCAAATCATCGGCCAGGATGAAGATGATATTGGGTTTCCCCTTGTGTTGCGCTTCTGCCTGAGTGGTGAAAAGGCACAGCAGCACTGAGAGGACCAGCACGGAAAGAGTGGGAATATTAGAGAACTTCATGATGCATTCATTGAAACGGATTGGCAAGATCTCTGCAACATACGCAATGACGCTATTTGCCTTGTTCTATTCTCTATTGACTCAGGCTTTTGCTGATGCGGCGGCAGACCTCCTCGACGTTTTCCTTTGTATTGAAAGCCGAGATACGGAAATAACCTTCACCCGCAGCGCCAAAGCCGGATCCCGGAGTCACCACGACATTGAGCTCGTTGAGCATCTTGTCGAACATGGCCCACGAATCGATGCCGTCCGGACAGGCGACCCACACGTAGGGTGAATTGATCCCACCATAAACCGTGAGACCAGCTTTCAGGCAGGTTTCGCGAATGAGGTCGGCATTGCCCATGTAGTGATCGACCAGATTTTTGACCTGCTTCTTGCCGGCATCGCTGAATACGGCTTCGGCCCCGCGTTGAATCGGATAGCTGGCACCATTGAATTTGGTGCTTTGGCGTCTCGACCACAAAGGGTGGATCGCCTGGCGTTCGTCGTTCACTGTTTTTCCGGTCAGGCTTTTGGGAATAATAGTGTAGGCACAGCGTACCCCGGTGAAACCAGCATTTTTTGAAAAGGAACGGAATTCAATGGCACAGTCGCGGGCGCCATCGATTTCAAAAATGGAATGGGGAACGCCGTCTTCGCGGATGAAGGCTTCGTAGGCCGCATCGTAGAGGATGATGGCATCGTTCTCCTTTGCAAAAGCAACCCAGGCGGTGAGTTGTTCGCGGCTGATCGTTGTGCCGGTTGGATTGTTTGGGTAACAAAGATAGATCAGATCGATTTTTTCACCTGTTGGGATAGCGGGCACAAAATCATTCTCTGCAGTGCAGGGGAGATAGAGAAGGCCGTCGTAATTGCCGGCTTCATCGGAATCCCCTGTATTACCAGCCATGACATTGGTGTCGACGTAAACCGGGTAAACCGGATCAGTGATAACGATTTTGTTTCCGGGGCCGAAAATATCGAGAATGTTGCCGGTATCACATTTGGCCCCATCGGAAATAAAAATCTCATCGGCACTGATGTTGATTTTCTGGAATTGGTTGTCAGCGATGGCTTCCCGCAGAAATGCATAACCCTGTTCCGGACCGTAACCGTGAAAATCTTTACGGGTTCCCAGGTCGTCGATGGCAGCATGCATGGCATTGCGACAGGCTTCGGGAAGAGGTTCGGTTACGTCACCGATGCCACAACGAATCAAATTTTTGGCGGCTTCGGGATTGGCTTCGGTGAAAGCGCTGACGCGGCGTCCGATTTCAGGGAAGAGATAACCGGCTTTCAGTTTCAGGTAGTGATCGTTGATTTGTGGCATGGGAAGAAGGCTGTAGGTGTTTAGACTGTAGGCTATAGGTATGTAAAAAAAGGCGCGATCCGCAGATACGGAGCGCGCCTCTATATTGAATTACTTTTGTTATAGATCAAGCATTCGCTGCGGCAAAGCGCTCGGCGACGGCATCCCAGTTCACTACGTTCCAGAAAGCGCCGAGGTAATCCGGGCGACGGTTCTGGTAGTTGAGGTAGTAGGCGTGTTCCCAGACATCGACTCCGAGGATCGGTGTGCCTGATCCGTCCATCAGCGGGTTGTCTTGATTCGGACTGGATGAAACGACCAGCGCCCCATTTTTTATACTGAGCCAGGCCCAGCCGGAACCAAAGCGGGTCATGCCGGCCGTGGTGAATTGTTCCTTGAATGCATCAAAGCTGCCAAAAGCACTGTCGATGGCCGCAGCGAGATCGCCGCTGGGCGCTCCGCCTGCGTTGGGCCCCATGATGGTCCAGAAAAAAGAGTGGTTCCAGTGTCCGCCGCCATTGTTGCGAACCGCACCGCGGATGTTTTCCGGTACAGCGTCAAGATCTTTTACCAGGTCCTCGATTGATTTACCTTCCAGATCGGTATTGCCTTCAAGTGCTTTGTTGAGGTTGGCGACGTAGGCCGCATGATGTTTGCCGTGATGGATTTCCATCGTTTGGGTATCGATCGTGGGTTCCAGCGCATTGTGGGCGTAGGGAAGATCGGGTAGTGTGTGAGCCATGTTATTTGTGGTTTGAATTTATTCTGAGGTTTCGCAGTCCACAATCCGCAGATGTTCGGACAGCAGCAGAGGGCTATCTTAGTGCCAGCTGGTGGAAACGGCAATGATCATTTTAGCCCGTGATTTTGTCCTTTTAGCCATTGTTTTCCCCCTTGGATAAATGAATACAAGTAAGTAGCGAAGAAAGATGCGGCGATAAATGGGGCTAGGCTTGGCACGAGCCAAGCCCCTATCAGCACGACGTTCACCAAAGTAATTGCAGTAGCGCTGTTTGCCCGGCCCCGGATGAGGAAGGTTAATTTGAATGGCACCAGCATCGTCACTGTGTGGAAAATAAATATCAGTACCAGATAAGGCTTGGGATCGGCCTCATACATTCCTGTCAGCAAGAGAACGAAGAGCATGTGGCGCATGAGTTCGTTTGTCGGGGTGCCGTTTCCTGACACTTCATCAGGATTGAGACGACCTGTTAGGCGGACTATGATGGCGGTCGCAGCAATCATGCCGACGAGTAATATTCCCATTCCGAAGTGGGCGCTCACTATCAGGACCAAGCTTACATGGACAACCGTGTCGCAGACATTGTCGAGGTGGGCGCCTAGTTGGCTGCGGATTTTCAGTTTACCTGCCAGGATGCCATCGAGGTCATCCATGACATTATTAAAAATGATGAATGGGACCAGGTATCGATAGCCACCTTCCAAGAACAGTAAGCCCAATGGCAGTACACCTAAAATCGATGTTGCATTCGCCAGGTTCCGATAGACAAAGTTTCCCCGAGCTTTTCCCATGTATTTATCCGGGTCTTTTACCCAGGTAACAATTGATCCGATGTGGCGTCGCTTGTTGTGCGATTTGGGATGAAGCGGGACTTGGTGAACAGGATTTCGGCGGCGAGCAGATCCTCTCCGGTGTCAATCTCATACCACAGATCAGCTTCGAAAAAGACGGCTTCGAAAGAGAGGGTGCCGTCAGCGATCAGCTCGGCAAATACGATTTCGTAATAATCACCCAGTTTTTCATCGGCCACGTAGCGACTTAACCGGGTTTCGACTTTCTGCCATGAAGCAAGGGACAAACTATAGACATTAACGGTTTTGTACTGGCGAGCTTCGTGATGTGAATCATCGCTCATGCGAAAAGCCGTGACCCGCTGTGTTGAATCGAGTTCGACTGTTGTGCCGTTCATCCATGGAAGCATTTTGGAAATCGCCATTCTGTCAGGATAGAGCATGTGGTCCAGCAGGCTGGTTTCAAAAATAAGATCGCTTTCCACCAGTAAAAAAGGCTCATTGATTTGTTCACGAGCCAGCCAGAGAGAGTAGAGGTTGTTGGTCGTGCGATAGACGGGATTGACAACGTAATCAATCTGCATGTCTCCGGCGTAGAGCTGAAGGGCTTGCTGAATCTGGTCGCCCAAGTGTCCGATCACCACGATCAAACGTTTGAATCCCTGCTTACGCAAATTGCTGACCAGCCGCTC
>DAOUQC010000129.1 GCA_030625775.1 Verrucomicrobiota bacterium
ATCAAAAAATTCATCAAACTCCACAGTTCCCCCAAATGATTCTCCACCGGCGTGCCTGACAAACAAAGGCGATGCTTCGCATTCAAGGAACACACCGCACGTGTCACCTGAGCCGATGGGTTTTTGATGTGTTGAGCTTCATCCAGCACCAGCAAATGAAATTCGTGTTCCAAATAGGTATCCAGATCCCGTGAAATCAATGCGAAGGAAGTCATCACCACATCGACGCTCGGAATGCGAGAGAAGCCCTGCTTCCGATTCGCTCCCTGCAATACCAGCATTTCCAGATCGGGTGCAAACTTCGCTGCCTCACGTTGCCAGTTTTCCACCACAGAGGTTGGCGCAATCACCAGACAGGGACGCCCCTCGTTCCTGCCGCTTACTTTTTCCGCCAGAATATGCGCCAGCGTCTGCAGGGTTTTTCCCAAGCCCATGTCATCCGCCAGAATTCCATTCAATCCATAATGACAGAGAAATTGCATCCAGCGAAACCCCTCTACTTGATAATCCCGCAACTCTGCCAGAATCCCTTCAGGAACTGGCACCTCCTCGATTTTTTCAAAATTTCCCAGCCTGATGGCAAGTTCTTCGACCTCCTCCGGCGCTGCCACTTCGAGTCCCTCTTCCGACAGCAACGCCGCGTCGACCTTGTTCAACTTGATCGGCCCACCGGTGAAATTGAATTGTGTCAATTGTTTGAGCGTTAGCAATATTTTCCTGAACCTGCCAACCGGCAAAGCCAGCCCGCGTCCATCGGGAAGGAAAATCATGAACTCCTGTTCCTCCGGCATTCCCTCCGTCGCTTCGAGAAAACGGTTTTCCACCAGAGCCGCCAGGATGGGTTGCAGTTCAAACTTCTCCCCATCGATTTCAAATCCAGCGGACAAATGAAACCATCCCCGCCCTTCATCCACGATCTCCGCCCGCCAGGTCTCCGTTCGGAATACCAGGGGTTTCACGACACTTTGCTGCGCAAACTTCACCAGCCACCCACGCTGCTCAAGCGATGGTGCAGCTTCATGATAAAATCGCTGCCAATAAAAATTTGCATGCGGCCACTTCTTGCGATCCGGAGCCCACAGCGTTCCGTCCTGTGGCGGTGAATCCAATTTCCTCAGGGATTGCGGAGCTTGTTCGGCACCCGGAACCAGATCAATCGCATAGAGAATCTTCAAAGCTTCCATCTCCGCGATTCGGTTCCGATGAATCTTCCCACCCGGAGTGACAATCGGCGGGGCATTGCCTGCAGGCACCAGATCCACTTCGTGATCTCCATATCGAACCCGCACACGGGCATACACTTCGGGCAACCACGCCAAACGCTCCCCTTCCGGCCGCGACTCAATGCGGATCACAAACTGAATTCCCAACTCATCGGGTGCTGACTCTTCCTCATCAACTTGCCCTTCCTTCAGTCGCAAATTCTGCCCCTGGGTCATTTTCTCCACATGAGGGACCTCTCCAAACGCCACTTCCAAACGCGCCTCGTTTTTTCCCGAGAGATATTCCAAAACCGCCGCTGCATGCTCGCAATTCACACCTACCGAACAGGAGCAACTGGCATCGCAGGTGATCGCCTCATCCTCTCTCCAAATCGCGACGATTGCTTCATGATTTATCCCCGCCTGATCCGTCACCAGAGCAACAATTTCAGCATCACCCGTTTCCAGAATCTCCGCCCTGACCTGGCTGACCCGCTTCCCCCGCGCCGCCTTCGCCCCACGTGTCAGAACCCCTCCATCAAACAATCGCCGCCAATCCCCCTGCCGCAAAAAATCACCGGCATCAATTTTACTGATGCCACTTGCTGCCATCACTTAATCAATCGAAACGTCCTCAACCGCGTATTCCTCAAGCACACCGCGCGACACATACTCCAGCGCCGCCATACTGGTCGCCTCCAGCACCACCATCGGAGCTGCACCGGCATCGAGCGCCTCTTTCCATCGCGAGGCGCAGAGACACCAGCGATCGCCCTCCTTCAATCCGGGAAAGCCAAAGTCCAGCATTGGGGTGGACAAATCATTTCCTGCTTGGCGTGAAAAGGCCAGAAACTCTTCCGTTGCCATAATGCACACCGCATGACAGCCAGCGTCTTCCTGCCCGACTTGGCAGACCCCGGTTCGGTAAAAACCAGTAATGGGATCGAGGCTGCACGGCTGCAATTCTTCGCCGAGTACATTGAGTTTCATTCCTGAATCTGACATGGGAAAATAATTGGTGAATTTAGTAAAGCCTTGGCCTCTTCAAGGTAGGACAGAATGCCATTCTGTCCAGTGTGCCATTACCGTATTCGAATAGACAGAATGGCATTCTGTCCTACTTTATCTCCTCCAACACTAACCCTACTCCACTATGATTCGTCTCCTCATCCTCAGTCTTGTTATCATCACCGTTTCATTCGGATACAGCAACGATGCCGCTCTCATCAAAAAAACCGGTACCCTGCTGTTTGAAGACCAATTCGAGCGTGACGAACCCACCCCCGGCAAAGAAAACATCGGCGGTGGCTGGACCAGCAACAGCGCATGGCGCGCCAAAGGCAAACAACAAGTCGATCTCGTTGATGGCAAAATGCAGGTCACCCGGGTTCCGGAAGCCGATCACGGAGTGGCCATTTTCCATGATGTCGAATTCCGTGACGGTGCCGTGCAGATGAAATTCAAACTCAAAACCGGTGAAGACCTCGGCCTCGACTTCGTTGACCGCGAACTGAAAAGCGTTCACGCCGGCCACCTCTGTTTTGCCCACATCACCCTGCGAAACCTGCGCCTTCAGGATTCCAAAACCGGAGCAATGAATAACAAAATACGGGATCGCCGTAAAGCCGGAGACAAAAGCCCGGAAATGCAAAAACTAATCAAAAGTAAACAAAAGACCTTCCCTCTCAAACTTGAAGCCGACAAATGGCACGAGCTGCTAGTTGTTGTGCAAGGTGATGTCATGCGAGTCACCATCAATGGCAAAGTTGTAGGTGAATTCAAATCCGAAGGAATCTCCCACCCCACCAAACGCATGATCACCCTCGCGGTGAACAAAGGAGCCGTGATCGATGACATCAAAGTGTGGAAACTGGACACAGCAAAATAAAGAAAACGATGTTCCAACATCGTTTTCCGCACCCTCCTAAACTTTTAACCGAAGTTGGAACTTCGTTTAACATTTGCAACTTCCCCAAGACTCCCAAGCCCCTCTCTTGTTTTATCCTAGTGTCTTGTCAGGCTTAAGATGGAGGATTCACCGTGGGACAGAATTGCCTCCGGCTGTCTGCGTTACACTCCGGCTCCGATTCTGTCATTTAAGGCCAGCGTAAACCACCCCCGACAAATATGGAAATTTGTCCTACGATCCCCATCATTTTAAGGTGGTCGAAACACTAGTCCCCCTTTCACTCCTGGTCTCCCTCACCGTCCAAGCCGTTATATGAGACCCCGAGGGGAATACCGATATTGGACTTACGAAACCCATGTGAATGCAAAAACCCATCAGTGGACTGCTTTGATAGTCATCCCCTTTGCATCACTCAACGTAAAAAATTGCCTGCAGCACCGTTCTGGTGGGAAAACCTCACCCGCATCCAACCGACCGGCCCCAATCAACTGGAATAATCCATCTTGTTTAGCACCACCAGCATCCGCCGTCTTGATAACCACAACGCCTTCGGCAAATTTGTTTTTGAAAGTGCCAACAAAAAGAAGCCGTGATTCCTGCTTGAAAAACAGATGCCTGACCTTACTGAAAATAAAGCACCATGAAAAATTCCCCACTCAAACTTCTCATCGCTATTTTCACTCTGGCCTCTTTCCAAGCACAAGCTCAGGATAAAGTCCTCCCGACCAAGGTCGGTATCATCGGCATCGATGCCCACGCGCCGTCCTGGACCAAAATCATCAACGACCCGAAAGCTGAAGGCGAACTGGCCGACATGACCATCGTTGCCGCTTTTCCCGGAGGCAGCCCTGACATCCCACAAAGCATGGAGCTACTTGCAAAAGCACGCGAACCGATGGAAAAACTGGGAGTCGAAATGGTTGATTCTATTGATACCCTGATCAAAAAATCGGATGTGGTGATGATTCTCAGTATCGACGGCCGCACCCACTTGGAACAAGCCATACCAGTAATTGAAGCGGGTAAAACCCTTTACATCGACAAACCCATCGCAGCTTCGGTGCTCGATGCGATTAAGATCTATCGTCTGGCAAAAGAAAAAAAAGTGCCTGTATTTACCAGTTCCTCACTGAGATACGCTGATCGCGCACTCAACATCCATAAGGATCCCAAGCTAGGAAAAATCACCGGTGCTGAAGTTTACAGCCCTTGCAAAACAGAGCCCAATCACCCTGACTTCTTCTGGTATGGCATTCACGGCGTCGAACCTTTGTTCACCATTATGGGCACCGGATGCAAAACCGTCACCCGCATCCATACCGAAGGTACCGACGTCGCTGTCGGCATCTGGGAAGACGGACGCATCGGCACTTATCGTGGAATCCGTGATGGCCAACGTGGATATGGAGCAACCGTGTTTGGCACCAAGGGAGTTGTCCAGGGTGGCGGCTTTGATGGATATGCCCCGCTCATCGTTGAAATCGGCAAGTTTTTCAAAAGCGGCGAAACTCCAGTGAGTGAAGCCGAGACCTTGGAAATTTTAGCTTTCATGGAAGCCGCTGATGAAAGCAAGCGCCAGGGAGGCAGACCTGTCACCACTGCAAGTGTTATGGAAAAAGCCTTGAAAGCTGCAGGCAAATAGCCCTCTCCACAGACTACTTCATCACAAATCCTCATTACTCATGGCAAAACCTTCATTAGAAAAAATCCGCCTTGTTGCTCTTACGGAAGGAGTTTCTTTTCTCCTTTTGCTCTTTATAGCCATGCCTCTCAAGTATCTGGCCGACATCCATCTTCCTGTGAAAGTGATTGGCTGGGCACACGGCTTCTTATTTGTCCTTCTGTGCGGGCTCCTGTTTTTTGCCTTGATCTCGGGAGCCATGCGTTTCAGCCGGGCCGTGTTGATTTTTATCTCTTCCCTCATCCCCTTCGGCCCCTTTATGATCAATCACAAGCTCAAACAGGGTTAATATATTAGTCAGATAAAAGTCTATCTGCATGTAGCCAATTTATCAGTAGCAGAAAAGCATTCCGACTATACTTATCGCTACGATGCCTCTTCATGGGAAACTGGAATCGGCATTGCCATCGTCTTGGAGTAAATAAAAGAAATATATTTTTCTTAGCCATCCAAAGGCTCTTTGAGCTGTGGGTTATTCGCCCAAAACGCGACGACTGAAAGCAACAACGGGAGCAATGCACAAGCCCACAGGATCGGAACGTAACTTTTTGTTATCGAAAGCGACAGACTAAAAATGATCGGCCCCATTCCGCTTGCCGCAACCATGCTCGACATCGTCAATCCGCTGATGGCTCCCAGATGCTTCCTTCCAAAAAAACGAGGAATGGAAATTCCAACCAATGCTGTAAAGGCTCCGCCACAAACCCCGTTGCCAATGACAAAGGCCAGCGTGCCAATTTTTGTCGTCAAATAGATGGTCCCAATCACTCCTGCGAGAGCTGCCAGATTCATCCCCACCAGGGAATACTTGATGTGACTGCGGGAGCTCAGCCAGCCCACGACCAGATTCGCAATTACGCTCAAAGCGGCCATCGGAACAAACAGTCCGGTGATCGCTTCCCGGCCCCAACCATTCTCACCACCGATCGACATGATATGGAATGTAAATGCCGTTGAAAAAAGGGCGAAAAAAGAAAACGATAGATTAAAAATCCAGAATGAGCCGGTCGAAATAGCTTCCTTCCGGGTGTAGTCCCTTCGCGTAACCGTATCGGCGTGTGGTTTGTGCCCCGGTTTCACTTTTGGCTCCCATCCTCCATCCATTTCAAGTCCACACTCTTCTGGATTGTCGCGAACAAACAACCACCCCAAAACCGCCATAACAAAAATACTGAGAGTCCCCAACAATATCCATGCGCCCTGCCAGCCGTAATTTTCTCTGAGCAAGTCAAGCCCACGGGGTGCGAATGAAAAAGCGAAAGCGGTGATCGCTCCATTAATGCCAAAAACAAGCCCTCTACGTTTTTCAAACCACTTCCCCACTGCGTTCCTTGACGACATCGTCAATACTCCCTGCGCTGCTGCACGGATCAAATAAAAGCCAAGTGCGATGAGAGAAAAAGCGATGACCACACGGGAGGCGGACGGGATAAGTGCCGAGATGGTCTGCAGCAAAACGCGAGAGAGACTCAGATAATAAAGCGTGAGCCCGGTCACAATAGCGGCAAAAACAATCATCCGTCTGGCTCCCAGTCGATCGAACACACTTCCCAGCCAAGGTAAAGTCAACCCGCTGGCAACGGTTCCAAGACAGTAAGCAAGACTGAGTTGCACCCGAGTCAGTTCGAGCTCACGGATCAAGACATCCGTGAACACGCTGAACCCCATCGTCTGGCCGGGGATGCTGAAGATGACCCCAATCGTCGAGATCGCCAGAATGTACCATCCGTAAAAGGGGCGGAATCTGCGCGGAGAAAGTGGGAAGTCTGGAGCCCAGAAACGGGATGGATTGGATCGTTCGGGACGGTTTGGCATAAGTGAGATAAAAATAGCAGGTTGAAATTGCCTCCGGCTGTCTTCGCTTCGCTCCGGCTCTGCCCCACATTAAGACCACATTTTGGACTGATCAGCAAATCACGCCACTTTAATGGCACGATTATCCCATTACGTGCCACTTAAAGCATAATTACGCCAGATAAAGTGGAATATTTTAGCAAATCATGCCATATTAATTGACCATTATGGCATTATTAATTTATTCGTGCCACAAAAGGACTTAATCATGCCACTTCAAATTCCACCGCAAGAGCTCGATTCTATCATCCGGGCAATAAGGCATCAGCCTGATGGTGCCTCGGTAAGTGAATTGATGAAAATGCCTGAGCTCGATTTCACCAAACGCACCCTGCAACGTCGGCTCAATCAGTTGATCGATGAAGATCGCCTTGTGCCTGAAGGTGCAGGTCGGGGTCGCCGTTATGTGCTTCCAATAAAAACCGCACAGGAAACTCTTTTAAGGGAAACGCCTCCCTGTGCAGAAGAACCTGATTGGCTGTCTCCTGAAGCAATCGAGATTCGGGAATCTGTAAACCGGTCTGTCACTGCACGCACTCCCGTTGGTTATCAATCTGACTTTTTGGATTGTTATCGACCCAACACTGATGCCTACCTGTCACCAGAGCTTAGATGCAAGCTGGCTGAAATGGGTCAGGTTGGTATCTCTGATTTGCCGGCAGGAACCTATCTCCGGCAAGTCATGGATCGTCTACTGATTGATCTGTCATGGAACTCAAGTCGTCTTGAGGGCAATACCTATTCCCTGTTGGAAACCCAGTGTCTGGTGGAACACGGCGAAAACGCCAATGGTAAAAACGCCGAGGAAACCCAGATGATTCTCAATCACAAAGCGGCCATCGAAATGCTGGCTGATCAAGCGAAGGAAATCGGCTTCAACCGTTACACGGTTTGTAATCTGCATGCCCTGCTCGCCGACAACTTGTTATCAAACCCATCTGCTTGTGGTCGCCTGCGTTCCCTCGCGGTAGGAATTGGAGGCACCGTCTTTCGTCCCTTGGAAGTACCGCAAGCGATCGAAGAA
>DAOUQC010000101.1 GCA_030625775.1 Verrucomicrobiota bacterium
GAAACCTGGAACAAAGAGAAGAAAATGGTACGCGAAGAGGGATTTGAACCCCCGACCGCCTCGGTGTAAACGAGATGCTCTACCGCTGAGCTATTCGCGCGTTGGTGCTGTGATTGCAGCGTGGGCGGAAGGTGGGGGAGAAAGCGGGCTTCTGCAAGGAGAATTGATATGAAAATGAAGGTGGGTTTTGATTGGATTTCAGGTGCTTGTGAAATTTTTCACAAATTAAACTTGCGGTATTTTTTAAGGGGCATATAAGAAGCGATGCCTTGCTGCCTTTGGGCTTGATGCCGATTTAGCAAGCATGTTTCACTCTTCGTACGTTTGATGCAAATTCAGTTGATAGATCAGACCTTTTCCCATGCCATTCTTGCGGCAGGCGGGATCAATGCTCCTCATATTCCAAATATGGGCAGTTTATCGAACTCAATTGTGATGGCGATAATCGTAACGGTTGTCATTTTACTGTTTACACGCATGGCAACGCGCAAGATGGCTTTGGTTCCGGACGGCAAACAAAACTTTGTCGAGTTTGTGATTGAGTTTTTATACGGTCAGGTAGAAGGCATTGTAGGGGAAAAGGTGGCTCCGAGAGTGTTCCCTTTACTGGCGACACTGTTTGTGTTTATTCTCAGTGCCAACTGGTCTGGTCTGATTCCGGGGGTCGGAACGATTGGTTTTGCTGAAGGGGTCAAGAATCTTTCGATTGATCCACATGATCATAGTTTTGTGCCTTTGTTCAGGCCGGCAACAGCGGATTTTAATATGACTTTTGCCTTGGCTGCGGTGTTCATGATGCTTTGGGTGGGGATTACGATCAAAGAGCTGGGAGTGATTGGCTTTTTCAAGCATGTGTTTGCACCAAAGGGAGGTCTTAGCGGGGGCTTGTGGTGGGCTTTGCTACCAATTTTTATGTTTGTCGGCGTGATCGAAATTATCTCGATCATGTTCCGTCCAGTGACTCTGTCCTTCCGGTTGGTGGGGAATGTTTACGCTGGTGAAACTTTGCTGCACTCAATGAGTGGCATTGGTGAAGTGATGGGGCTTGAGGGCATTTGGGCATTTGTATCCAGTGTGGTGGTACCCCTGCCGTTTTATTTTATGGAAATCCTGGTCGGATTGATTCAGGCGATTGTATTCACGCTGCTGTGTGCGGTGTATGTGCAGTTGTCTACCGAACATGATGAGGAGGGGCACGAAGAAGGTGGCCACTAAAAAGACTAAAAAGGATTTTGCCTGAGTGACCATACGCAAAGAGTGGGCAACGGCGATTACAACAACAAAACAACAAACGAAGGAAAAATAACATGGCTGGATTAGAAATGATATTGGCAGCTGCAGAACCCGCAGCTCAAGCAGCAGGGGCTGTAGCGACTGGTTTGCAATTCAACGGTTTCTTCTCACTGGGCCTCGCAGGTCTGGGAGCAGGTATTGGCATCGGAATGATCGGAATGGCTGCGGCTCAAGCAGTAGGGCGTAACCCAACCGCTTTCGGTAAAATTCTGACTATTGGAATTATCGGAATGGCCCTTGCGGAAGCAATCGCTATTTACGGTTTGATTATGGCGATGGGTTAAACCTCGTTGCAGGAAATATTCAGCCTGTGGGACATGAGTCCCACAGGCCCTTTCGCTCAAATCACTTTTAGCATTTAGTAAAATGGGGATTCTCGAAACTTTCGGATTTACTTGGGGTAAATTTACAGCCCAAGTTTTTATCATTTTGATCGTTTATGCGATTTTGAAAAAGTTTGCTTTCGGACCGGTGTTGGCGATGCTGGAAGAACGCCGCCGTCGCATTGCGGACGGGGAAGCAAATTTGGAAAAAATCCGTGAACAGATGGAGACGGCTGAGGCCAGTGTCCAGGGTATGTTGGATAAGGCGAATGCTGATGCAGATCGACTGATTACCGAAGCGAAGGAAAGCGCGGAATCGGTGCGTGAGCAAAAAACACAGGATGCGATCGCTGAAGCGGGGCAGATCATTGCCAAGGCGAATGAAGCAGCGAAGCTCGAGCACGAGCAGTTGATGGCGGAGTTGAAACATGACTTTGGCCGTTTGGTGATCGATACCACAGGTAAAGTCACCGGCAAGATTTTGGACGAAAGTGATCAGGAGCGCATCAACCAGGAGACCGCTGGCCAGGTGGCTTTATAAGAGGCTAGATTTTTTTGAGATGAAAGGAAGCAAAGACGCCCAGCGCATCGCTCGCAAACTTTTGAAAGCCACCGTGAGTAACGGTCAGGTGGACGGAGGCACGGTGAAGACGGTGTTGCGAAAACTGGCGACAGGCAAGCCGCGCGGCTATCTGGGGGTGATCAATGCCTATGCTCATCTGGTTCGCCTCGAGTTGGAAAAAAGTCATGCGTTGATCGAAAGTGCGAGCCCTCTGGGGGCGACTTTGGAAGCCAGCGTGGTGGCTGATTTAAAGAAAAAATACGGTGAGCAAATCACCTCGGAATTTAAGAGTAATCCTGAACTGTTAGGCGGTATGCGGGTGCGTGTGGGCAGCGATGTGTGGGATGGCAGTGTGCGCAATCGTTTGGAGCGCTTGCGGGAGAAAATTGGCTGAAGAAAAAGCAATCGGAATAAGAGGGGTAATTGGTTTTAAAGAGATTTTAATTTTATTTTAATAAACGAGTCATGAGTAACATCCTGCAGGAACTGGAATCGGAAATTGCGAGCCTGAAAACATCGGTGACGAAGTCAAACGTCGGTGTGGTTCGCGAAATTGGTGATGGTGTGGCGAAAATCGAAGGTCTCAGCGACGTGATGCTGAATGAGATGATCGAGTTTCCCGGTGGTCTTTACGGCCTGGCACTGAACCTTGAGGAAACGGAAGTTGGGGCGGTGTTGCTCGGTGACGGATTGAACATCAAGGAGGGGGACGAAGTGCGCACTACGGGGCGCCTGCTTCAGGTGCCTGTCGGCAGGGCGATGTTGGGCCGCACGGTGGATGCTTTGGGGCAACCTCTCGATGGCAAAGGAGAGATCAAATCGGATGGGCTGTATCCTGTGGAGAAAATTGCTCCCGGCATTATTGCCCGTCAAAGTGTTAGTGTCCCGGTGCAAACAGGGATTCAGGCGATCGATGCAATGATTCCAGTCGGTCGCGGACAGCGTGAGTTGATCATCGGTGACCGTCAGACGGGGAAAACGACGATTGCGGTGGATGCGATCATCAGTCAGGCTAACCAGAACCGTGCAGCAGCCGAAGGTAAGCTGAAGGATCACAAGCCTCTTTACTGCATATACGTCGCTATCGGACAGAAGCTGTCCAACGTAGCGAGAACAATCGCAACTCTGGAAGCGGCGGGTGCGATGGAATACACTACAGTGGTTTCAGCAGCAGCATCGGAAGCGGCCACCAACCAGTTCCTGGCCCCTTACACCGGTTGCGCGATTGGTGAGTGGTTCATGGATCAGGGCGAAGATGTGTTGATCGTATTTGATGACCTTTCCAAACATGCGGTGGCTTATCGTCAGATGTCTCTGGTGCTTCGCCGACCTTCCGGACGTGAAGCTTATCCGGGTGATGTGTTTTATCTGCACAGCCGCTTGCTTGAGCGTAGCGCCCGGCTGACTGAAAAAGAAGGCGGTGGATCAATGACAGCTCTGCCGATTATTGAAACGCAGGCAGGTGACGTGTCGGCTTATATTCCGACCAATGTGATTTCGATCACGGATGGACAGATCTTCCTTGAGACGGACTTGTTCAATCAGGGAATTCGTCCAGCGATTTCGGTGGGGCTTTCTGTGAGTCGTGTGGGATCTGCGGCGCAGACCAAGGCGATTAAGAAGGTGTCAGGAACGACCAAGTTGGATCTGGCCCAGTATCGTGAGTTGCAGGCTTTTGCCCAGTTCGGTTCCGATCTGGATGAAAAGACCAAGGCGACTTTGGATCGTGGGGCACGCATTGTGGAGCTGTTTAAACAGGATCAGTATTCGCCGCTTTCTCTTGAGCTACAGGTATCGACTTTATGGGCGATGCAGAACGGCTACTTCGACGATGTCGAAGTGGACAATGTCAAAGATTGTCAGCAGAAAATGGAAGAATTTTTGTCTACCCGCAAAGACGAACTGATGGGCAAGCTGCGTGATGAAAAAGCGCTGACGGATGAAATCAGTAGTGAACTGAAACAGGCGATCGAAGACTTTAAAAGCAGTTATAAAAGCCCGTCTGCCGAGTAGGTAGCCGAGAGCCTTTGTTCGTTGAGATTCTTTAAATAATCAGACAAACTGGCAATAAAGACAAACCTTACCTAATTTTCGATGGCTAACACCCAGGACATTCGCCGGCGTATCAAGTCGGTCAGTAATACCGCACAGATCACCAATGCGATGCAATTGGTGGCGGCGTCGAAGATGAAGAAGGCGCAGAGTGTTGCGACTGCCGGACGACCTTATGCGGATTTGCTTAACGATGTGTTGGTAAACCTGAAGGCGAACACCGATGAAGAGGATCACCCTTTGCTTGAAGAGCGGGGCGGTGAGAAAACTCTGGTGATAGTGATCACGACTGACAAAGGATTGTGCGGCGGTCTGAATACGAACTTGATGCGTAAGGTCACCGAGGCGTCAACCAACGAGACTTCATATGTGACTGTGGGCCGCAAGGGGCGTCAGACACTGGCACGATTGCAAAAGGATCTGGTGGCAGATTTCGAAGTGTCCGATCCAGCGGAATTCGCGGAAGCGAAGCTCGTTGCAAAGTTTGCGGTGGATCAATTTCTCGAAGGGAAATACGACAAGGTGCAGGTGGCGTTTACTAATTTTATCACTACCTTGAGCCAGGAGCCGATGATTGAGACATTGTTGCCGATTCGTCCGATCGATTTGGGTCGGGATAAAGGTTTTGTCAGCGTGGGAGGAAATGCGCAGGCTGATGTCGTGCCACATGATGTGGTGGAGGGCGAATATCTTTTTGAACCAAGTGCAGGGAGCGTGTTGGGCACTGTGGTGCCTCAGTATGTGAATTACCAGGTGTTTCAAATGATGCAGGAATCACGGGCATCGGAACACAGTTCGAGGATGGTGGCGATGAAGAGCGCAACTGACAACGCAAACGATATGATCAAAGACCTCAAGTTGGAGTATAACAAAATCCGACAAGCGGCGATCACTACGGAGCTTTTGGATATTACGACGGCTATGAGGGCGTTGGATTAAGGGTGAAGAAAAGCACTGCGATTAGAATTTAAGATTAGAATTAAGTTAGGAGAAATAGAAAAAGATGAGCAACCAAGGCACAATTGTTCAGGTTATCGGACCGGTGGTAGATGTTGATTTTTCGGATTCCGAAAAATTACCCGATATTTATAATGCACTGCAGATCGAATATGATCTCTATGGCAAGACCACAAAATTAACTCTCGAAGTTCAGTCTCATCTGGGTGATGGCTGGGTGCGTGCGGTGGCGATGTCCACCACGGAGGGATTAAAACGTGGAGTTCAAATTACCGACATGGGAGAGCCTATTACAGTGCCCGTGGGCGCCGGTGTTCTAGGACGTATTTTTAATGTGACCGGTGATGCGGTGGATGAACGTGGAGAAGTGCAGGCAACCAAACGCTATCCGATTCACAATGTTGCTCCTCCTTTGACCGAGCAGAGCACATCCTCCCAGGTGCTGGAAACAGGTATCAAGGTGATCGACTTGATTTGTCCTTTTACCAAGGGTGGTAAAGTCGGTGCGTTCGGTGGTGCGGGTGTGGGCAAGACGGTGGTGATCATGGAATTGATCAATAACATCGCCAAAGGCCACGGTGGTTATTCAATTTTTGCCGGTGTGGGTGAGCGAACTCGTGAGGGTAATGACTTGTATTGGGAAATGAGCGAGGCGGGCGTGATCGATCAGGAAGACTTGAGCAAATCAAAAGTGGCTCTGGTTTATGGTCAGATGAACGAACCTCCCGGGGCTCGTATGCGTGTTGCCTTGTCTGCCTTGGCGATGGCCGAGTATTTCCGTGATGAAGAGAACCAGGACGTGTTGCTCTTTGTGGATAACGTTTTCCGCTTCTCGCAAGCAGGTTCCGAGGTGTCGGCGCTGTTGGGACGTACGCCGTCGGCGGTGGGTTACCAACCTACCCTGTCTACCGAAATGGCGGCGATGCAGGAGCGAATCACTTCGACCAACAAAGGATCGATCACTTCCTTCCAGGCGGTCTACGTGCCGGCGGATGACTTGACCGACCCGGCTCCGGCCAATACTTTTGCCCACTTGGATTCAACTGTGGTGTTGGAGCGTTCTTTGGCTGAGCTGGGTATTTACCCTGCAGTGGATCCATTGGCTTCGACTTCAACTGCTTTGGCTCCCGACGTGGTGGGTGAAGAGCATTACAAAGTAGCGCGTGGAGTGCAGAATGTACTGCAGCGCTACAAAGATTTGCAGGACATTATCGCCATTCTCGGTATGGATGAGTTGAGCCCTGAAGACAAACAAATCGTATTCCGTGCTCGTAAGATCCAGCGGTTCCTTTCGCAGCCTTTCGAAGTGGCAAAAGTGTTCACTGGTCACGATGGGCAGTATGTGTCGGTTGAAGAAACGGTGCGTGGATTTAAAGAGATTCTTGAAGGCAAACATGATGATGTGCCAGAAGCGAATTTTTACATGAAGGGTGGCATTGATACGGTGGACAAAGATTAGTCTGTGTCCGCTGGGTGAATAGCGATTTGAGTTAAAAGCGATTAATAAAATTTACTATGGCTTTCCGTCTTGAAATTGTAACTCCCGATGCACGAACCTTCTCCGACGAGGTGGACGGAGTCGTGATTCCGGGCAGCGAAGGAGAACTCGGAATTTTGGAAGGTCACGCACCACTGGTGACGACTTTGCTGCCGGGCGAACTGCGTTATACCAAGGGTGGGGAAGAGGAAAGCCTTGCAGTCGGTGAAGGGGTGGTGGAGATCACGCGCGATAGTGTGGCGGTTTTGACCGACCTTGCGGTGACTACAGATGACATCGACGAAGCGGCAGTTGAAGAGGCGCTCAAGCGTGCGGAAGCCGCTTTGTCAGAGAAGATGTCCGATGAAGAAATAGCTACGGTGGAAGCGTCGATCCAGAAGTCACTGGCCCAGTTGCATCTGAAGCGCAAGCGTCGCAAGCAGATTTAGGGGGCAGTTTGGGCGAGCAGCTTGTCGCACCCTGGATTGCCAATCCGTAAATCTGTCTGGTTTTAGCGACGACCCACTCAATGGAATGCGTGTTACGAGTTAGTAGTAGTGGCCAGCTGTGCGGCCGCTTCTGAAAGAGCTTCGCTGACTTCATCTACACCCACTTCCGTCATGCAGCGGAAGTCGAGCGGGCATTCGCGCAGGAAACAGGGGCTGCAGTCGACGTGGTGGCGGATGATACGATGATTTTTGCCGAGCGGGCTGGTCAGGGCGGGTTCGGTGGAGCCAAAGATGGAGATGGTCGGGATTCCGAGAAAAGCGGCGAGGTGCATGGTGCCGGTGTCATTGGTGAGCAGCAGATCGCATTGTTTTAGTTCTTCGATCATTTCACTGATCGATGTTTTGCCAACCAGATTACGGCAGCCTGGGTGTGGGTAGATTTTTTCAAACTGTTCGCCGATCTCTTTCTCGGCGGGTGAGCCGATCACGGTGCAGTGACTTTGAAATTGTTTATAAGCACGGCTGGCAGTTTGGGCAAAACGTTCGATTGGCCAGCGTTTGGCGGCTCCGTATTCAGCACCGGGACAGATGCCGAGATTGAGTGGATGTTTGCTGCGCGAATGCTTGTCTAGAGGGGAGAACTTGAAGAGATTCGGGTCATTGGTATCAGCACCCATCTGCCGGATCACTTCCAAATAGGAGTAAGCATGATGAGGGGGCGGGCCGGTAAAATTCTTCGGAGTCTGGGGGATTTGGTGCAGCAGCCAGCTACGAAAGTGTCCGCGATTGCCGACGATGCGGGGGATGCCGGCGAGGAAATATTCGATGGCGGAACGGGCAGAGTTGGGGAAGAGCAGTGCGGCTTCAAAAAAGAGTGACTCGTTTTTTACTGCCCTGGCGACTTGCAGAGGATTGGCCGAGCGGGGAGTGGTGAGCACGTGATCCACTTCGTCCACTTCCTGCCAGAAGGAGAGCAGATTTTCCCGGCAGTGCATGGTGAGCTCGATATCAGGGCGACCTTTTTTCAGTGCACGGATGGCGGGCACCGCCATGCAGGCATCACCGAGCGGGTTGGGTGAGCGTACGATGATGCGGAAGGGTTTGAGGCTTTCGGGATCACCGGCCCAAATGCCACGGCGGTAGTTGGAAAGCAGAAATCTGGGGTTGGGGGTTTTCCAACGGTCGTGAACCCAGAACCACTCTTCCGGTGAGGCCCGGATGAATTTCTCCAGAGCCTGATTCAGTTGTGCGGTGATGTCATTGATTTTTTTGTGAGGGGCGCTGAGCTGAGGGGTGGCGCATACCGGAGGAGAGTAGCTTACGATCCAGTGTCCGGGACGCTCGGCACGTACTCCCACGGGAATAATCGCAGCACCGGTGCGTTGGGCGAGTAATGCGGGTAGGTTGGTGGTGGAAGCCAGGCGTCCGAACAGGGGGCACCACACGCCCCGGTCACCAGCGTGTTGGTCGATCAGGATCCCCACACCTCCCCCCTTGCGTAGATGTTTGAGGGGACCGTAGAAGCCGCTGGAGCGGTCATACAAAGTGAGACCGGATTTTCGCCGCCGCCGGACGACCAATTGGTTGAGGTAGGGATTTGCCAGACGTTGATAGAGGGTAGAGCGCGGGATGCCCGGTCCGAGGGAAGGGATTTGTGAAAGGATTTCCCAATTGCTGAGGTGGGCGATAGTGGTGATCACCCCTTTGCCCTGCTTGGCGGCTTTCAAGATATGTTCGCGGCCTTCGTAAGTGATACATTCCTCTACCGCCTCGGTGGGCATGCGGGAGATTTTAATGCTGCAAAAAAAGTTGCGGCCCAAGGCCTGGAAATGGCTACGGGTCAGCTGCCGAATTTGCAGGTCGTCTTTTTCGCCTGTAAAAGCGATGCGCAAATTACGCAGAGCCAGTCGGCGATAGGAATTGCCAAATAAGTAGGCAATTGAGCCAACAAGACTACCGATTCTCCAGCATAGCGACAGGGGCAGCAGTCCGATAAGCCATTCCAGACAGCGGTAAATGGCATAAGTGGCCATTTGTCCGCTTCTGACAAAAAATCCGGATGATCGTTGGCTGTTGCCCATAAAGTGTGGAGAAAAAGAATCACTATAATACCACGGTACCGGTTTTCCTGATAAAATGATGGTTTCTTACACTCGGGAGGACTGCAATTTGTATATTCCGACACCGGGACGGTTGGACACTGTGTGCAGCTGTGGCGCACCAAAAACAGCTGTGGCTCGAAGGCTTGGCAGGGGATCTTTACGTATAGATGCATTGTTGCTGACTCGACCCAGCAAGCATTTAGCTATAAATACGAAATACTGGGGCTGCTGCTGAGATACGAATGTTAGTGTGCCGCCGTCGTGAACGTGAAATGACGGTTATCCTGTAGTAGGGAGGTTTGCCAATCCGTCTTCCCTTGAATGCGATCAACGGATCGGCGATCTTCTTTGGAAGAATTACCAATTGCCCCTGTGGGCTTGCAGTCCTCGGAAGTGACTGTCGACTGCGGTTTGAGAGCTGTGCAATATCACGCTCTGCCACATCAGGTCAGGGAAGCTGACTGTGTGGGCCTATTTTTTGGCTTTTTCGTCAGCAGAAGGTTTAGCGCCCTCAGCTTTAGGCGCATCGGCCTTTTTTCTTTTTGGAGCGGAGGCTTTGTCCTTGGCTGAATCAGTTTTAGCAGCGGGTGCTGGTTTGCCTGGAGCCGATTTTGCTGCTTCGCCTTTTGTATCCGCCTTGGCATCTACTTTGGCAGCAGGTTTCTTGTCAGCGGCTTTGGCTGGGCTGGGCTTGGAGTCAGCAGCAGGAGTAGTAGTGGGAACGGCACCTGCATCTGGTATTGGGAAAGATGGGATGGGTTCTGCTTTCTGGACATCTTCAAGGATATTGCCGACATCGCGTTGGCTCTTGTAGTGTCGGGTGTTCAAAACGGTCAGCAGAATGGCAGTTCCAAAGAAGGCCACGGTGAGCCAGACAGTGCCTTTTTGCAGCACATCGGTGGTTTGGGCGCCAAAGGTATCGTTCATCATGCCGCCACCAAAAGCTGCGCCGAGTCCTTCTTGTTTAGGACGTTGCATGAGAGTGACGAGGACGAGCAAAAGGCTCACCATCACCAGAAACACCGTTAATAATGTGATGACTATGGACATAGGGCGCGCAATATGGAGTAAAGAAGGTCGCTTGTAAAGGAGAGAGTCGGGCACGGGTGGGGGATGCAGGCTTACGCGCTGGAGTCTTGGATTCAACGGGCCGCAGGCGGGATTACCAGGCGGTCCAACCTCCGTCGATGACCATATTTTGGCCGGTCATGTAGGAACTGGCCTGACAAGCGAGGAAAACGATGGCTCCCTTGAGTTCATCGGGTTTGCCCATGCGTCCCATTGGACATTTTTCTTCCAGGCGGTGAACCAGTTCCTCGGACACATCTTCGCCGGGGAAAGGCCCGGGGCTGAGACAGTTCACCCGGACTTCGTCCCTGGCCCAGCACACAGCGAGGTGGCGGGTCATTTGGATGATGCCGCCTTTCAAGGCGTGGTAACCCACCGGGCTGATGGCACAGATGTCCTTGTAGGTATCCGGGTAGGAGCCGACCATGCCATACATGGAGCCGATCATGATGACCGAGCCGGGAACCTTGCGTTCAACGGTATGATTTCGTAGCAGGCGGGATAGCAGAAAATAGCCGGTTTGATTGGCAAGTTGGCGATTGAATTCTTCGGCACTGACATCTTTCCAGTCCTTGGCGAGGGCTTCGTTGCCATTGTTGACGAGGATGTCGAGTCCTCCGGTGAGTTCTATTGCTTCAGAAAATCCTCGGCTGATGGAATCTTCTTCCATGTGGTCCAGGGCAATACCGACGTGTTCGGCCCCTTCAATGGTAGGGAGTGATACGGCAATGCTTTTGGCGCGTTCGGCATTGCGACTGGTGACAACCAGCCGGCAGCCGGCTTCAGCAAGGGCGGTGGCCATGGCAGAGCCGAGGTAACCTCCGGCTCCAGTGATGAGGGCGGTTTTTCCGCTGAGATTGAAGAGGGAAGGCATGGGAAAGGAGGTAGAAGTTAGGAGTTTAGGAGTCAGAAGATAGAATAGGTGTCCAGGGGGCTTGCTGGGAGGATTTTAAAATGGTGAGGCAGGTCTTGAGGGTGTGCTCGGCTTCCGTGATCGTGCAGGCGGGATCGGACTTGCCCTCGATAGCATCGAGGAAGGCGTTTGCCTGATGGGTGAACAGGTCATCCCGGCCAATGGTGAATTCCTGGTATTCCCAAGCACCTTCAGGTTCTATAAGAAAGCCCCAGCGGTTGCGCTGATACTCAAAACGGACCGTGGCATTTTGGCAAATGACAGTGATACTGGTTTCGTTTGCAGCCTGGTGCTGATTTGAACAGAAGGAACCCAGGACTTCTCCATTCGCTCCATGTCGACTGATTACATTGACCGTGTCCTCGACATCGACGCCTTCGAGCTTCAGGTGGGCGGAGTCAGCCATAATTCGGGTGGTGGGACCGACCAGCCACTCAACGGCATTCATTGCGTGAGGCAGGCCGTCTTGAATGAGGCCGCCCCCAGCGGCGTGGTTGTTGTAATAGATGTCACGGTAGGCGGGACGATAGGTGGGGAAATGCTGACCTGAAAGGGTGACGACTTGAAGAGGCTTGCCGAAGCGTCCGCTGTCGATCTCGTTTTTCATTGCCTGGATGACCGGATGAGCGCGGAAAACAAAAGCAACGCTGGCGATGAGTTTTTCCTTTGCAATGAATTCGATCAGTTCGGCGATTCCTTCTGTGCTGGTGGACAGCGGTTTTTCGATTAAGAGATGACAGCCGGCTTCAGCACAGGTTTGGGCTAGAGGAATATGCAAGTGTGCGGGGGCGGCGATCAGCGCAGCGTCAGGTTTTTGTTCGAGAGCTGTTTCAAGATTGTCGAATCGTTCGGATATTTTGTAACGATCTCCAACTTCATTGCGCAGCTCTTCATTCAGCTCGCAGATGGAGAGATCGACCCGATCAGTCGCCTGGAAACAACGCAGGTGGCGTTCTCCTATCGATCCGACGCCGATGATCAGCAGGTGGGGCTTGTTTTTCATGTGGATTTGTTCTGCTTGGGAAAATTTTCCTGGCTTTTTTCTTCACGTCGGAGTTTTAAAAGTCGCCAGACATGTTCACGGAAGGCCTTGTCCCAAATCTCAGCATCACCCGATTGATAGTCGTAGAATCCCTTGCCGCTGCTTGTGCCGCGATCATTGTTGTCGATCATCTCCTGGATGAATTCAGGTGGTTCGGAAGAATGATCCAGTGTGGGCCAGATCGTTTTCATGGCCTGTCCATAAAGCGCAGGGCCTCCGGAAATATCCATCCAGCGAAAGGGTCCTGCCATCGAGGCAAAAATGCCGATGGAATTCCGTATTGCATTATCAATGCTTTCGTAATCAGCGACACCTTCTGATACCAGATTGGCGGCTTCCCGATACATGGCATAGGCAATGCGATTGACCAGAAAGCCGGGCAGATCTCGATTGAGAAGGCTGGGCTCTTTTCCCAATAAGAGGCCTAATTGATTGGCAGTTTCAAAGTGGGTGTCGCTGGTTTGCTGGCCACGAATGATTTCCAGGAAAGGTTGGGCGTAGGCGGGTTGGCCAAAATGCATTCCAAGAAAACGATCAGGATGTCTCAATGCTTGCTGCATGGATGAGATGGGCAACGCAGAAGTGTTGGATGCGATAGGTGTTGTTTCACTGATCACTTCTTCGATGGAAGCAAAAACCGTTTGTTTAATTTCAGCATTTTCAAAAACGCTCTCAATGACAAAATCGCAATTAGCTAATTTGTCGAAAGAGTCACTGGTCTTCAGACGATCTTCCCACTCGGCGAAATCTTTATCCTTAAAGCCGGCGTGTTTGACCAATTCGCTCAAAGCGTCGGAGACACGTTGCGGTAGTTTGGCTCTGGCGTCGTCGTTCACATCGACAGCCACCACTTTCAGTCCGCGAGACAAAGCCAGCGCAACGATGTCCGAGCCCAGCAGGCCCAGTCCAACTATTCCTATGCGTTCCATTTTCATTTTTTCAGGCATCGTAAAATCAATCCCTCAAACCAAGCAGGTGCAAGGTGTCACGGTGGATCATTTTTTCGATTTCCTCTTCGTTCAAGCGGCTGGCGGCTGAGCTGGCAAATTTTTTATTCAATTGATGCAACCCATCAATGGTGGCTTTGACGCTGGTGAACGGGTAATCGGTGCCGAAGAGTATTTTATCCCAGATCCCGTATTCCTGCACCAGCATCAGTGACTGATAAAGTTGGTAGGGTCGGTAGTGCAGGGCGCTGATGTCGGTGAAAACATTGGCGTGCTTGCGGGCGACGACGATGGCTTCTCCTTCGTAAGGATGTCCCAGGTGGGCCATGATGATTTTCACCTCTGGAAAACGGATGGCAACCGGATCAAGATGGCGGGGAAGGGTGCACTCGAGGGGAGCCTGGGAAATGAAGGTGGTACCGGTATGCAATAGCACAGGCAGGTGATGATCAGTGGCGTACTGCCAGAGCTCGTCAAGCTTTGCATCGTCCGGCATGAATCCGGCGTACATTGGCAGCAGCTTGATACCTTTGAGCTTGAGCTTTTCACAACCGGTTCGCATTTCGTCCTGCCAACCTTCCACGGTGGGGTCGACGGATAGGAAGCCGGTCAACGAATCTGGATCTTGCTTAACATAATCGGCAACATGCTGGTCATCGACCCACAGGCCGCTTAGTCTGGCTTTGCCTCCGAAGACAATGGCATGCACTTCTTCGTCTTCTGGTAAGGACTCCAGGTATTCGTCGTAACGAACGGTCAAATCCACTTCAACTCCAGCACGGGCACGCTTGGCCTGCTCAATGAAGTCCGTAGAAAAATGTTCCGGGTATTTCCAGGCGTGGCTGTGGACATCAACAATCATG
>DAOUQC010000099.1 GCA_030625775.1 Verrucomicrobiota bacterium
AATTAATACACCGCCAGGCCACAAAACCCTGTTCACGAACAATCGGCCCTTCACAAGATGGACATTTGCCCCCGACGTGATCAAACAAAACAAAAGGCTGACTGTCTTGCGGACGTTTTTCCTTCACCACCCGCACCACCGCAGGAATGATTTCCCCCGCTTTTTCGATAATAACCCTGTCGCCGATACGAACATCCTTCCGGTCAATTTCATCCTGATTATGCAAGGTTGCTCTCGATACCGTCGTCCCTGAAACCAACACCGGTTCCAGTTCGGCCACCGGAGTGATTACTCCCGTCCTCCCCACCTGCACCGTGATCTCCTTCAACAGGGTCTCCACCTGCTCCGGTGGAAATTTAAACGCCGATGCCCAGCGCGGAGCACGACTGGTCGCTCCAAGCTCACGCCGGGTTTCCAGACTATCGACTTTGATAACCGCGCCATCAGTCCCATAGGGCAATTCGTGACGCAATTGATCCAATTCCTCAATCCGGGCGAAAATCTCTTCAAGTGTGTTCACCTTCCAGGCCGGATGATTTCCCCGAATACCCATTTTTTTCAACAACTCGAAAAACTCACTCATCGATTCGAGTTCCAAGCCTTCAACCGCCCCAAAACCATGAGCGAGGAATTCCAATGGCCGTTTCGCCACTTCCCTCGGATCCAACAATTTCAGTGTGCCTGCTGTCGAATTCCGGGGATTGGCAAAGGTCGGCAAACCCGCTTCGTCCCGTTGAGCATTCAAGGCAGCAAAAGCCTCGTTCGGCATGAAAATCTCCCCTCTGATCTCTAACAGTGATGGAGCCCCCCTGGGCAATCGCAAAGGCACCGTCTGCATCGTACGCACATTGGAGGTCACCACATCCCCCGTCACCCCATCCCCGCGGGTCACGGCATTTTCCAATCGCCCGTCAACATAGATAAGGGATACAGCTACCCCGTCGATTTTTGGTTCCACAATCAGCGGGATGCTCTCCTGACCGGTCAACTTCTGCAGCCGGGCAAAAAAAGCTGTCAGTTCTTTTTTTGAAAATACATCATCAATGCTGAGCATCGGCAGACGATGGGCCAGTTGTTCAAAACCCTCAATCGGCTCTCCTCCAACTCGCTGGGTCGGAGAATCCCGGGAAACCAGTTCCGGAAACTGTTGCTCCAGAACTTCAAGCTGACGGTAGGTTTTATCGTATTCCGCATCCGAAACTTCCGGAGCAGCGTCGACGTAGTAGAGGCGATTATGCCGTTCCAATTCTTCACTCAACCGTGCGATTTCGACTTTGGCTTCTTCGCTTGTCATTGCCCTATTGATAGCCTCTTGGCCATAGGGATGCCAACATTTACTCCCTCTTCAGCATCAATTTTTCCCTTCTGACTTTGAAGTCTCCCTATGGGGAGACTTCCATACAAGCTTGCCTTTGGAAAATCAACATGGACTCGCTACCACCGGTGACAAGTCACGGTGATCGCTCGTCAGGTATTCTAAGCTTGCATCCAAATGTTAATTCTTCATAGTCACCCCATGAATCGATCCCAACTCTTCCGCTTTTTCACTGTAATCCTCCTGCCGCTATGGCTAAACATGGCTTGCACCAGTATGCCAAGCATGCGGAGCAAGCTCAAACCCGGCCAATACGAATGGCATCCGGAGCGCTCCCCCAGCGGCCCCTTGCTGGTCGTTGTCAGCGTTGATGACCAGATGGCCTACGTTTATCGCAATGGAATTGAAATTGCCCGGTCTACCGTGAGCACAGGCAAGGCCGGCCACGACACCCCCACCGGGGTTTTTACCATCCTGCAACGCAATGTTGACCATGAATCGAGCATCTACAAAGGCGCCAAAATGCCTTATATGCAACGTCTGACCTGGGGGGGAATTGCCATGCATGCAGGCAACCTGCCCGGTTACCCCGCCTCCCACGGTTGCGTACGTCTGCCTTACGAATTTTCCGAGAAGCTCTACTCCGTCACCCGGAATGGCTCTACCGTGGTTGTCACCAACAAAGCAGCCACTCCATCACGCTCTTCCCAGCCGGCCTCACTCTTGCTCGCCTCAAAGGCAACACGTCCCTCACAACGAGCTATTCCCAACCCCGACCGCAAACCTGTCTGGAACCCCGGAAAAAGCCCGAGTGGACCGGTTTCCATACTTCTTAGTTACAAAGATGCAACGGTGTATATATATCGTAATGGAGTGCAAATCGGCCAATCTCCGGTCGGAATCAGCGGCCCTGCAGATCTGCCTGAGGGAGTTTTCATGCTACTTGAAGGCGGTGGCACCCCTCCTCCGTGGACCGTGCTGAGCCTGAATGGCGGCAAAGCCTCCAAAAACGCCGTAGCAGAAATGCGCGGCAGGATCTCTCTTCCCGGTGATTTTAGAAGCAAGGTGGTCGAAGCTCTGACTCCGGGAACCATTTTGCTCGCTACCAGCCAAGCCAGCACATCTGCCACTCGTTCCAGTCGCGACTTTTCGATCATGAAACCGGATGCACCTAAAACCCAGTAATACCTTTTCCGCAGTTATATCATCGGAATGAGTAATTACACGGTTAAGAAATACGCACTTCGCGCCAACATGCAGGAAGCCGGGATCTTTGCCGTCAAATCAGCGTTCTTACTCAGTCATCCCGCGGTCACGGGATTCCCCGGAGTTGACAGCAAATCTCTCCGGCATTCCAGCAATCTAACTATTTAAATGGTATCATACTGGGCTCAGAGTTTGCGGATATAAATATTCGCAAACTCGACCGCATCCCCGTGATGCTGTAAGCCAATCGGCCCGCTGCTCGGCACTCCCGGTAGCAGCGCCTCCTCGATCACCGTCTTGCCATTCAAGACCACCGTCAGGCGTTCACCTTTCATGGTGATATGGAAACGGTTCCAACTCCCGAAAGGTTCGTCCGCATTCGCACTTGGAGTCAGCTTCGCTTTCTGTTCCGGCGTTGCTTTTGCCTCCGTTCGATAGCCCCACACTTCACCGGATCCATTGGGCCAGCTCCAGATGTTCACCTGTGCTTTGGAATTACCACGCAGATAAATCCCGCTGTCACCATGATCTTCAATTTCTATCTCCACCGGCTTGCCATCCGCTCCTTTTTCATACTCTCCGGATGCCAGCAGCTTGGGGTGCCTTTTCTTCCTTATAGGTTTTTTAGGCAAACGCCAGTCGACGATCATTTCAAAATCCCCGAATGATTCTTGCGTCCACAAATCCTTGATTTTTGCCGTGCTCTTACCATCATAGACAATCCGCCAGTCATTTGCTTTCCAGTGGTTTTGTGATCCCTCCGGCAATTTCCATCCACGAAAATCGATCCCGTTGTAAAGCGAACGAAAACCTTTTGCCAGCGGCGCGGCCATCTCTTTCCCAGCACCCGTAGAAGGCAATTCCTTGATTCGTAAATTCCGAAACTCCACCGGGGACCCCTCTGATTCGAGTGCGAGATAACCTTTACGCCAGTTGCAGTTACTGCCACCCGAAACCTCCTTGCCATTGACCTGCAAGCGCAGCACCCCATCATTACATTCCACCCGATAGTGATTCCATTCCGGTGAGCTCTTGGCCCGACTCTCTGATGGAAAACTGCGCTGCCCCCGGTGTTTCCCATGAGGCTTCATCGTCGATCCGTGAATCGGAAAAACATCTCCATGTGTCGTATGACTGTCAGTATTGCCATAGGCATTTTCCAACACCTGAACTTCAATCGCCCGCAGAAAAGGCTGCCCGCGAGCCGCCACTTCGGAAGACCAGATAAACACGCCTGCGTTTCCCTTGGGTTTGAGATGGCGCCACTCCAATTCCAGAATAAAGTTCTCGTATTGCTTCTCCGTTCTCAACGCACAAATTGGTTTCCCTGTACAATAAATCACCCCTCCCTTAACCGCCCAAGTCTCCGGTGCCCCATTCACATTATACCAGCCGGACAGATCCCGACCATTGAACAGATTCACAAACCCATCTTTTTCCCCACCATCCTGCGCCCCGAGCTGTCCAGGAATCAAAAGCAAAACAACAGTCAGAACAGAAAAAACAAAGCGAGTGTGTAAACTAATCATCCGCCAATCTACCCTCCGAAACCCAGCTGTCTCAATAAAAATAAGTAGATCCCAGCCTACCTGAACGCGTAAATCACCGCCCAGCCACTAGGACCTGCAGGCCCCTTCACCACCTTGATTCTAACAAAATAAGCCCCACTAGCCTTCGGGGTGACCCTCGCACCTGCCACAGGCCCCTTCTCAAAACTCTCTTCATCCACAAGATTACCCTTGGCATCATAAATATGAATACTCACCTCAGCATCTGGATTCGATGAACCTATCCAGAACCAGTAATCATTGCGCTGGAACAACTGGTGTTTGATCAGCTTCATCTCTCCACTTTTCAATTCCCCCTGCCACCAGGATTCACGCAAAATATAGGGATTTTTAGCAAGATCCAGTTTTGGCAGAGCTGCCCCGATTGCCGCATCCTTCCCTTCATGAACAAAAGCCCATACCCCGCCTGCCCCGATAAGCACGGCCAGAAAAGTCACCGCCCACACTGAAATTGATTTCACTTTCATCACACCTTCAGGATCATTTGCCGATCACTTTCCGTAAACCGCATCAGTCACCCCCACCGTCAATTGCTGGATCATGACAACCGAGTCCTTATTGATCTTACCATCCTTCCCCTTTTTCATCAAAGAGCCCAGGCTCACCAAAGTCTCATCCACTTGTTTAAACAAAGGACCCGGACGAGATTTCGAAGACATCTCCTGATAGCGCCTTATGATATCTGCCAATAAATCCGGTTGATGCAACAATTCCGCCCCCTCCTCCTCGTAATCCGCTGACATCAAATTTGCCAGGGTCCGTGTCCCCCCAAGCCATCCCCCAATACTCACCAGGGTAGCAAAATCTTGATCCCTCATTTCCTCCATAGTCCGGATCACCGTCTCCTGGGTCCGGTCCAATTCGTGTTTCACTTCACTCCAGTCACCGGCATTTGCTCCTTCTATAATAGACAGGGCATGTTCATTCACCGCAGACTTAACCCCAAGCGCTCCCGCCAGTTCCAAAACCTGCCGGCCCACCCGCTTCACCTCGTCCCGGTCTTCAGCTTGAACTGCAATAAAGCCGTCCGCCACGACCATTCCAAACAACAGAGCCGTTCTTGCCCGGTTGGTATCAAGCTTCACCTTTTTTCCCGATATCTGGGAACGCCAACTCTGCTGCCCGAGTTTATCAAGTGATGCAAAAATTTCCTGGGGAATAGGAATCACCACATCCTGAACCAGCTCGACTTTCAATTGACTCAGATTGATCTTCTTTGGAGCATCCTCGCCAAACGCAGAAAATGAACTGTAGCCAGACCATAAAATAACAAGGAAGAAAACCCCTGCCGATAGATATCCTGATTTCCGTAACCATCTCATACCTACTACTCTGCCCCCTTATTGCCCAATGCTCAAGCTCGAGAGCAAATAGATTGCTCTCTGCACGAAAAAACAGATTCCCCGTGCAGAGCCTTTTCAGAACATCCGCCAGAATACCTGCTCAAGCCGCTGCCGCCGCCGCAAGATCACTCCGCCTGATCCGTTCCCGATAACGCGTTGGAGACTCACCGGCATATTTCAAAAAACTGCGGTTGAACTGAGACAACGACATATAACCCACGTCAAATGCCACCTCCGTAACTCTGGTATCAGGGGCGAGCAATTTTCTTTTAGCCCACTCCACTCTCCGGCGATTGATATACTCCGTGAATGAGAGTCCTGTCGTTTGTTTGAACAATTTACAGAAATAGAACGAACTGACCCCCGCCTCCTGGGACACTTTGTCCAAGGTGAGTTTTTCGTCGAGATGCTCAGTGATGAAGCGCTTTGCCAGAATAATCACCTTCGGTTCGGCCTGTTGCTGCTCAAGCGCAATGCGATTAGCCATTTCCGACAATTGAATGGCAAACACCGACAGCAAAGTGAGCATGGCATTATATTTTTCTCCAGTCACAGCTTCTATTTCCAAATAGGCTTCTTCAATTTTTTTGCGTGACTCCTTGTCCAAATCCAATTTGGAAATCCCTTTCAAGGTAGGATTTTTTTCCAAAGTGGGAGCTGCACGCAAATAACCGATTTTGGTTTCCCCCACCACTACAGGAATCGCTGTGATTTTCATTCCCGAGAAACAAGTCGCTTCCCAATGACTGTATCGATTTCCTTTTACTTTTTCCTCCCAACAGTTGGACTGACAGGAATCACAAAGATGATTACTCGAATTCAACATTGAGCAAAAACGATTGCGGCTATCGTTGGGGCGGCATGGGTGTTTTTCGATCTCCTGACAAGTCAGTAAAATCATGCCCAGGCCAGTGGCATCCGTAAAAGCTTTTTGATAGCTTGTAAACAAAGCGGAACGCCTCAGTCCCTCAAGCATCAATACAGATTCAGTTTTCGTAGAATTATTATTCATTACAGCAGACAGGTTATTGTTCAGACTTGGGGCGAATTAACAAGTAACCCGAAGGATCACTCTCTCCCCACCGTCAAAACATAAGCCCTTGCCCGTCAGCGTAAATCCGTAGCTGTAATGGAATACCCATGCGGCATCGCGCAATACATCGTACTGGAATCCAGTACGCATAGAGAAAACTCAATCCACAATGCCGGTTTCCACCCAGCGCACGGCAAAACGAACCAGTTCACTTCCCTCCTTCAAGCCGAGCTTCTTCTTGAGGTGGGCTCGATGCGCATCAACCGTCCGGACACTGATCCCCAACATCTCAGCAATCTCCCGCGTCGCCTTGCCACGGCCTATCTCTTCAAAAACCTCCAACTCCCGATCAGACAGCCTGCTGAGTGGAGCGGCTTGAGTATCCCCTTTATTGCCGGAAAACATCTCTATAATCCGAGCCGACATCTCTCCGCTGACATAAATCCGTCCTGCAAGTACAATGCGAATCGCTTCAATCAACTTATCCGCAGCTTCTTCTTTCATGATATAGCCCCTCGCTCCAGCACGCAGGGCCCGTTCCGCATACAGCGATTCATCGTGCATGGAAACCATCAAAACCTTCACCTCCGGGTGCAGGGCCGTAATGTCTTTTAACAACTCCAGGCCGTTGCGATCCGGCAAACTAATGTCAACCAAAGCCAGCTCCGGCTGATCAGAAGCAATCGCACTCAGTGCTTCCGCGACTGTTCCCGCCCAGGAACACACTTTAAAATCTGCTTGAGCATCAATCAATTGTGCAAGCCCATGACGCATAATCGGGTGATCATCCACAATCATTATCCGCGTCTTTTTTTCGTCACTCATTTGGCTTGATTAACTTATTTACTCACCGGAATAATACAACACACTTCCGTCCCCGATGATTCACCGCGACGAACACTCAAACGTCCTCCTGACGCCTCGGCACGGTAGGACATGGTTCGCAATCCCATCCCCGTCATATCCTGCAAAGGCTCCAAGCTGATACCACAACCGTCATCCGTAACCTTTAGTTCGATCTGCCCATCCTGTCGGCTCAAGCTTATGGAAATTTCCTCAGCCTCTCCGTGACGAACGGCATTGTTCACAGCTTCCTGCGCTATTCGGTATAATTGAAGATCCGCACTCAAGGAACCCGTTGATGTCCCCTCTTCACATTCCAACACACACTCCTTGCCCGTGCCCTTACTGGTTAAATTTGCCAATTCCCCCAAAGCCCCCGGCAATCCATCTACATCCAGCACTGCTGCGGCAGAGCCCCGGGATATCTCACGCGCCCTTGCATTGGCTTGACTGACTAAATCCACAATCTCACCAATTGACTCCGCTGCCGACTCTCCCCTTTTCCTTAAATCCTGCTCGACTACACGGGCCAGACAGCCAATCGCAGCCAACTGCTGGCAAAGATCATCATGAATTTCCCGCCCCAACCGTCGCTGTTCATTTTCGTTGATCTCCAGAACCCTCTCTTCCATCTGCTGTCGTTCCTCCTGCAAACGGCGCCGTTGACTGATATCCACCACCACTGCCAAAACCATGTTCCGGCCCCCTTCCGTCCTGACCGGTTGCAGTCCGATTTCCACTGGAAACTCGGAGCCGTCTTTCCTCGCCGCACACAACTCCCTTCCTTCCCCCATCGGCCGCGTTTCAGGATTAGCAAAAAAAGAATCCTGATACTTGCGATGATGATCACCAAAACGTTTGGGAAGCAAAACACTCATTGCCTGACCCGCCAACTCCCCTGCCTCATAGGCAAACATCTTTTCAGCATTGGCATTGATCAATACAATCTCTCCCTTGTCATCAACAAGAAGAATGCCATTGGGAGCCGCTTCCACTACCAGGCGAAAATGTTCCACTTCTACCAGGTGACTGGCAGCCACCCTCTCTTGATCACCTTTCTGATTGTGCAAACCACCCATTATCAATCAGTCTTAGGTTTTACCGTCAGGACCGAACAAGGCGCATCAGAAACAATCCGTTCTGCCGTGGTCCCCATGAACAACAGACGCTTCAACCCCGTTCTGCCCCGGGTGCCCAATACCACCAGATCAGCACCACTGTCATTAGCCCGAGCGATGATAGCATCAGAGACTCGACTGCTTTCAATTACCGTCATTCGAAAATCAAGGTCTGCGTACCCCTCTAAAAAAGGCTGCATGAAAATTTCCAGATCCTTCTCCGCCGTTTTCCGGTAATCCACATTGTTCACCGGCGGCATGATTTGCACAAAAGCCGCCAGGTCACCCGTCATTTCGTTAATCGGTTGGAAAACAAACAGAAATTCTACCTCTGCCCTATCCTGACGAGCGATCATCAAACCCTGCTCAATAGCGAGTTTAGCCGTGTCTGAAAAATCCACGCAGACCAACAATTTCTTGAAGCGCTGATCCTGAAATCCTCGAACCAACAAAACCTCCACAGGTGCCCGGCGCACACAATTGGTAGCCAGCACCCCCGTCCTCCACCCCTTGCCACTGTTCCCCTGGGCCCCCATAACAAGCAAATCCGCCTGATGAGACTCGCACACCTTCACCAGTTCTTCAAAAGGATGACCCACCGCGGTTTCTAATTTCACCGGGATATCCAATTGCAAATGCTGAGCCACAAAATCCTTCAAGCGTTCACCCGCTCGTTTGGGCACATCAATTTTTTTTATATCAAACTGTTCCCCCATCGCTTCCAGAGCCGCCAAGTCAACCACATGAACAACTGTCAGAGCCGCTCCTGTCCACTGCGCCATTCTCACCGCCTCGCGTAGAGCGTTAATACACGGCCGGGAAAAATCGATCCCTACTACAATTTGTTCCAATGCTTTCATATCATTCAAATTAATCTCCAGGTTTGAATCCTGAAACCTCTTTTAATTTTTCCCACGCTGCCCGCTCCTTGCTGTTGATACTCTCGGGCACCATCAGTTTCACCACTGCGTGCAGATCGCCAAAACTCCCTTCTCCCGTTGGCAAACCCAATCCGCCCAGACGTAAGGCATCTCCCTCTCCGCTACCCGCAGGCACCTTGAGTTTCACCTTCCCTTTGGGCACCCGGACCTCCACCGCCGTGCCCAGCACCGCATCCCATGGCGCCAGTTCGAGATCGTAGTACAAATCCACACCCTTTACGTGAAAATCCGGATGGCGCTCAAAACGGACATTCAGATAAAGATCTCCCGCCGCACCGCCGTTGACCCCAGCATTGCCCAATCCCTTCAAGCGCAGCATCTGGCCAGCCTGTACTCCAACAGGGATTTTCACCGTTCCCGTCTGTATCGCCGGTTCTTCTCCCACAGCTGCCGGCTTTCGCAGGCGCAAGGTTCGTGTCGCCCCATAATAAACCTCGTCAAGAGTAACCATCAAATCCGTCTCAACATCCTGCCCCTTACGAGCCTGGTTGCCGGTTCCCGGATAGCCGTAAAAACCACCGGAACCTCCGCCTCCGCCTCCGCCTCCGCGGCCACCACCACCACCCATACCCGAACCAAACATCTGCTCGAAAAAATCACTGAATCCTGTTCCTTCGAAATGCCAATCCTGCCCCCCCCCGCCAGCACCACCCCAGGCCGTATGTCCACCGCCGCCACCAAAACCGGCGCCCGGCTGATCCCAATTTACTCCCAGCTGATCATACTTGCGCCTTTTCTCCACATCGCTCAGCACCTCATAAGCTTCGTTCAGTTCCTTAAACTTACGCTCCCCCTCGACTTTATCCTTGGCCACATCAGGGTGATACTTGCGCGCCAATTTGCGGTAAGCCTTACGAATCGCGTTCGCATCCGTTTCACGGTCTACACCGAGTATTTCATAATAGTCTTTAAATTCTACAGCCATAATTGATTCAAATGTAATCAATCACATTCGCCATCTTCGCAAATCAGTTTTTTGATAGCTTTTTCATCTCCATAGACAGTGATCACATCTCCAACCTCCACCCGGTCATTTGGACCCGGCACTCCGTGGAAGTTTCCATCTTTCCCGGTAATCCCCAATACAATGATCCCCCGGTCTGCGGGCCGGGTTTCGGCAAGGAGCTTTCCGGCAATCACACTATCTTCCAGAACATCAATCTCAGACACACAAAAGCCCGACTGCACCCGCAGCAACAATTCATAATCCAGCACATGTGACACTCCGGCTTTTTCCAAACTCATGTGAATCACCGCATCAACGGCAACTCCCAAAATCTTAACCTTGGATAAAAGGGCCAAAACCAGTAAACCTCCCACAATCAAGCCTGCCATCTCCAGTGTTTGTGTGACACCCGAAGTCTGAATAAAAGTGACCACCAAGGTAGCAAAAGCAGTCGTCAGCCCAATGTTACCAAACAAAATCAGATGTTTGATAATCCGACGCCGAATCGGATGATCCACCACCATCTCTGCCTCCTTGGTTGTAAAACCCACACCGAAAAATGCCGAATAAGACTGGAAACTCGCTGTATCCCAGCTCAAGCCCGTCATCATCAGAGCCTTGGATCCAATCCGAACGACGAGCAGTGAAAAAGTCACAATTGTCAATAATGCCAGCAGTGCTCCCATATTAACATCAGTTTAGCACGGCAAACTCCAAGCGTCACGACTTGACTGACATTTGCCCTGCCTCCCTCAGCCTGGTTTTTTTTCACTCAATCCGAAAATGCGCTTCAACAAGTTCAATACATCGTCGAGCATCAGATAGATGCTGGGCACGAGAATCAGAGTGATCACGGTCGCAAACAGAATCCCAAAACTCAATGATACGGCCATCGGGATCAAAAATTTCGCCTGGATATCTGTCTCCAGCAACATCGGAGTGAGTCCGGCAAAAGTTGTCAGTGAAGTCAGCAAGATTGGCCGGAAACGGCGGGCACCAGCCTCCCAGGCCGCATCCACAACGGAATCACTTTCATTGCGGTGCCGATTCACATAATCCACCAATACCAGACTATCGTTCACCACCACCCCCGACAGGGCGACAATACCACACATCGACATGATGCTCAGGTCAAAGCCCATGATCACATGCCCGATCACAGCTCCCACAATACCAAAGGGAATCGCTGACATCACGATGAGGGGTTGAACATAAGATTTCAGAGGAATGGCCATCAAGACATACATACCCAACAGGGCCAGCAGGGCTTTATCTCTCATTTCTTTAACCGACTGCCGCTGATCCTTCTGCTCTCCCTCAAAACTGTAGGTGACCTGCGGGTATTTTTCACGCACCCTCACGAGCACCCCTTTTTTGTCATCACTGTCATTAACCAAAGCTGCTACCACCTGATTGGCATTCACATCCTTGGCTTTATCCAAATCCGCCGTGATTGTGATCGAACGACGACGGTCATTGCGCTGAATCGATGCATACGAACGGCCAAAACCCGCACGAGCCACTGCTGAAAACGGCACTTCATCTCCCGAACGATTACGGATTTTCATCTGATCCAGATCGCTGATTGCCTTCCGCTCATCCTCCGGGTAGCGCACAAAAACCTTCACTTCATCCCGCCCTCGCTGCAGGCGTTGAATTTCCTCTCCGTAAAATCCCTGTCTGACTTGCAGAGCAATGTCATTCAATCTCAAACCCAGAGCTTCTGCTGCGGGCAATATCTCCAACTTCAACTCCCGCTTTCCTTCACGGTTGCTGTCAGCAATATCAATCACTCCATCGATTTTTCCCATCGCAACTTTGATCTCATCCGCAATTTCTGCCAATAAACCGAGGTCGGGGCCGGAAATTTCCAAATCAATCGCATTGCCTCCACCGGCCGCTTCGGTCTGAAAGGCCAAATCAACCGCACCGGGAATATCCTGCGTCAACTCCCGCCACCTGGCCGCAATCATCGATCCCGTGACGTCCCTGTTCGATGCGGATTGCAATTCCAATGTCACCTCTCCCAGACTGCTATCCTTGGGCACCCCACCTGCAACAAAAAGGCTGATCTGAAACGGCTGGGTTCCGGAGCTTGCCAGCATATGGCGAATGATCGGATTGCCATCACGATCCTGGAACTCATCGTTGAGGCGAACCGCTGCCGCTTCGATCTGAGCCACCGCTTTTTCCGTTGCTTCGATCGGCACTCCTTTTGCCATCTCGATTTTAGCCGATACGATATCAGCTTCCACTTTTGGGAAAAACATAAACCTGACCCACCCGGTTCCCACCAAAGCCCCCACCACAATCAACACTGCCAGAAAGCTAGTCAAAACCAGATAGCGATTATGCAGGGAAAATCGTAATACCGGCCGATAAACCCGGTCGACAAAATTTTCTAAACCATGTGAAAAAATCCGCTGTACACGATGAACCCATCCCACAGGAGCAGCCGGGTCATAAGGCTTCAACATCGCCAAATGAGCAGGCAATACCAATTTCGACTGAATCAGGGAGAACATCAGAGTCGGAATCACGATATAGGGAATATTGGGCCATATTTTTCCACTCACGCCACTCAATCCCAACATCGGAGTAAAAGCCATCATCGTCGTTACCACTCCAAAAATCACCACCACTCCCACTTCATGAGTCCCCTTGGGAGCCGCCGTTCGCGGGTCTTCGCCGTTGCGAATTCTGCGATAAACATTTTCACCAATCACAATCGCATCATCCACCACGATCCCCAGCACCAGGATGAAAGCGAACAAGGAGATCATATTGATCGAAATACCCGTGATCGGCATTAGGAAAATTGCCCCGGCAAATGAAACAGGAATTCCCAGAGCCACCAACAGCGCCAGGCTCGGCCGCAAAAACAAAGCAAGCACCACGGTCACCAGAACTAGCCCAATCAAACCATTCCTCCCCAACAGTTCCATCCTTCCCCTGAGATAGGAAGATTCATCCCTCCATATCTCCAGCTTTACGCCTTCAGGCAAAACCAAAGGCGCTACTTCATAAACATATTTCCTAACCGTGTCTGCAATTTCCAGCGTATCCTCATTCCCTACCCGGTAAACATTAATCAACATCGCCGGCCTGCCATCAAAGCGACTGCTGAGATCCACCTCTTCGAAACCATCGCGAATGGTGGCAATGTCTGACAGTTTCAACGTTGATCCGTCGGGATGGGTCACCACTGTCACCGACGCAAACTCACCTGCCGTGTAACGTTTCGCTTCCGTGCGAATCAGAACCTCCCCTCCGGTGGTCCGCACTGACCCTCCCGGCAAATCCAAGGAAGAGGCCCGCACCGCATTGGCCACTTGATCGAAAGTCAAACCATAAGCTCGCAAGGTCTGCTCCGATACTTCAATGGATATTTCATAATCCCTCACTCCAGCCAGTTGGGCCTGGGTAATGGAAGTTTTCCCCCCTTCATAATTTAGCAATCCGTCACGAACTTGCTGGGTCAATTTGTTCAGGGTTTTCTCGTCTGTCTCAGCTGACACGGCAATGCTCATCACCTGCGATTTGATGATCAATTCTTCTAAAACCGGCTCCTCGGTTTCCTCGGCAAGGTTCTGAATCGCATCGACCCGGGTTTTCACATCCCCCATCAAATCACGCACATCATAACCCGTGGCCACTTCCACCATCACCACTCCCATGCCCTGGGCTGCGGTTGACTTCAATCTTTCGATCCCATCAAGGTCCTGGATCGCCTCTTCAATAGGGATATTTACTCCCTTTTCAACCTCCTCCGGGGTGGCATTGGGATAAGGCACCCTTACCAGAATCATGTCCACCCCGATCTCGGGGAAAATCTCTTTTTTCAAGCCAAACCATGTATAGATCCCCAATGCCACAATCACCACCATCATAAAATTGGCGGCGACATGGTTATTACAAAACCAATTGATCAGCTTTTCCACAGTACAGGTGTTATCAGTTAAATTTAGCAGCTATCCAGAGCTCACGGCAGTTGGGTTGTTTTTTCACTGTCTCCCCCTTTGCTCTCATCCACAATTCTCACCTCCATGCCATCAATCACATCCGACAATGCAGTCAGACAAACCCTCTCTCCCTCTTTCAATCCCTCGGCGATAATCGCCACCTCTCCCTCACGGCGCACGACTCTAACCCGGCGGATTCGAATCCGCATCTTGTCATCCACAACCAATACATGTTCAAGATCCTGAAAAGCTTTCATCGGGACTTCAAATGCCCCTTTGAGGATGCCACCCTCGATCCGAGCCTGAACAAACAAACCCGGCTGCAAGCGAATCCCCTCACCTTCACTTTTCCCCTCCATCAAAGCCACCAGATAAATAGATCGACTCGCCCGCTCGATCTCTGATTCATTGCGAGTCACCTCTCCCTTCCAGGTGAACAGTTCCCCTCCCGCTGCGGTAACAATTTCTACTGCCGCACCACGCCCTCCTTGTTTGACATTTTTGACAAATTGCAACTCGTCCAGCGATATGGGCATCCTCAATTCATAAGGTTCTGTAGTATAGTATTCCACCACAG
>DAOUQC010000030.1 GCA_030625775.1 Verrucomicrobiota bacterium
TGTTGGGATTGCATGCTTTTTTTCGCCAAATCCCGAATCGACATTGGTGTAGAAGAAGCCGCTACCTCTTGTTTGACGGTCTCCTCTTCCTCCGCCGTTTCATCAACAACAGGAGATTCGCTCTCTTCTTCGATATCGAGCGATTCATCTTCATCATCCTCGTCAATCTCAAAGGGCGACAAAGCGGCTTCTTGTTCTTCCGTCTCAGAGGCAGATTCAATCTCGCTCACCACTTCTTCACTAGCATCCGCCTCATCCGTCAATGACAAACCTTCTTCCTCCTTGCTGGCATCGACCGGAGTCAAGCCCAGCAGACTTGCCATTCCCTGGCTTCCCTCCATTGAAGTTTCCTGAATTTCCTCGGCAGCAGCCAGAGCTTCCGCTTTTGCCTCCTCTTCCTCCGCCGCCGCCTTTGCGTCCTCTTCCTTCGCTTTAATTTTTGCTGCGGCCTTGGCTTCTCTTTCCGCCTTTGCCGCTTCCCTCGCTTTTGCCTTTTCTGCCGCTTTGGCTTCTCTTACCGCTTTGGCTTTGGCTTTGGCTTCTTCTCTCGCCTTCGCCTTTACCGCCGCTTTGGCTTCTCTTACCTCTTTGGCTTTAGCTTTGGCTTCTTCTTTTGCTTCTACTTTCGCTTTTGCCTCCTCCTCAGCCCTGGCTTCTTCTTCCTCTTTCGCTTTGGCCTCCTCCTCAGCCTTAGCTTCTTCTTCCTCTTTTGCTTTGGCCTCCTCCTCGGCCCTGGCTTCTTCTTCCGCTTTTACTTTTGCCTCCTCCTCAGCCTTAGCTTCTTCTTCCCCTTTTGCTTTGGCCTCCTCCTCGGCCTTGGCTTCTTCTTCCTCTTTTACTTTTGCCTCCTCCTCGGCCTTAGCCTCTTCTTCCTCTTTTGCTTTTGCCTCCTCCTCAGCGGAAATCTCATCAGCAGCTTGCTCCGTAGCTGCTGATGAGGTTCCCGCTGACTCTCCGTCAGTCGCTTCTTCTTTCCCCTCTAAGAGAGCCCATTCCGGCTCATCACTGCCCGCCTGGATCGGGTTTTGCCCGATTCCGTCATCCTCCTGCGAGAGCCCGGCTCCGGGCTCAGATTGCAAATCCATTTCACCCGGTGGCGGAGCCTCGTCTGTGCTTGTCTGCACTTCCTCCCCGCCCTCTGATCCGGCACCACTACCCCCCCCTCCGCTACCATCATCATCCCCATCATCTCCCGAATCCCCAGCCTTACTCAGCGCTTTTTTTTTATCTTCCGTCGCTTTTTTGCCACCTCCTGACGGCCCTATTTTCTCACTCGACACCGAAGAGATCAAAGTCACTGCCAAGCTGTTGCCCAGTTTTTTGTCTGTTCCCACACCAAAGAGAATCTGAGCCTGATCACTGACGTGTTTTGACAGCTCACCCATCAGGATTTCAACCTCATACAGGGTAAGCGAATCCCCGCCGGAAATGTGTATCAACACATTTTCAGCCGAATCCATCAAATAATTTTTGTCAATCAAGGGGCTCTTCAAGGCCTGCGCCAAAGCTTCCTGCGCCCTGTTATCTCCTTTTGCCAAACCAAAGCCAAACAGGCAACGGGAGTCGCGGTTTCTCAAGGCCGTCAATAGATCATCCATGCCCAAGCGAATAATGCCAGGCTGGGTCACCATATTTGTGGTCGCCAGAATGCTCTGACTGATCAACTTGTCCGCTGCTGCAAAAGCTTGCTGAATTCCCTCCTTGGCAACCAGCAACTCACCCATGCGATCATTCTCAAAAGTCACCACCGCATTGGCAAATTCTCCGATTCCCCTCAAAGCAGAGGTCGCCTGCTGCATTCGGCGTTTTCCTTCGAAGCCAAAAGGCAAAGAAGTGAACGCTACCAAAAACGCACCTTCTTCCCGCGCAATGCGACAAACTTCCGGGGCGGCCCCCGATCCGGTTCCGCCACCCAGTCCGACACAGACAAAAACCATGCTGTAACCACGAACAGCATCCCGAATCTCACCTTCAGCTTCCAGAGCGGCCTCACGCCCCAACTCCGGGTCACCCCCTGCTCCCATTCCCATCAGCAACTCTTTACCCAACTGGATCTTGTTGCTGGAAACCGAAGTCGATAAAGCCCGGACATCGGTATTTATCGTAAGTAAGTCCCCGGCTTCACTACCTTCGAGGGCCATTCGGTCCAGCACATTGGCCCCTGATCCACCTACTCCGATTATTTTGACAGAGAAGCCATTTGCTTCTGGGATCTCCGTTTGTTCACTCGCGTTATATTCTATCATAAATCGATTACCTTTCTCCAGCACAAATCAAACAGAGCCTTGGGCAATAGATCAAATCTTTTTTGCCCTTTTTGCTCTTTAAGAAAAACCGTATTCAACGGCCCCCTCCAAATATTCCCGCCATCGCCTGCCCGATCGCCTTGATTTTCCCCTTGTTAGGGCGCTGCTCATCCAACAATTGAGCATAACGAACCAAGCCAACCGGCGTTGCGTATTGAGGATTTTCAAAAATAGCCGCAGGCCCGGTCATGGTTGCTGCACTGCCTCTCTGCACGGGAATCCCGAACACATCTTCTGCCAATTCTTCTATTCCATCCATCAAGCTGGTTCCCCCCGTCAGATAGATTCCCTTTCCCACCCGCTGTAAATACCCCGTGCTGCCCAGACGCTTATAGATAAGCTCCAGAATTTCCCTGAGGCGCATTGAAATCACCTGATTCACCAGTGATTTTTCGACTTCCCCGCCAGCATAATGGCTCCCAGCTTCAAGATCGACCACGCCTTCCACTTGATTGGCGTCAGTCGCCACACTTCCTTCCTCCAGCTTCAATTTTTCAGCTTTTGCCATGGGCACCTTCAACACAACTGACAAATCATTGGTGATATGATCCCCGCCCAGCCCCAGGCTTCCCGATGCCACCACCGCACCATCCAGATACAAAATATAATCCGATGTCCCTCCACCTATATCAATAAGCACTGCCCCTTGCTGTTTTGCTTCCCGATTCAGAACAACCTGTGCCGCAGCCAGTGGAGAAAATACAATATCCTCCACTTCCATCGGAATCTCACGCACACAGCGAATCGCATTCTGGATGCGATTTTTCACTCCGTGAATAATGTGATAATCGGCCTCCAGTTTTTGCCCCAGCATGCCGACAGGATTCAGCACCTTTTCCTGACCGTCCACATAATAATGTTGCACAATCGTATGCACCACGGCGTTCTTCTCCGGGATGGCCACATCCCGGGCAATTTCCTTCACCTCCTCCAGATCTGCCGTAGAAATCTCACTGTTCTCATCCGCCACCCGAATACAACCACGATTGCTCACACTCTCGATATGGGAACCCGTCACCGCTAGGCAGACGCCATCCACCATGATGTCACTGCGGTCTTCCGCATTCACCAGGGCATCGTGCAGACAAGTTTGAGCAGCACCAAAATCCACAATCTCACCTTTGCGAACACCTGAAGACGGGTGTTGCCCAACCCCGAGGATTTTGATTGCGCCATCTCCACGCACCTCACCAACGACTACACAAATCTTTGAAGTCCCAATCTCCAGTCCAACGTAAATATTCGACTTAGCCATACTTAAGTACGGGACGATAGCCGGATCAGACCAAGTATCAATACTCAACCCTTCTTAATTGCCTTTTTGCCCGCTTTTTCCTCTCCATCCAAACCCTCATCTCCTTCAAGATTGACAGGTTTGGCCACTGGTGGCTGGTAGAAAGTCACTGGAATATTCCTTCTCACCCGCAAATTCACAGTCGCCAGCAACTTCCCGTCAGCTCTCGATCGCTCCAGGATCGTCCGCAAATCATTCAAGGCTGATTCCAAATTCGACAAACCAAAAGTCACTTCCATCCTGTTATTATAAAGAGCGCGTAAAGAATAGGTGTTTTTTGCCATCACCTCAATGATCTCCAGTCCCTCTCCCTTCAGCGACGAACGACTTGCCTCCATCAGTTTCAAGGCAGCCTGAACAAGCTCGCTATCCATCATCGCCCCCCCCTCCGACACATACACGTCCTCCACCCTGATCACAGGAAGTGCCGCCAGGCGTGCCGTCACAAGCTCACATTTCACCAGCCCCCCCTTCTCACCTATCAACCACCCCTCTTTTTCACTGAAAGCTTCAATCCCCCGTGCAGAGCAAGACAACCAGGCAACCGGCCTGGCCTCTTCAATGACTATGATCAGCTTATCGGGAAACTCTCTCGATACCTCCACCCTCGAAACCAAAGGGATCGAAGCAAGCCGGTTACGCATGGCCTCCAGATCGATGGCCATCATCTTCATTCCCTGCTCCACTCCAGCCACCTCCAGAACCTTGGTTCCCGAGAAGCCCTCCGGAATACCCAACTCAACCTTCTTCAAACAAAAGTCAGGATTGTCAAAAAATGCCCGTTGATAAACCCAATTCCCAAACGCCGACATACTGACCAAAGACACGGTCACTGCTGCCACCCGCAAAAGCCGCAAACCCCACCGCGATCTCCTCAATTTACGTTTTTTCAGCCCACCAGTTCGCGCTTCCAATTGATGGATCGGATGATTTCGATCCATCACATCCATCGAATGCAAAGACTCCACCACCTGCCGCTGGGACAAATCAAACGGATCCGCCTTCCGCCTGGTTTTTGGTGATGATGACCGGGAAATCATACGTCTTTGTGTATTATTAAGGATAATTCAATAATTTTCAAGCATAGAGCTGAAAAACTATCCCCCGCCTCCCGCGCCGCTTTGGGCAACAAACTGCTTTCAGTCATTCCCGGTATCGTATTAAGCTCAAGGACATAGGGCTCGTTTTCATCATTAAGCAGAAGATCAACCCGCGAATAAACTTCAACCCCCAAAGCACAGTGAGCCTGCCATGCCAGAGCCTGAACCCTCTCTGTGACCTCACCTGGCAAATCAGCCGGGCAATGATAATCGGTGCCTCCCTCGTCCAGCAACCAGGGATATTTGTTCTTCATGTCGTAAAAACCGGACTTTGGCTCGATATGAATCACCGGCAGAACCTGGTCCCCCACTACCCCTACCGTCAATTCCTTGCCCTTGATATACTCTTCAAGCAATATCGAGGAACCATACCGGGCAGCATCCTTAACCGCAGCCTCCCATTCATCCTCACTCTGAACAATATGCACCCCTACGCTCGATCCCTCACTGGGCGGCTTGACCACACAAGGGAATAAAATATCATCAGGCTTGTCGCAAGTCCCTGATAAAGTATGACTAGCGGGTGTTTTTACCTGATTAGATACAAAGCGCTGCTTGCTCTTGATCTTATCAAAAGCCAAACGACTGCTGGTTTCTCTTGCTCCGGTGTAGGCAATCCCCTGCTTTTCCAGCTCCGCCTGCAAATCACCATCTTCCCCGTAAGTGCCGTGAATCACATTGAAGGCAAGGTCAGTGCCCTCCGGAAGAGAAAAACCCGGGCCCGCCACATCAACCAGACTAACCCTGCCCACCTCACCCGCCAATGCCGATACCACCGCACGCGCAGATGCCAAAGACACTTCCCGTTCCGAACCCGGCCCACCACCCAAAACCGCCACATGTAATTTTTTAAAATCCATCTTCATATCTTAAATTTTCAAGCAAGCCGCCGCCTCGTGATTCTGGCTCCCTGACTCCCCGTATCAAACAGGTTCCTGTTGCCCCAGCATCTGCACTTCGGTTTCCAAATCAATACCACGCTCCGCCTTCGCCTCCCGCACAATCTCTCCGATCAACTGCAACACCTCAGCCGCTGTTGCCCCGCCGTCATTGACAATAAAATTCCCATGCACCTCTGAAACCCGGGCCTGCCCCACCCTCCTGTTTTTGAAACCTAATTCCTCAACCAGCTTCCCCGCCGGCACCTCGGCGGCATTCTTAAAAATACAGCCCGCACTCGCCGCCACAGGCTGCCCCCCCTTTCTCTTACGTTTCGATTCCTCTATTTTGTCCGCCACCACCACCGAATCCTCGGGATTTCCCTGAAAAACGGCGGACACCACGTAGCTCTCAGAAAACTCCGGCACATTACGGTATTGATGCTCAATCTCTTGAGCTGATTTTTCACGTATTTCCCCCTTCTGGTCAACATACTTCACACTGAGCACCCGATCGAAAGTTTCACTCCCCATGGCCCCGGCATTCATGCGGATCGCCCCACCCACATTGCCCGGGATTCCCTCCATCCACTCCAAACCACCTAGGCCTGCAGCCTGCGCTGCCGCCGTCAGCCGTTTGAGTCGAACCCCCGCACCGACATAAATCCTCTCCCCCTTCACCTCAATTTTTGCGAACACCCCACCCACCGGGTGCATCACCACCCCCGCAATCCCCCCATCACCCACCAGCAAATTGGATCCCCGCCCGATCACCGTCAGAGGCAAGTCATGCTGTCGGCAAAAACCCACCATCCGGGCAAAACCCTCAAGCGACGTGGGTTCCACCCAATACTGTGCAGGACCTCCCACCTTCAAGGTCGTATGTCGACTCATGGGCTCAAACAAATCAACCCGTCCCTCCGCTTCATCCAGCTCGCCACGCAGGGCCTCCAGTATTTGGATATCCTCACTCAAGCGAGAAGTAACCTCGTGAACATCCCCGGCCCCCAGACTTAAAACCAAATCCCCTGGAATCAGATTTCCTCCCACCACTTGATGGATATTTTTCAAATCCGGACAGGAAACCACCTTTTCCACTGTCCCCAGTTCCCGCACCGCCTCCACCACGGTTTCCCCACTTATCCCCTGAATCGGAAGTTCACTGGCAGGATAAATGTCCGTGACACACAATACGTCCGCCCCGTCAAAAGCAGTGCCGAACTCATCTCTCAACAACTGCGTTCTCGAATAGCGATGAGGCTGGAACACACAAACCAAACGCCCGCGAACCCTCTCCTTAGCTGCCGCGATGGTGGCCGCTATTTCGGTCGGATGATGTCCGTAGTCATCCACCACCACATAATCAGAAGATTCATATTTCACTTCGAAGCGGCGCCGTGCTCCACGAAAAGTTTCCAGAGCTTCCGCAACTGCAGAAAACGAAACGCCCAGCTCACTTGCCAGCGCAGCGGCTGCCAAGGCATTCAATACATTGTGCTTGCCAGGGATATTCAACCGCAACTCCCCCACCAACTCACCTGAACGATACCAGTCAAAAGCCGTGCCCGCCCCCGAAACCCTCAAATTTTCAGCTGAATAATCACAAGAGCGCTGCCAGCCATAACTGACCGAATCACCACGTCCCTCACACAAGGCGGTCGCCCTCTTGTCTTCAGCACAGTAAACCACCCGCTCTCGCGTCTGATCGAGCAATTGCTGGAAAACTGCCACAATCGCATCAATCCCATCGTAAAAATCGAGATGCTCCTCCTCCACATTGAGCAAGATGGAGCAAGCCGGGAAAAAATTCACCAGGGTTCCATCACTTTCATCCCCCTCCGCCACAAACCATTCACTTTCCGGCTCCCAATGGGCGTTGGCTCCCAGGATGGGGATCTCCGCCCCGACGTAATGGGAAGGTCTCAATCCCCCCACCCGCAAAAGGTGGGAGAGCATCGCAGAAGTGGTCGTCTTGCCATGAGTGCCCGCCACCACAATCCCCTTGCGCCCGTTCATGATGGCCGCCAAGGCTTCCGCCCTTTTCAACATCGGCAAACCTGCAGCGAGAGTGGCATCATAAGCCGCATTGCCCGCACGAATTGCTGAAGAACGCACCACCACATCCACCCCGTCAACCACCTCGCCCGTATGCGGGCTGGAAAAAATCAAGCCTGCTCCCTGCAGCCGTTCGGTCTCATGCGACGACACCCGGTCCGAACCACTCACCCGATGCCCCAGAGCCATGAACAAGGAAGCCAGCCCGCTCATGCCCGAACCCGCCACCCCAATCAAGTGAACGCGCAAGGGAGCTTCCTTCCCCAATGCAAATGCCTCTGACCAATCCGTTTTCAATTTCAAAGCTCCTTCTTCCTTCAAGATTCCCTGTTCATCATTCCGTATTCCTCCACCCCCTCCACCGCATCAGCCACCAACTGCGCAGCATCCATAATCGCAAAGTTATTCATGCTATCACCCATCTGCGCAAGCCTTTCATCATCACCCAGCAAATCAATCAGAACCGTCGCCAATCCAGCACTGTCTATGTTTTTTTGTTGATACAGCAAAGCCGCAGCACCTCTTTCATAAATTTCTGCATTTTTTGTCTGGTGGTCTTCAGCCGCGTAGGGATAAGGAATCAATACCGCAGGCAAAGCAAAAGCCGCCAATTCCGCCAGACTCGATGCCCCCGAGCGGCAAAGCGCCACATCCGCCGCCGCATAGGCCATCCCCATTTCCGAGCAAAACTTCAATACACAACCCGCCTCACCCACCTCATCAAAAGCTTGCTGCACCATCTCCACATCATCGATCCCGGCAATGTGCAGGATCTGAACCCCTGCTTGTGAATAATCACCCAAAGCCTGACTGACCATCTCATTGATCCCTCTCGCCCCCTGGCTGCCCCCCATCACCAACACCGTTTTTTTATCCAGCTGCAGCCCAAAATGCTGCAAGGCCTTTGCCTTATCAGGTCGTTCATTCAGTTCGGGCCGTAAAGGCGTTCCCACCACCCGGGTCTTGGCCCCATCAAAATGTTTCGCACAGGCCTCCAGTCCCAGCAAAACCACATCGCTGAATTTTGCATTGAGACGATTCGCCCGCCCGGGAATCGCATTGGACTCATGCACCAAAGTCCGGCATCGCCGCAGACGCCCCGCCATCAAGGGAATGGTCGAAGTGAAGCCCCCCATGCCCATCACCACAGTTGTTTCAAACTTTTTCAAAATCCCTCGGCACCGCCACAGCCCCGCCAAAGACTTAAAAGCAAAAGGAAGCATCGCCAGTGAGAGCAAACGAGGCATCGGCACTGACTGCACCCGCTCAAAGGTCAAATGCTCATAACCCTCCACCGCCAGGGAATCGATCTTCTTCTCCGAGATCAATAACAAGACCTGGTGCCCCCGCTTTTGACAAACTTCAGCTACTGCAATTCCAGGAAACAAGTGCCCCCCGGTTCCACCACAGGCTATCACAATTCGTTCTGGCATAGATCTTCCAATTTCACATGCAAATTCCCCTATCCATCGACCACCAGCAAAGAAAATGCAATCCCCCGCTTTCAGGGCGCTTCCGAAAATCTGCTGTTAAAATGAAATACCGGAAAAATTTATGTCGATAAGGAGTAAGGAGGGGTGCCGTCTTGGGATAGCAAGGTTTTCAGAGGCAACCCGAAATAAGAAAAAATGGAAGGAGCTGAGTTAATTAGTTTGGATAAAATCTTCGTTTTCTAGGGATCACCTGTCCACTGAACGTTCGATTACAAATTATCACACTATTTGTAATCATGTTATTTTTCGTTTTTTGCCAATATTGGATTCATGAGAAAGCGCGCAATACTGAGAATAGCATTGGGAATCTTGATACTGATGCCGATAGTCGTCTTCACACTTCTAGAGTATCGAAGCCAACATATTTATGATGTGATATCTTATCCTCGCTCAAATAAAGCGGGCTCTATTGTTATCGAGTCCCATTTAGGAGAATTGAATTATTACGTAATGGAGCATTTCCACTCGAAGAAATTCACTCGTGTGATTCCTGGGATACCAATGAATCATCCTGGTATTGTAAAGTTTAGAGCTGCAACGTTTCCACCCCAAGTTACCCCAAAGAACTCATTCGAATGGTCAACATTCCGAAATACCACTCTTGTTTTTGCTATAGTCTTTTACGGTATTTGTCTAATACTGATTTTACGAAGCTATATAGTGAAACCGAAAACAGCCTAACCTTCATATTATAGCTAATCGCTTTAACAAAAATTGAACAAATGCGATTAAGCAAGCTCCAACGACTGGACAGCTGCCGTTCTGCCCAAAAATGTTCGCCCAGAAATTTACAGTAGCATTTGTTTTACTGGTATTTTTTTCATACCATCAACTCCAACCGCTCCCCTGTTTCACCTCACTCATTCATCTACTTTACTTTGTAGCTTCTACAGATCGGCTTCATCCTCTTATCAGTGCTTCGCACCGTGACAGTCTAAACCTTACTTCACCACCTCTTTCGACATCAACGGTAAGCCTTCCCTGACCCAATCCTCGATGCCTCCATTCATGCTGAATAAATATTGATACCCAGCCGCACTCAATTTACTAACCACATCAATGGCATAAAAATTCTCCTTACTGCCATAGCTTAAATAAACCTTCTTAGCATCATAGTTAGGATGCGCCTCCAATTCCTTTTGAATGGAGGTTGTTTTAAAATCATAAGGGAAAGAAACAGCGCCTGGCAAATGAGCTTTGTCATATTCTTCAAGCGGCCTCACATCCAATACAATCGCCTGCGGGTTGCTCTCCAGGAAAAAATGAACCTGACTCACATTCAAATGCGCTGTCGTTTGCTGGGTGGCCGGATCAAAAGGTGGCAAATCCTCGACATCCACCGCCTCCACCACCTTTGGGCCAGCCGGGCGACAAGCGACCATACTCACCGCAATCAATAACATTATCTGATAAACAATCTTCACTCCACAAAGATTAGAGCAGCTTGCCGCTGAATCAAGTGCTGAAGAAAACATCTGGCTTCCATTGTTTTTCTCTGGGTAAAGCTTCCATTTCCCCATCGTCATCCATGTGCTAGATTCACGCCATTATGAAAAAGCCCAATCGCAGAAACTTCCTTAAAACAGCAAGCCTGACCGCCGCAAGTCTGGGCGGAATAGGTCTGGGTGAGCAGGTTTTTGGAGTCAGCGAGCCTTTCAACCGAGCTCCGGGCGGCGCTCGTTTGAGACTGGCTCTGGCGGCTTATTCCTTCCGCAACCATTTTGCCTGGATGAAAGGCAAGCCGAAGAAAAATCCACAGGATCCGCAAATCACGATGAAAGGTTTTGTCGATTTCTGCGCCGAACATGACTGTGGCGGTGCCGAGCTGACCAGTTATTTTTTTCCGGGAGATGCCAGGGAACAGTATTACGCTGACATGCGGGCCTACGCCCATCAACGTGGAGTGGAAATTTGCGGCACTGCGGTAGGTAACAATTTTTCCAATCCCAAAGGCTCCGAAGAGCGTGCCAAACAAATGGAATATGTCCGTTTATGGATTGACCGGGCTGCGCTGATGGGAGCTCCTCACATCCGCGTATTTGCCGGTCGTCACCCCAAGGGAGTGAACGAAGCCGATGCCGAACGTTTTGCCGCCGAGGCATTGGAGGAAGCCGGTGAGTATGCAGGCAAAAAAGGCATTTTTCTCGGCATCGAGAACCATGACAGTATCTCCGATTCCGGCCGTCTGTTGCGGATCGTCAAAGCGGTCAAGAGCCCTTGGGTCGGGGTGAATCTGGACACCGGAAATTTCCGGACGGAAGATCCCTACAAAGATATCGCGGAATCCGCGCCCTACGCTGTGAACGTGCAGTTGAAAATGAAAATGCGCGAACCCGCCGCGGGACCAGCTGATCTGGAACGTATCGGCAAAATTCTTAAGGATGCCAACTACCAAGGTTACATTGTCCTCGAGTACGAGGAGGACGACAACCCTTTCGAGAGTGTGCCCCCGGTACTGGAACGGATGCGCAAGTTTTGTGACGCTTGATCCCCCCGGCCCCCACCATGAGCATCCGGCTGCGAACCCTGCGCAACGAAGACTTTGTCTTCGCCAACAAGCTGCGTGAGATCGCCGGATGGAACCAGACGCTTAATGATTGGCAACGCTTCATCTCACTGTCACCGGATGGTTGTTTTGTCGTGGAGTGGAAGGGCGAAGTGGCAGGAACAGCAACGACGACCTGTTATGGTCAAGACTTGGCCTGGATTGGCATGGTGCTGGTACACCCCGATTTCCGGCGCCGCGGTCTGGGTCAGGCTTTACTCGAACACTGCATTCATCATCTGCGCGAGGTCAAAAAAATCCGCTGCGTCAAACTCGATGCTACTCCTGAAGGGCTGCCGCTATACGAAAAACTGGGTTTTAATGCTGAATGGAGCCTGAAACGCTGGGTCGGCCATGGCGGCGGCAACACGGAAAACTGCCCGCATGATGAAATCACCGATAAGGCACTGGCACTCGACCGGTCAATTTTTGCAGCAGATCGAAGCCTTTTACTGAAGTCACTTGTGCAAGGAGGCATGGCGAGCCGGGTGCAGGCCGATGCTTCCTTTGGACTGATGCGCCCAGGAATGGCGGCGACCTATCTGGGGGCTCTGAGTCCCGCCAATGAGAATTCCGGACTGGCCATTGCGCGGGAACTGATCGACTGCGCCCCGAAAGATCTTGTGTTTTGGGATTTGCCCGACATAAACCAGGCAGCCACACAACTCGCAAAAGATTTGAATTTCGAAGCAAAAAGGGATTTGCAAAGAATGTACTTGGGCGACAATAAACAAGCGGGGGATCCCCGCAGAATGTTTGGCATCTCAGAGCCCGGGCTAGGTTAAACAAAATGTGAATTTATTAAATTAAAACAAATGAAAACGAAGCTAATAATCGCAGCGCTGGCAATGATCGGCATGATGGGTGCGCAAGCACAGGACAAAGGCAATACGGGTAAATGGGCCGATCTGTTCGACGGCAAAACCCTGAAGGGTTGGAAACAGCGTGGTGGCGTTGCCAAGTACACGGTGGAAAACGGCAGCATCGTTGGTACGACGGTTCCCAAAACTCCCAACTCTTTTTTGACGACTGAAAAAGATTATGGTGATTTCATTCTCGAGATTGAATTCAAAGTCGCCCCATCGATGAACTCGGGCATACAGATCCGCAGTCATGAATTCAAAGAAGGAGACAAACAACCGGAAGGTCGGAAAAGCGATCTCAAACCGGGACGTGTTTTCGGTTACCAAGTGGAGATCGATCCCTCCGAGCGGGCCTGGTCCGGCGGCATCTACGACGAAGGCCGACGCGGATGGCTCAATGACCTCAAGGACAACCCTGCTGCGCGCAAAGCATTCAAGCAGAATGAGTGGAACAAATACCGCGTTGAAGCGATCGGAGACCGTATCCGCACCTGGATCAACGGTGTGCCCGCTGCAGATCTCAAAGATGACATGACCGCCTCGGGTTTCATCGCCCTTCAGGTTCACGGCATTGGCAAAAAAGAAGGCACCTGGCAGGTGCGCTGGCGCAATATCAGGATCCAGGAAAACCCGAAATCCTCACCGAAGACAAAAAGCAAAAAGAAATAGCCTTATAGTTTTCTAACACCCCCTGAAAAAAACTATGAAAACAAAACTACTGATCACTGTGCTGACCTTGCTCGGCACGATAGCTTCACAGTCACAGGACCAAAAAAATACAGGCAAATGGATCGACCTGTTCGACGGAAAAACGCTGAACGGCTGGAAGCAGGTGAGCGGGAAAGCCAAATACACCGTGGAAGACGGTGCCATCGTCGGCACGACAGTTGCCAACACTTATGACAACGTCCTGGCAACGGAGAAGGACTATGGCGATTTCATCCTTGAGCTCGAATTCAATGTCGATTCGCACTTGAACTCGGGCATCCAGATCCGTTGTCATAAATTCAACGAGGGAGACAAAAAACCGGAAAAGGGGAAATCTGCCCGACCGGGACATGTTTACGGTTACTCGATAGAAATCGATCCTTCGGATCGCGCCTGGTCAGGAGGCCTCTACGAAGGCGGTCACCGAGGCTGGCTCAATGATCTCACTGACAACCCCGCCGCCCGCTATGCCTTCAAACAAAATAAATGGAATCACTTCCGCATTGAAGCCATTGGTGGCCACATCCGCTCCTGGATCAACGGCGTTCCAGCGGCTGACTACAAAGACGATGTGACGGCATCAGGGTTCATTGGTATTCAGGTGCATGGCCTGGGAAATTCACAGGACAAATGGCAAGTGCGTGTGCGCAACATTCGAATTCAGGAAAACCCCAAACCATCACCGGAAATTAAATCCCCAGTCAAAAGCAGCCTCAGCGCGATTGTTCCTGAAGGCGCCAAAGTCAAAAAACTGGCCGACGGTTTCAAATTCACTGAAGGACCGGCACAAGGCCCCGACGGAAAAATTTATTTCACCGACATCCCCAACGAACGCATCATGGTCTTTGATCCGGCTTCGAAAAAGACGACGGCGTTTCGTGAAAAATCAGGCAAAGCCAACGGCCTGTGGTGGACACCCGCCGATGCTCTATTGGCCTGTGAAGGCGGCAACCGCCGCTTGACCCGTACTGACGCCAACGGAAACATCGTCGTGCTGGCTGACAAATTCGATGGCAAAAAATTCAACAGCCCGAACGATCTGGTGCAGGATGCGGTTGGCGGCATTTATTTTACGGATCCTCGTTACGGAAAGCGGGATGACATGGAAATGGAAATCGAAGGCGTGTATTATTACAGCCGCCGCAAAAAAGTCACCCGTGTGATCGAAGACATCGAAAGACCGAACGGCATCCTTCTTTCCAATGATCGTAAAACACTCTATGTCGCGGATACCGTTGGGAAAAAAATCTACGCCTACGATGTGACCGGAGAAGGCACTGTCGGCAATAAGCGGGATTTTGCCCCGATTGGCAGTGATGGCCTGTCTATCGATGAGCGTGGCAACCTCTATGCCACCTGGCAAGGCAACGTGTGGATTTTTTCCCCGGAAGGCAAGGAACTCGCACAAATCGAATGCCCGGAAGGCCCGGCCAACTGTACGCTCGGCGGCCCCGGAGGCAACACTCTCTACATCACCGCTCGAACTGGGTTTTATTCAATCGACCTGAATGTGAAAGCGCCAGCTCCCTATAACGGGAGTAAATGATCACTGTCCCAGCCAAGGATCAGAAACGCCTCGCCTCAGGTCTCAAGCTAATTCCTGAGGAAATTCATATGGGCGTCCTGTACTCTGGCCGCATTGTCCGCCCGGTTTGGAGTTGGATAATTCGGTGCCTCATCGTCACCCTCGGGAGCTGTTGCACAGCCGACAAAAGTCATCACCATCACAGGGGTCAATAAAATTGCGAGTAATACGGAAGTCTTCATATCTCTATCTTCTATAGAATCACTCCTTCGGGATCAAGTGAAATTCGTAAATTTACCCGTCCCCTCTCTTTTCTTGTCATTTTTCATAGCGATCAGACGAATTTTCTACCATAGTCCGCTTTTTATATATACTCGCCTATGGCCTTGCCTGCACCCACCAGCTCTGAAGATCAGCAAAACATCTCAGAGATCCTGCGTAAAATTCGCAAGATCGAGCTGAAAACCCGTGGTTTGGTACGCGAAAGTGTCGGCGGCGAATACCATAGTTGTTTCAAAGGTGAGGGCATCGATTTCGAAGACTTCCGCGAGTACCAGCACGGAGACGAGGTTCGCTCCATCGATTGGAACGTCACCGCCCGTATGCGGCGACCGTTCATCAAGAAATTCACCGAGCAACGTGAGCTGACTGTAATCCTGGCGGTGGATATCAGCGCCTCCGGAAACTACGGCAGCCATGAACAAAGCAAGCGGGAGCTCATCGCCGAAGTCTCAGCCCTGTTGGCCTTCAGTGCACTGCAAAATAAAGATAAAGTCGGCCTGATCCTCTTCACTGACCAAATTGAGAAGTATGTACCACCACAAAAAGGCGCATCACACACCCTGCGTTTGATCCGGGAAATTCTCTACTGCCACCCCACCCGGCACCAAACCCAGTTAGAAGCCCCTGTCCACATCCTGAGAAATCATATCAAACGCCGTTCGCTCGTTTTCCTGATTTCAGACTTCCTCTTTGAAGACACCCAGCTCGATGAATTAAAAACCCTCGGACGCCAACACGATCTGATCGCCATCCAGGTTGGCGATCCTGCTGAAAAAAGCCTTCCTGCAGTTGGCCCTGTGCGTCTGGAAGATCCGGAAACCGGCGAGCAAATAGAGATCAACACGTCGAATCCCAGAATCCGTCAAGCCTACCAGCAGCAAGCTCTCGCCTGGCAGCAACAGCTGGATGCGCATTTTAGAAAATTCGCCATCGATAAAATTGACCTTGTCACCGATGAAGAATACCTGCCGGCTCTGCATTCCTTTTTTAAACGCCGTGGAAGAATGGGAAATTAACCTTCCCCTCCAACTTTAAAATACTTTTCAAACTTGATGAATCCACTACTCGCAGCACAAACGCTCCCCGCCAATCCGGGCAGCACCGAGCTGCCTGATATCCAGGACATCATCTCGCCGGAAGCACTGCCAAGCTATTGGTTCATCATAACAATTATCCTGGTCGGATTATTTTTTGCTGGAGTCCTGATATTCCTAATTATTTATCTCATCCGCAAAAATCAAAATGCCACTCATCAGATTCCAGCGGGACGAGTCGCTTTAAAAAAACTGGATGAGCTGGAGAAAAAAGCCAATGCTCTCCCGGCCAATGCCTTCAGCTTGCAAGTTTCAGATATCTTAAAAGACTATCTGAAAGAACGTTTTCATGATTCCTTTCGCTATGAAACATCAGAAGAATTCATCCATCGCCTGAGCACCGGAGCTTCGAGAACCCTGCCCTCCCGCCTGCAAAATGATCTGGCCAATTTCGTAGGACTCTGTGACGAGTTGAAATTTGCTCGTTCCGCCAACGCTGAAACCAACAAATTACCGCTGCTCGAAGAGGCGCGACGAATCATTCGAGAACCTATAAGCATCAATGCCACACCTCCTGTTAGCTGAAATCAGTTGGCGCTTCGTCCACCCCTGGACCCTGCTGCTACTTCTGCTCATTCCCGCCCTTGCGGTGATGAAGGGAAGACGTGGCCCCCAACCCGCCATCGTTTTTTCATCGCTCCACATACTCCGTCGGATGGGGCCACTGACCCGCTCCCGGGCAGGCGCTCTCCGCATCGTGCTGCTCTACCTGAGCATTGCCTTGTTGACCCTTGCCCTGGCTCGGCCGCAAAAAGTCCGTTCTACGGAAAAAATCAGTGAAAGCGGTATCGAGTTGCTCATCGCCATCGATGTTTCGCGATCCATGCAAGTTGCCGATTTTGTGATTGGAGGGCGCAAGGCCACCCGTTTGCAGGCGGCAAAAAAAGTCACCCGGGACTTCATTCGTGGACGCGAGACTGACCGGATCGGAGTGATCGCTTTTGCCGGGCGCCCTTATCTGGTTGCACCTATCACCCTTGACCACGAGTGGATCGAAGACAGCCTGGAACGAGTTCGCATCGGCCTGGTCGAAGATGGCACCGCAATCGGGTCGGCGATCGGAGCCACCGCCAGGCGACTGGAAAAACGCCCGGCCAAGAGCAAAGTAGTGGTACTGCTCACCGATGGCGTAAACAACGCCGGCAGCCTCACCCCCGTCACTGCGGCGAAACTAGCAAAAACCCTCGGCATTAAAATCTATACCATTGCCGTCGGCACATACGGAAACTACACTGTGCAAACGCCGGTTGGCCCGCAGCATCTGCAACAGGAATTCGATGAAGAAACCCTAAAGGAAATAGCCCGAATCGCAGACGGTGAATACTTCCGGGCCCAGGACACCTCGGGACTGGAACGAATATTCGGCCTGATCGATAAGCTGGAGAAAACAGAAATCAAAAAACACGTCACGGTTCATGCTAAAGAATTTTTTGCCTGGTTCGCTATTCCTGCACTGGCTTTTGCCTTACTGTCTTTAATTGGGGGAGAAACCTTTTGGCGCCGCTTACCTGAATGATGCCTACTTTTGCACAACCAGTTTATTTTTGGATGCTACTCGCTCTGGCACCTCTGTTTTTGCTGCGCTTTCGCGCCCATCGACTCGGTAGCAAAGGCACACCCGGTCTGGTGGCAAACCGCCTGCGGAATGAACTGGTCATCGGTACCACCCCGTGGCTGCGCTGGCTGTCATTTACCCTCCACTCACTTGCTCTGACTTTCATCGTTGTCGCCCTGGCCCGCCCGCAATGGGGGCATGAAGAAGTGGCAACTGAATCCGAGGGCCGCAACATCATTATTGCCATGGACACCTCGCGCAGCATGCTCGCGACTGACCTGCTGCCCGATCGCCTCACCCGCGCCAGACTGGCCGCACAGGATTTGGTGGAATCATTGCCAGGTGACCGTATCGGCCTGATTGCTTTTGCCGGCCGCCCCTTTCTCCAGGCTCCCCTGACTATGGATCACATGGCCATTGTGGAAACCCTCAACCAACTCGATACGGAAATCATCCCACGTGGGGGAACCAACATTAATTCAGCCGTCACCATGGCGATCGAAACGTTTCAGAAAGCCGACAGCAAAGACAACGCACTGATTCTATTCAGTGACGGTGAAGATCTCGAAGGAGGAGAAGATCTGGCCAAAATAGGAAAAAATGCTGAAAATCTCGGTATGATTGTTATCGCCATCGGGGTGGGCACCGAATCCGGCTCGATCATCCCTGATCCAAATGCTACCAGCCCGGGTATTTTCATCAAAAATGATGAAGGCAACATTGTCCGCTCCCGCCTTGATCCTGCGGCACTGCAACAACTGAGTTCCCGAACCTCACGCGGCCTGTATATGAATCTGGGATCTGCCAATTCCATTACTGAGATTGTTGGCAAGGCTTTAAAACAAATCGAAGTTTCCCGACATGAGGACGCCGTAAGAAAGCGCCCCATCGAACGTTTTGCCTGGGCTCTCTCTGCAGCACTGATATTCATGATCGCAGGTTTTCTTCTCCCTGTTTCCCTGCGCAATCAATCGCGCAAAGCCCGCCGCACACCCACTGCTCCGTCTTCTCCCGGCAAAAAACAGCCCCCGACATCTATCCCCCCACCCCTTCCCACTTCCGCAAACACTGCTGCCCTGGTTTTATTGCCGGGATTTTTTATCCTTTGTTTGTCTCCCCTGCAGGCTGAAACCCCAGCCACCGGGATTCCAAAACGCCCCGCTCTGGAATCCTTTCAGGAGGAGGATTACAATACGGCTGTGACTACCTACCAGGAGGAAATTGAATCTGCAGAATCCTCTGATAAAAGATCATGGCTGCAATTTGGTTTGGGTTCCGCAGCCTATCGGTCTGGCGACTTCGAACTAGCCGAACAATCTTTTGGAAAAGTCCTTGAGAGGCAAAATCACAAACAGCTTAATGCCGATGCCCACTACAATCTGGCCAACACCTTGTTCCGCCACGGACAAGCCTTACTCAAGGCGAACTCCGCAGCCAGCCCAGCCGCAGCCACCAAGGAAACGGAGAGTGATATGGAAGGAGCAAGTCGTCAATGGAAGGCCGCTATTGAACATTATAAAGCAGCCCTGGATGTAAAACCCGAGCACACACTTTCCACCCAGAACCTGAACACGGTTGAAAAATACCTCAACCGCCTGCAAGAGCAGCAAAAACAACAACAGGAAAAGAAAGAGGACGAGGATAAAGATAAAGATAAGGATAAAGATAAGGATAAGGATAAGGATAAGGATAAAGATAAGGATAAGGATAAGGATAAAGATAAGGATAAGGATAAGGATAAGGATAAAGATAAGGATCAAAACAAAGACGACAAAAATAAGGGAGAGGGTAATGACCCACAACAGAATCCCGAGGACTCCAAGGGGGATCAACCTCCGCCTGAAAATCAGGATGAAAACAAAGACGGAGACAAAGGGGATAATGATAAAAATCAACAACCGCCGCCTTCTTCTGATTCTAAAAACCCTGATGACCAGAAAAAACCGTCTGACAATTCACAGGACCAAGCCAAGGATCAAAAAAATGGCAAAAATAAACCGAATGAACAGCCCCCCGCCGAAGAAGAGCCCCGGCAGAAAGATCCGGAAGGCAACTTGAAAGCCAATCCCAATCAACAACAACCCGCACAAGCTGCTGATGCCCGTAAGGGAAAAAAAGATCAACAACGCAATCCGGAAACCGGATTCTCTCCATTGGAAGCACGCCGCTTGTTGCAAAGCCTTTCAGATGAAGATCTGAGCGTCAAACCCCTGATCCGCCCCTCTTCGGCCCAACCTTACAAAAACTGGTGAGAACCCTAGCTATGACTGCCCGCCTCTCTGATCCTGCCTTCCAAATTCAAACCAAGTGGCTGAGTTGCCTGGCCCTGGTTTTCACAACCCTCTTTTATTTTTCCCCACTCACTTCACCCGCTCAACAGCCCAATAAAGAAACCAAAATAACAGGGCTGCTGCATAGTCGAAAAATCGCAGTCGGCGAAAAAGGGGTTTATGCAGTACAGGTGGACAATGGCACCTTGGATAATGCTCCAAGAGTCATCAAATCACCCGGCTTGAACATCGTTTTCCAAGGCCAAAATTCCAACTTGAGAATCGTCAACGGCGTCAGCAGTAATCAGACGATCTACTATTACATGGTCAGCGGTGAGAGTGAAGGCAGTTTCACCATCCCCTCGATCACCTTGACTGTCCGGGGCAAATCATACTCAACCAAACCTGCCGCCCTGGTCATCTTCAAGCGCAAAGCCGGCGACCTTACATTGGATGCCTCAAAGCCGTATTTCCTTCGGCTCACCACCCCCAAAACCTCTCTCTATGTCAACCAGATCGTGCCGCTGGAATTAACCGCCTTTGTTCGTGGTCAGAGCAGCATCTATGAAATCGGAGCACCTGACCTGAAAAATGAGAACATGGTTATCAAACCTTTTCAACGCAATGTAGCTCAAGGAAATCTGGCGATAGATGGATATGAATATTCCACCGCAAAAATACAAGGTGCTGTTTTCCCCATCCAACCTGGTGAGCAAGTCCTGCAACAGGCCAACCTCCGCAGTCGCTTCATTGACCGGTCCACCCGGGTTGGCGGGGGCCTGCGCAGCCTCTTCACCCAAACCGTCACCCGCACTCTGCAAAGCAATTCGCTTACCTTTAACGTCAAACCTTTGCCCAAAGAAGGCAAGCCCTCCACCTTCTCGGGAGCAGTGGGGCAGTTTGATATGGAGATCAAAGCCTCTCCACTCAAACTGCAAACCGGTGACCCCATTTCCGTCGATATCACGGTTAAAGGGACAGGAAACTTTGATGCGCTCTCTGCCCCTGTTTTCCTCATCAAAGACTCGAAAAATTGGCGTACTTACGAAGCACGGAAAATCATCGATCCGAATGAACAATCCGATGGAGTTCTACCAGGCAAAAGCACCTTCACTCAAATTGTCATCCCTCTCAGCGATGCAAGTGAGCTGCCCGCTTTTGAGATCAGTTATTTCGATCCTGAAACTGAAAAATATGTCTCCCGCCGGACGATGCCCATCCCACTGGAAATCACCGCTGACACCCGGGCGGCATCCAGCGCATCCGCAGTCGCCGCGGGGGGACAGTCCGCAGGCATTTCAACCACCGCTCCACCAAGCCCGAATTTTGACGACATTCTCTTTATCACAAAAGACAGCCCACACCGCCGCCGCATTCAAGCCGCCATCCAACAGCGCACATCATTCTGGTTTAGCCAGATTGTCCCGCTGCTTTTACTGCTCTGGATTCTAGGTGTCGCCTTGCTGCATTTTGCGAAGACCAAAGGCTTCGGTGCTAAAAAAATTAGCTCCGGTGCTGACTACCGTCAACTGAGAACAGCTTTGGATGATTCGCCCACCACTCGATCCGGCTATTACAAAAAAATCGAAGAATGCCTCGAAGCCTGGCAGGGACAAACAAAAAAACCGCTCAATACCCAGCCGGAAAACGTCAAAGTCGGCTTCAATGCACTGAATTCCAGATGCCAGTGGATTCTTTACGGGGCTCCGGACAAAGACCGGAGCGCCCCCCCCACTACCCGGGAGACCACTGAAGCAGTCCAGATCCTCGACGCCCTATCCCAACACCTGACAACCCGCTGATCTTTTTTCACGATGCCGTTTTTCACAAATAATCTTATTCTTCGGGCCAGTATCTGCCTCCTGCTGGCATCGCTCGCACCTTCTTTGGTCGCAGCAGATTCATCCACCGAAGCTTATCAAAAAGGCAATGTCCTCTATGAAAAAGGAAAGTATGAACAATCTGCCCACTTGTATCTGAAAAGTTTTCAAGAGGGGCACATCTCCGAAGAACTTTTTTACAACCTTGGCAACGCCTTTTTCAAACAGGAAAATTACGGTGAAGCAGCACTCTGGTATCGACGCGCACTCATCCTCAATCCCCGCATGCCGGAGCCTCTTCAGAATCTACGCGTCTTGAAAAACCGCGTTGGCTTGCTGGATTTTGAAACCAAAGGCATCGAGCAATTCATCTCGTATTTCCGAGAGAGTGAGTTCGTCTCATTACTCACCGGATGCATCTGGCTCTCTTTGCTTACTCTTGCCTCTGCCCTGTTCACCAAAAAACTGCGCCCCTGGCGCACCCTGTTATTTATTGCCTGCTGCTTCTCCGCCTGCCTGACTGCCGCCTCCTTTTTTGCTCTCAAAACCTATCGCAACCGCATCGCGGTAGATCACCGGGCAATCATCACAGTAACCGAAGCCATCGCCCAAACCGGCCCCGTGCCTGATGCCAAAACCGTCATCGAACTCCCTCCCGGAAGCGAAGTTCGCATAGTAACCAACAGTGGCCCCTGGCAATACATAGACATCCCCGGAAAAGTGCGGGGCTGGGTTCGCAGTGACGCCCTAAACCTCTTGTGGCCACCAGACAAGCAACAAAAAAAAAGTGATCCAAGTTCGAACTGATTGCTTTTCTCGGCACAGGCCGTTCAAGCTCTGTTTTTAGCTCCTTTCAATTTTGGGGACTTCCCCTTGGATGAATTACTTTTTTTGAAGCTACTTTTTTTACTGGATGAAGAGTTGCTCTTCTTCGATGACGAGCTGTGTTTTTTAGACGACTTATTTTTTTTATGGGAAGAGGATCCTGATTTGTAAGTCTTGCCTCCCTCATCCTTCAAGGTGAAATCTTTCACATTGTAGCCTCTCCCTTTGTACCAATCCAGAGTATGGTAATTTTTCGGATGCCCGCGACCTACATTACTGCCCGTCAGCTTGTATTTTCCGTCTTTGGATGATTTATTTTTTTTGCTGGATGAAGACTTTTTGTGATCATGATTATCCCGATGATCCCGGTACCCTCGACCTCCATAATAAGAACCGTAACCATATCCGCTATTAAGATAACCATACCTTGCCCCATAATCAGAGCGACAGCGGCAGGGATTGTAGTGACAACGGAGGCAAACCGATCCCGTTCTCCCCGAGGTATGGGATCGCCCTATATCGTACCATGGCTCAGCGGAACGGTAGCCACCTCCGTAAGAATCGCCATAAGCTCCCCAGTTGTCATATGAAGAACAACTGCTCAATAAAAACAAAGCTCCGGCAAATAGACTAATAGCCAGCCCTCGAGCTACCCCCTTTGATTGCTTCTGTGCCCTCACCTCTTGTAAATCTTGCATCAGTTTTATAGACGCAGAAAGAATGGCTTTTATTCAAGCTTTAATCTTTCCCTTAGCTTCTAATTTTTGCAAAATGTCAGGCAAGCCTGCTCTTGATTTTCTCCCACATCTCTGCAACTCTCATCGTTCGCACCTCTTTCACAAATATGAAACCTTCCTCCCCACACCTGATCCGTTCCTTTATAGCACTCTCTTTTGCCCTCGTTTTTGCCACGTCCTCCCTGCATGCGGCTGATGCTGGCCGGTTTTTCAAGAATGCGCAAAAAGGTGATCCCGGGCTGAAGTCAATAGGCCGCCTGGCATTCGGACCGGATGGACTGCTGCTGGTCTCCGACCCCCGGTCAGCATCAATTCTCGCCATCAATACCAGCGATGTCGGCCCCCTTGTTAAATTGGAAAAAAAAATCGAACACATCGATACTGTTTTGGCTAAAGCCCTCAACATAGAAGCAGAAGCTCTCACCATTATCGACATGGCGGTCAACCCTGCCAGCGGGCGCATTTATTTCAGCCTGAATACCAAACCCGGTAACAAACCCGTTCTGATAACAATTGATGGCAAGGGGGAAACCCATCGTCCTGAACTGGACAAAATGGAATACGTGCGCATGACCCTGCCGGTAGGTGATAAAGGCAAACTGCGGAACGTCACCGATCTGGCCTGGGCCGATTCCAGCGTGGTAGTTGCCGGCCAGTCGAACGAAGAGTTCGCCAATAAAATTTTTCAGTTCCCCATCCCACTGGAAAATGGAGTGAATGCCCGCTACTTCTCCGCCGAAACTTATCACGTCGCCCACCGGCGTTGGGAAACCAAAGCTCCCATCCAGTCTTTCATTCCCTATGAAGAAGACGGAGAGTTCTACATCGTTGGTGCTTTTGCCTGCACCCCGATTGCAAAATTTCCGCTCAATGGCATCGAGTCCGGTGGCAAAATCAAAGGCATCAGCGTGGTCGAGTTGGGCAGCGGCAATCGCCCGCGTGATATGTTCACCTACAAAAAGGATGGCAAGGAATGGTTGGTCACTAATACCAAACGCTTCCATGAAAAATTTGGTCCGAGTGCTTACTGGGGAGCCCGGGTGGATATGAAACACCTCTCTGCCAATAGCCCTGAGAATACCAATGAAAAGGCCATTCGTCGCGACGTGAAAAAAACCAGCGGCCCTGAAGCCAAAGGAATCGAAGTTGTCGACGCCCTTTACGGTGCGGTGCTGGTCAGTCAGTTGGAAAATGAACACATCATTGTTCTGCGAGAAAACGACAGCTTCCATGATCTGGAACCTGTCACTCTGCCCTGATCTGTTTCACTTAACAATCGCAGCCCGGCAAACCGGGCACTCCGGATATGATCGCTCACTATTTACGGTTCACTCTGGCAGGGAGCATCATGTTTTTATTGGCCTTAGCATGCAAAGAGCAGAAACCCACTCCATCGGATGGCCTCACACAAAACTCCCCGAATCCACGCCCCGATGCCGTCCGTATTTTCCCGCCCGGTGATGTCCTGCCAGCGAACCACTTGAAGTTCTATATCGAATTTCCCGAACCCATGGCGAGGGGTGATATTTTTGATTACTTTCTTTTAATCAACAGCGACACCGGCAAACCCGTTCCCGAGCCTTTTCGCGAAATTGAACTCTGGGATGAAAGTAGTCGCCGACTCACTCTCTGGTTTCATCCCGGCCGACAGAAGCCAGGAGTCAATCTGAATGTCGAAATCGGTCCGATTCTTGAAGAGGGAAAAAACTACACACTGGGCATCTCAGGCAAATGGCAGACCGAATCGGGTGAAGCCCTAGGCAACAATTCACAAAAACACTTCCGAGCCGGTCCGATGGATAATACCCAACCCGATCCAGACCGTTGGCAGTACCTGCTACCTGCCACCGGCACAAGCAAACCTTTCAGCATCACGTTTCCCTCCCCCCTCGACTACGCACTGATACCCCGCACCATCCGAATCCAATCCAAATCGAATCCGCATATCGACCACAAGCACGACGATCAATCCATCCATTTCACTCCCGCTTCTCCCTGGAAAGCAGGTGAAATAATCATCACCATCGGCCCAAAGCTCGAAGACCTTGCCGGAAACAGCATCGCCCGCCCTTTCAACCTCGATCTGCAATCAACTCCCAACCTTAACCCGCCCAAGGAAATCATCCGCACTTTCGAGATAAAATAAATTCCTAATTAATTCAGTCCCCCACCCCGGTGAATTCTTCATCCGGGATCAAGTTGATCCCCATCAGCACACAATCGTAAGTTTGTCCCTTCATATCCTCGACATAGTCTGGAATACGGGACAATTCATCAAAGCCGGCATTGCGAAAAGCATCGATGAATTCCGACTGCCCCCCCATCAATTCGGATTCCAAACGCATCAGCCCCGCATGCTTCCCCAGGCCTACCAAACTGCGAATCAAAAGGTGCACCAATCCGTGTCCCGAATAATCAGAGCGAACCATCATATTCAATGAGCCAATATGACGCTTCCACCCCCCTTGTCGTTGGTGCAGAATCCCCAAGGCAACGATCCTGCCATGCTCCAGGGCGAGTAGCGGTAAATTGCAGTCGTAATCCACGCTATGACACCAATCCATGAACAAATCAGCACTGGAACACGGCCCCTTGATAAAAAGGCGCTCTTCCGGCTCCAAAGCCAACATAAAGTCACATAAAGCAACTTCATCTTCTTCTCGCAGCGGACGCACCGTGCACATCAACTCGTGCTCCAGCTCCACTCGCTGCGGAAACTCCTCCAAGGCAAAATCCAACATTATAACTCCCTCCTTTTTTATAAAGAGAGTAATCAGACCACTGAGAAAATGGCAAGATAAATATTCTCAAATGTGAGAATATTCTAAAATCTGAAGAATTATCCCTCCGAAATCAAAAAGACAATCTCCGAATCGTTCTGGCTTGCTCTTCCTGAATACCCAGACGGCTGCTTCCCGGAGTCGGCTGAGGAGTAATGCCCTGGGATGTACCGGAATCACTTTCAGAAGCACAGCTCATCAAAAAAGTAGCTCCCAAAATAGCCAGACTCAGTCGTAAAATACCCTTTTTCATGTCACAACCTCTATCACAGACCACTCGGAAGGGAAAGGGTTTTTCGCATTTCCTCTATGTCCATGATCATAAATTTGCAGTTTAAATTCAACAAATCCCCTCTCCCCCTGTCACAAACAGATAGCCACCTGCCCGCCTGCACCCCCATTCAAAGAAATGAGCCCATACCGCCTGCTTTCCCCTGGATTCCCTGCCTTGTTTCTTGTCGCCCTGTTGCCAGACTTTATGCCCCGGGCAAGCTCTGCTGAAAATAAACCGCCCGTATCAAAAATCACCTACGAACAACACATTCGTCCTATCCTGAAAGCTAATTGTTTTCAGTGCCATGGAGAAGGTGAAAAACTCAAAGGCAATCTCGATCTGCGACTACGGCGCTTTATGGTGAAAGGTGGAGAAACGGGTGCCGCCATCGTACCCGGTAACCTGAAAAAAAGCCTTCTCCATAAACAGCTCATCGAAGGCGAAATGCCACCCGAAGACAAACATCTCAAACCCGCGGAAATCGCCCTGATCGGTAAATGGATCGCAGCCGGAGCTCCCACACTCCGGGATGAACCCGATACCATTTCCGGCTTCGTGATCACTGAAGAGGAACGCAACTTCTGGTCCCTTCGCCCAGTTCAATCGCCCAGGCTTCCGAAAGTAAAACACCCCGACCGGGTGGAGACCGCCATCGACACATTCCTGTTAAAAAAGCTCGAAAAAGCCGGACACACATTCAATCCTGTCGCAGCCAAAGGAATTCTGATTCGTCGTATCACTTACGACCTGACGGGACTGCCCCCATCGTTGGAGGAAATCGATAACTTTCTCGCTGACAATGCACCCGGTTCTTATGAACGTCTCGTTGATCGCTTGCTTGCCTCGGAGCACTTCGGCGAACGTTGGACTCGCCACTGGCTCGACGTCGCCGGTTACAGTGACTCGGAAGGTTACACCACCAGTGACACCGTTCGCAACTGGTCATGGAAATACCGCGATTACATCGTGCAAGCATTCAACAACAACATGCCCTTTGACCAATTCATCCGTGAGCAACTGGCGGGTGATGAAATGGTCAAACCTCCTTATAAGGATCTCACGACTGAGCAGCAATCCAAACTCGCTGCCACTGGTTTTCTGCGCATGGCCCCAGACGGCACCGGATCCGGGCCGGATGACCAGAACATCGCCCGCAACCAGGTCGTGGCGGATACGCTCCAGATTGTCTCAACCAGTTTGCTCGGCACTACGATGCTTTGTGCCCAGTGCCACAATCATCGTTATGATCCGATTTCGCAGAAGGACTATTACCAGATGCGAGCCATCTTCGAGCCAGCTCTCGACTGGAAACATTGGAAAAGCCCTGCAAGCCGTCGCATTTCACTTTATACGGATCAGAACAAAGCTGACGCGGCCAAAGTCGAAAAGAAAGCCAAAACCATGGACGCCGAGCGCCTTAAACTTCAGACAAAATACGTCAATGAAGTGGTCGAAATCGAGATTGCCAAGTTACCGAAAGATATTCAGGATGCGGCTCGGGTTGCCCGAAATACGGAAGAGAAAAAACGCACAGAAGCCCAGAAACTGCTGTTGAAAGACAACCCCCGCATCAAAAAAGCCTCGGGAGGATCACTCTATCTCTACAACCGCAAGCACGCTGATGAAATTAAAAAACTAGCGGCCGATATCGCAACCGTGCGTGCCACCAAGCCGCCGGAAAATTACATTCGCGCGCTCTGGGAACAACCGGGCGGCAAACTCCCTGCAACCCACCTGTTCAATCGTGGCGATCATGAACAACCGAAGGAAATTCTCCATCCAAGTGGACTTGCTGTTCTTGGCGAATGGGGTGCCGGTGAAATTGCTGACAACAATCCTGACCTGCCAACCAGCGGTCGCCGCCTAGCCTACGCCCGGAAAATCACCAACGGCAAACACCCTCTTTTGCCACGAGTGCTAGTCAACCGATTCTGGTCGCACCTTTTCGGCAAAGGCATCGTCACCACTCTCGGAGACTTCGGCGCACTCGGCACCGAACCCAGTCATCCTGAACTGCTCGACTGGATGGCCGCCGACTTCACCGATAACGATTGGGATTTCAAACACACGCTCAAGCAAATGCTCATGTCATCCGCCTACCGCCAATCTTCCGACCGCAAAGCCGACCTGAATGAAATTGATCCGGACAATAAATTGATCGGGCGCATGGCCATAAGACGCCTCGATGCCGAATCCATCCGCGATTCGGTGTTGGTGATGAGCAAAAAATTTAATGACGAACTCTACGGCAAACCCGTGCCGGTGATGGAAGATGGAGTGGGGCAGATCATTGTTGGCAAGGAAAACAAAGACGGTGAAGGCAAACCCGGCAAAACGGTCGGGCTCAACGGACAGGAATACCGTCGCAGTCTTTACATCCAGGCTCGCCGCAGTCGACCTCTCGCGGTTTTGCAATCCTTTGACCGCCCCGATATGACGGAAACCAATTGCACCGAACGCACCTCGTCAACTGTCGCGCCCCAATCCCTGATGTTGATGAACAGCCAGTTCATCACCGATTTCTCTGGCCACATCGCCAAGCGCCTGCAACGCGATCACGCCAAGAACCTGCCCGCCCAGATTGATCTCGCCTGGCGCCTGATCTACGGGCGACCCCCTTCGGACACGGAAGCCTCTGATGCCCGCTCCTTTCTCGAAAACCAGCAACGCGTTTTGCCGCCAAAGCCCGTCGCTCAAAAACCGATCAAAGGCCAACCCTCTCCCCTGGCTCTGGACGCCGCCACGCTTTCACTCGCCACATTTTGCCAGGCCCTGCTCAGCTCCAACGAATTCCTCTACGTGAACTGAGTCCTTACATTTATCACTTTTTGATTGTTCCCGCATGAGTACCAACCGTAGAGATTTTTTAAGCCGTAGTGGAATGGGCATGGGCTCCGTCGCTCTTTCATGGTTGCTGCAACGTGAAAATTCTCACGCCCGACCTTTCCCCGGCGAAAAAGAGTCCTTCAATCTCACTCCAAAAGAGCCCTTCGGACGACCAAAGGCCAAGGCGATGATTTCCATGTTCATGCAGGGTGGCCCCAGCCACATCGATCTGATGGATCCCAAACCCCTGCTGGACAAATACGCTGGCAAAATTTTCCCAGGGAAAATCAAATACGACAACGCCGCCCAGGCAAGTTCGACCGTTCTTGCCTGTCCGTGGAAATACAGTCGATGCGGTGAATCCGGCATGGAGATCTCCGAACTTTTGCCACACCTGCAAACCATCGCCGATGACATCACTATCATCCGCTCCATGACCACGGGTGTGAACAACCACGGTCAGTCTATTTTTGCCCTTAACACTGGTCGTGTCACTCCAGGCAACCCTGCTCTTGGTGCATGGCTTTCCTACGGCCTTGGCAATGAAACCGACGAACTGCCATCTTTCATTGTCTTAAAAGATCCTCGCGGGCTCCCTGTAATAGGCGTGCAAAACTGGAGCAATGGATGGTTGCCCTCTCTTTATCAAGGCACCGTCGTCCGCTCCCAGGAACCCCGCATTGCCAACCTCGATGCTCCGACCCACCTCAAGGGCGAACCGCAGAGGCGTTACCTCTCTTACCTCGACCAACTCAATCGCCAGCACCTCAATCAACATCCTGGCGAACTCGAACTCGAAGCCCGCATCAGCTCTTACGAACTCGCCGCCAAAATGCAAACTGCCGCCAAGGAGGCTCTCGATATTTCCAGCGAATCCAAAGCTACCAAACAACTCTACGGCATCGATGACCCGGCCACCGAAGAATTCGGCACCCGTTGCCTCATCGCCCGTCGACTCGTCGAACGTGGCGTTCGCTTCGTCCAGCTATTTACCAAAAACCAGTATTGGGATCACCACGGATCCATTCGTAAACGCCTACCCGAATCCTGCAAGTACATCGATCAACCTGCCGCAGCTTTAGTGCAAGACCTGAAAGGCCGCGGATTACTCGACAGCACGCTTGTTCACTGGGGCGGTGAAATGGGCAGACTTCCAGTTATCCAAAACGACACCGGCCCCGACAAAGTCGGACGCGATCACAACACTTACGGCTTCAGCATGTGGCTTGCTGGCGGGGGCGTTCGCGGCGGTTATGTTCACGGCGCCACCGATGAATGGGGTCACCACGCCGTGATCGATAAAGTCACCCAGCACGACTACCACGCCACCCTGCTTCACCTCTTCGGGCTCGGCGATGGAAAACTCAATTTTAAACGCAACGGTCTACCTGTCGGCCTCATTCCTCCGACCGACAGCGGCGAAGTCATCAAAGCTATTTTGAAAGGCTAGAAGGGGAAGGTGGTAGGAGTTTAGGCTATAGGCTGTAGATCTCTGTAGTCCAAAGTTTCCCCTTGAACTCAGATCTCCGGAGGGTCTATTCCTTTCCGTGACTTCTAGCGTCCAAGCAACACCCCCTACCAACAACGACGCCCCTCCCCGTCGGCACAGTTTCTGGCGCACAGCGAACAAAATTGTCCTCGCCCACCTGATTCTCATTCTCACCATACTGGTTCCCTTCGGCATCCACGAAAACCGTCAAGCTCAACGCGACTGGGACGATTTTAAAATGCACTGGGAAGCCAAAGGAGAAATTTTTGACCTGGAAAAACTCATTCCTCCGGAAATACCCGACAAAGAAAATTTTGCTGCCACCCCGATTATTGCGGAGATATTCACTGATCCGGATAATAATCGCCTCACCTCCATTGATATAAATGAACTGCCCGGTTTTAGTGAGATTACCATCTCTTCTAAAAATACAAATCGTGTTTTAGGTGGGTTTAAAAACAAGCTCACTGACTACCTGAAAAATCCAAAAGACTTTCCTGCCGACCAAAAAGCCGCTGAAATCATCCTTCAATTATTAGAACCTCTGGAACCATTACTGAACGAGCTCGAACAAGCTTGCCAACGCTCCCAAGCCAGATATCCACTAGACTATTCAAACCCCATCACTGCAGACTACCCCCATTTGACCGCCTTGGTTAGCGTTTCAAAACCCCTGCGGTTACGCATACGCGCTCACATTATTTTAGGAAATTCTGACTCTGCTCGCAGCGACATACAATTACTATTGCACACCGCTTACACTCTCGAAAATGAAAGCTCATTAATCTCTACCTTGGTTGCTTCCACTCTAATCAATCAAGCACTCACCGCCATCTGGGAAGGCCTTCGTTTGCGCATATTCAAACCCAAGGATCTGGTCTTACTTGAAAAATCACTTCATAGAATAAACCTGAAACGAAGTTTTGTTTCAGCTATCCGCCATGAAAGGGCGGACAACCTCTCTATGCTTGAAAACGACCCCACAAACTATTTTGAACTCTTAGACGGCGACATCACTTCCGGCTACATGGACATCAAAACCCTTGCAAAAATGTTCCAACTACTGGGTTTTGGACAAACCTTTGTCATAAAAAACAAACTCAACTACTGTCAGTTTTATCAGCAACATTTTTTATCTACGAAAGGTAAAATTAACACCGAGTGGATCGACTTGGATACAGTCTCCGAGATAGAAAAACATCTCGCAGCCCTCCCAACATCCTCCTTCTTCTCCAACCATCCCTACACAGTCTTTTTGTCCGAAGGGAGTGCTTCGGCCTTTATCGCGATCACCGAGCGAACCGCCCAAACTGCTACCCGAATCGACCTCGCACGCATCGCCGTCGCACTCGAACTCTACCGACGCAAACACGGCAACTACCCAAGCACACTCGCCCCACTCGCCCCCGCCCACCTCGAGACCATTCCCCGCGACCTCATCACCGGCGATGCGCTACATTACCGCATCAAAGCCGACGGCACCCCCATCATCTACTCCGTCGGCCTCAACAAAACCGACAACGGCGGCCAGCTCAAAGAAGATCACCGCCAAGGCGACTGGGTCTGGCAATACACCCTACCCCCGGATTTCAACGAAGCCGACTGGAGCAAGTAACAAGGAAGGCTGTAGCGATTTAGACTATAGGGCTCCCGCCTCGGTTTCATTCTTCAGCTACATCGCGGCAAATTCTAACTCCTCACTCCTCACTCCTGACTTCTCCCTCAAGCATCCCCCCATCGATCAACTTCTGTTTTTCACTCGGCGGGTAAACCCCGCTCACGTAACGCCCGTGTTTAAAAACCGCATCCCACATCACCGTGCCATCTTCATGCACATCTTTCACCGGCCCATCCCATAACAAATTTTCAACAAAATTTCCTGAAAACCGCAAGCGCCCATCTTCAAACCACTTCAAGTGACGTCCAAAGGCCGCTCCGTCCTTCATCATGGCATCGATCTCTCGCTTGCCGTTTTCAAACCACTCGCGATGGCGAACTTTCTCACCGCGTTCGTAGTCGAGCATCTTCTTCATCCCGCCACCTTCATACCAGCGCATTTCCGCTCCATGCAGTTTTCCTTTTTCATAGTTGGCAAAGTATTTCATCTGCCAGTTCTTGTTCCGGCTGATGATCACACCGGTATAGGGCTCGGTTTCCCCTTTCAAATAAGCCAGGTCGTCTTGCTTTCGATTTTCAATATCTCCCTGTCTTGGAAACCCTGTTTTCTTGGCAGTTTTGTCCACCCGCTCTTCACCTGCTTTCTGACAGGCGTGCGAACCAAAAGAAAAAATCACCAACCCCAATATAGTTATACAACGCATCGATATCATGAAACATCTTCAACGAAACCACGCCTAAACGCAATGGTATTGCGTTTAGCAGCCGCCCTTCTTATCAAACACAAAAAATAAAGCAGACAAAAACCTCCATAACAATACCAGCAGCTCACGGATGATAAGACGGCGTCTCGGATCGCTGGCTTCCATTGATCATCGCTTCCGCAATCACACTTACCCGATCAATCGCACGATCCAAAAACTCCTGCCCCTTCTCAGCAGTGGCCAAAGATGGTTTTTGATCCTCCTGATCCTTCCACATATCCGTCCTGACATTCTCCGGAAACGCTGCCAGACCCACCGCGGTTTCAAACTCCTGGGCATGACCGGGTAAATCCTCCGGCAAGCGCGATCCACTTTCCAGTAATTCTTCCGCATCCGATTTGTCATACACATCCCAGTAGGACATGAAATGCATGTTCACCGGCGAAAACTCACGCAGATACTGATCCCAAACTCCCTTGATCGGCGCGACATTGCCGCCGTGCCCGTTCAGCACCAGCACATTTTCGAATCCCGCTTCCACCACACTTCGGATCAGATCATTCAATACCGCCATGAAGGTGCCCGGCCTTAGCGTCAGCGTGCCCGGATGTTTCATATGATGCTCGCTGATCCCCGCCATCAATCCCTCCGCAACCAGAATCTGAGGACTCAGCCGACTGGCCACGCCTTCGGCCACCATCTTCACACTTCGCCAGTCGTGCTCCATCGCCAGATGCTCCAGATGCTGCTCGATCGCCGCGATCGGCAATACACAAAGCTTCAACTCACCCGATGCCATCCGCTCACGAAACTCCCGCCGTGTCAATTTCCTCAATAAATTTTTATCACTCATCACTCATCATTTTCCCAATACGGCTTCAATTCCTCTCGGCTGTTCCATGTCTTCAGTTATAATTTTCCAGGTCCCCCCCATCTCACGCATCGTTTCAAAATTCCTCGCCTGATAAGCAAACTGCAACTGTGGTGTTGGTAATGCCACTCCCCCCTTATCGCGCGACTCCATCGCCGCTCCCAGCAGGCCTGTCGTCAGCAAAGTTCGCTCCACCGGATACGGTGACTGCCCCTCCCGAAAAAGTGACTGAATCGAATAAGACAAAGCTCGAAACAAATTGCGGTTATTCCACGGACCAACATGAAAACGTGTAGTCAGCAGCTTCGCTTTCCCTGCGATCTCACAGGCAAAATTCCAGCGAATCCCGTCATTGCCAACTTTCAACACCGTCCCGCGTGTTCCGTCTTTGTAGCTGACTAAAATTCCGTAAAAATCTGTATCCGAAAACCTCGTTGCGCACATTTCCTTCAGCGATCGTTTGTCATCGGGAAATTCTGCCCGCATCGCCGCTTCCGCCAGGCCCACCGACCAGCGCCCCTCATCCGCTGCTTTCCACAATGCCTCTCCTTCCAGAAATTGCACTTCCCTCACCCCACTTTCATTGCCCTTGCGCCCCTCGACCAACGACTGCAACACTTCAAAGCCGTGAAAATCATAACGCTCCACCGGGCCACCATGAATTGACACGGCTTCCACTATTTTTGCCCCGGCAGGAATTTCCATCGGTGCCCTGCGCTCAGCCAAAGGCACAGAACTGCCCGCCATCAAACCAAATCCCATCTTGCGCGAGCTGTCATACATCGCCTTCGCCTCTTTCCACGAATGCGACAAATGTTTGTCAGTATAAACCGGAACCACGCGTCCACTTTTATCAAATACCGCTACGGTCTCATCAAAAAACTTCTTCTTCGGATACAACTCCTGTCCCTTATCATTAAAAGGATACTTTCCGTGCTCACCGATGATCAACACCGCATCGACCGACAGTTTTTCACCCCCCAGACACAATGCCCCGTCGATCGTTTCATACACCGGAATATCAAACTCTTTTGCCACCTCCTGCGACATATCCGAGGCATTGCCCTCCAATCCTTCTTTCTCCGCGATCTGATCTACAAAAAAACTAGCGATCTCGAACTCCTCACGAGGATCAACCACCTTCCCGTTGAACAAATAAGGCTGGAGAAAATTCTCAAGAATCACATGTGCATGAGAACGATAAAAAAAAGTCGTCATCACCACCGCCACCTTGATCTTCTTTTTTCCAACCTCCTTGGCTTTACAACCGGACAGTCCGCTCATCATAACAGGCAGTGAAACACCCGCCATCCACATAAAGCACCGTCGCGAAAATCCTTCACTCCCCCATTCGTGTTTATTGGTCTCCATTTGCCTCCGGCTGTCTCGTTTTAATCTCGGCTGTGGTTCTCTTTCTTGATAGTTGCATGCAACCACACCATATAGTGAACATGATTTCCCCCATACGTTCAAAAGCCCGTCTCAGTTTTATCATCATAGCCCTGCTGGCACTTGTTTTTCCAATCTCCTCGCCTGCTCATGAAATACGCACAACTGCCCAGATCGCCAAGCAACTGGAGGCCGGAAACAAGACAGTTCGCATCGTCTGCTTTGGTGACAGCATCACCGGTGTATATTATCACAGCGGCTCAGCCCGAGCCTGGACTGACATGCTGGGCATCACTCTGAAACAGGTTTATCCCAAGGCAAAACTCGAGATGATCAATGCCGGCATCAGCGGCCACACCACGATCAACGCACTGGCGCGAATCGAGAAGGATGTCATCACCAAAAAACCGGATCTGGTGGTCATCATGTTCGGCATGAACGATGTGACCCGGGTCAAAATTGACGACTACGAAAAAAACCTGCGCAACATCACCCAACAATGCCTCGATGCCGGAGCGGCCGTCATGCTCTGCACCCCAAACTCAGTTTACGAAAACCCCGCACGCTCAAATGAAAAACTCAACGATTACTCTGATCGTGTTCGAAGCATAGGCCATGACTCAAACCTCCCCGTCGTTGATTTTTTCAAGGACTGGAGCGAACTGCATCAAAAAAACAAAACTGCCTGGATGCTTCTCATGAGCGAAACCATTCACCCCAACATGAACGGCCACAAGCGCTTCGCCAGACTCATCACTCAATCGCTCAGCGAAAAAAAAATCGAAGCGACAAGTATCCCTCCTGCTCCCGATCCCCTGCAAAACACCCTGAAACTTCTCCGTGCCAATCAACCAATCAAACTGGTCGCCATGCCTCCCTACGACAAAGTCATACCCGAAGCTCTGAAAAAGGAATTCCCCAATGCCAAAATTGAAGTCACCCCCTGGCCGGTGAAAAAGCAAAGCCTGGCCGAGGTCAGAAAATGGTCGCAGAAGATCCGCAAGATGTCCCCCAACCTCGTCATCATCAACGTCCCGCCGGCCACCCTCGCCCATCCCAACGATGCCGATTTCATCCGCGACTACCAGTGGATCCTCAACAACAGCTTCCACTTCGGCAAACGCCAATGGGACGTATTGTCCTTCCTGCCAGTCAACGGGGCCCTCCCAGCCCAACGCCTTCACCTCGCACGCCAGGTTTCCTTCGGCAAAGACATCCCCCCTCTCTCCCGCCTGCCCGATGACCTGATTGCGAAGTGATCAATATTCAGAGTTGAGGAGCTCCTCCGACTGTGGAGGCAGATTTCCATATCTGCCTCCTGTAGCTTACGTCTTCCCCAGCAGATATGGAAATCTGCCCCACTTAAACATCACTTATTTACAATCAGGAACACCATCACTTTCGTCCACCCCCCTCACCTTTCCCACTTCTCTAATTCGCGTTTATTGGCGTCCATTCGCGGTTCTCTTCTTCCTTTTTCGGCTTCAGCTAATTCGACGAATCCGCAGGGACGCGTCGCCCTTCACCGCTGTGACTTTTGACCAATTATTCTATTCCTTTTCCCCACTTCATATCCTCCATGCTCTTCATGGTGACATTTTCCGCATTAATTCGCGCCCATCCCGACCGCCATAGCTTTACTAGCGGTAGCTCTCTTCCTTTGCGCTCTTTACGCCTTGGTGAGATCCCCATTCTCACTTCACCGTCGTCAGAAACTCCAACAAATCCGCCACATCCTGCACCGTCAATGCCGCCTCCAATCCCTCGGGCATCAGCGACATGCCGATCCCCTTCATGCCCGCAATATCCTTTCGCGTCACTTTTTTCTCCACTCCAAATGGCTGCCGAATCGTCACCTCAGTCGAGGACTCATTGGCAATCATCCCCACCACCACTTCGCCACTTTTCAAAGTGAACGCGTAAGTCTGAAACTGCGGAGCCACTTCCTTATTTGGATCAAACAAATTTCCCAGAATCGATTCTTTACCCGCAGCAACAAAGGTCACCACATCAGGCCCCAGGACAAAACCTTTCTCCCCGTAACGGTGACAGGAAATACAAACCGCTTCATATTTCATCTGCCCCTTCTTTGCGTCACCTTTCATGTCCAACGCTTTCTGATAACGCGCGACCACCGACGCACGCGACTCCTTTTTCTCTACCGGAAATACCACTAATGCCAACTTTTTCACCCGTGCATCCCGATGACCTCGCAACAGATCCACCTGATTCGCCGACAAATCCATCTTACCAATTTTTTTATCCTGCACCGCTTTCAAGAGACTCGTCGAACGATCCGGTCTAGCCAAAAATAAATCCATCGCCGCTGCGCGCACCTGCGGGTTCCACCCTGACCATTTTTCCACCAATACCGTTTTCAACTCCACCGCATTTCGACGCCCCAAAGCATTGAGCAAAGCCAGTTGCAATTGGGCAGAGTCCGTATCCTTCAAAGCCGACGCCAACATTGCCGACGTCTTCGATTCAGGAGAAAAAGCACACAACTTAACAGCTTGAATCCGGCTAACTTCCGTTGCTTTTGTATCAGCCGCAGTCGCCAATGATTTTGCAAACACCGGTTCCAACACCTTGCCCTTGTCAGCTTTGGCCAAGGAATTTTTTACACGCGCCAAGCCTGTTCCCAAATGCTCGATCAAAGCCAGGCCGGTCGCATTCTCCGAATTTTTGACTGCCACCGCCAGCACTTCCTCGATCGCTTTTTCATCATTGGTTTTGCCAACCACTTCCGCCAGTTGAGCCAAAAAGGTACCATTCGCATCCGTATCCTTCGCCAAAGCAACAAACAAAGCACGCGCTTCCACCCCATTGCCGATCGCATTCAGTGCAGCAGCCTCCACCCACATATCACCTCGAGATTTATTCACCAAGCCAGCCAGCTCTGCAGCCTTGCCTTTGCCATCTTCCTTTGCCAGTGCCAAGGCACGATGAAATCTCCCCCCAGCCGTATCCGTATCCGGCGCCACACCCCAGCCCCCGCCCGCACGTTTGTCGCCGCGTTGCCACAACAACCGCTGGGCCGTCACACGATGCCACCCGTTGGGATGTTTCAACAAGGCCGCCAACTCATCATTAGAAGCCTTGCTTAATTTCACCGTCTTGCGGCGCTCAAAATTTTCAGGTTTTATTCGGTACACCCGCCCCTGATCGGTTCCACTGTTCAAATCGAGGAACTTCTTAATCCCTGGCGGCAAAGACCAGGGATGCTCAATCGCCTCGCGGGACATATCGACTACATAGAGACAACCGTCCGGCCCATTCGCCGAAGCCGTTGCACGAAACCAGTTATCAGTCGACGCCAGGAACTCCACTTCCGTTTCATCACTTGGCCGCGTTGCGATCAGGGCCGCCTCATCCTTTTTGTGCTTCACTATTTTGCGGTGCACCAGATTGCTTCCCGCGTCTCCAGTAAAAGCATTGTCTACAAAATCAGATCCCAGTGCATCGCCCGTATACATAGTGACCGCGGTTCCCCCCGTAAAGTAACCCGAGACTCGCCCTCCCCCTTCGGCGCCACCTCTCACCACACCGGCCACCCGCCAGCGAGTACGAATGATACGCCAGGGTTCGTCAGGGCTGATCCGATATACCGGGCAAGCCCCTCCATCATCAGCGATACCCACCAATGGGTTCGGCAGGGAAAAATACTTGCCCGGCTGGGTCCAGCCCTTCTCCCACATCACAGCAATAATATGATTGCTGTTGCTGCTGACAAAACGCCGCCCCTTTGAATCAAAGCTCAAGCCATACTGAGCAGTTCCGTTTTCGGTTTGAAAATCCAAGGTTTTTGGATCGAAGGAAAAATCGCGACCATTAACCGAGATCTCTTCCGACTCGGCTTGATCAGGACGTCTTATGCTACCCCCGGTGCCCGCCGTTGCTCCCCAAATTCGATTGTCAGGCCCCCAACGCAAACTGTTGGCAAGCGCCTGCATGTTAAGCCGATCCTTGCCTTTACCAAAACCGGTGAACACCACCTTCTTGATATCCGCCACTCCATCTCCATCGGTATCCTTAAAATAAAACAGATCCGGTGTGGCGATGACAAAAACTCCCCCATCGTAACACACCGCCCCGGTCGGCCACTTCAACCCCTGCGCGTAAATTGTCGCTTTATCAAAAACTCCATCGTCGTCCTCATCCACCAGCATACGGATCCGTCCGCGATCTTCGTCACGACGCTCGGAGTATCCACGCATCTCCACCGCAAACATCCGCCCGTCCTCATCAAAATCAATCGCCACCGGATCCATCACCAAGGGCTCACTGGCAGCAAGCTCAATCTCAAAACCCTTCTTCACCTCAAAAGTTTTCACTGCCTTTTTTGGAGAAGTCGCCGGAATCCTCGGCATATCTTTGGCATTCGCTTCCGGCCCATCCGGATCACCTTTGTAGTCAACGGCTGATAGAGAACTGACCAAAACGGCTGATATAAAAGTTACGAAACAGAGAAGTTTTTTGTTGTTGTTCATCACAATTGGGGATTGGTTTCTAACTGACATAGACATAAGCTGGTGATCGACAAGTTCCACTAGTTTTTCAAAATACCCTCAACACCCGCTAATCATGAAACGCCGCGATTTCCTCACAAAAACTACTCTCGCCGCCCTGGGCTCATCTCCCCTCATCCCGCTTGCCTCACAAGCACAGGAAAAGGAGTTCATCATCGATATTCATCAGCACCTGGCCTTTCATGAACGGGATGATACCATCTTCATGAAGCACCAGGATGCCATGGGCATCGGTAAAACCGTGCTGCTACCAGCTGGCAGGCCAGTCAAAAGACCCTCCACCCGTAACGGCAGCGCCAATGGGCTCGCCGCAAAAGTTTCTGGCAATGAACCTGCGGCCGCACTCGCCGCCAAACATCCGGACAAATACATCTACTTCTGCAATGAAGTTCCGGATTTACCCGAAGCCAAAAGCGTGCTTGAGAAGTGGCTCAAAAAAGATGCACGAGGCATTGGTGAACAGAAATTTCATCTTGAGTGTGATTCAAAAGAAATGCAGCTCATTTACCAGATCGCCAAAGAATTTGATGTGCCCGTGCTGATGCACATCCAGCACAATACTTACAATCTCGGCTTCGAGCGCCTCCACAAAATGCTGGAAAAATACCCCACCGTCACCTTCATTGGTCATGCCCAGACCTGGTGGGGCAATGTCGATAAAAACCATGACCAAAAAGCCATGTATCCAAAAGGCAAAGTTGCTCCTGGAGGCCTGACCGATAAACTGCTCGCCGATTATCCCAATATTTACGGAGACCTCTCAGCTGGATCCGGTCACAACGCCTTCAAACGTGACGAAGAGCAAGGCGCCGCCTTTCTGCGTCGCCACCAAGACAAACTCTGTCTCGGAACCGACTGCGCCGATGATGTAGGCGAAGGCGGCAAGTGCTCAGGTGCCCAACAAATTTCCATCGTCCGCAAACTCGTTCCCGAAGCCGACGTGCGGAAAAAAATATTCTCTACCAACGCACAAAAGATCATCCGGTTTTGAAGATTATCTGATTCGGTTCACAAATTTTCTTCTTATTGCAGGAACACTAGCAATTGTAACATTAATGACCGCTTACATTGCTGCAACCCGGCTCTAATACACGTTAGTCACCACCGCTCCCCTACATATTTATATCTTCCCCTCCCGGACGAGCTTCTCTTTCCCTCTCTTTCCCTCTCTTATTCGCGTTTATTAGTGCCCATTAGCGGTTCTCTTCCTCTCTTTGCATCTCTCCGTCTCTGCGTGAGCCATCTTCCTCTTCGCTGTCCATTTTTAATTCTCCATTGTCGATGCCACTGGTGCCGGCCCCAGCAAAATCGCCAGCCACTGCGTTTGCTGAGACCCTTCAGCAACAATTTTCACCACCATCGTCAGCGGCACCGACAACAACATCCCCACCGGCCCGAACAACCAGCCCCAGAAGATCAGGGACAGGAAAACGAACAAGGTAGACAATCCCACCCGCTTACCCATGAGCATCGGCTCGATAATATTTCCCATCCCCACGTTTATTGCCACATAGATACCTGCGACCACCAACGCTATGCCCGAATTAAACTGCAACAAGGCCAATAAAACGGCCGGCACTGCTGCCATAATCGATCCGATATTGGGAATGAAATTCAATGCAAACGCCAGGAAAGCCCAGAGAATGGCAAAATCCAGGCCAACTACTTTAAGACCAATCCAGACCAGGCTGGCCGTGATCAAGCTGACAAAAGTTTTGGTTCCAACATACTGGTTCATGCTCTCCATGATTCGTGTCATGCGCTGAACCGCTATCTCCCCGGAGTCAGCTCTCATGAGTGCCAACTTGCGAGGGAAACCTTCCGCCTCTAGCAGAATCATCATCACCGTAAAAATGATCAACAAGGCATTGCTCATCACTCCTGCAAGGCTTCCGATCATCGTATTCACAAAACCCATCGCCAATCCGGGATTTAGAACTTTCTGAATACCGGCTTTGCTGACATCCATCCCATGCCCAGCAAGCCAGCTTATTAATTTTTCGGTTTTCTGGGTCAAACTCGCCTGATAACCCGGCAAGGACTGATTAAATTGATCGACCGTTGCCCCCAGCATCACCGCAATCAGAACATTCAAACCAACGACTACCAATATAACCACGCCCACAGCCACTGCGGATGGCAATCCCCGCTTTTTCAGCCAGTCGATCGGACCAAGCGCAACCACCGCAATGAATAAGGCGAGCAGGAAAGGCACCACAATATCCGCAGCGTAACGTGCGCTGAACAAAAGTGCAGCGACGCACGCCAGAGTCACAATTCTGTTATGCAAATCCGATGTTTTATTGCCTTCGCTCATCACACTTTTGGATACACCCACGGCGCCCGGTATTCCCTGCGCAACAATCCATTCGCCTCCTCATCTCCAATAATCTCCTCTTTAGCACCGTCCCATTCAACACTGCGCCCTACCTTTAACGACAACATACCCAGCAAACTAAGATTCGTTGCCCGATGCCCGATTTCAATATCGGCGACCGGCTTCCGCCCCTGCTCGATTGCATCCAGAAAATCCTTGTACAAGGGCGGCACATTGTGACCGTCTTTTTCGTGATCAAATTTTGGATCCTGATGAACCACTTCAGCGCCCTTTTTAACCGGATAAAAATTCCAGCCATCACGCCATCCCATGTGAAAAACCCCCTTGGTGCCGTAAAAATAACAACCGACACGTGATTTCTCCACGTCATTGCCTCCAAAACGCCGGTGCTCCCAAACCGCAGTGAACTGATCGAACTCGTAAGTCGCCACCTGGTGATCGGGCGCGTCCGTCGTCTGCTCCTTGTCGTTAAGAATCGGCTTGCCCTTAATCGGTCGTCCCCCGGTGCTGTAGATTTTTTTCGGATAAGGTTCGTCCGACCACCACAAGACCTGATCCAGCCAATGCACCCCCCAGTCTCCCAGTGTCCCGTTGGCAAAGTCGAGGAAGTTACGAAAGCCCCCCGGATGAATTCTCCGATTGAATGGCCGCATCGGCGCAGGACCACAATACATATCCCAATCCATGCCCTCTGGAATCTCACTGTTAGGCGTTGGTTTTTCCGGCCCTCCACCACCATGGGAAAACATCCGCACCATACCGATCTGACCCGCGCCGCCATCTTTCAAAAACTTCATGCCCGAAATGTGATGCGGCCCGATCCGTCGATGCAGGCCAACCTGCACAACACGATCCGTTGCCCTCGAAGCATTCAACATTGCCCGACTCTCTTCGACTGTGTGCCCCGTTGGTTTTTCAATGAACACATGCGCACCCGCCTGCACCGCCGCGATGCCCTGAAGTGCATGCCAGTGATCCGGTGTGGAAATGATCACCACATCGAGCTGCTCTTTTTCGAGCATCTCCCGGTAATCTTTATACATCTTGGGAGTCGAGCCGGTCATGCCATCCACTTCATCGGCTGACACCTCCAGTGCATCCGCATCCACATCACACAGGGCCACCACTTGTGTGCGGCCCTCTTCGAGCGCCACCCGCAAAATATTCATCCCCCACCAACCGGTTCCGATCAGAGCCGTGCGGTATTTCTTACCTGATTTCTCCGCTGCTCCATGAATCAAAGGCATTGATCCCATCGCCGCAATTGCGCCGCTAGTCGTACTGAGAAAATTTCGCCGATTCAGTTTCAATGGTTTGTCCTTTATCATCACTTGAAGGTTTGCAGTCAACGCTTGGTAAGCTCTGCTTAATTTTCGCTCTTCGCAAGACGATAACACACCACCTCCCGATCATTTCTCACCAGTAAATAGCGTCCAGCCAAAGCAGGAACGTTCCAGGTCATGTGACTCAGGGCCTGAATCCGTGCCAGCTCTTCATGACCCGAAGGATCCGCTTTAACAATCACAAGTTCGCCCTGTTCCGCCTGCACCAGCAAGCGATTACCCACCAGTAATTGCTGCCCAAAACCATAACGCCCCCCCTTCCAGACTTTTTTTCCCGTTTTGAGATCGATGCAGGCCGCAATCCCTTCATCCAATCCGTAAGCATACCCATCAAGAAGTGAGGCCGAACTGAATTTTGTTTTCAAGCGTGTGGTTTTCCATACCCGCTCTACTGACCACTCATCATCCTTTTTTTGGATTTTCAATAGATGGCTACCTACCCCATAACTTGCTGTCACCAATACTTGATTGTTACCCACCAACAATGGCTGCCCCACTTTTGGAAATTTCCCCGGCCAGTCAAAGCGCCACAACTCCTCTCCCGTCGATGGATTATGACCCGTCACATCCTTGGCATTCACGCTGACAATTTGTTTCACCCCGTCCACTTTTAATAAATTCGGGGAGCTGTAACTCGATCCATTACCCTTATACCCCCATACATCTTTCCCGCTTTCCGTATCAAAAGCCAGTAATGTTGACCCGCTGCCTTCCGCCCCGGATATGATGACTAAGTTCTCAACTACCAAGGGCGAAGTGCTTTTACCCCATTCAGGAAAATGCCCCGCCATACGGGGCCCAATATCCTGAGACCAGATCAGTTCTCCACTTTGCAAATTCAAACAGTTCAGTATTCCTGTGCCTCCAAAGGCATACACTTTGTCCCCGACAATGGTCGGAGTCGAACGCGGACCCAATCCTCCCATGCTTGCCTCCAAGCGAGCACGATCACTGTGAACCCACAACAGATCACCGGTCAGCAAATCGTAACAACTTACCAGTTCGTCCTCCCGACGCTGCTCCAGAGTCAGCGCTCGCCGTCCGACCACTGCAAAGCTCGACCATCCCGCTCCAATCGGCTGACGCCACAACTCTTCAGGCGGGTATTTTTTCCAATCGAAGGAAGCTTCCGACTCCACCCACACCCCATCCCGATTCGAACCGAGAAACTGAGGTGAATCCTCCACGCCTTCGATCTCGCTTTGCCCTCCGCTTAATCCGGATGCTACGGGCTTCGCAGAAGCAATGCCTGCATCCACCTCTGGTGCCCACCTCCAGACAAATTTCGGTAGTGAAGTCCCCCCTGTCGAGCCTTCATATCGAGTGAGCGCAACCAACAGCACACCTGCAAATATCAGCAAGACCACAAAAATTCCAAAATGCCTAAAACGAGTCTTCCATGGTCCCGGCCCCATCGCCGCGTACCAGAGCGCGAGCAAAACCACCCCGACAATCGGTGCCATCAAGTAGACCCAGTAGCGGGCAAAGTGTTCGCTTGCACTCGCATACAGCATCCAGAGCGGCGCAACGGCGGCGCACAGCACACCAATTGTAATTCGTATTATCTTCAAAAAAATTCCCCTCAATATTTCTCTTTTGTAATCACTGTAGGACAGATTTCCATATCTGTCTCATATCGACACTACAGTGGCAATCTAATCAGAGACAGATATGGAAATCTGTCCTACTCAGAATCTCGAAATTTCTTACTTAGAGTAATATTGCGCTCCGCCTTCTCATACCACCCGGCCTTGGCATGCTGATTGGTATGCAAATAACATTGCGTGCGAACCTCTCCACTTCCCGAAGTAAATGTCAGCAACCGTGACATCGGCACGTTGGCGATATTCACATGATAGCGAGTGAGTGCACTGCAATTCACAAACCAGGCCCCCCACTTTTTCTCAATGTGACTGCGCCCTCCATAAGTATCATCCGGACTGGTATGGGTATGACCTCCGATCCACATATCGATCGCCCCGGGATGTTCGGCGAGATATTTTTCAAAAGCCTGGGCATCCGGTTTATCGTCGAGCCAATACAAATAGGACGAACCCATGGGACCTCCCTTTGGATAATAACCGTGATAATGCTGCTTCCAGCCGCCATCGGCTTTTTTGCGAAAACCTTCCCACGGCCCTGAGGCCACTGTCGTTTCGCGCAGCATGTGGTGATGCGCGCAAATAATGATGCTGTCCTGATTGCTCTCAACCTGCTCCTTCCACCAGGCAAACGTCTCACTGGTCACCGCTCCGGCCGGATAGCCCCCACGTTCACCGCGACCAACAGGCGGCCCCACATCATTGCGATCACTCATGATGAGAAACAACAGGTTGCCGACACGAAATGAATAACGTTCCCAGGTTCCAATTACCGGAAATTTTCGCCGTTTGTTGTCCACACCTGAAGTCGCCGTATTTTCACCCGTAGGGTCAATCCATTTACGAAACCACCACTGGGTTTCTTCATCCTCAAACGAGGCATCGTGATTTCCCGCGAGAGAGTAAAAATCCTCACGCCGATGTTTTTTCATCGCACCCAATTGTTTGATGACCTCTTCGCCCTCGCCATCTTTCGGTGCTCCTTGATTGCCTGAAAAATCTCCGACGTGAAGAGCGATATCCCAATCAAAGGAAGGCGCACCACGATCTCCGAACTCCGACTGGCGAATCGCATCCGCCAGAGATTCCCGTCCGCGTTTTTTGTCCGTGCCCACATGGCTGTCCCCCGAAGCCCAAAGGCTAAAATATTTCTGTGGTGGAGGGTCGGTAGCATTGGCACAAACCGCAGAGAAAGCAGCCGCTGAGCCCTGGGCTAGAAAAGTGCGTCGTTTTAGCGAATGTTTGATTGGGGATTTGTTGTCACTCATAATTAAATTACAGCTTCTGCATAATGAAGAATTCTGATAGGGCTACAAGAAAATACTGAATCCTCAAATACCTCCATCTTCACTATCAGAATTGCAATCAGTATCAGAATCGATTTTTTCGATTGGGATTGCGATACCGATACCGATACCGATACTGGCATTGTATACTGGACTCAGCCGCAAATACGTACCTTGTTGATGATCCAGCCTTCACAAATCTTTACCCACCCATGAAACTAAAACGCCTCTCCTTACTTTTTGCTTTCAGCATAACGTTCTCACTTCTACTCACGCCACTCAAGGCAGCCGAACGCAACATCATCTTCTTCATCACCGATGACGAATCGCCCACTCTGGGATGTTATGGCGACAAATCAGCCAAAACACCCAACATTGATTCCATCGCCGCAGACGGCGCAGTTTTCTTAAACGCCTTCGCCACCACAGCCAGCTGCGCGGCCAGTCGTTCAGTTGTCATGTCCGGTCTGCATAATCACCGCAACGGCATGTATGGCCACCAGCATGGTTTCCACAAATTCGCCTCCTGGCACAATGTCGTCTCTCTTGCCCTGCCACGGGTTCTGGCTAACGAGGGATACCGCACTGCACAGATCGGCAAATATCACGTCGCACCGGAAGAAGTTTATCATTACGAAACCTACATCAAAGGCAACAGTCGCAATGCGCCCTCCATGGCGGATGCTGCCAAGGATTTCATCACTGACAAATCCGATGACCGGCCATTCTTCCTCTATTTTGCCACCTCTGATCCACACCGTGGCGGAGGCACAGACGAGACCTCCAAACGCAAACTCAAACCCGACCTCTTCGGCAACAAAGCCAACAAAGGTTCTCATCAGGGAGTGAACGAAGTGTTTTATAATCCCTCCGAAGTCACCATCCCCCACTTCCTGCCTGACACTCCCGAAACCCGTGAGGAACTCGCCCAATATTATCAATCCATCGCCCGCATCGATCAGGGTGTCGGGCGACTGGTCGAGATTCTAAAAGAAGCGGACCTCTACGACAAAACCCTGATCGTTTTCACCGCCGATCACGGCATGGCCTTCGCCGGCGGAAAAACCACCGTTTACGAGGGCGGCCTGCGCGTTCCCTTTGTCGTCCGCAATCCTTACGAAAAGAAACGTGGAGTCAAACTCAATGGCATGATCAGTCACATCGACATCACTCCGTCGTTACTCGACTTCGCCGGCGGTCTCGATCCAAAAACCAACGGCCCGAAAAAATGGATCGATCCCAATAAATACTGGAAAAACAAAGACTACGCGAACAAGGAAAACCGTGGACCACGAAAAGAGAAATTTGATTCCTACCACGGCAAATCATGGATCTCCATTCTCGGCAAAGCAAACGCCGAACACTGGGAGACCATTTTTGCCTCACACACCTTCCACGAGATCCAGATGTATTACCCGATGCGTGTAGTGCGTGATAAAAAATACAAACTCATTTGGAACATCGCCCACGGCCTGCCCTATCCCTTCGCTTCAGACCTCTGGGCAGCCTCCAGCTGGCAGGCGCAATTCCAGCAGAGCCTCGATGCTCCCTACGGACAGAAAACCGTCGGCCAATACATCAACCGACCCAAGTTTGAACTCTACGACATCGCCAATGACCCCGACGAATCCAACAATCTTGCAGCCGACCCGGCCTTCGCCAAAACCCTTGATGAGTATCAGAAAAAGATAAAAGCCTTCCAGAAAAAATTCGACGATCCCTGGATTATGAAGTGGGACTATGAGTGAAATACGCTGGATTTGACCACCAAATAGTTGTTATCCAGCCTTTTCCTCTCTTCCGAATATATCCTTTTGGAACAAAAAGCAGTTTAGCTTATGCGTAAAACTATTGGTCAGATCAAAATCCGTATTGCGTGCGATGAATGCTGTTACTAGAGAGTATTTTTCGTTAGTTGCAGTCACAGTGAAAATTCTGCCAGTTGCTTCTATTTCGATCATAGGCCTGCCTGGACCATACTCTTTCATCCTCAATACTGGACAAAGAAATACTCTCCCATTGGCACCACGCATGTTTACGCCCATACAGGCTCCCTCTCTCGACTTTCAGATTGTCTATTAAACAGCTCATTTCATAGAATCCAGTCAACCCCTTAAGGTTCTTATTTTTTTCAGCCATCAGGGCTAGGCAAATTTTCGAGGTCTAGAATATCTTTGGTGCGTCCACTTGCTTTTTTATTCACTATCAAATCATCAAAGCAAATAAATGGAACGACAAAACCCCCATCAACTTCAACCTTCACGGCCCTGTTTGCCACTTGATCAAAGTTCAGATCGCCGGAAATGCTGTTTAATATTTCTATTCGTAGCGGCTCTCGACCCATTCTCGTCATTCTCGCAGGATCGAGAAACATTTCTTTACTGAGCTCAGGCAGATCAAATCCGAAATCCTTCAAGGCCTGAACAATTCTCTCCGAATTTGCATCACTGATCGCAATCCAAACATCAAGATCTCCCGTATATCGAGGATATCCGTGAAAAGCCACAGCGTGGCCTCCTACGATCACGTATTCAGCCCCACGGGCACTCAACGCTTTCAAGAACTCGACAAAGTCTTTGGGTAGTCTCTCCATTGGATCCGGGGCTGTATGATCGCAAGTGCTCGAGAACTTCCAAACGTTCAGTCGGACTCATCTCCCACCTCTCCCGACGCTCAGCTGTTTCAGCGTCTTCAAAGCTGTTAAAAGTCTCAAGTTCTTCAATCATGAATCGCTGTTAAAGTAACATTTATTCTGTATTTCCTCAAGTACACAATCCCCCTGCCATTCTCTTCTTCATGAACTTCGCGTGATGCCTCAGTCAGTCAAATTCGGCTGTTTGCCTAAGATCTATCTCCACTTCGTTCCGGTTCAGCTTCGCCTCGGCACATGGTAGAATCTTTTACTTACTTTGCCTTGAGTGTCGTTGCAATCACATCAGCCACTTGTTTGGCCTGGAGTTCAACCGCCACTTTTTTGTAGTGGTAAGGATCCGAGTAATATTCGGGATGCCCTTTTGAGATCGAATGCAGATCATTGAGCTCCGCGTTATACTTTTTCGCCAGAGCCCGGACGATTCTATTTCTTTTGTCAACCCGGGGATTCAGCTCATGTTTTTTGCTGGTTGATTTTAAGGGAGTCGACAAAGCCAAAATTAATTTTGTGGAAGGCGATTTTTTCTTTATATGCCGAAGCACTTTTTCATAACCCGTTTGATATTCTTCCTCGGTGTAAGCAAAACCATGCAAACCATTGTTGAAATGAATGACAGTAAATTCATATTGGCTGAGCAAAGCATCCAGCTGTTTCAAAAATGCGGGGTCGGCAACGCAGGCGGATGTGGTAAGCTTGGCCCCATAAGCCTTTTCTGCCAGAGCTTTGCTCGCCTCATTATAATAAGCATTGGCAATTGAATCCCCAACCATCAAGACACGAGCTTTGTCCTTCAAGTGAGCTGAATCCACCCAAGTATTGCTCCACTCCTTCGCCTCTCTCTCAATTTCCTTCTCAGGCTCCGCCCGACCGTTTTGCAACAATGCTGCCTGGCTGAGTAGCATTGAAAGAATAATTATCTTTTTCATACATTTTTATTTAGTAATTTTGCACACCAACAACTTCCTTCACAACGCTACCTTTCAACAAGGACACCAAAGCCCTCAGTGCTTCCGTCTCGTCCTCTTTCCGCCACACCGCCGAGGATACGAGGGTAAACTTGGGACGCTTCAATTTGATGAACACCATCCGCGCATGAGGCAACTGATCGAGATCTGCAGGCACCAACGCGACTCCTGCTCCTCCGCCGACAAGCCCGAGTAATTCCGAGAGGCCCGCAGCTTTAAGGGAAACCCTTGGAGAGATGCCCGCTCGATCAAACATTTCCTTCATCATCTCTTTGCGCCCCGGAAAATTCTTCTCGTGTAAACTCAAAAAAATATCGTCAGCCAACTCAGCAAGGTCGATCGATTTGCGAGCCGCCAAACGGTGATCATCAGGCAGCGCCACCGCCATCAAAACTTTGCGAATTGCTTCCACGCGAAAACACTTCTCCAATTCAGGACAGGCATTTCCCAGCAATGCCAGATCAATCTCACCATCCCTCAACGCCGTTTCCTGCCGCCTCGGAGACATCTCAAAAATTTGAACACAAACATTAGGATGAA
>DAOUQC010000019.1 GCA_030625775.1 Verrucomicrobiota bacterium
CCAGGTTTCGTAACCACCGAATTTGTGTTGTCCGGTGGTGGGCAGGTAGCCGTACCAGCCGTTGGCGAGTTCGATGGTGAAGGTGTCGGCGAAGGGGCTGACTTCTTTCAGGTGCAGGCCGATCTCGGCGAAGGTTTCGAAGGGAAAGGTGCAGATGGCGAGGTCGCCGATTTGGATCACTTGAATGAGGGCTTTCAGGGTGTCGGGGCCTTCGGCCAGTCCGATGACTCTGCGGGCGTAGTGTTTTGCCAATCGCGGCAACTCTTTCTCGTTTTCAGTGGCGAGGTATTTTTTGCTGCGGGCGAGCAGGTCGGCATCGGGTTTGCGCCACTTGAGGGTGATCTCGCGCTGGACCATGGCCAGCTTCACATCAGTCCGGTGATCGGCATCGCGGTAAGCGAAGTAGGCGGCGTCGGCGACTTTTCCAGCTACGATACGGATTTGCTCGAAGGGTTCGCGGGGTGGGCGGCGTTTGCCGAATGCAATGTTATTGATGTCACCGCTGGTACCATTGGACAGGATACCGAGGAAATCCTTGCCGGGTTCACGGCGTAAGCGGCTGCCAATCAGGCGGGAGAATTCGCCAAAATAATCAGCTGACATCTGACGGCCGGGAATGTTTCCTACGTAGTGAAGCGAATAGTTACCCAGCAGGCAGATTGGCTGGCTTTTTTTGTTTCGGATTGAGAGGATGGATACCTCGGGATCAATGGGGCCGGCGGGAGAGATCAGTCCTTTGCTTCCGGGATTCATTTTCACAATATCCGTCGTCTCGCCGAAGGGGTTCATCGGCATGGTATTGGGTTGCAGGAACCAGCGGCGATTGTTGACTTCATCAGCGAGATTGTGGCCACCGTAACCGACCTGGGCATCCTGCATCGAGGCGTGAGCCTTGATGATTGATTGTGCAATGCCGGTGGTGAGTTGTTTGCGATAAGCTTGCGCTTCAGGGCTTCCCTTTTTGTCGGCGTGTCCGGTGGGTGCACTGTGGGTGTGGGTGGCAGACACCAGCATGTGATCAGTGGGAATACCGGTTTTTTTGGAAGCGATCTGTTTGGCTTCGTCCAGGACTTCACGTTTGATCAGGCAGTTGTCGACCACGGCAATGGCGAGTGTCGTTTTGCCGTCACTGAGAACTACACAACGTGAGTTCAACGGGTCATGGGCGGAATCGGCCGGGCGAGGGTTGAAACTGCCGACGAGATTGAGCGGCCAGATTTTCGGAGTGACATCAACGGCTGCCATTCCAGCTTTCAGTGGCTCAGCATGGCTTGTGGGAGCGATTACTGCCAGGGCGGCGATGAGGAGGAGGGTGTGGGGGATACGCATAGTGACAAAATGTAGCTTTTGGGGCTTTGGGGTCAATGGGAAACGAAGAAAATGGATTGGCAATCCGTTCTACGAAGTGTGGCTAATAAAAGTTGTAGAACACAATGCCATTGCGTTTGTGGGTGTGTAAGGTAGGGCACAGCCTCATTACGTGAGAAATCGCATTTGTTTGAGGCTGAAAATTGCGCTACAGGAATGCATGCACTTGCAATGTGAAAATTGGAACCGGGGGATCGTCCATGTGGCGGTGATCGCTTTTTTAGTCTTTGCTTCGGCAAATCTGGCGAAGGCCCAGAATAAGGGTTTTCATTTTCAAAATGGAGACATGGTGGTTTCTGTCGGCAATACATTTGTCGAACGGGCGCAAAGTTTTGGTTATGTCGAAACTCTTTTGGATCTCGATGCAGGCCGTCAAGGGGCGGAGGATGTGAGATTTAGAAATCTCGGTTGGAGTGGCGATACGGTGTGGTGTGATGCGCGTTCCTATTTCGGTCCCCCGCAGGAGGGCTTCGATCGTTTGCAGAAAGGCTTGGGTGAATTGAAACCAACGGTGATTTTCTCCAACTACGGTGGGGCGGAAGCAATGGAAAAAAGGAGTGACGGAGAAAGTGAAGAGGAAGCCTTGAAGCGTTTTGTGGAGGGTTATTCGCGTTTACTGGAAATGATGGCCTCATCGGCAGGCGATGGATTGCGGGAGATTGTTTTGCTTTCGCCCACGCCCTTGGAGAACCTGGGAGCGCCCTTGCCTGATCAGATCGAGAATAACAAACGTCTCGGCCGCTATAGGGATGCTATTGCAAAATTGGAACAACTGGAAGTAGCAGGGAAAGTGAAGCTTCGTTTTGTCGACCTGTTTGCAGTGCTGGGCGGCGATGGGTTTTCGGGTGAGGTGAGCCAAGCGCCGCTGACGAATAATGGCATACACTACACTGAGGCCGGTTACCGGGTGGTGGCGGGGAAGTTGCTGAGTGCACTGGGAATGGAGTCGCTGTCGTTGCTCGAAGATGAAGCCGGGTTGGACAAATTGAGGCAAGCGGTGGTTGAGAAGAACCGCTTGTTTTTTCATCGTTGGCGCCCGGCCAATGAAACCTACTTATTTCTGTTTCGGAAACACGAGCAGGGGCAAAATGCCAAGGAAATCCCGATGTTTGATCCGCTGGTTAAAACCAAGGAGAAGGAGGTTTCCTATTTGAGGGAACAGGTATTGAATTCACTGCGTAAACGTTAATTTTTTTTGTGATGATGATTCGTAAACTACTCGGTATTTTAAGTTGCCTCTCGCTGAGCGGGGTTTTGGTTTTTGGCCAGGGAGGATTAAAGGAAATTCCAGACACCGGGCTTGAGGCAGCCTTGAAGGGATTCAAATTGCCCGATGGAGCCAAGATTGAAATTTTTGCCTCTGATCCGATGATCTCAAAACCGATTCAAATGAATTGGGACAAAGAGGGACGGCTTTGGGTGGTGGGCAGTTCGATGTATCCACAGATCAAACCGGGCCAGGAGGAGGGTGACAAGCTGTATGTGATCGAGGATACCACGGGAGATGGTCGAGCCGACAAAGTGGTGGCTTTTGCCGATGATCTTTATATTCCCACAGCCGTCGCACCGGGCGATGGCGGGGTGTATGTGGCCAACTCGACCGAGGTGTTGTTTCTGAAAGATACCAATGGTGATGGTAAAGCGGATTTCCGGGAAGTGGTGTTGTCCGGTTTTGGTACGGAAGATACCCACCATCTGTTGCATACGTTCCAGTTTGGGCCGGAGGGTATGCTGTGGTTCAACCAGTCAATCTATATTCACAGTCATGTTGAAACTCCCTGGGGAGTGAGGCGTTTATTGGGTGGTGGGATCTGGCACTACCGCACCGAGACCCGCAAGCTCGAGGTTTACAGCAAAGGCCTGGTCAATCCCTGGGGACATGTTTTTGATAAGTGGGGGCAGGATTATGCCACTGATGGGGCGGGCGGTGAAGGCATCAATTACCTGTTTCCCCGTTCTGTTTTTAAAACATCGCCGGGTGCTTCACGAGTGTTGAAAGGAATGAATCCCGGTCAACCTAAACATTGTGGCCTGGAAGTATTGAGCGGCCGTCATGTGCCTGAATCCTGGGTGGGAACAATGATTGCACCGGACTTTCGTGGACACCGGGTGAATCGTTTTGCCCTGACGGAAAACGGTAGCAATTATGTGTCCACCCAGCAGGAGGATCTGGTGGCATCGAAGCACCGGGCCTTCCGTCCGATTGATGCAAAAATGGGGCCGGACGGTGCAATTTATATTGCTGACTGGTATAACCCCATCATTCAGCACGGTGAAGTGGATTGGCGCGACTCCCGACGCGATCACAGTCACGGCAGAATCTGGCGGATTACTTTCGAAGGTAGGGACCTGGTGAAAAAACCAAAGATCGTTGGTCAGTCAGTGGAGAAACTGTTGGAAATGCTGCATGCTCCTGAGGGGTGGACTCGTCATTTTGCCAAACAGGAATTGCGGGATCGTGGTCGTGAAGCGGTGATGCCTGCACTGGACAAATGGGTGGCGGCTTTGACTGCTGAAAATGAACACGCTTTACTGGAGGCTGTGTGGACGGCTCAAGGCCTGAATGTGTTGCGCGAGGACTGGGCCAAACGGCTGCTGGAATCAAAGGATCATCACGCTCGGGTAGCGGGTCTGAGGGTTTTGTATTATCGGGCGGGAGAAATAAAGGACAGTGTGAAAACAGCGGCAAAGTTTGTGTTGGATCCCCATCAACAGGTTCGCTTGTGGGCAGTCAGTGTGCTGGCGCAAACGCCGAATCTCGAAGCCGTCCAGGCGGCGATGAAGGCGGTGGATCTGGAGAAGGATGACGCGCTGGATTTTGCCTTGTGGTCGATCGCGCGTGAGCACCGGCGTTTTTGGTTGCCGCTGGCCGAGAAGGGGGAGAACCCGTTTGTCAATGACGCTCAGTTGTTGTTTGCGGCGAGAGCAACGGGGGAGGCCGTGGCGGTGGATAAGATTTTGACGACTTTGGAGAAGGGGGGCTTTAACGAACAACAGGTGAAGGATGTGAGTGATTGGTTGGCCGCGGTGGGAAATGCCAGGGTGCTTTCCCGCTTGTTTGTCAAAGCCCGCGAAGACAAGGTATCTGCGACGGAGAAGCATATCATTTTACAAGCATTGCTTGATGCCGCCAAATTACGCAAATTACATCCTGCGGAAGGGGCTGACGAGGTGAAGGTGTTTTTTGCCGGAGATGATGTGAAAGCCTTCTCATTGGCAGCTTCGCTGGCAGGTTATTGGAAAGTGGAAGCTTCACGACCGGAATTGGAGAAGGCTTTTCTGGCGGCTGAACAGAATGAAGGACGTGCGCGGGCAGCGATGGAGGGTTTGCGTTATCTGGGAGGTGGCAAAACGGTGAACTTATTCAAGAAGACGGCGCTCGACAAAAAACTGTCCTACCAAATGCGCTCATTGGGGGTGATTGGTCTGGCTCAAATGTCACCCAGGCAGGGGGCGGAACTGGCCGTGCTGGTTTTGCCTGATGCGCCTGAAGGTAAGGATCCGTTTGGTATTTACGGAGCCTTTCTAGCGACCAAGCAGGGGCCGAATGTATTGGCTGGGGTGATTCGCGAGAAGAAGGTGAAATTACCTCAGGCGATTGCTCTGACCGGTGTGCAGCAAGCGGGAAGCACAGCAACCAAGCCGGTAGGTCTGATCAAAGCTTTGCAGCAAGCCGCTGATCTCAAGCCGATGAAAACCGCGCTGACCGCACAGGAAATGGAGACCATGATGGCAAAGGTGGCAAAGGAAGGTAAACCACATCGGGGCGAAACGATTTATCGACGAGCTGCGATGCAGTGTGTCGTTTGTCACGCCATCGGAGGTGCAGGTGGAATCATTGGCCCTGATCTGTTGAGTATCGGCGCCAGCGCTCCGGTGGACTATTTGATCGACTCCATGCTTCAGCCGAGCAGTAAGATCAAGGAAGGCTACCACACCACTCTGGTTACCACTAAAAGTGGTCAGGCTTATGCGGGAGCTATTGCACGGGAAAGTTCAGACGAGATTGTGATTCGTGACGCGGCGGGCCAGGAAAACAGGATTCCAAAATCCGAGGTGGCTTCAAATGCGGTCAGTCCGGTGTCCTTGATGCCTCCGGGATTGACCGCCTCATTGAGAGAAGATGAATTTGTCGATCTAGTGCGTTTTCTTTCTGAGCTTGGCAAGGAGGGTGAGTTCAAGGTGTCGGCCAAGCGTTATGTCCGGCATTGGGAGGCGCTGATGCCGCACGAACGCACTCGTGATGCGATTGGTCATTATGGCCCGCGGATTTTTGCCGACAATTTCAAGACTTATGCCTGGATGCCGCAATACAGTCAGGTGAACGGGGCCTTGCCTCTGAGTGAATTGCCGCCGGTGAAGGGGCGGGGTTCAAACCGTTGGTCGGTGGCACGCTTTTATATGGATCTGTCGAAAGGCGGCAAGATTGCCCTGGGCTTGAATGAGGTCAAGGAGCTGCATTTGTTTGTTGGTGAAGAAGAGATCAAATTGGATACTGAATCCGGTGCGGTGGTGGTGGAGTTGGAACTAAAAAAAGGCCTTCAGGAAATAACCCTTGCAGCCAAACGAGGTTGGACCTTGAAGAGTTATCAAGTCGAGTTGCTTGATGTAAAAGATTCAAATGCGCAGGTGCGATTGTTGACCCAGGCCGAGTGGATGGGACTGAAGAAGTAGGGGGAAGGGTTCTCACAGAGACGCAGAGGAACAGAGGTGAGAAATAAACTTAGTGAGTTCTGTTTTTTATCATGAATTTATTCTCTATGTCTTCGTGGCTCCGTGAGAAAAATATAGATTGAGCTTAGCCCGTTTTAGTGAGTGATGGCAGGTAGTGGTAACATAACTGTAAACGAGATTTACGAATCAATTCAGGGTGAAAGCACTTGGGCGGGGCTTCCCTGCATTTTTGTTCGAACGACTTTTTGTGATCTGAGATGTTCTTACTGTGATACCGAATATGCTTTTTATGAAGGCGATAAGATGGATCTCGATGAAATCGAAGCCCGGGTGCTGGCCTTCGATGTTCCTTTGGTAGAGATCACCGGAGGGGAGCCTTTGTTGCAGAAAGCCGTGCCGCCTTTGATGAAGCGACTGTGTGATCGTGGCAAAACGGTAATGATCGAAACCAGTGGTGCCCATGATATTTCGTTGATCGATGACCGGGTTCACCGCATCATGGATTTGAAAACTCCGGGCAGTGGAGAGTGCAAGCGTAACCGTTACGAAAATATCGAAATGTTGACGCAGAGGGATGAGGTGAAATTTGTGCTCTCATCGGAAGAGGATTATCAATGGGCCCGGGAGCAGATCATTAAATATGGGCTCAGCGGGCGTTGTGGAGCGGTGTTGTTATCGCCGGTGTTTGGCAAAATCGATCCGCGTAAAATTGTTGAGTGGATGTTGCGTGACAAACTGGAAGCTCGTTTTCAGTTGCAGATGCACAAATTCATCTGGGATCCGGCTAAAAAATCCGTTTGATATCCTTTTGCCAATGCTGTGTAGCTGGTGTAGGAGCCTAGCTATTGTGAGAGCCCAATTGAAAAAAAGTTTTACTTTTGAAGCCGCGCAGACTTTGCCTAATGCTCCGGAGGGGCACAAGTGCCGATTGATGCATGGTCACAGCTTTAAACTGGAGATCACGGTGGAGGGCGAAGTCGATCCGGTAAGTGGCTGGGTTTACGATCATGCTAAAATCTCTGCAGCTGTCAAACCGCTGCTCGAATTGCTGGATCACAGCTATGTCAACGAGATTGAGGGCTTGGAGAATCCAACTATTGAAAACATGTGTGCCTGGTTCTGGCGCAGGATCGAAAGCCCGTGCCCGGGGTTATATGAAATTGTGCTGCACGAGACTCCTACAGCCAGTTGTGTGTTTCGTGGTTTTGGCGATTAGTTTTGCTTGCGGCTTGGCCGAATCATGGTAGGGAAAAGACGGATATGAAAAGACAAATTGTTCTCGGAATCACAGCTGCCTTGTTTGTCGGGGTAGGATTATTCATGGGTGCTTGCAATAAGCATAGTTTTGATGACACCGAGTTCGATACGGGGATTAAAAAGCTCTACGAAAAACATCACGAAGGTGGTGGGCATGACGATCACGCTGAAGGGGATCACAAAGAGCACTCCGAAGGGGGGCATGATGAGCACACCAAGGATGACCATAAGGAACATGCCAAGGATGATCACGACAAAAAGGGGCACGACGAGGTGAAAAAAACTGACAAACATGGTGCCGAGAAAGGCCACAAGGAAGCTACTGCCAAACCGGCAAAATCACTGTTTCCGAAAAAGTAGGGAAGCTTGTTTGATACGCCAGTCCTTGAGAGGGCTGGCTTTTTTTGTGTCCCTTCCTCCGGATCCCCGCTAGTTTTTTTGTCAGCTTGTGGTTTAGCCAACCCAGGCGAGGAATTTCTGGATGACGAAGGCGTTGGCGAGGTCGATGAAAAAAGCACCGACGAGAGGGACGATGAGAAAGGCCTGCGGGGAGGGGCCGTATTTGGTGGTGACGGCGGTCATGTTGGCGATGGCAGTAGGCGTGGCCCCCAGTCCGAGACCGGCATAACCGGAGGCGATGATGGCTGCATCGTAGCTGCGCCCCATGGCTGGGAAAATGACAAACATCACCCAGACAGTGATCACAATAACCTGGGCGACCAGCAGCAACATGATCGGGCCGGCCAGATCGAGCAGGGTCCAGAGTTGCAGGCTCATCAATGACATAGCGAGAAAAAGGCCGAGACTGAGATCGGAGATGAGGGCAAGGGAATTGGAGCCGGAAGGCCAGGGCATTTTTTTGAAAAGAAGGGGTAGGAAGTTGGTGAGCAGGATGCCGGCAAAAAGACAGGTAACAAAATTAGGCAGTTGAAGCCCGAAAGCAACAGCGGCTTCGTTGAGAACGAGGCCCAGACCGACAGCAATGCTGATTACGAGAAGGCAGGATAGAACCGTATCGACATTGATGATGCGAAATTTTTCTTCGTGAATGCTGGGTTCGGAATCCTTGTCGGGGAGGCCTACCAGATGTTCATCGTTGGGGTGCTCAGGGGTGAGTTGATGTTTTTTGATCAGTCGGTTGGCGATGGGGCCACCGATGAGGCCGCCGAGGATGAGGCCAAAGGTGGCACAGGCTATGCCGATTTCGGAAGCTTTGCCGATGCCGTAATTTTCAGCGAGAGAGGGAGCCCAGGCGATGGCGGTGCCATGGCCGCCACTGAGAGCGATCGAGCCTCCCAGAATGCCGGTAGCAAGAGGTTCGCCTGTCAGGCTCATGACAGCGAGTCCGACGAGATTTTGGAGGATTAGATAAACAACCGCGGCGACAAGCAGGATGAGCAATGGGCGTCCTCCGGTCAGCAGAGTCGAAAATTTGGCGTTGAGACCGATCGTAGTAAAAAAAACGATCAAAAGGCTATCGCGGGTGATAAGATCGAAGCTGGTTTCGGTATTAAAGAAAAAATACAGGGCTCCGAAGATGAGAGAGACGAGTACTCCGCCGGTGACGGGCTCGGGCAGGTTGTACTTACGGAAAAAAGTGACCTTGCGGTTGAGCAATTTACCCAGAAAGAGGGTAAGAATGGCAATGATCAGTGTTTGGCGTCCATCGAAATCCATGCTTTCTATTAGTAAGAGTTATTTACTCTAAGTGCTTCAGATTAATCTGGATAAGCTCTAATTTACACAAAATAAAGTAAATGAAATTTCAACTTACCGCTTCCTTGATACTCGACAGGGCATAATCGCGGTTCAGTTTGGCAATGTTGTCCGCACTGATTTCTTTGGGGCAGACGGCTTCACATTCGTATTGATTGGTGCAGTTGCCAAAACCCTCCTCATCCATTTGCCTGACCATGGAGAGAGTTCGTTTTTGTTTCTCAGGGGCACCCTGCGGCAGGTAGTTGAGATGGGCGGCTTTGGCAGAGACAAAGAGCATCGCACTGGAGTTTTTACAGGAGGCGACACAGGCTCCGCAGCCAATACAGGCAGCAGCTTCAAAAGCAGCTTCTGCTTTGTCCTTTTCAACCGGCAGATTGTTGGCATCCTGGGCGGCCCCAGTTCTGATATCGATATACCCCCCGGCGGCAACGATTCGATCCAAAGCTGTGCGGTCAACCATCAGGTCGCGCAAAATAGGAAATGCCCGTGAGCGGAAGGGTTCGATCCAGATGATGTCGCCGTCCTTGAATGTGCGCATGTGCAGCTGACAGACGGTGATTCCCCTGTCCTTGCCATGCGGAATGCCGTTGATGGTGAGGGAACACATACCGCAGATTCCTTCGCGACAGTCATGATCGAAATGAATCGGTTCACCGCCATCTTCGAGGATGCGTTCATTGACGATGTCGAGCATTTCCAGGAAGGAGGCTTCATCAGAGATGTCTCTGGCCTCGTATGTTTCGATGCGGCCGTGGTCTTCGGCATTGAGTTGCCGCCAGACTTTCAGGGTGAGATTTAGATTAGCCATAACAGATACGGGTGGTAAAATGTAGAGTGTGCTGGATTGTTGCAGAGCTGGGTTCAGGCGTAACTGCGAATTGTTTGTTTCACGGCTTCATACTCCAGCGGTTCTTTGTGGAGTTTGGGTTTTTTACCCACGCCCTTGAATTCCCAGGCAGCGACATAAGAGAAGTTTTTGTCATCGCGTTTGGCTTCGCCCGGTTGGGTTTTGCCGGCTTTGACTTCCGGAGATTTTTCGGTGAATTGGTATTCTGTGCGAAAATGGCCCCCACAGGATTCTTTCCGGTCATGCGCATCGTGGCACAGCAGCTCGGCAAACTCGAGGAAATCAGCGACGCGTCCGGCTTTTTCCAGTTCGGCGTTGACGTTGTTTCCGGATCCTGGAATACGTACGTTTTCCCAGAATTCCTCTCGGATGCCAGGGATACGGTCGAGCGCTTCTTCCAGTCCGGCTTTGTCGCGGGCCATGCCACATTTGTCCCACAGCAGGTGGCCGAGTTCCCGGTGGAAACTATCCACGGTGCGTTTGCCATTGATATTGATCAAACGGCCGACACGTTCACGCACCTCTTCTTCAACTTTTTTGAACTCTGCGTGCTCCGTGGTGACCGAGCCCGGTGTCTGGCTGGCGAGGTAGGGGGCGATGGTGGCTGGAATTACAAAATAACCGTCAGCGAGCCCCTGCATGAGGGCTGACGCACCGAGACGGTTGGCGCCATGATCCGAGAAGTTGGCTTCACCAAGCACATGCAGGCCTGGCACGTTGGACATCAGGTTGTAGTCTACCCAGAGTCCGCCCATGGTGTAATGAACGGCGGGGTAAATACGCATCGGGGTCTGGTAGGGATCTTCCCCGGTGATTTTGCCATACATCTGGAAAAGATTTCCGTAGCGTGCGCTAATGGTTTCTTGTCCGAGTCGCTGGGTGGCATCGTGGAAATCCAGATATACACCGAGTCCGGACGGGCCGACGCCGCGGCCGTCATCACAGGCTTCTTTGGCGGCTCGTGATGCGATGTCGCGTGGAGCAAGATTGCCGAAAGAAGGGTATTTGCGTTCGAGGTAGTAGTCGCGGTCTGCTTCGGGGATATCCGACGGATTCTTTTTACAGTCATCGGCATTTTTTGGCACCCAAATCCGTCCGTCATTGCGCAGGGACTCTGACATCAAGGTGAGCTTTGACTGGTAATCACCGCTGACCGGTATGCAGGTGGGGTGGATCTGGGTGTAACAAGGATTGGCAAAACAGGCCCCGCGCTTGTGGGCGCGGTAGGCGGCCATGACGTTGCAGCCCATGGCATTGGTGGAGAGAAAAAAGGCATTGCCATAACCGCCGGTGGCGAGAATGACAGCATCGGCAGCGTGAGAGGTGATTTCACCCGTCACCATGTCGCGCACGATGATGCCCTTGGCGTGACCTTCGACGGTCACCAGGTCGAGCATTTCACTGCGGGTGTGCATGGTGACACCACCGCGACCAATTTCTTTTTCAAGAGCCTGGTAAACACCGATGAGTAGCTGTTGTCCGGTCTGGCCACGGGCGTAAAAGGTTCGTGATACCTGGGCACCGCCGAAGGAGCGGTTGTCGAGTAAACCGCCGTATTCGCGGGCAAAGGGTACACCTTGGGCCGTAGCCTGGTCGATGATGGCGTTGGAGACTTCTGCGAGGCGGTAAACATTTGCTTCCCGTGAACGGAAATCGCCGCCTTTGACCGTGTCGTAGAACAGCCGTTGGATGGAGTCACCGTCGTTGCGGTAATTTTTAGCGGCATTGATCCCTCCCTGTGCAGCGATGGAGTGGGCCCGCCGAGGACTGTCCTGATAACAGAAGCAGCTGACTTGATAACCCAGCTCGGCCAGAGTAGAGGCGGCCGCCCCGCCGGCAAGACCGGATCCGACGACGATTACTTTGAATTTCCGTTTATTCGCCGGATTGATGAGCTTGGAATCGAACTTGTGATTCGTCCATTTTTGCTCAATGGGACCAGAGGGAATGTTGCTGTTCAGCATGGGTGGAAAATTTGAGGTTTGAAATTTGGTGAAGGAAGGTGGAAGCGCGAATGGATGTTAATGAACGCGGATTATAAGAAGATGATTTATTTGCCGAATCCAAAAATCATGATGGCGATGGGGATGGAGATGAAACCGATCCAGATGAACAGAGCGAATGCTCTGGAGAAGATGTCGATGGGTATGGCCGTTTTGTGAGAGCGCATACCCAGAGTTTGAAAGATCGAAGCAATCCCGTGGCTAAGATGTGAGCAGAGCAAGGTCATGGCGATGAGATAAAAGAGGCTGACCAGGATGTTGCTGAAGCCTGCGATGACCATGGCATGGGGATTTTCCGCACCGAGCTCGGCCAGCGTGGGGCTCACCCGGACGGTGTAGTGAAAGACGTGGAAAACCAGAAAGGCCAGAACCGTCGATCCACTCCAGATCATCATGCGAGAGGAAGCGGAGGCGGTGACTGTGGCCGGATGCTGGTATTGAACATCACGTGCCGCTTTGTTGGCAAGAGTGAGCTGGATGGTGGCGATGACGTGCAGGACGAAAGTGATCAGAAGAACTATCCGGGCCAGCCAGACTCCGTAACCGTGAAGCATGGTTTGGAGGAAATGAGCGTAGTCATTAAAAGCGTGCTCTCCCTGGAAAATCAGCAAGTTGCCAATCAGGTGACCGGTGAGGAATCCAACCAGAATGATGCCGGTGAGAGCAACAATGATTTTTTTCCCGATGGATGAGTTCCAGAATCGACAGGGTGTAGAATGAATACAGCAGGACAAGGCGCTCATGGTGGATGGAGTAAAAAATTGGGATGAAATTCAGGAAATACCGATGCAAAAGGATCAATGGATCGTATCCTCCTTTTTTGCAACGAATAGTACGTATTTTGTTACGTCTGTCAGCTGCCTGGGGTTGCAGGAATCCCAATAGGTAATATGAGTGCTGATCACGATGCTGTGGCCGTCAAATCACTTGTGCTCAAACTCATTATTTTTTAATTTTTCAAAATACTCGGAAGTGGCTCGCGCCAGTGTGGGCATGAGTAGGATCACGGCGATCAAGTTGGGGAAAATCATGATGCCCAGCATCATTTCGGAGAAGGAAATGACGGCACCGGAATTCCAGATGGCTCCGACATAAGCGACAACGCAGAAGACTAGTTTGTAAACCAGCCTTCCCTTGCCTTTAAACAGGTAGTCGACAGATCTTTCACCATAGTAGGACCAGGAGATGAGCGTTGAGTAGGCAAAGAAAAATACGGCGATAGGAATGAAATAATTCCCGAAATTCGGAATAGTATGATTAAAAGCCTTTGCGGTGACGAGAGCACCCTGGAGCCAGTCACCGGGAGCACCTTCCTGCCACTGGCCGGTGATGAGGATGACAAAGGCTGTCATGGTGCAGATAACTACTGTATCGACAAAGGGTTCGAGGATGGCGACTGCTCCTTCACGTACAGGCTCAGTGGTGGCGGCAGCAGAATGGGCAAAGGGGGCGGAGCCGACACCGGCTTCATTGGAGAAACAAGCACGCTTGACTCCCTGTACCATCACAACCTTGAAAGTAGCTCCCAGAAATCCCCCGCCCGCGGCAGTACCGGAAAAAGCATCGTTTAGAATCATGCTGACCACTTCGGGCAGCTGCGAGAAGTTGGCAAGAATAATGATTAAAGCTCCGATCACATAAATACCCCCCATGAAAGGAACAATGAAAGAAGCCACTTTACCGATCCGCTTGATCCCGCCGATGATAACGATGGCGGTCAGGATGGCGAGCACAACACCTGTGACATGCTTGTTGATTCCCATGGTGGCCTCGACCACGCCTGCGGCCTGGTTGGTTTGGAACATGTTGGCAGCTCCAAAACTCGCAAAAATACAGGCAAGGGCGAAAAATGCCGCCACACTTTTGCCTAATAATTTAGTGCCAAGGGCCGCTTCTATATAATACATCGGCCCACCGTGCACGACGCCTTTGTCATCGACCCGGCGATACATGTGGCCAAGGGTGCATTCACTGAATTTGGTGCACATGCCAAGCACACCTATCAGGATCATCCAGAATACAGCGCCGGGACCGCCAATGCCGATGGCAATAGCCACACCGGCAATATTACCGAGCCCAACGGTGGCAGAAAGTGCGGCACACAAAGCCTGGAAATGGCTTACTTCCCCAGGATCATCCGGATGGTCGAATTTCCCCCGAACTACTTGAATGGCATGAAAAAACCCTCTGAACTGGATTCCTTTCAGAAGGATGGTAAGGACAATGCCGGTGCCGCAGAGGAGAAAGACGGTGGGAAGCCCCCAGACAAAACCGTTGGCGGTTCCAATGGCGTTATTGATCCATTCTTGAAGGTTTTCCATAATGATTGACTTGCAAACTCAGGGCGGAGATTACCATTATTGTCATTTCATTAAACTCTAAAATTTATTTTTTTCTAAAACAAGGTGATGGCCCGAATCTATAATTTAAATTCAGTCGGTGGTGAAGGCGGCTCTCCTGCGATTGATTTCGACGCAGAGCTGAACCCTCAGCAACTGGCAGCTGTCAAAGCACCTCCCGGTCCGGCGCTGGTGATTGCCGGTGCCGGCAGCGGCAAGACACGTACTTTAACCTATCGAGTGGCCTATTTGCTACAGAATGGAATCCAGGCCCAGAACATCCTGTTACTGACCTTTACCAACAAAGCGGCGCGCGAAATGATTGAGAGGGTGGCTGCCCTGGTACCGGTTGATACCAGTACATTGTGGAGTGGGACTTTCCACTCGATTGGCAACCGCATTCTGCGCCGTCATGCAGATCGCCTGGGAATGGCTCGGCAGTTTTCAATCATGGATCGGGAGGATCAGAAGGAGTTGATGAATTCGGTGGTTAAAGACAGTGGTTTGGATGTGAAAGCTTTGAAATTCCCCAAAGCACAGTTGCTCAGTGACATGTTCAGTATGGCGCGGAATACAGGAGTGAATTTGCGTGACTACATCGCGGACAATTATTCTTATTTCGAGCAGTTCTCGGATGAAATTGTAAAAATGCGGGATGCCTATCAGGATAAAAAACTGACCACCAATTGCATGGATTTCGATGATCTTTTGATCAAGACCTTGTCACTTTTACGTGAGCATGACGATTTGCGTGATTTGTATCAGCATCAATTTGAGTTTGTTTTGGTCGATGAGTATCAGGATACCAATATGATTCAATCCGACATGATCGACTTGCTGGCGGGGAAACACGGTAATCTTATGGTGGTGGGTGACGATGCGCAGTCAATCTATTCCTGGCGAGGGGCGGACTTCCGCAATATCCTGAATTTCCCCGAGCAATACCCCGGGACCAATGTTTATAAAATCGAAACCAATTATCGCTCTGTACCGGAAATTCTGACACTGGCAAATTCGGCGATCCGCAGCAATACCGAACAGTTCAGCAAAGAGTTGGCTCCTTTTCGATCAGACCAGGAAACCTTGCCGGCTCTGGTGATGCTGAGCAATACCAATACCCAGGCGGCGTTTGTGGTGCAACGTATCCAGGAGCTTCAGGAGGAGGGCGTGGAGCCGCAGGAGATCGCGGTATTGTACCGTGCGCACTACCAGGCGATGGAGGTGCAGATGGAATTAACCAGGCAGGGAGTGGATTTCAACATTACCAGCGGGCTTAGGTTTTTTGAACAGGCTCATGTCAAAGATGTGGCAACCTTCATGAAGTTTGTGGCGAACCGTGCGGATGAGGTGGCTTTCAAGCGAATGGTGCGCATGTTGCCGGGGATTGGAGATAAAAGTGCAGACAAGCTCTGGATGCAGTGGTTGTCCTGTGAGGGCAGTCAAAAGGAAAAGTCGGATGGCTTTTCCAAATATATGCTGGATTTTGTGGTGCCCCCGAAGGGGAAAAAGGATTGGATGCAGTTGGCTTACACTCTGGATGAGTTGATTGACGTGGACGGGGAACTGCAGCCGCCTTCGATGATGATCACCTCGATAGTGGAGGGGATGTATGCGGATTATATGCGGGCTCAATTTTCCAATTATGAGAACCGTAAAATGGATATCGAGCAGCTGGATAACTTCAGTTCTGGTTTTGAAAATGTGGAAGAATTTTTGACCCAGCTGTCTCTTCTGGCGGGAACGGATACCGACATCAAAGGCGGGCGGCAAAAAAAAGAGCAAGACAGTAATGTGGTGTGTTTGTCATCGGTGCACCAAGCCAAGGGTTTGGAGTGGAAAGTAGTTTTTGTGATCTGGATGGCGGAGGGCATGTTTCCCAACGGGCGGGTCCTGGAAGAGGACCTGGATGACAGTGGTCTGGAGGAAGAGCGGCGCTTGTTTTATGTGGCAGTGACCAGAGCCATGGATGAGCTGTATTTGACTTATCCCCTGATCTGGCAGAATGCACATTCCGGGCAGGTCTTGCAGCAACCCTCTCGCTTCCTGGATGAAATCCCCAGTGAACAGATGGAGGAGTGGCAGGTGGGGAGTGGTTGGGATTGAATTGAAAATTAGGAATTAAGAATTAAGAATTGACGGGGGCGTGAATGCGCCGCTTGCATGTGTAGCATAACATCCTAGGGTCTGGTTATGAATAATTTCTTCCTTCTTACTGCGTTTTTTATTCTATCAATCTCCACTTGCATTCAGACGGGGGAATGTGCCGGAAAAAAACCTAATATTCTTCTCATTGTATCCGATGATCAGGGTTATGCAGATTTGGGAGTGTTGAACAAGGAGATACTAACTCCAAATCTGGATCAATTGGCAGAAGACGGGGTGCGGCTGACCAACTTTTATGTCTCCTGGCCGGCTTGCACTCCATCGCGGGGCAGCATTTTGACCGGACGTTATCCGCAGCGCAATGGTATTTATGACATGATCCGCAATGAAGCACCGGATTATGGTAAAAAATACAACTGGGAAGAATACAATGTCAGCTGGGAAAAAATCGGAGGCATGGATTTGCGTGAGGTATTGATCCCGAAAGTGCTGAAGCCGGTGGGATACAAAAGCGCAATATATGGCAAGTGGGATTTGGGGGTTCTCAAACGTTTTTTGCCGACCAACCGAGGTTTTGATGATTTCTACGGTCTGGTGAATACAGGGATCGATTATTATACCCACGAGCGTTATGGGGTTCATTCCATGTATCGGGGGACTGAGCGCAGCGAGGAAGATAAAGGGCAGTATTGTACCTATCTGTTTGAACAAGAGGCCCTGCGTTTTTTGAAGGCGCATCATGAAGATCCGTTTTTTATCTATGTGCCCTTCAATGCGCCCCATAATTCATCATCCCTGGATCCTAAGATCAGAGGAACAGTTCAGGCGCCGGAGAAATACAAGAAGATGTATCCACCGGTGGAACTGGAATTCAGAAAAGGGAAAAAATATGGTGAGGAGGCCATGGTGCCCACCCGGGAGGCGAGGACGCGGGATTACCGGGCAGCGGTGACCTGTATGGATGCATCGATTGGAAATCTGCTGGCTGAATTGGATCAACAGGGATTGCGGGAGAATACCATTGTGGTTTTTTTCTCGGACAATGGAGGCAGCGGAGGTGCGAGTAACATCCCTTTGCGCGGACACAAAGGGCAAACCTGGGAGGGAGGAATTCGTGTACCCTGCATTATCAGCTGGCCGGATGAATTGCCCAAAGGGGTGGTCAGTGATGAATTTCTGACCAGTCTGGAGTTGTTGCCTACTTTTGCAAAAGCTGCGGGAGCCAAATTGCCCGAAGGTGTTGTTTTGGATGGATTTGATATGATGCCGGTTTTGAAAGGAGAGATAAAATCACCCCGCAAAGAGATGTTCTGGAAGCGCCGGGACCTACTCGGGGCACGGGTGGGTAAATGGAAGTGGGTGGATATGGGGGGCAAGGGCGGTGGCTTGTTCGATCTGGAAAAAGATGTCGGGGAAAAAAACGACCTTTCAAAAGAGCGACCGGAGATCCTGAAAATGGTGAAAGATCGCTTTAATCATTGGTTGAGGGAAATGGATGCAGCAGAGCCGCGGGGGCCATTCAGGGATTATTGACCGGGTTTTAGGGCCTTGTCCCGAAAATACGGTATGAGACGGTATATTCTTGGTAGAAAGCGGCAAGAATGATAGTTTTTTGCTGGAGCAGGATTTTTCCGAATTACTAGGGTTTGGAAAATTCATGCTATCGATGAATTTTTTAGCCTGAACTGTAATACTCCCCCGATAAAACTATGGCTAATTTACATGAATTAGTGGCAAACGCTGAAAACGACCCTGATAACTGGGATGTGAGATTGCAATTGTCCCAGGCTTACAAAGAGCTAGGAATGGTGGATGAAGCCTTGATTGCTTTGCGGGGGAATCCACTGGCCCCCATGACCATGTCGCAGTCGCGGCAGGTGAAGGAAATGCGCAAGGAGCTGGATCCCGAGGGAAAAGCGGATATGAGTGAGCCGGTGCATCCGGTGACGGGAATGGTGATGCAGATTGCCGAGGCCGCTTCTGGTGAAGAAGAAGTTTTGCAGGCAGTCGAGATCGTTGAAGATGGTTCCGAAAGTGCACCGATTGAGCCAGTGGACTGGAGCGGGCATGAGGGTGGGTATCACGGAGAACGATCCATTGTATTGGCCGGGGATGTGGATCCGGATGCAATCAAGGTGCATGACAAAGACAGTGATGCCGCGCAGAAGGTCTCTGCTCTGACGGTGGCTGTTCTGGTGCATGTGGGGATCGCTTTGATGCTGGGATTGGTGGTGATGTCCCTGCCGCCGGTGAATCCACCCCAACTTGTGGCTACGGCCTATACCCCGGAAACGGACGAACAGATTGAAGAGGTTAAGATTCAGAAAAAATCGCAGGCGACTGCAGCGAGTGCCGCGTCGAAGCCAACTTTTGCGATCAGCTCAATGGCATCATCCCCGATTGCTATTCCCGATTTTGACGAGTCGCAGAATGTGGATGTGACCCTGGGGATGACGGCTCAGAACGTGGGCATGGATATGAGTTTTGACGATGGCAAGGGTGACACCTCACAGGTGAATTTTTTTGGAATCCGTGCCACGGGGAATCGCATTGTCTTTATTATCGAGGCTTCGCGTTACATGTTGGTCGATGAAAAGGGGGGAATCCCTGCTTACAACAAAGTGAAGGACGAGATTGCCCAGATGTTGGCCGGGTTGAACCGGCAAACAGCCTTTAACATGATCATTTACGATGGCAAAAGGGTGGCGACCTATCAGGATGAGCTGGTGGCGGCGACTCCCTCCAATGTTCGCCAGGCAATTGAATGGTTTGATCCGATCAACAAGGTGTTTGAGAACATTGGCCTTCAGAAGGGCTACAGCTCACAGCCGGTGCAGTCTGGAATCGAGCCGATTCCAGTGGGGGATCTGGTGAATTACATCAAGGCCTCGCAGCGGGCGTTGGAGATGGACGTGAGCACTATTTTTCTGCTCAGCAATGGTTGGGGGTGGCATCGTAAGAGCATGGAAAAGCGTGAATATGAAAAATGGATGAAGAAGAAGAAGTGGGGAGAGAAGGAGGAAGAAAAATGGAGGGAAGCGATCAAGGTGGCTCAGGCCTGGTTGAAAAAAGAAAATGAAAACCGACTGAAAAATGGAATTCCCCGCAAAGTGGTTACGGGTTTGACTGGGATTATCAGCAAAACTTCCCCGGGAATAAGGCAAAAACCTTCACCGAGTTACACCATGGAAGATGTGGAGGATCAGTTGAAAAATGCTGTGTCGATGTATTATCGAGCAAAAGGCAAACCGCGACCAAGGTTTAATGTGGTGTGGTTTGTCGGGGAGGATGAAAATCCAAGTGCTTCGATCGAGGCTCATTTGAAACAACAGACCAAGCGCAACCGAGGCAAATTGAAGGTTTTGAAGGGTATGGCAGGTCTTAGTAATGTGACTGGAGGTTGATTCCTGCTGAGCATTTCTTGCAGTCCCGAAAATACGGTATGAGTCGGGAAATACTTGGAAACCTGCTATTGGAATGTTAGTCTCACTAGCAGTTCGCTTATAGTAAATAGGGGACTCCTGATTCGTTAAAATCATAACTATTTTCAACAATGGCCAATCTTCATGAACTGGTGACCCAGGCTGAGAGCAATCCTGATGACTGGGAGGTGCGATTGCAATTAGCCCAGGCTTACAAAGACCTTGGAATGACGGATGAAGCATTGAATGCATTGCGGGGGAATCCTCTGGCTCCCATGACTATGGGGCAGTCGCGATTGGTGAAGGAATTGCGCTCGGAACTGGATCCTCAGGGAAAGGCTAATATGAGTGAGCCGGTGCATCCGGTATCGGGCAAGGTGATGGAGCGGGCTAATCCTGTTACTGGGCCTGTTACAGCCAATAAGGGAGAGGGAGAAGTTTTAAAAGCGACCGGGATGCTTGAGGATAGCACGCCCATCGCGATGATGGAGGTTGAGGAGGAGGCCGCAGCTGCGCCGGAAGCGACCGGGGCGCAAGTTGATCATCACGGGGAGCGCTCCATTGTGCTGGCTGGAGAAGTAGATCCGGATGCGATCAAAGTACATGAAAAAGACAGCGACACTGCCCAGAAAGCATCAGCTTTGACGGTAGCCGTGCTTGTCCATGTAGCGATCGCCCTGGTATTGGGGCTCGTGGTGATGTCCCTGCCTCCGGTGAATCCCCCACAGATTGTGGCCACGGCTTACACTCCTGAGACGGATGAGCAAATCGAGGAGGTTAAGATTGTGAAGAAGTCACAGGCGACTGCATCGAGTGCAGCGTCGACACCGACTTTTGCAATCTCTTCGATGGCGTCATCACCGATTGCGATTCCTGATTTTGATGATTCACAAAATGTTGATGTGACCTTGGGGATGACTGCTCAAAATCTGGGAACCGGGATGAGCTTCACCCAAGGCGAAGGGGATTCATCGATGGTGAATTTTTTCGGTATTCGCTCCAGTGGCAGCCGGATTGTTTTTGTCATTGAAGCGGCTCGTTTCATGCTGACTGACCGCAAGGGCGGGATTCCTGCCTTCACTAAGGTGAAGGATGAAATTGCCCAGATGATGGCTGGCATGAATCGCCAGACAGCTTTTAATATCGTAATTTATGAAGGTAAAAAAATAGCAACTTTCCGTGACGAGCTGGTGGCGGCGACTCCCTCAAATGTGCGGCAGGCGGTCGAATGGTTTGATCCGGTTAATAAGGAGTTTGAGAAAATCGGTATCCGCGAGGGTTTTACTTCGAAGCCTGTGCAATCCGGGATTGAACCGATCCCGGTGAATGACCTTATGCACTACATCAAGGCCATGCAAAGGGCACTGGAAATGGATGTGAATGCGATGTTTGTATTGACCAGTGGTTGGATACATCACCACAAGCCGATGGAAAAACGAGAGTATGACAAGTGGATGCGCAAACGAGGTTGGGGGAAAAAACAAGAGGAGGAGTGGCGGGATGCCCTGGTCAAGGCGAAGGCTTGGTTGACCAAGGAAAATGCAGAGAGAAAAAAGAAAGATATCCCACAGCGGGTGATTCGGGACTGGCATGAAATCGTGGCGGAGATCCTGCCCAATGTGCAACGCAAGCCTGGACCGGGTTATGAAATGGAGGAGGTAGAGGACCAGGTTAAAAATTCGGTATCGATGTACTACCGGGCCAAGGGCAAACCCCGGCCAAAGATCAATGTGGTATGGTTTATTGGTTCGGACGAGGAACCCAGCACGTCAGTTGATGGTCATTTCAAAAATATCACCAAGAGAAATCGTGGAAAGCAGAAGACATTAGTAGGGATGGAAGGTCTACAAAATGTGACCGGAGGTCCCTAGGGATACTGGTTTTTAAACTTCTCTGCTTGGTTTTTTTCTGGAATGTGGGGGGCACGTTTCAACGGATGGGTGATTCGTTTGTCTAAAATCGGAATAAATACACTTGTATAGGCCGAATTGTGGTCAGTGCTGTGCGCTTACTGGTAAAATGGTCTTTGCGATAGATAGGAGCCAGTCTGATTAGTTGTTGATAAAATGAGTCACGAAGACCTGAATAGCTTGGAAAGCATACTGGCTCTGGTTCCCTGTGATTGGGATCTCAGGTTGGCTTTGATCCAGGCTTATGTACTGCGTGACCAGATAGACGAGGCGAAAAGATTGGTCAGGGAATCGCCTGATGCAGCAGGACCTGCTCCGCCCTATGTTCAGTTTCGTTTGCACCGTTTGCTGACGGAAGGGCGTTCTGCGGCAGAGGAATTTGCACAGGAAGATACACCGGGGGTGTCGGGGATGGCGCAGGTATATGGGGGGAATGCCATCGATGCGGCGATTACTGCAACAGTTGAGGATGTTTCGTCAGACGGCGGGCCTGTTGATTATGCCATAGAAGAGGACAATCTGGCAGGCAGCGCGGAGGGCTTGGTGGGGACAGGGGAAACTACGATTTCTCCTGAACAAAAGCCGGTTCTTGTGGAAGAAGGTTTTGGGGCATCGAGGTTTTCTGAGCCGGGTGAACCGGAGGGAAAGGTGCTGATAAAGGTGGGTGTTTCAGAGGAAAGGCAATGGGGGCTGGATCATAGCCGTTTTGTGATAGAATCTGCCGAGGACTTCCGGCCCTTACAGCGTGAAGCGGATGCCGGTCGCAAGGTGTCGGCTTTTTCGTTTGCTCTGATGTTTCACATGATAGTGGTGCTTATTCTGGGAGCTATTGTGATTGCGATTCCGCTACCAACACCGCCCCAGATCATTGCGGTCAATGTGGCGGCGGATCGAATCCTCGATGTGCCACCCAAGCGGGTAGATAAGAACAAAACACCGGATCGCTCTGCTGCGTCGGCCCAGGCGACTATGGTGATCAGTTCGTCATCTCCCTCGCCGGTGACGGTGCCCGATTTTGAGGAAACGAACTTCACTGATGTATCTGCCTATTTAACTGACATGAAGGCAGGATTGGGCATGAGTCTTGAAGGCGAAGCGGAAGAGTCGGATGTTAATTTTTTTGGAATCCAATCAGGGGGGCGAAAAATTGCCTTCATTGTGGATGCAAGTCCGACCATGCTGGTGGACGAAAAAGGGGGGATGTTTGCCTATGACCGGGTGAAGGATGAGGTCAGTCAGATGCTGGCCTCCCTGAATAGGGGTACATCATTCAATATCCTGCTTTACGAAGGCAAACGGCTGAAAGTTTATCAATCGGAACTGGTTCAGGCACGCCCCTCTAATGTGCGTTTGGCTATTGAGTGGCTTGATCCTCTAAATCGGAATTATGAAAGTCTGGGGCTGGGAAGAGCGGGGGGCGATGTTGCGGTGAGTAGTGGCAATAAACCCATAGCGAGTGGTGACATAACGGGGTATGCCAAGGCAGTCCAATTGGCTTTGGAGATGGATGTGAATACGGTTTTTTGTATTGCCGGAGGGTATTTGAGGATTGCGCGAGCAGCAGCACCCATGACGACGAAGGTTGCGGGAACACCTGGCAAAGCCGATCCGAAGGAGCAGGCAGCATGGAATAAAGTAGTGAATAAAACGCGCGAATGGTTGAGGAGGGAGAATGAAGCTCGCAAGAAAAAAGGCCTGGCGCCAAAGGTGGTGACGAATTTTTCCGTACTGGTCAGGCAGGTGACCGGAGCCACTCCACCGAGAGCACGGGGCGGTAGTGGTGGTGGGAGTGCCCGTGGTCTAGCTCCTTACACGCCCGAGGAAATCGAGGAACATGTCAAAAACCTGGTTAGCAAATATTACCGCGACGAAGACAAGTCCTTGCCTCAACTCAATTTGGTGTTGTTTCTTGGCAAGGGTGAGGACATCGGAGATTATAAGGATCACTTCCGTCGTCTGACCCGGCGCAACAAAGGGAAGTTGAAAATCCTCGAGGGTTTGGATGCCCTTGAGGATGTCACAGCAGGTGGTTAGACGGACTTACAGTGTTACCACCTGACCGGTTCTAGCAGATTCTTCAGCAGCCAAGCAGGCTTGTACGGCGGCGCGTGATTCTTCAGGAGTGATCACACTGGGTTTATCTCCCTTGATGACGCAATTGGCAAAATAGGCGAGTTCGTCGCGCAGGGCGCCGCTCGCTTGTCCGTGGATCTCCGGCCAATAGGTGGTATCGGGGCAGCGTGAGCCCTCTTTGTCCACTACCATGAAGTTGGGATGAGTGTCCTGAATGGAAATGCAGCCTTCGGTGCCAACGATTTCGAGACGTTCATCGATCTGGAAGGGGGTCGAGTCTGGCATGCACCAGATGGATTCCAGGATGCAGGACGCACCGTTTTCCAGTCGATACATCACCTGGCCAAGATCGGGGTTGGCATGATCACGAACTTGCACCGTCTGGGCGTAGGTGCTGACCACTTTGGATTCACTGAACCAGAGCATGAGGTCAGTATCGTGAACGCCATCACCGATGATGGGGCCGATTTTGTCGAGCACGGAAGCGCCGACCCAAGCAGGCAGGTTGCGCCGCGCATACATAGAAATGATTTTGCCTATTTTACCTGCGGCGATTTCTGCTTTGGCGGCAGCGTAACGTGGGTTGAAACGACAGATGTGCCCGACCATGAACATGGCGTCGGAGGCATTGGCAGCATTGACGATGGCGTTGCAGTCCTCGACGGTTGACGCCATCGGCTTCTCAAGGAAGACATGTTTGCCTGCTCCGAGTGCAGCCAGTGCCGGGTTTTTATGCTGATCCCACATGGTGGTGATACTGACCGAATCCAGTTCGGGATCAGCGAGCATTTCCTGGTAGTCCGTGTAGGTGTTCCGGACATCGAACTGCTCGGCCATTTCGGAAAGTTTCGATTCCGTGCGGGTGCAGAAGGAGTGGAGTTTTACGTTAGGAACGGCGGATAGTGCTTTGGCGTGCATTTCGCCGAACCAACCTAGACCGATGATGCCGTGTTTGATCGTTTTCATTGTTTGAAGGGGAATTTAAGAGGTTCTCACGATGTGTTTACTGAGCTTCGTGTGGAATTTCGTCTGATTTTTTATCTCGGAAGAGGATGATGAATAGAAACAGGATGACGACCAGATAACCGACCGGAAGCATCCAGAATTGTTTCCATTCAGCAAAGCCGCCTTCGGTACCGACGATTTTGTTGAAGTAGTAACCGGATAAGAGTTTCGAACTGATGTAGAAAGCGATGCCTTGGGTGAAAACAGTCAACAGTCCTTGAGCTTGCGCACGGATTTTTTCATCCACATGCTTGTCTACGTAGAGGTAACCGGAGACAAAAACAAAGTCGTAGGAAAACCCGTGTAGAAGAACTCCTACGAGTAATAAGGTGAATACACCGTTGAGATCCGACCCTCCAGCCAACTGTCCGGCTGAAGTTGCGAATAGTAGATAACGGCAAATCCAGCAGCCGATGCCAATGACAATTGTCCACTTAATGCCAACTTTTTTCAGGAAAAAGGGCAGAGCAAAAAACAGGACGGGCAGTTCTGCGATTTGTCCCCAAGTCAGAAAGGCAGTGGTTTTTTCCATTTTGGCCTGTCCGAGGTAGGCGCCCAGATTGGCCCAGTAGGGCATGAAAGCGATGCATACCAACAGTGAGGCAAACATGAAGACGGCAAAAGAAAATTTCTTGAAATAGGGTAAAGTGGCTGCACCAATCAAGTCTCCGAAATTAACCTTTTCACCTTTGGCAGGCGGGAAGGTTTTGGGAAGGAAGAAGGAGTAAATACCAACAATGAAAGCAGCTCCAGCGCCGACGTAACACTGGGCGGCAGAGGTGTCGAAATGAAAAACGAAGCTAATGGACAGTCCGGCAATGATCCAGCCAAGCGTGGCAAAAATTCGAACCCGGGGGTATTCTTTTTCCGGATCGGCCAGATGTTTCAAACAGATGGTATTCGATAGGCTGAGTGTGGGCATGAAACACAGCGCATGAGCTAGCAACAGGTTGACGAATATGGTTGAAGTTTCAGGGGTGGCGTAAGACGGTGCGATGGCTAGGAAGACTCCGGAAAGTAGGAGCAGCAGCCCTTGCAGTTTCTCGGCGTTCATGAAGCGATCGGCAAAAACGCCAATAAAAAAAGGAGTGATGATAGCGGCGATCGGTGTGCAGGCATAAGCACTTCCGATGGCTTCGCCCATTCCTGCTTCAAACATGAAGCGGCCTAAGCCGGCAAACCACGCTCCCCAGACAAAAAAGAGCAGGAACATCATTGAGCTAAGATTCGCAAGAAGGCCGAAGCTGGATTTCTGGAGGTTTGTCATGGATTGGGATTTTTGATTTGTGATCGAGAGTTTTTTGCAGTTCTCACCAAAAAAGGCAAGAACGATTTCTTTGACAAAGAGGGCTTATTCGTCTTCAGCGACTTGGGTTTTATCCCAGAAACCGAGGAAAAATACCAAGGTAATCACGGCTGCCATTATCGCTGGAAGGATCCAGAATTCCTTCCACTGATTCATCGTTTCGGAAATCAGATTGGGATCCAACCCCTCTGGCATATTTACTGAAAACATTTTTGCCAGTTGCTGGCCAAAAGACAAATCGCCAGCACTTCGAGCTGTGGTGATCGCTTGATCCAGATCGCCGTATTTGCTGACCCCTCCAAATTTCCCAAAGGCAACTTTGTAGCCAAAATACATGCCTACCCCCTGGGTAATGAATACCAGTAGGCTCTGGACCTGGCTACGAATAGAACTTGGTGCCACCTTGTCAGCATACATAAAACCCGTGACGAAGAAAAAATCGTAGCAGATGCCGTGCAAGGCAATGCTGAAGAACAACATCCATGCCACTTGATCAGGGGCTCCGAAGGCAAAAAGTAGATAACGAAGCACCCATGCCATCATGCCGACCAGGATCATCCATTTGACTCCCAGTTTCCTGAAAAAGAAGGGGATCAACAACATGAAAATGATTTCGGACATCTGGCCGATACTCATCGATGAGGCGGCTTGTTCGAAGCCTGCGTTAGTGAGATAGTTTGAAGTTAGACCATAATAATAGGCCAGTGGGATGCAGATAAGTCCCGAGCAAAGGATGAATACAAAAAAGGCAGGTTTGGCAAGTAGCTTCCAGGCGTCCAGCATCAGCAGGGCTTTCAAGTCAATTTTTTGCCCTTTAGCCGGAGCAGGAGTGTGTGGTAGGAAGAAAGAATATACTCCCAGGATAAGTGAGCTGATTGCGGCGAGTTTAAAGATGTCCAACTTGGTGCTCCATCCCAGGAATCCCACTACTAACCCGGCAACAATCCAGCCGATAGTGCCCCAGACACGTACTTTTGGAAATTCGATTCTGCTGAGATTGGAAAAAGCAATGGTGTTTCCCAGGCCAAGGGTTGGCATGTAACAAAGCATATGGCCGAGGAACAATTTGACCATTAGGTCACCGTCACCTGCTACAGCTGCGTTGCCGGCAAAATACATCAAGACTCCACCGATCAGGAAGAGGACACCCATCACAATCTGTGAAGGAAAAAATCGGTCGGCGATGATACCGAGAAAGAGTGGGGCAAAAATTGCACCGAGAGGAGCTGTGCCATATGCCGCACCGATTGAACCTGCTAGTTCATTTGATCCCAGAGCGGCACCCAAAGTAACAAACCAGGCTCCCCAGGTGAAAAACTGGAGGAACATCATGATACTCAGTCGTGGCATTGCAGAGGCGGGAGATTGATCGGACATGTTAAAATTGCTGTAAGCTTACTTATTGAAGTGAATTTTGTGACTGAGTAGGTTAGGTAAGGATTCAATTTCGTAAAATGAAAAAAGTCTATATTACCGATTTCATTGGAGAGCCACTGGGCCCTGAGCGCAAGGTTCTGGATGGTCTGGCCGAGGTGGTGGCACTGGAAGCTGGTAGCGAGGAAGAGTTGCGGGGGCAGATTGAGGATGCGGACGCCCTGATGATTTATCATTTTCTCACTCTGGGAAAGGAAACAATAGAGAGGCTGAGTCAATGCAAGGTGATCGTGCGGCCGGGGGTGGGTTACGACATGGTAGATGTTGAAGCGGCGAGAGAGAAGGGGATTCCGGTATGTAATGTTCCGGATTACGGGACGGAGGAAGTGGCGGATTCGGCAATGGCCATGGCTCTGTCACTGATGAGAGGGGTTAATCTTTTGAATAGTCGGCTGCGACGTGGAGACGGGGCATGGAACGTTGAACAGGCGGCTCCCTTGCAACGCCTGCGGGGTCGGGTGTTCGGGGTTATTGGGCTGGGACGGATCGGAACGGCTGCGGCGCTACGGGCAAAAGCACATGGAATGGAGGTGGCCTTTTATGATCCTTATGTCCCGGAGGGGAAAGACAAGGCCTTGGGAATACGGAGGGTTGATGGATTGGAGGATTTATTGAAGCAAGCTCATGTGATCAGTCTTCACTGTCCACTGACAGATGAGACTCGTGGGATGGTGGGTTCCTCGGAAATCGATCAAATGAAAGCAGGGGCTTTTCTGGTGAATACCGCACGTGGCGGTGTAGTAGATACAAGTGCCGTTGTGGCGGCTCTTGAGTCAGGACAGTTGGCCGGAGCCGGCCTTGATGTGTTGGAGCAGGAACCGCCCAATGAGGGTGATGCGGTGATCCAAGCTTGGCGTAATTTGTCGCACCCTGCACATGACCGGTTGATTATTAATCCCCATGCTGCGTTCTACTGCGAGCAGGGTGAGGAGGAATTTCGTCGTAAGGGGGCGGAGGAAGTCAAAAGAGCACTATTAGGTGAGCCTTTGAGAAATGTGGTGTAGTAAATTCAGGGAAACAGACTTTGTCAATTCGAGGTGAGCTTGCGTCCTTGTCGGCTTTCGTTATCGTGTCAGTTATGACCCCCCTCCGATTTACTGCATTTTTTGTCTTGCTTCATTTTTGTTCGTCTTTCAGTTTTGCCCAGAAAACAGGTTCCCTTCCGCCGGGTGCACCGTTGTTGCCACTGTCGGCGCTTCCAGCTTATGAGAAAGAGATCGATCATGCGGGATTGATCCGCTCATGGGATGGAAAATCCCTTGAACGCGGGAAACGCATTTACGGTTCGGTTTGTCAGAACTGTCACGGTGATCTCAATCTGCCGGGTTCCATCGCCCAGGCTTTGCGATTTGCCGAGGGGGAATTCCAACATGATAAGGATCCCTACACCATGTATCAAACCTTGACCCGAGGATGGCGTTTGATGATTCCCCAAGTGCAGCTCGTACCACAACAGAAGTATGATGTGATTCATTACATTCGCAGTATTTACCTGAAAAAGCATAATCCTTCACAGTGGACGGAGGTGAATGAGGATTATCTGGAAGGATTGCCGAAGGGGGATTCCAAAGGGCCCAAACCGGTGATCCAGGAACCGTGGAAGGATCAGGACTACGGGAATTTTCAAATTTATACTTACCAGATGCAGGCGCCGGATACACTGCCTGTGCCGCTTATGAGCAAGGAGCAGCGGATTGCGTCTCGCAGCGGTCAACCTGAGCCGGATTTGTTGTCCCCGAACGCCAACATTGCTTTCAAGACCATTGCGATTCGTCTGGATGCCGGAGCAGGTGGCGTAGGGGCAGGGCGTGCCTGGGTGGGTTTTGAACATGACACTTTGCGTTTGGCAGGAGCATGGACAGGTGAGGGTTTCATTGATTGGAATGGTATTTCTTACAATGGTAAGCACCGATTGCACCCGAAGACCGTAGGGGAATTGCAGTTTGATTTGCCTGACGGTCCCGGGTGGGCGAATCCAGCGACCGGGGATTTTGATGATTTGCGTTTGACCGGGCTTGACGGGCGGCGTTTTGGACCGCTGCCCCCATCGTGGGGGAAGTATCGAGGATTGTATTATCATGGGCAAAGGGTGGCGATTTCCTATACGATTGGAGATGCACCGATTTTAGAAAGTTATCGCTTGCAGGTGGCGGACAAGGGGATGCCTGTTTTTGTGCGGGTGTTGAATATAGGCAAGTCGTCGAAGGATTTAATTTTGCGGGCCGCCGAAAAAGGGAGAGGGGTGGCATTAGCTCCCGGAGTAAAAGCAAAAATAAGTGAAGAGGGGGCTTATGTAATTGTCCACATTGCGGCAGCCGATACGCCTTTGAATTTGGAGCTGTTGTTGGCAAAAGAAAATAATGAGGCGCTGCAAAACCTGGCAAGTAAGGCTAAAAAAGCAGAGGATTTGACTGCGCTGACTAAAGGGGGGGCGTCACACTGGCCGGATGAATTGACGGGAGCTGTTGTTCACAGCAGCGAGGACGGCGCTTTTGCTTATGATCGCTTGACACGTCCGGTGGTGAACCCCTGGAAAAGCCGGATTCGTACCAGTGGTTTGGATTTTTTGCCGGGCGGAAATGAAGCGGTGCTGTGCTGTTGGGATGGGGATGTGTGGAAGGTGTCGGGGTTGAAGGGGGGAAACGATATCGTGACTTGGAAGCGGATTGCTTCCGGATTGTTCCAACCGCTGGGGTTGAAAATTGTGGGTACGCAGATTTTTGTGACTTGCCGGGATCAGATTGTCCGACTGCATGATCTGAATGGGGATGGTGAGACGGATTTTTACGAAAGCTTTAACAGTGATCATCAGGTGACCGAGCATTTTCATGAATTTGCGATGGGTTTGCAGGCTGATGAAGTGGGGAATCTGTATTATGCCAAGAGTGCTCGTCATGCAAAAGCGCCACTGGTACCACATCACGGAACGTTGATTAAAGTGAGTGCGGACGGAAACAAGAGTGAGATTCTGGCTAATGGGTTTCGTGCGGCCAATGGAGTGTGTCGTAATCCGGACGGGACTTTTATTGTCACCGACCAGGAGGGGCACTGGAATCCGATGAACCGGATCAACTGGGTGAAACGTGGCGGTTTTTATGGCAACATGTATAGCTATGGAGCATCAAAGGATTCCTCCGATGCGGCGATGGAGCAACCGCTGTGTTGGGTGGACAAACCTTTTGATCGTTCGCCTGCCGAATTGCTCTGGATCGATAGCAAGTCCTGGGGGGTGTTTGATGGCAAACTGTTGAACCTTTCTTATGGGCATGGAAGGCTTGAGATTGTGCCCTTTGAATTTTTGCAAAATGGACAACCTCAGGGCGGTATGTGCCGATTGCCGATTCCCGACCTGCCCACGGGTATCATGCGTGGACGTTTTAATCCCGACGACGGTCAGTTGTATGTATGCGGCATGGCATCCTGGGGCACGCAGCAACTGGATCAGGGTGGCGGTTTTTATCGCATACGATACACTGGGAAACCAGCTTACCTGCCAGTGGAATTAAAAGCGAAGAAGGGGGCGATGACGATCGTTTTCAGTGATGCTCTCGATCGGTCGACGGCAAATGCAAAAAACTTTGCGGTAAAAGTATGGGACCTGAAACGCTCGGCAAAATATGGATCGGATCATTATAATGAACATGCTATCGAAGTCAGTGCAGTGGAATTGGGAGAGGATCGCAAAACAATTACTCTTCGTATGTCGGATTTACCCACGACATGGGGTATGGAAATCATCTGCCAACTGAAGGGGGCGGGGGGGGAAGAGGTGGAGCGGGTGATCCAGAATAGCATTCACGAATTGCCAGGGGAATAAATGTACGCTGATGATGTCAGGGAAGTATTGCTGAGTAAGGCGCATGTCTCTGAAGAGACGCCCTTTGGGCCGGGGGTATTGGTGTATAAAGTCGGAGGCAAGATGTTTGCTCTGTTGACGATTGAGGAAGTGCCGGTACGGATGAATTTAAAGTGTGATCCGGAACGGGCATTGGAGTTGAGGGATCGCTACGAGAGTATTATTCCCGGTTACCACATGAACAAAAAACATTGGAATACGCTGCTGCTGGATCAGAGTTTGGCAGAGAACCTGACCAGGGAACTGATTGATCACTCCTACGAGTTGGTATTCGCAGCCTTGCCGAAGAAGGTTAAATCCAGGCTGGGGTGAAGGTAGCTCGGATTGCCAATCCGAGCTTGAGCGTGCCAGGTTCTGCGAAGGTGGACGGATGGGCAATCCAGCCTACGAATTCTTCTATAAGGCATCTATGTCCTTCATGGTAGAAATAGAATTCCCATGGCCTACAGCCTTCATGCTACCCCTCAAAGGCCACACTCGGATTATCACCATAAGTAATGTTTACGGTTTTAGCTTTGTTCAAGATGGACATGCGCCCTGCTTCAACCACCAGTTCGTTGAAAAAGCTATTTTCCGGTGTGGCGTGCAGTCCGGCTTTGTCAATCGCATCGATCATTGCCTTTCTAGAGGCAAGATCACCGGCCTCGGCTACACGTGCGGCGGTGTTTACGAGTTGCTCGACGGCGCGATAACCGTAGCCAACGGGCCGCAAACCGGCACCATCGGAACGTTCGATCATTTGGAAGTAGTCAGGGTTGACGATGTGATGAGCGGTGTCGCCGGGATCCTTGCCGTCGGCGATGGCGCAATAAGATGCTCCCCGGAAATAATCCACGTGTTCGATGAATCCACCGATGCCGCTCGCTTCGTCTTTGGTGTATAGTTTCATTCCCTGGTCATTGCCACCAATCGCCTGATTTGGGTAGGCAATGCCGTTCTGCACATTGAGCACAGCACCGTTTTCCCAAACCACACGGGCGTCGGTGTAAAGATAGCCAATGTTTCCGTTAGGGAATTTGTCTTCGATACCGTGGACGGACACCGAGGTGGGTTTCAGGCCAGTGATGAAAGAAACGAGATCGACGTAGTGACAGCCAATGTAGACAAAAAAGTCGGTCTGGTCGGTGGTGCACCAGTTCTGGAAATTGGAATTGCGGTACCACCATTTTTCATGCAGGCGGGCTTGACCCAGTTTGAATTCACCTAGCTCACCTTTGCGGTATTTTTTGCGTGCGATCCAGTTGCGGTCATCGTAACGTTTGTGGTATTCGATACCGACAAAAAGACCGCGTTCACTGGCACGTTGTTGCACATCAATCGCTTGTTGATGAGTCAGAACGAGAGGTTTGACGCAAACAATATGGTGATTGCGGTCAAGGGTGTCGCAAATGACCTGATAATGATTTTGATCAGGAATGGCAATGTAGACCACGGATTGCCCAGGCAGTTCATCGAGAACTTTTTTGTAAAGGTCTGGGTGGGATTCATCGCTGTCATCGGGGCCAGGTGACGGAATGAAAGAGTGCCCGGGGAAGGAATCTTTTAAATCCGCATCATCAATGAGCGGAGCAAGAGTTGATTTGCGGCGGGCGCAGACAGTGATGTCGCCAATCATGCCTTCGCGTTGCATTTGATAAAGTGAAGGTAAAACCTGGATGCGGCTGATCATTCCTCCGCCGATGAGGCAAACTTGTTTGGCTGTAGTTGTCATGGTGGGATGATCTTATGGGGCGTTTACAGTGAATCAAATAAAAATTGTGTCGACACTGGAAAAGGGCATCGCTAGTGTCAATTTTCTCTAAAGAGACCTAAATGCCCAATCTCCGAGCTAACGTCTAATCAGCAAACAAATGAAAAAAAACGAAATTGAGAAAAATCACTCAATTGCCCGCCGTCGCATGATCAAGGCACTGCCTTTTTTTGCCGTCGGTGGAGTGATGGCATTGTTGTCGAGCTGTACACCTGTCCATAATACCGCAAGACGAACTAGCCGTCGCACATCCAGACGCGTCTCACGCAGGCGTTACTAGACGTCTGCTAGACAAATAACTTCTCGAAAGGCTTGCCTTGATTGATGGTGGGTTTTTCTTCGGTGCCGTTGTGCAGGTAGGTGAGCGCCATGTGGTCAATACCCATGGCGTGGAGAATCGTGGCGTGGATATCATGCACATGCTGTTTCTGGTCAATCGCATAGAGGCCGAGTTGATCTGTGGTGCCCAGTGTCTGTCCGCCTTTGATTCCGCCACCAGCCATCCACATGGTGAAGCCCCACGGATTGTGGTCCCGGCCATCACCCTTTTCTGACATGGGGGTACGACCGAATTCACCGCCCCAAACGACGAGGGTTTCATCGAGCAGGCCACGTTGCTTCAAATCATTGATCAAAGCGGTCACAGGTTGGTCAGTTTCGGCACAGCGATCCGTATGGTTTTTTTCGATCCCCTTGTGGGCGTCCCACTTGCTGCCTGTTCCGCAGAAGAGTTGCACAAAGCGTACCCCTTTTTCAACCAGGCGTCGTGCTAGAATGCAATTTTTAGCATTGGCATCAGTCTGTTTTTGCCCGACACCATAGAGATCTTTGATGTGTTTAGGCTCATCATCAATGTTAATGACTTCAGGAATTTCCGATTGCATTTTATAGGCAAGTTCATAGGAATTGATCCTTGCTTCCAAGTCACTTTGGAAAGCACGCGGGACAGCGTGCTTGCGATTCAACTGGTTGATGAAATTGATTTTTTCAAGCTGTTGTCTGGTGCTGATACCTGCTGGAGTTCTAAGGTCGGCTACAGGGTTGTCACCAAATTTGAATGGGGTTCCCTGGTAAGTTGATGGCATGAAACCCGTGCCCCAGTTGCGGGTGCCGTTGAAGGGTTTGCTGTCGCTGTCGGTGAGAACCACAAAAGCGGGCAGGTTGTGGTTTTCGGAGCCAAGCCCGTAAAGGGTCCAGGCGCCAAGAGAGGGGCGCCCGGCGAGGATGGATCCAGTATTCATCTGACAGACTGAGCCGACGTGGTTCAGGCCATCAGCCCAACAAGATCGAACCACGGCGATGTCATCAACAATGGTTGAAGTGTGAGGCAACCAGTCGGACACCCAGGTGCCTGCTTCCCCGTGTTGTTTCCAAGTGCGCTTGCTACCGAGGATGGGAGAATCCTGTTCGCCCATGGCAGTGATCGGGCGGTTGAAACTTGGTGGCAGTGGTTTGCCTGCCAAGCGGTTCAAATCCGGTTTGGGATCAAAAAGATCAATATGGGAAGGGCCGCCTTCCATGAAAAGGAAAATCACCGACTTGGCTTTACCGAAATAATTTGGCAACTGTGTGGTGGGCTTGGATGAACCGAGGGCATTGTCCTGGCTGAGTAAATGAGTTAAAGCCAAAGAGCCGAATCCAGCACCAGCACGCGAGAGGAATTCGCGACGGGAAGAAGCAGGACGATAATGTGGGGTATGTATTTTCATGAGAGTAAAAGTTGTTGGGGGATTTTCAGGGGAATCCCTCATAGTCCCACAGGCGCGGGGCTATGGTGCGGCAAGGCTAATCAATATAAAGGAATTCGTTTGAGTTGAGTAGTGAGTGGCAGAGAGCCACAACTGATTGATAATAAGGATCAACTGGAGTCGTTGGTTTCTGTGGGCCGGAAGGCATCAAGCGAAGCAGATTTGAAGGCAGGGTTGGTGGTGCGAAGGTGAGATCGCTCAGGGGGGCTTTTGGCTTTGCTCCTTTAATCAATAACTCTTCAGCTTTAAGAGTGCGATCAGTCAGGGTAAGACGGGCAATGCTGCCATCAAACATGGAACTGAGTGTTTGGTCACGCCCTCCGAGAACCAAGGCACGTTTGGGATTGCTGATGCCCCCAACTAATTTATGGGGTTTGATGACCGTCTGCAAAGGGCTGTTTTTTTTGCTTAGATCCTGGGCGTAAAAGGTCACGTTGCTGCCGCTTTTCCCAGTGTGGATAACGGCCGCCACATAATAGGGTGTCTGGGTCGGGATGCGCAGATCCGAGGCAATCACCTGGTAAAGTGGATTGCCGGCAATGTCTTCGGCGGTGAACTGCATGATCAGATTATTGGGCTGATAGGCTGATTTCTTGGAAGTGATTCCAAAGGACCAGCCAAAGGATTCAGCACTTCCACTGCTGTTGCCGTTCCAGCGTGAGGCAATCGTGCGCACAGCTGCATCGTCGTAGAGCGCATCAAGGCTCAGGATTGCTTCGATTGTGAAGCTGTCACTTTCCTGTTGTTTGAGGTTTTTCACCTCTATTTTTTGGTAGAGGGAATCCGGTTGTACATTGACGGCCTGTTTGGGAATGCCGGTCTCTTTGGCTGCAAAGGGTTTGAAGGCCGTGGTTTTGATTTTAGGAACGATCTTCGTTTTTCTTATTTTGGCAGGGGGAGAAGCTTTGACCAGATCAGCTTGTTGCTTCAGGAATGCTGTCGCATGACTGGTCTCTTCGGATGAGGGTTGGCGTTTGAGTATTTTTTCAAAAGCCTGGTCAATCAGCGGCTCCACTGATTTGTTTTTTGATTTTGTCAAAGTGTTGGCAATGGCCCGTGCGCGTTGCATGGGAAAACGATTGTTCAACATCATCAAAGCCTGGGGGGCGGTGGTAGTGATGTCACGGGATGAACAGGAGTTGAATCCGTCGGGGCCATCGAAGGTGTTAAGAAATAGAGTGCGGGGATTGCGCATCAATTTCTGATAGACGGTTCTGCGTAGTTTGGATTCAGGCACACCCTCACCGCCCATGGTAGGATCGAGTTCGTTGCTGCTTGCCAGCATGGCGTCGTGAATGGATTCGGCTTCCAGTCGACGTATTTGCTGTCTCCACAGGAGGAGGTTGCCGGGGTCATTTTCTGTGGCCATGGCCGAGGGTTCGACCAGAGAGGCTTGGCGCCAGGTGGACGAAGTCAGGATGAGCTTGTGCATTTTTTTCAGACTCCACCCGTTTGCGGTGAAATTGCGTGCCATCCAGTCGAGCAATTCTGGATGAGTGGGAAGCTGGCCTTGATTGCCGAACTCGTTGGTTGAACTGACGATGCCACGACCAAAATGATAATACCACAAACGGTTAACGATCACGCGGGTGGACAATTGGTTGTCCGGCCGGGCGAGCCAGTTGGCAAAAGCGGTTCGGCGTCCTGATGAAGGGTGGGAGGTATTTTTCGGAGGAGTCACTGCGGCATCATCAGGACTCAAAATGGTAAGGTAACCGGGAGTCATGGGTTCTTTGTTGTCACTGTCAGCAATGAAAACGACAGGGGACAGTTCGGCTGCATCGCGGATAGCATAAACCGGAGTCAGGGCCTTCGGTTTGGTTGCATCAAATTTAGCCAGCTCTTTTGTCAGCTCGGCATAACGTTTTTTCGCTTCATCTTTTAATTTGCCGGGCACGGATTTTTGTCTGACGTCGACCTGTCTTTGGACAAACAGTTTCTGTTGGAGTTCCCAGGCATTGCAGTCCTTGTCGGTTTTGTAATAAACTTTCTGGAAATCAGGGTGGAACATTTTCACCTGCGCCTCTTTTGCCGCGGCCATGGCTTTAGCAACGGTGGAGTCCCTTTGCTCGCGAACCTTTGCTGAACTTACTTCCCATTTTTTCATTGCGGCAGCATATTGTTTTTTCTCTTCCGGGGTGGCAGCAACGATGTTGTCATCTGGATAGATTCCTGCAAAAAATGACTTCATCCGGAAGTAATCGTCGTGGAGGATGGGATCGAATTTGTGGTCGTGGCATTTGGCGCATCCCATACTCATGCCCATGAAAACTGCACCAGTGATGTCTGTGATTTCATCGGTGATTCCATTCCATTGTTTGGCGACATCCCTTTGATTGGATTCGTAAGGCCACAGTCGCAGGTAACCAGTTGCGATGATGGCTGCAGGGTCGTCAGGGGCCAGTTCGTCACCGGCGAGTTGATAGCGGGTGAATTGGTCATAAGGCATGTCCGCATTGAAAGCGTCGATCACCCAGTCCCGGTAACGCCACATATGCGGACGGTATTCGTCGGCTTTGTAACCGTTGGATTCTCCGTAGCGAACCAGATCCAGCCAGTGGCGTCCCCAGCGCTCACCGTAGTGAGGGGATTGCAACAATCGGTCGATGAGTTTTTCCATAGCAGCATCCGGATTGGTGGCATAGGCTTTTTCGAAGGCTGCAATTTCTTCCTGGTTCGGAGGAAGGCCGATCAAATCAAAGGAGGCGCGTCGAATCAGAGTGTGGGCATCGGCTTCGGCAGCGGGTTGAATATTCTGGGCTTCGAGTTTGGCGAGAATGAAGCTGTCGATTTCATTTTTCGCCCAGGTGGTATTTTTCACCTTGGGGGCGGAGGGGTTGGCCAGGGGCTGGAAAAACCAATAAGCGCGCTCTTTGTCATCAATACGTTTCAGGCGGGCTTCCTTGTCAGCTCGAAGATTGCCAAGCCCGGCAAAAATGGTTAAAATCAAAATGAGATAGGTTTTATTGGCAGGCATTGCTTTGGAGGGCGTTCAAGGGGGCGTTTAATCAGAGTGGGGAACAGGCTTACTTACTTGCCTGTCTATGCATTAAGAAGGCAGGATCGGTCATTTTTTGGACATTTTTTTTGAAAAAATAAAGTAAATTCAAAAATAGTGTCCAAAAATGCGGAAAATCTGCCTCCTTTAAATATAACAAGATGTCTGAACCCGAACAGCAAAATCCACATCAAGATCGTGATGAAGGCGAAGGGTTTATTCGTTTGCTGAATGAACACGAGCGTAAAATCAGTTTGTACGTGATGAATCTTGTCCGCGACAGAGGGGATGCGGAAGATATTCTTCAAGAAACGAAGCTGGTCATGTGGAGGCATTTTCACAAATTTGAATTGGGGACGAATTTTTTGGCCTGGGCTCGAAAAATAGCCTTTCATCAAATTTTGGCCTACCGCCGCAAATACAAAAGGCGTGCCGAGCTGAGTGAGGCATTTTTGGAAAGCGTGGCACTGGAGATATCAAAAAACGAACAGCAATATGATCGCCGGACGGAAGCCTTGAAAGCTTGTGTGAGCAAACTATCCCGTCCGCATCGCCAAATTTTGCTGATGCGGTATACACGCGATATGAATGTTGATGAGATTGGCTCGGAAGTGGGGCGTTCAGAGGGAGCGGTTTACCGGTTGCTGAGCCGGATACGAATGATGTTGCAGGATTGTGTGACGAAAGAAATAGGAAAGGTAGAGGTATGATGAGAAAGAATATCATTTCCAAAAAAAGGTCTGATTTTCACGATGAGTTTGATCATTTTATCGAGGGCCGCTTGAATCAGGTGGAGACCGATGATCTTGAGTCCAGACTGGAGGAAGATGAAGAAGCCAAAACCTGGTTTGCCGAGTATTTGCACTTGCATGCGGTGTTGCAGGTGGATGGCGAAAAATTGCTGGCCGAGAGGGATAAGCAGCTGATCGAGTTTCCTGTTTCTCCACGGTGGCTGGCTGGCCTGCGTTATGCGGCGGCAGTGGCATTCCTGCTTGGCTGCGTCTGGTTGTTGCGGGGGAGTTTTCCTGGAGTTGAAGCAAGTGGCCCATCAGCTGGAGTTCCCACAGTGGTGGCCGCGGATAATCCGGAGGTCAAAGCTGCGGTGGTAGAGATTGTTAAAGATCCTAGTGTGGCAACCTTGGCGGATACCCGTGAGTGCAAATGGGCGGGCAGCTCTTTGCCGACCGCCAATGGTGCACGCTTGAAACCGGGACGTCTGCATTTGTTGGAAGGTTTGGCCACAGTGGTATTTGACGGAGGAGCCCAGGTGACCATGGAAGCACCGGCTTTGATGGAGGTGGTATCGGCAGAGAAGTGTCGCTTGATCAGTGGTGGTTTGGTAGGTTTTGTGAAGAAGGGGGCTGAAGGATTTCAGGTGGAAACCGATGACGCGGTGGTGACTGACTATGGAACCCGCTTTGGGGTGACTGTCGGCAAGTCCGGTCGCTCGGAAGTGGTTGTGCTGGAGGGGGAAGTCGGTGTAGCGCACAGCAAGGTGAAGGGAGAAAAGCGTCTGGAGATGGGAGAGGCGGTGCGTTACGACTCGAAGTCATTCCTTTCGGGTAAAGCCCCGGGTGCCATTGGTGCAGAACCAGATCGTAATGCGGGATTAGGAAATAAAAAAAAGGCTCGCGGTTGGGAAGCTGTTACCACTGCGCTTGGAAGAGGCAAGGATACTTATGTCAGGCAGGGCAACGGAGGTGGACCTTTTGGACGTTCCCCTCTGGTGATGGCCAAGAGAAGTGCGGATCGTAAAAGCAATCAAAGAAAAACTTATCTGGGTTTTGATTTAAGGCGCTTCAAGGGAGCAGAAATTCGTGAAGCGGAACTGGCTCTGGCGATACGCTCCAGTGGCTTGGGTTACGCTTCGGTTGTGCCTGATTCTGTGTTCACGGTTTACGGTTTGAAAGATGAAGACTTGGATGGATGGGATGAGACGAACATGACTTGGCAAAATGCTCCAGCCAACATCCTTGACCATGGCTCCCGTTTGGATGGGACGAAGGTGGTGAAGTTGGGGAGTTTTGAGATCAAACAGGGGGTGTCATCGGGATTTCGTTCGATTGAAGGAGAATTACTGAGCAAGTTTTTGAATGATGATAGCAATGAGATTGTGACTTTCATTGTGGTGCGGGAAACAGATCAATCTTCAGGTAACGGTTTGGTGCATGCTTTTGCCAGTCGGGAGCACCCCACTGCCATGGCTCCGACTTTGAGGCTTCGGGTGGTCGAGTGAAGTGTCGATGGGCTTGGGCGAGGGGAAGGGGAAGGGGGTTGATTTGCCTGCACTTGCATTTGTTCCGCCGAATCCCAAGGGCGAAGCGGTGTTGTATTTGCATGGAGTAAGCATGGCTGAGGATGCCAAGGTTGGGAGTGTGATCGAGAAGTTGATAAAGGAGAAAAATGCGATCATTCTCGCTGCTGAGTTAAGAGGAATTGGAGAAACAGAAACGGGGCACGACAAACGCGATTACGGACGCGGACAATTTGGCAGGGATGTGCAGGAAATATTCCTCGCTTACCTCATGGGACGTTCCTATACCGGCATGCGTACCGGCGATGTGGCTGCATGGACGGGTTTTCTTGCAGGCTATAAAAACGCGGAGGGTCAAAATGAAATCCAATTGTTTGCCTTGGGTGAAGCTGCCATCCCAGCGCTGCATGCGGCGGCACTCGATCCTGAACGTTATTCTTCGGTGATACTCAGTGAAATGATCGCTTCGTGGGCGGAGATTGTATCGACACCGGAGAATTTCAATCAAGCCGCATCCGTGGTGCACGGTGCTCTCAAGCATTACGACCTGCCTGACTTGATCGATATGGTTGGGAAAAACAAGGTGAAGACCGAGAGGCGAGTCGATGTGATGGGTAGGCCTTGGGGGAAAGTTTCAGCGCCACAAAAATCAGAAAAATAATTATTTATTGCTGGGTTCGCCCTATTCTGACACCTATGTTCTGACTCCTTTTTAACGTGCGCCAACCCTCTTCTGCCACGCTTCATAGGTAGCTTTCATTTTTTTCACCTGATCAGGTTTTTCGGAAGCCCGATTTTTCGTTTCGCCACCGTCTTGTTTTAGATTGTAGAGTTCCCACTTCGCGTCCTTGTGCTTTTTCCCTTTGGGTTTCACCAGTTTCCAGTCTCCCATGCGAATGGATCGGCCGTAACTGCAGTTCCAAGCCAGCATGGGGTGCGCCTCCCGTTGCTCTCCACGAAAAATCGGGGTCAGGCTGCGCCCTTCCATCGGTAAGGGGTGGCGTCCCAGGAATTCTTTTGGATAGTCGATATCGGCGATGTCGAGAATGGTTGCCATGAAATCCATCACGTGGCCCGGTTGATCCGTGAGCTTGCCGCCTTCCGTGATCACCTTTGGCCAACGTGCGATGAGTGGAGTGCGGATGCCTCCTTCGTATGCGGATTGTTTGTAACTGCGAAAGGGGGCGCTGCTGGTGCCGGCCCAGGCCATGCCATATCCAGCAAAAGTATCAGCGGGCCCCGGCATGTGATCGGGACCACTGCCGCCTTTGATGAGATCTCCGTCTTTCCGCCAGGTGGAGCCTTTTTTGAGAGGAAAGCCAAAACCGCTTTTTGATGGGCCTATGCCTCCGTTGCTCGCTGCTCCATTGTCGGAGAGAAAAAGTACCAGAGTGTTTTTATCAGCACCGGAATCTTTCAACACTTTGAGTAATCTTCCTATGCCTTCATCCACCTTGGTTATTTGAGCTGCGTAAACCGCCATGCGTTCGGCCTGCCAAAGTTTGTTTTTGTCTTTGCTCCAATCTGGAATGCCGTCGGCCTTTGGTGCGGGTGCCCAGGCGGCAGGAAGTAAACCTAGTTTACGCTGGCTCTGGTGTCGTTCACTGGTCCATTCGTCCCACCCTTTGTTCAGGTAACGTTCACGGTAAGGCTCGATATCTTTTACCCGTGCATGCAGTGGCCAGTGAGGGGCGATGTAGGCGGCATAGAGGAAAAAAGGTTCTTTCTGTTCAGCTGCATCCTGCAAAAACTCGACTGCGTAATCGTTGAAGGCTTCAGTCATGAAGAAGTCTTCGGTAAATTCCCACGGCTTGTCGTCGAGATAGAAATCATTGTTCTGCACTGCATTCCAGTAGCTGATTTTACCTTGGCAATTGGGACCGAAAAAACGGTCGAAACCACGTTTTACCGCAAGATCCCGACCCTGCCATTTTCCAACCATGGCGGTGTTATAACCATTGGCCTGAAGCACTTCAGAGATCATTACACATTTGGAAAAATCCTTCGGCTCGTTCCAGCGGTCACCTCGATGCCCGGTTTGCTGACAATAAAGGCCGGAGAGAAGAGAGGCTCGTGTCGCGCCGCAGACCGCGTTGTTGTAAAACGCCGTGAAGCGCAACCCGTCATTAGCGAGTGAGTCGATGTGAGGCGTATCGAGCTCGCCACCATAACAGCCGATATCAGACCAGCCCATGTCATCGACCATGATCAGTAGGACGTTGGGCTTTCTGGCGACGCAAATGCTGGGGCAGATGCAAAAAAGCAGGGTGAGTGCGAGGATGAGGGCTTTCATGGGGGGAGCTGTGTGTGGGCTGGTAGAACTGTAGTAAGAATGACAAGCATTCATGAGCGCATCGACCTAGCTAATCAATACCCTATCAGCAGGCCTTGTTTTTTCAAGCTACACCCCGGTGAGAGAAGTATGTGCTTACTTCACCAGGTAATCAGCTTCTCTCGCCAGCCGGGTGCGAAGGGCTCCAATTCCGTAGCGATAACGGGAGGCTGCGGTGTTGGGAGAGATTTCCAGGGTTTTACCGATTTGATCAAAGGTGAGATCTCCCCAGATTTTCAAGGTGATCACCTCACGGTATTTTTCCGGGATGCATGACAGCGCGACTTGCAAAGCGCGGCTTTCGTCATCTTCGGGCAATTCGAACCATGAAACAGGATCCCCGGATTCAGCAACAAAAAACTCTTCACGCCGCACACGCCGATCCTGACTGCGACCTTGGTCGATGGCGCAGCGGCGAACATTGGTGTAGACCAGGCCGAGGATTTTATCTTCGGGTCGATCCCCGACGGTTTTCCAGGTTTTGACCAGCGCTTTTTGAAGCACGTCTTCTGCATCCGCCTCACTGCGAGTTTGCTGACGGGAGTACAGCATCAGCCTCGGACCATGAGTCCGGATCCAATCATCCCATGAGCTGATTCTCTTTTTAGTCATTTACGGCGATCTTCTTTTCCCCTGCCTTTCTAGTGGTAAAAGCGCAGCAGGAGAAGCTTTCTGTCTGAAAAATAACAAATTAAGCTCAAGAATTACCGTATTTCATCTAGTTTTGCCTTGAAATGTTGCTTACCTTTCCGCTCAGACTATCAACAAGCAGAGCTATGAATGCATTTCCTCACAAATATACCCTGTTAATAATAAATGCTTTAGCCGTATTTTTCACATTTGGAACATTGCTGGATGCGGCAGATGAAACCGAATACCGGACTTGGAGCAATCAGCAGGGAAAAAAAATTGAAGCAATGCTGTTGGATAGTGTTGATGGCAAGATCACTTTGGAAATGAAAAATGGACGAAAATACCAGCTCAATCTGTTCGAAGTATCCAAGGCAGACGCTGACTACGTGGTGAAGTGGGAGGAAAAACGTGCGGAATTGGAACAAATCGCAGAGCAAGCCAAGCCCTCTACCTCGCCTGTGATGGCTAAGGCAGGCAAGTTGTTGTTCAGTGATGAATTTTCAAGCATAGCAGCGGACTGGCGTCACCCAATGGGAGCTTGGGCTGCCAAGGACGGAGTGCTCAAGGGGGCTGAGCTGGTAAAGGATGATCACGGTGCTGTTTTCAAGCGAGGCTTGCCATTTAAGAATGCAATCATTGAATTTTCCTTCAAGCTCGATGGAGCGAAAGGGATCAGTCTGAGCATCGACGATGAGAAAGAACATATCTGTCGTATGAGTATGAATGCGAGTGGTTTCACCGTTCAGAAGGATGACCATGATCACGAGGGGCCGGACAAAGGTATGCAATTTGAAAGGCGATCGATGGAGCTTGAAGCGGGAGAATGGTACACCGCAAGAATCGAAATTCTTGGTAATGAGATGCTCGGTCAAATAGGAGAAGAAATTGGTTTTGGCGCACACGAGCTCATCGGCACGGATAAAGCAAAGATGGGTTTCACAGTGTCCGGGGAGTCAGCTGAGTTCAAAAACTTGAATGTGTGGGAAGCCCTGCCGAATGAAGGATGGGAAAAAATGCGTCGCCGGTTGGAACGTAAGAAAAAATAATCACGCATTGGAAATGGGTGATTATTTTTGGCGCTGTTTTTTACGAATTTTTTTGAGCCGATTTTTTTCCCAACTTTGGTAAAGCGCAATATCCTGGCACAAAAATTCCATTTTTTGCATCGAGGGGCGGGTTTCGGAAACAACGAGTCCCTGGTATTGGATTTTCGATAGTGCTGTAAATACCTTGCGGGCCAGGCGAGGGTTGAAACTGATGGGGCGATGCTCAATAGAGCCGGGCTCATAACCGGGCAGATGAACTCGGCGAACTTGCTGTCCGTGTTGCTTAAGGAATTTTTTCAGGGTGGAGAGCAGGACGGGCAGGGGGGGCTGGTTCAGGGTGTGTTTCCACAAGTGTTCGACATCCAGAGTCAGCCATTGGTGGGATTCCGCCCAATTGCGGAAGTGTTCGGGGTTGAGGCGATGGTTTTCCACGGCCAGGCAAAGTTCGGGATCGATGTCGAGCAGGTCTTGCTCGTAGCGGCGGAACATGGGCTGATGAATGACCATGGATTCGCATTTGAGGCGGCGGTAGAGTTTGGCTGCTTTTTTCAGATGTTTCCTACTGAGGGGAGCTCGATTTGGGAAATGCAGCCCATAGGACATGTCATAGCACTCTGCAATCGATGCCACTTCCTTCCAGTTCTCCAAATGTGTGCTGGTTAGGAATATTTCCGCGTATCGAAACCCGGCATCGTAGGCATTTTCCAAACGCTTGGGTAGCGGTGCCGCTTTGGTAGCAAATCTTAGCATGGGCAGTTGATTGTTTTTTAATCCGAAACCGAAGAGAGCATAATTGACTCTATTTGTCACCTGACTCATTTCGAATCAGTTCTTTTTTCCAGCCTTTTATTTGCCCTTCAGCTACTGTAATAGCAAGACTGAGCCTGTGGATTTCAGAATCGATTTTATTGAGTGCTTTATCGAGGTCTGCGGAAGAACGTTTGATGCTGCCACTACGCCGTGAAAACGTTTGTGAAGTTTTGATTCGTTCTCGTTTTAAGTTTGTGATCTGTTTTTTGGCTAATGAGGTTTTTTTGTTTAAAGAGATGATTTTTGGCTGAATGGAGAGTTGATACTGCTTGAGTTCGCGGCGGTGTTGTTCGGCGAAGGCTTCCTCCATGGGGGAAGAATCGTTTGTTTTGGGTTTGGGGAGTGGATCTGTTTGTTGTGTATCTGGAGTTTTAGAAAGCAGGGCTTCGGATGGAACAAGAATGGTTTCAAAGAAAAAACGTTGCTGAATGGGTGATGGAAGATCGGCGTATGGGACATTCAGCCAGCCTTCTGAAAATTTGAGCCGGAGTGCCTGGTCGGTGATTCCTGTGACTTTGGATTGGCGTAATTGGCGTCCACTTTTCAAAGTGATTGTGCCAAGATCTGTTCCTATCAATTCTTTGCGGTGAGCGGCTACGCTGGCTTGAAGCCGGGAAACGAGAGGGCTAATGGATTTTTCAAGATCAGAATAGTCCTGCTGGAGGGTTTGATACTCGTGTTGCAGATTGTTGAGCTTTATCTGAGTCTGGCTCAGTCTGTTTTCAACGTCCTTGTCGTGCATGGCGACGGAGGCCGAACCTGCTTTGAAGGCTTCGTTTTCCTGCTGCAGCTTGACCATCCGGGGTCGCAGTTCCTGAAGTTCTTTCTGGAGCTGCAAAAATCCCCGCTCTACCTGAGCCTGTTCTGCTGAGGGAAGGTCGGGAGTTTTGTCATTTCGACTACAAGCAGCAGGTATCTGCAGTAGCAGTGCTGACATGAAAGCAAAATATCGTAGTCGGGTGTTCATCTTTTTTTACAGGCCCTGAAATATATCTCCACTATAGATTTTTGTGCTAGTTTATTGTTGATGAAAATATTGCTAAAAAATTGCGGCACTGGCATGCTGCTGATTGGATTTGCGTTTTTTGCCATTGCTTGTGGTGAATTTAAAGAGGCTGGGGGAGATTCGGCAACGGACTCGTCCCACAGTGCAGATGCCGGGGACATACAGCAGGATTGGCCGCTTTTCCGTAGAGATGCTGAAATGCAGGGAGTGTCGAATGAGGATTTGAAGGCGCCGCTCAAATTGGTGTGGGAATTTGATCCGGCTACGGAGGGGGGGGCGGTCAATACAACTAAGGAGGTGGATGCCGGTAAAAAGAAAAAACGTTCGTACCCGATCAAGGCGACGGCGGTGATTGGGGATGGTCTGGTATATCTCGGCACAGAGGAATCACGTTTTTTTTGTCTTGATCTGCAAGATGGAAAAAAGAAGTGGGAGTATAAAGCGGAAGGGCCGGTCACAGGGCCGGCAGCGCTTGTTGGTGATCAGGTTTATTTTGGCTGTCAGTATGGATTTCTATATGCACTGGATAAAAAAACGGGAAAAGAAAAGTGGAGATTTGAAACAGATGACAAGATTGAAGGTGGGGTGAACGCCCTGGCGGTGAAGGATCCGGTGACGGGTAAGATGCAGACTCGCTTGTTTTTTGGCAGTTATGACAATCATTTGTATGCGGTGGATGCGGCCACCGGCAAACTGATCTGGAAGTATGAAACGGATAATTATCTGGTGGGAACCCCCTCGGTGGTGGCGGGGGATAGCCCTTCAGTGATCGTTGGAGGATGTGACGGGTTGCTGCACGTGATCTCGGCAATGGATGGCAAAGAGATTCGGAATTTTGATGTAGGTGCGTATATTCCTAATTCCGCCGGGGTGCGTGATGGCATTGCCTATGTGGCGCATTTTGGGGGGGAAATTGGTGCCTATGATGTCAATGCCGGTGAGGAGGTTTGGGTGGTTGCTGCCGGAAGTGGGGTGGAGTTGTATGCGTCACCGGCAGTATCCCGTGATAGGGTTTATGTAGGGGGTCGAGATAAGATATTGCGCTGTCTGGACAGGATGAGCGGCAAGGAGCTTTGGCGATTCGCGACCCGGCGTGATGTCGATAGTTCGACGGTAGTCTGTGACAGTGCACTTTATGTAGGTGGGATGGACGGCAGGCTTTACGCGGTTGACCCAGCCAGTGGAGAAGAGCTGTGGTCGTATGAAATCGGGGCCAAGCTTTCCGCTTCACCGGCGATTTCAAGAGGGGTGCTGGTGATCAGCGGGGAAGACGGGCTGGTTTATGCGTTTAAAGAAGAAGAGTGAATCCTGTATTCTTCTTCTTATCCTAACGCCGTGGCAATTACTCGTCCAAAATTATCCAAATCTGCGATTTCTTCTTCAGAGTAATCATGAGCGGATGGCATGGCGACTCCGAGGATGCCGAATAATTCGTCATACGGGCCTGATTGGAAAAACATAGGAGCGGCGATACAGCCCTCCATTTTAGTATCCTTCGCTGCGGGGCGGGCTTTGCCCGATTCATCCGTTTGCAAATTACACACCTGAACAGCGGCGTGACGTTTGGCGGCAAGTCCGGCCATTCCCTTACCGATGGGAATCGCTCGAACAGGTTCGATGATCGAATCCGGTATTCCACGTTGGGCTTTCAAATCCAGCAAACCGGAAACGCAGTTCAGGATATGGACGGTTCCGGTAACACAGCCGAAATGCTCAAGGATGATGTCGAGGGCTTCAGGCAGGGCGTTCTCGCCTCCTTGTTTTAAAAGGCTATCTACTTTTTGCAGAGTGGGGTCGTTTTTCGCAATCATAGGGTAATATAACAACGAAAGCGAATTGTGCTAAGAGGCAAAGAAGAAGATGCCAAATTTTGCACAATGGCGATGAATTAGTTCAGAAGCAGCGGGGAGCAAATAGCGTTTACCGTCCCGTAAAACTATTTTTTACCGTTCTTCTTGTGGAGTTCCTTTTTCAGCTGGTCAATTTCCTTTTTTAGCCGTCCGACCATTTTGTGAAGTTCGTGAACTTCCTGCTGCAACTGTTCACCATGGGGTCGGTCTGCGGCGCGCTTCCTGCGTTGATGAAATTCCTGTTCCATGCGTTCGGCGTGCTGATGGATTTTTTTTGCTTCTTCCTGCATTCCAGCTTGCTCGAGGTTTTCAGCGGCCTGGTGCAGATGATGCACGCGCCGTTCGACTTCATGCGCTTCGCCCTGTGGGCCTCCAGGTCGCTTTGCGTGATGCTCTTCCATTCTTGCCAGATGATGACGCAATTTCTCTGCATCTTCGCGTCGACCGCCTTTTTCTGCTTTCTGCAATTCATCACGCACACGTTCCATATCAGCTCCCGGCGAAGGAGGCTGGTGATCCGGACCGCGACCACCAGGGCCACGCATCCCCGGTCCGATGCGGCGGGCAAGTTCCGCATGATCCTTGATGAACTCGCGGAGTTCGTTGGTGACATCATTAGCGGCTTCCTTGTTGCCTTCTCGATGCAGTTTTCCTATTTTTTGGTGGAAATCGCGAATGCGCTCGGAGAACTCCCTAGCTTCCTGCGGCATATCCCTGGGGCCTCGTGCTTCAGACGGACGATCTGGTCGACTTTTACGTCCGGGATGCTCAGGGCGATCCAGACGTGGGCGGCCCCGTTCTTCGTCACGAGGAGGGCCTTTTTTTGGCGGGGAAAGTTGACAGTTTTCACAATCGGCCTTGTTGCGTTTTTTTTCCACCTTATCATCCGCTTGAGCCTGGGAAAAAGAAGCGGTGCAGGCAATACTGAGACTCAGGGCCATTATTTTATAATATTCGCCTGTCATTTTGTTCGTTTTGAGTTTCATCGTTGTTTAAGGACTGAGGGTAAAAAAACTGCTATTTTTTAGCATAGTCTTTTCCGTTCAGGCTGTCGATAACAGAATTTTGCCACACGGTGAGGGCCGACTTCATCTTTTTCGTCCGCTCGGACTCTTGCTCGATCACATCGTTTTTTTCAAACTTGTCTTTGCTGAGATTGTAGAGTTCATAGCTCACTTTGCCTTTTTTATTAATGATGCGGTGCAGTTTCCAATCCCCGTCGATCCAGGCCGCATGCCCACCCAGGTCATCAATGGAGTATTGTTTTTTGATTTCTGCGGCATCCATTCTCAGACGAAGGGGGGTGTCATCCTTTTGCCCGGCTTTTTGTTTGGCCAGCAAATCTTCCATCCAGCCCTTGCTCGGGGTGCCTACGCCTTTGGTATTGGCGTCCCAGAATCCCATCGCTTTAGTCCGCTTGTCCTCCTTGCCGTTGATAAGTGGGAGCAGGCTGACTCCGTCCATTGGATGGGAATGATTTACCGAAGCGCCGGCAATCTCGAGCAGAGTTGGATAAATGTCGACGGTATTACAGCGTGTCATGGTGATTCGGGGTTTGGAAATTTTCGTCGGCCACTCTATGATGGCAGGCACCAAAAGCCCACCTTCATAGACCATGCCTTTCCATCCACGGAAGCCCCCGGTATCGCCGATTTTCTGAATCGCCCCGTTGTCAGAGCAATACCAGAGAACGGTGTTGTCTTTGACTTCCAGTTCATTCAGGGAATTGCGCAGTTTGCCAAAAGCACGATCCATACCGGTGATTTCCCCATAGAGATTTTGCAGCTTTTTGGGAGCATCCTTGTAGAGCTCAGAATCTTCTTTGGCTGCGATATGCGGGTTGTGGGGCGAACCAAACCAGACCACTGCAAAAAAGGGTTGTTCCTGCCCGGCGTTTTTACGAATGAACTTGAGTGCGGCGTCTACCGTTACCATGGAACTCTCACCTTTGAAGGCGACCGCTTTGCCTTCATCACTGAGCACGGGATCATTGTCGAAAAAATTGGGTGCTGAAACCCAGTCATCAAACCCGTTTGCTCCGGGATTGACTGGGCTGCCGTTCAAGACAGATCCGAGATGCCATTTGCCAAAATGCCCAGTGGTGTATCCCGCTTCTTGCAATGCTTCAGCAATGGTCACTTCTTGTGGACGCAAGGTGTTGCCCCACTTGAAACAGCCAAAACGGTTGGGGTGACGACCGGTCAGCACACTGCCGCGAGTCGGCGAGCAAACCGGGGCGGCAGCATAGAAACGATCAAAACGAAGCCCGTCCCTGGCCATGGCATCGAAGTTGGGGGTTTGCAATGCAGGGTGCCCGATGTAGCCCATTTCGCCCCAGCCCTGATCATCAGCCATGACCAGCACGATGTTCGGTTTTTTATCAGCGGCCTGGCTCTGCCTGCTTGAGACAAGGCTTAATATTAAGGTTAGTGTAATCAGGGCGAAGATCGAGGCATGGGTTTTGCGATAGATGGAAGTATTCATATGAAGAGAGGTAGAACTAAAAGCTAGCTAATGATGCGAGACACAAAAACACAAGGCCGCGATCACGCCATTCAAGGTTTGAGTTGGTAAATCTGGAAGCTCCAGAATTCTTCAAGCCCTTTTAAATAGGCGGTTTTTTCAAAAATTTGTTCGTTTTCAAGCAGTTTCCATGCAGCAGGGAAGTCTCGTTGCACCCGAAGAGGACTGCATACGTAGATGGAAAGCGACTTTCCGTTGTTGCGGGCATCTTGCAGGACTTTGTCGAAGTCAGCTTGTTTTTTTACCGGGTGCACCCATGGATCGTAGCTGCGCATCTGGACGGCTCCCGACCCAATGGAGCAGGTGAGCTGCTTGGAATTGTCCACATGCAGTGCGGGGGCTTGTCCGCGAACCAACTCGACTGCTGCCCTCATCGGCTCTCGTTCGAATTGGCGAAGCCGAGTCAGGGATGGGGCCGTCAGTGCTCCATAAGCGAAGATCATTACTGCGGCACAGAGAACGGATAGCTGTTGGCGCAAAGCCTTTTGTTTGCCCGGTTTTAAAGAGCGTGCATTTCCCGCGATGAGTTCAGGGATGAAGGCCAGGGCCGTGGCAAACAGGAGGACGGTATAGATCAAGTACCAGATGAGGAAAATAGTTTCTGAAATCGAGTTGTGTAATCCTACCAAAATAATCGCTCCCAGTACGGAGGCGGTAAAAAGACGAAGCTCGCAGCTTTTCACCAATAAACTGATGAGACCGAGGATCAAAATGGCGGGGATGATGAAAGCCATCACTACCAGAATAATGGGATGGTCGGCCTGATACATTTGCACACTGATGCCGTTGTGCAGCGCGGGGTCTGTCATGGTTTTCCAGGGAGCACCTATTATGAGGTGGGCCCAGAAATCCTGCAGGTGATCAAGGGTTATGGGGGCTGCAACATGGCTGTGGGTTTTTGCGTAGTCAATGGCTCTGATCGCCATGGGAATCATGATCTGGAGGAAAAGCATTGCTCCAATCGCGGTGCTGATGCCCCATCGCCATATTTGATCCGGCTTGCGCTGTTTGAGTAAAAGTGCCAGGACAATTAGATTCTGAGCGACGGCGAGATACACCGCCCCTGCAAAGGACAGCAGGTAGAGGCTCTGGAGCATGCCGTAGGCGATCCACCAGTGCCATTTTTTTGACTTCAGAGCAAAGAGCAGGCAGAGAAAGGTCAGCGGGATCAATAACATCAGGTCAGCGTATCCCCGGGCTTCGACACTGTAGCGCAGGTGCCAGGGATTGAGGGCGAGAAGCCAGGCGGCAGTTACTCCGGCCAAGGGGTACCCAGCAGTGCGGAGCAATAGTGCGAGAGCAGCAATTCCAAATATGCTGCTGAGAAAAGGGGGGATTCGTATCACCGATTCATTAAAAGGAGGATCCCCTTCACGGTAGAAACAACGTTGCCAGATTTCGTGTGAAATGCGTGATGCAAGGGTTTGGGTGACATGGTTGTTGCCATTTGCTGTGTAGAAAAAAGTTCGTTTCCAGGAGACAGGTTTGAAGTCGAGCTCATCCTTATCAGTGACGTCATTTTCTCCCCAGAGGAATTTCCGGAATGCCATTTCTTCGTCATTCCAGAAACCAAAATCAAGCCGGGGTGCGCGAATCCAGGCAGCTGTCAGCAAGGCAGCTGTCAGTCCCAGGATAAAAAGTCGGCGCGACCAGAGCGAAGAAGGGGGGAGTGGAGTGGGGGATTTTGCAGGCAGCGAAACAGTTGCCCGGGGCCACCAGGGGGATGTCAGCAGCAAGAGAGTGGCAATCACTGTATTGATGACTGCGGCGCCCCATAACCCGAGGACAATGCCGTCCCGGCTGTTGAGATGCTCCCCGGCGAGAAATTTTGGCAGTAATTGGCGCCTCCAGGGATCGTCTCCCCAGATCAGATAGGCGATGGTGGCAAGCAGCACGGCCAGTAAAAAAAAGATTACGGCGGCATCGTTTTTTTTGTGATCATTCCACCATTGTTTGACTCGATCCGACAAGGTTTGTGCGGGGTTTGGTTTCACTGGCGGGATGGCAGATTCTGGATGGAGTCACAAGGCTGAAGCTGGTAACAGAGGAAAGTTTGCCAGTCATAGGACTAAATCGCAGAAAGACGGCACTTCAAGTTTTCTGACGAAATTTGAAAAAATGTCAGATGGGCGATGGTTGACACCGCAGTATTTATGTTTACCATCAAGCTCACAAAGCCGGAGTAGCTCAGGGGTAGAGCAATTCATTCGTAATGAATAGGTCGTCGGTTCAATTCCGACCTTCGGCTCCAGTCCCGCGTCCGCGGGACTTCGAAACTTCATTTTCAACTACGGCTGGCAAGCCAGCCTGCACTGCAGCAATTTCCACTTGATGATGGGGGAATCCTGATCTAAAGTCGCATCTTCTTGTTTGAGCGGTCAAACAATCAAACTTAATTAAACAATTTTTAACGAATTTATACTCTGATGAAGGCAGATTTTCATCCTGAATACAAAGAATCGGTTATCCAGTGCTCTTGTGGTGCGGTGATCCAGACGCGGTCGACTTCCCCGGATATGCGAGTGGGTATTTGCTCCTCGTGCCATCCGTTTTTTACTGGTGAACAGCGTTTTGTTGATACGGCAGGCCGTGTGGACAAGTTTACTCAACGTTACGGAAGTGCAAAAGCCAGACGTGTTGCTCCAAAACCTTCGGCTGTAGCCGAGGAACCAGCAAAACCAGCGGAAGCGGTTGCAGAGGCTACAGAGGCTACAGAGGCTACAGAGGCTACAGAGGCTACAGAGGCCGCTGCAGAAGCTTCTTCTTAGCACAGAATTTTTTTAAAACGGTGATGACGTCGCTCGATGCGGTCGTTTTCACCGTTTTTTCGTTTTTCAGGAGAAAACTTGCTTGGTTTTTCCGGTGTTTAATTAGCAAACAACCATTGTTCTGTAGTCATGGATTTTGAACCTCTAATCGAAAAAAAAAGGAGTTTGCTGGGCAGCCTTGAAGAGGCGATGTCAGCTCCGGGCTTTTATGATGATGCGGAAAAAGCAGCCACCGTCACCCGGGAATACAATCGGACCGGTAAGTTGCTGAAACTGTGGCAGGAATTCACCCAGGCGGTGACGGGGCTTGAAGAGAGCGAGGAACTGGCTCTGTCTGACGATGAGGAGATGGCCGCTCTCGCGGCAGAGGAGATTCCTGAGTTGAAGGAGAAGATCCCTCGTCTTGAACAGGAAATTACTCTGGCCCTGCTGCCACCCGATCCAGCAGAAAATCGTGCTGTGATTGTGGAAATCAGGGCCGGGACCGGAGGGGATGAGGCTTCCTTGTTTGCCGGGGATTTGTACCGGATGTATTCACGGCTGGGTGAAAAAAGAGGGTGGAATTTTGAAATGCTAGAAGCGAGTCCTTCAGATGTAGGTGGTTTTAAAGAGGTAGTATTCAAGGCGTCCGGGGAGGATGTGTATAATTTTCTCAAGTATGAAAGTGGGGTGCACCGGGTGCAACGGGTGCCGGATACAGAAACGCAGGGACGGATTCACACTTCAACAGCAACTGTGGCGATGATGCCGGAAGCTCGTGAAATTGATGTGGAACTCAAGCCGGACGAATTGCATATTCAGGCGACACGGTCGGGAGGTCCGGGGGGACAGCATGTGAATACCACGGATTCTGCGGTACAGGTGACTCACTTGCCGACGGGGCTGATGGTAAAATGTCAGGACGGGCGCAGCCAGGGGAAAAACAAGGAGAAAGCTTTGCAGATTTTGCGAGCCAAACTGTTGGAACGCAAAAAACGTGAAGAGGAAGAAAAATACTCGTCGCATCGGCGAAACTTAATTGGTTCGGGTGGACGCGAGGAAAAAATCCGGACCTACAATTTCCCCCAGAATCGCCTGACGGATCATCGAGTTGGTTATACCGGCTACAATTTAGACCAGGTGATGGAAGGGAGCCTGGATGAAATTTTTGAGAAGCTTCGCGTTTCAGAAATGGAAGAGCGCTTGCACGAACTTGAAGAGGAATTGAGCTGATTTTCGAAGCTTCGAACCATGACGACGATTCTCGATACTCTTCAGAAAGGTGAAGGCTACCTTGAGCGTCACGGGGTCGAGGAGGCGCGTTTGAATATGCAGCATCTATTGGCGCACGCCTTGAACTGCGACCGCATGCAGTTGTATCTGGATTTTGATCGTCCGATGGAAGAGGCGGTGCTGGAGGTATTGCGCGATCTGGTGAAACGCCGGGGTGAAGGGGTGCCCATGCAGCACCTGGTGGGCACTGTGGAATTTTGTGGATACGAATTCAAATGTGATAAGCGCGCTTTGGTGCCGAGACCTGAGACGGAAGAATTGCTTGAGTTGATTGTGGCGAAAGATTGGCCAAATGGGCTGCGTATCCTTGATATGGGAACGGGATCAGGTGTGATTGGATTGAGCCTGGCGGGAAAGCTGGGTAAAAAACTGGAGGCTCGACTTACATTGGCAGATTTTTCTACCGAGGCACTGGCATTGGTAGAAGAAAATAGGGTGAGCTTGGGCCTTGGTGAAGAGTTGGTGGCCTTGGTGCAATCAGATTTATTCGCTTCGACCAGAGGGGATTTTGATTTGATCGTGGCAAACCTGCCTTACATCTCGCAGGGGGATATGCAAAAACTCAGCAGGGAGGTGCAATGCGATCCGGAACTTGCCCTGTTGGGTGGGGTGGCCGGGACTGAGTTGATGGAGCGTTTTTTGAATGAATGCCGAGAGTATTTGAAACCCGCGGGAATGATTGCCATGGAGTTTGGTTTTGGACAGGCAAAAGCCTTGCGATCGATGGCCTTGACCGCCGGTTTGCAGGAAGTTGAGATTGTCGAAGATGACAGTGGGCACGAACGTTTTCTTTTTGCCCGGAATGTTGAATGATTGAGTGAATTTGGTGTAAGAGAAGGGAGAAATATGGACAAACTTTTAGTGCATGGCGGGACGCAATTGGAGGGCAGTGTTGCAATCAGTGGCTCGAAAAATTCATCGCTACCCATTTTAGCGGCGACTTTGTTGACGAGAGGAACTTGTGTGATACGCCGGGTTCCCGATGTCAGCGATACCAACTACATGATTCAGATCCTACAGAATCTGGGTGCTGAAGTTGAACGCGCGAGCGGTACGGTGACGGTGAAGGCTGAGAATATCAAATCTGAAGCCCCCTATGAACTGGTGCGTAAGATGCGGGCCTCGATTTGTGTAATGGGTCCCTTATTGGCTCGATTGAAAGAAGCCAGCGTATCAATGCCGGGAGGCTGCGTGATTGGAGATCGTCCGGTGGATTTGCACTTGAAGGGGCTCGAAGGACTCGGGGCCATGGTGCATATGGAAGGTGGTGATATTCTGGTTAAGATTGACGGGAATTTGCAGGGGGATGAAATTCCCTTGCGGGGGCGACACGGTTCGACGGTGTTGGGAACAGATAATCTGATGATGGCGGCGACCCTGGCTGAGGGAACAACCGTTATTGAAGGGGCTGCCTGCGAACCTGAAGTGACCGATTTAGCGGATTTTCTGAATAAAATGGGGGCAAAAATTGAAGGAGCCGGGACTCGACGGATTGTTATCGAGGGGGTTGATGAGTTGCATGGCACGGAGCACAGGGTGATCCCTGACCGTATCGAAGCGGGAACCTTTCTGGTCGCTGCAGCGATGGCTGGAGGGCCGAAGGGAGTGACTTTGAAAAGGGTCAATGGAGAGCATCTCACTGCAGTGATTGAGGCCTTGCAACAGTGTGGTTTTACTCTTGAAATCACTGCGGATACGATTCATATCAGCAATGGTGGAGAAAAAATGGGCTGCAATGTGACGACGGAACCCTACCCGGGTTTTCCAACCGACATGCAGGCACAGTTTTGTGCGATGTTTGCGACCATGAAGGGCTTGAGTGTGGTGACTGAGACCATCTTCCCTCAGCGCTTTATGCATGTGCCGGAATTAAAGCGCATGGGGGCGGATATTGAGCTCGAGGGAGCAACGGCAATCATCAAGGGGGTCGAGCAATTGAGTGCCGCTCCGGTGATGGCGAGTGATCTGCGTGCTTCAGCAGCCTTGGTTTTGGCTGGCTTGACAGCTGAGGGGGTGACTGAGATCAACCGAGTGTATCATATCGACCGGGGGTATGAGAATATCGATGAAAAGCTGATTGATTTGGGTGCACGTATCGATCGGGTAAAGGAATGATCCAATTTAGCATGGATCAATTCTAAGTTTTACTGTAAATATCATAAATATTAGAGTAAAATGAATGATGAAGATTTGGGTGAGGGTTTTGAGTCGTTGGGTGGGTAGGGTGTCTTTCGCTTTTTGTTTGTGGTCAGTGTCTGGCCTTGCCCTGGGTCAAAATTCAAATAGTGGAGGAGGAGGGGCATCGATGACTCCGGTGATGGCGGCAGCCTTGGGGCCTGATTTTTCCCACATGTCGCGGATAGATGAGTTGCGCTGGCGTTGTCATGCCTTGGCTGCGCAGAAATTAAGCTATCGGTTTGGTGGGGCGGATCCATCAAGAGGGGGACTGGATTGCTCGGCAACCGTTCAGCATATTTTGAAATCCATGGGAGTGAGTGATGTGCCTCGTACTTCGTATACTCAATACCAGTGGTTGGAGAAAAGAGGGCAGCTCAAAAAAATGCGTTTCTGGAGTTCTCCACAAAAGGCCTACGCGAAGATGAAACCCGGTGATCTGGTATTCTGGGGCAAAACTTATCGTTCGGGTCACAAGGTGACGCATGTGATGATTTATCTAGGCAAAAATCCCCAAAGCGGGCGGCAATATATGTTCGGGGCGAGAGGTTCGGGGGTGGAAGGTTTTCATGGAGCGGGGGTTGATGTGTTCGAGATGGATCCCAATAGCAAGAGCAAGTTGGTGGCTTACGGGCCGATTCCAGGGATTCGCCAATAACATTTGTTTTCGGTTGGAGCGGGAGTGTGCTGGGCCTATCTTATACTGGAAATGCCAAGAAGAGTTACAGTTTTGTTAGTGCTTGTTTGTGCTTCGGCAGTGATGGGGGGATGGCGCGCAGGTGTCTGGGCGGCGCCTTCGGACGATCACTTGCCTGCTCAAGTGCGGGAGGGCTTGCAGCGTTTTTGTATTGAATGCCACGGTGATAAAAAGGCGAAGAAGGATCTGCGTCTGAACCAGTTTGTGACCATTGAGTCGGTTTTACGGGAGAGGCGGGTTTGGAACCGGGTGTTGGCTCATGTGATGGATGGGCAAATGCCCCCCGAGGAGGCTGATCTTGTGCCTGACAAGGAAGAGCGTGAGGCTTTGGCGTTTAGTATTAAAGGTGTTCTAAATGAGGTGGATTGGGAACGCTACCGGCGTCCGGGAAGGGAAGTGTCGGCCCGGCTGACTCGCCAGCAATATAAGAATACGATGTCTGACCTACTGGGGATTGATTTGCACCCGGAGGAAGATTTTGTTGCCGATGGTGAGGGTGAGAGTGGATTCCACAATGAGCGGGCGAGTTTGACCGCAGGCGGGGCACAGGTAGAGAAGTATTTTGAGGCGGCTGAGCGGGCCGTAGAGGGGGTGATGGCACTGGTTTTTCCGTCGGCTCCAATAAAGGAGCAAGTCGCGGCCGAACTGATGGAGCGCAGTATGCCGGGCAAAATGCAGTCGCATCGGGGAGGGATGTCACTGGCAAATCCCGGGCAGGAACTGACCAGGGAAGTCGATTTTCCGGCGGACGGTTATTATCAAATCAGCTTGAGAGCTTCGGTGATGGGCAAACCTACAACAGCTCTACTTAGGATAGATGGGCGGGTGGCGGCAGAGATTCCAGTGTCGGGGGCGGAAACGGACAAGCGGGTATGGCCGGGGGTGGTATTTTCAAGAAAGGGGCGTCACCTTTTGTCGATTGAGAATAAAAACATGTTCCCGCAGCGACGGGTTTTGCCGCCCAACGCAGCCGGCCTGACCGTGCAGGAGGGGAAGCACAATCATCCACGTCTGGCGGCTTTTGCCAAGGAGGATAAAACGCTCAAATTTGAACGGCAGGCTTACAATCAACGCTCAGCGGGAGTTCAGGAAGCTTATGAGTGGCTGCGCTTGCTTGGCGTTGAAGGGGATTCGCGTGAGATTGATCGTTTTCGCAATTATGCCTGGCAGCGGGAAAAAGGCCTGACGAAGGCACGTCATAAATTGGCTTCTCTGGCGGCTATGAAGGAAGGCGATATTGACACGGTTTGGAAAAAGCAGAACCAAGCCAGGCTGGCGGATAATAAACAGCTATTGGATCGGGTGAAGGGGGTTCAGTGGGCGGATTGGATGGGCTATCAGGGAAAAATTTTCCTGAGTTCGATGGAGATTAAAGGGCCTGTGTATGTGGATAAAAATCATCATATACCTGAGAAAGGTGGAATTTCTGCCGCCGCTTCGACATTATTGGGTTTATTGAAAAATTGGGATCAAGGTGATGCGGGTTCACTTGAATTGCTTGAGCAGTTTCTGCCTTTGGCTTTTCGTCGCAACTTAGATGAGGGGGAGTATGAACGTTATGCTGAATTGTATGCTTCGCTTAAGAGCAAGACAACGAGCTCTGCAAAGGCGATGTCCCTGAGCTTGACAGCAATTCTGACATCGCCGGAGTTTTCATTTCGAGACGAACACAGTGTTGCCACGGGTGAAGACGGGATCGAGCGCTTGGATGACTGGGCGATGGCTTCGCGGGTGTCTTATTTTTTGTGGTCAACGATGCCTGATGAGAAATTGTTTCGTTTGGCTGGGGCGGGAGAGTTGAAAAAAGAGGTGGTGCTACGGCAAGAGGTGGACCGATTGCTGGACGATGAACGTTCGAAGGTGTTTTTCCGATCCTTTGCCGGGCAGTGGTTGGGAATTGATTCGCTGGGGAAAACGGTTGTTCCGGATGCCCGGGAGTTTCCTGAATTTACGCCCGATCTGGCGGAATTGATGAAGGAGGAAACGATGAGATACTTTGAATCGGTTTTTACAGAGAATCGGCCTCTGACTGAATTGCTGGATTCGAATTGGAGTTTTTTGAATGGGCGCCTGGCGCAGCATTATGGTATTGACGGGGTGAGAGGCGCTACCCTGCACAAGGTTGATTTCGATGATCGCAGACGGGGTGGATTGCTGGGGATGGGCAGTGTGTTGACAGTCACTTCATCACCGGCCAGAACAAATCCCATGCGCCGGGGGTTCTGGGTGCTGGAGGGTTTGTTAGGAGATTATCTTGGCGAGCCACCTGGTGATGCAGGAGAACTGCCGGGTGATGCGGGGGGTAAGCGTGGAAAAACCCTGCGTGAGGAAATCGAGCTGCACCGAACCCAAAAGAGCTGCATGTCATGTCATGTGAAGCTAGATCCCATAGGCTTTGGGCTGCAGAA
>DAOUQC010000128.1 GCA_030625775.1 Verrucomicrobiota bacterium
AAAGAATTAGCAAAAAAATCTTATGTCGGAGGAGTGATCAGGAATGGAAAAGCTATGGCATTTCCTATGCAAACAATGCCCCGGGAGAAGTTGCTGGAGGTGGAGGTGGGCGGAGAGACGATTAAAGTTATCTACGAAAAGAGCTCACGGCAGCTGAAAGCCTTTGAGGCTGACGGCCACACACCCATCCCTGTGGTAGTGGCTTTCTGGTTTGCCTGGCAGGCCTTTTATCCAGATACGAAAATTTGGGTGAAATAGGTGCTCTCGCAAAGCCGCTAAGAACGCCAGGGAAGAGGAAGTCTGATTTGGGGGGGGCTAAGGGGAAATGGCTATATTTTTCCCTCACCCTTATTTCACATCAAGGAACTTTACGCAGATGGGTGAGGGGACTTCGATTTTGTTGCCGGTGTAGTCCAGTTCGCCTGTTTCCAGGTTGATCTTGAAAACAGCGATGGTATGTGATTTTTGTCCGGCGGCGAGAAGGAAGTTTCCGGTGGTGTCGATACCGAAATTCCTGGGGGTTTCACCTTGGATATTCTCCCGTTCGACAAAAGTGAGTTTGCCGTTTTTTGGATTGATGGAATAAGCAGCGATGGTGTCGTGGCCACGATTGGATACGTAGAGGAATTTGCCGCTTTTGTGGACCTGGACTTCGGCGGTGGACAGGCCGGTGAAATCGATGCCTTCCGGAACGGTGCCGATGGTTTGAAAGGGAGTGAGACTTCCTTTGTCAGAATCGAAGTTGAAACCGGTGACAGTCATCAGCATTTCACCATTGGTATAGGCCCATTTGCCATTGGGATGAAATGCGAAGTGGCGTGGGCCCGATCCGGGCGGAACGATTCCTGCACCGTGTTTTGTCATTTTTGCGGTTTTGTTATCCAGTTTGTAAATTACAACTTCATCTGTTCCGAGATCAGCGACAAAAGCGTATTTGTCATTTGGACCGGGATTGGCTGAATGGGCATGAGGCCCTTTCTGGCGTTTTTCGTTCACGCTGGAGCCTTCGTGCTGAATGGAGCTGGCAGGTTTTTTCAGGGAACCGTCTTCGTTCACTCCCATGGATGAACACGAACCTCCGCTGTAGTTGGCGACTAGAGCCACAGTGCCCGTGTGATCGAGGGATACATGGCAGGGGCCGCGTCCGCCGGAAGGCTGCTGGTTAATCAGCTTCAGCTTTCCTGTTTTACGATTGATTTTATAAGCGCTGACACCTCCAGTCTCCTTGGCGTCATGATCCGGGATGGAGGAGGCAACGGCGTAGAGAAATTTGTCATTGGGATGAATCGCTAGAAAACCCGGCCGATTGGCTTCTGTGGCCAGTTTGGCTTTGCTGAGTTTTCCAGTGGTGCTGTCGAGTTTGGAAACGTAAATCCCCTTGGCATCACCGCCGGCGGTTCCAAAATAGACCCATTGCTCTTCGGAGCGCAGGCTTGAGGCTGCGGCACAGGCGCCGAGAAGGGTGGAGAGAAGAACAGTTGAGAGTTTCATGATATAAAGTTTCTCCAGATTGAGGGGATTTGCACGAAAATGTTGAGCTATTTTTTTGATCGAGAAAACTTGGCGAAAACTCAGATATTTTCCTGTCACTTTAAAGATGTGAGCTATGTTGCAGGAGCTTGTAGATAGGGCTAGGGAAAGCATTTTGAAGACGTGTTTAGAAGATTTATGTCAGCTGAAGTAAACAGTGAGAATATAGAAGCGGCCGGGACAGGCACAGCAATGAATAATCGTGAGAGGTTCCGGCAGGCCCTGCGCTGTCAGAATACGGGGCGTCCTCCGGTGTGGTTGATGAGACAGGCCGGACGAGTATTGCCTGAATACCGGGCTCTGAAGGAGAAACACAGTTTTGTCGAAATGGTGCGTACGCCCGAACTGGCAACCGAGGTGACCCTGCAACCGATCCAGCGTTTCGGGTTTGATGCTGCGATTCTGTTCAGTGATATTCTGGTGATCTCTGAAGCCATGGGCCAGAAATATGGTTTTCGTGAACAGGGCGGCATTGAGATGGAGTTCACGGTTGATGGCGAGGCGGAGATTGATCGTTTGAATGAAAAGGGGGTTGCCGAGCGACTTGAGTATGTGGGCAGGACTCTGCCTATGATTCGCTCGGCGCTGGGTGAAAAAACAGGCTTGATTGGTTTTTCCGGAGCTCCCTGGACTCTGGCTAATTACATGATGGAGGGTGGCAGCGCCAAGGAGTTTTTGAAAGCTAAGAGCTTGTATTATTCCGAGCCGAAGTTGTTCGAGCGTTTGATGGGGAAATTAACCATGGCCGTCACTGAATATCTGCAGATGCAAATCGATGCAGGAGTTGATGCCCTGCAGATTTTTGATACCCAGGGAGGTTGTCTGGCGGCCAGTGATTTCATGCCGGCTTCGGGCCGTTGGATCGGGGAAATTATTGCAGGTTTAAAAAATGCGCCGCCAGTGATTGTTTTTGCCAAGGGGGTGAATAGTGATTGGTCTGCTCTGGCCTCGACGGGGGCGCAGGTTTTGAGTGTGGACTGGACAGTTGATTTGCCTTCACTGAAAGCAGCGCTGCCGGATGGCGTGGGGATACAGGGGAACCTTGACCCTTATCTATTGAGGTCGACACCGGAGATTGTTGCGAATGAAACCCGTAAGATTATGGACTCCCTGGCTGGCTTTCCCGGGCATATTTTTAATCTGGGCCACGGAGTGACCCCGGAGTGCAAATTGGAGTGTATCGAGAGCTTGGTGAAAACTGTCAGAGGAGAATAGAAGGGGAAGATAAGCGCAGCCGAATACAATGAGGCCGGCGACATGAAAGGTCGAGCGAAGCGTCCAAATAGGCACCAATAAATACGAATAAGAAAAGCTTTCGAAAATAGTGTGGTGAGGTAGGAAAATAACAATGCAATCAGTAAAAGTAGATTTGGATTTGGTACGGAAATTTAATGTTCCCGGGCCGCGTTATACCTCCTATCCACCGGCAACTCATTTTAGCGAGGAGTTTGAGCGGGCGGACTGGGAGACGCATATCGCTCGAAATAACGAGACGGCCGAACGGGATTTGTCCTTGTATTACCATCTGCCCTTTTGTGAAAGTTTGTGCTGGTTTTGCGGATGCACCACAGTGATCACTACGGTGCAGGACAAGAGCCGGGTTTACCTCGATTATCTGGAAAAAGAGATGGATCTGATGGGGGAAAAAATCCATGCGGATCGGCAGGTGGCTCAATTGCACCTGGGCGGGGGGACGCCGACTTTTTTGACGGCAGAAGAAATTTTACGCCTGGGGCAAATGGTGAAGTCCCGTTTTAACATTCGCCCGGATCTGGAGGCGGGGGTGGAGGTTGACCCGAGACGTTTGACGGAAGAAAAAGTCCAGGCTTTGGCGGAAGTGGGTTTCAATCGGGCTTCGATGGGGGTGCAGGACAATAACCCCAAAGTGCAGGAAGCAATCCATCGCATTCAGCCCCTGGAGATGACCACGCAAACGGTGGAGTGGGTGCGTCAGTATGGTTTTGAGTCGGTGAACATCGACCTGATCTATGGTTTGCCTTACCAGACGGTGAAATCATTTGAGAAGACTCTGGATGAGGTTCTTGAACTCAAGCCGGATCGTTTTGCGGTGTTCAGTTATGCACACGTGCCGTGGATCAAACCTGCCCAGAAAATATTGACCGACGAAATCCTGCCATCGGCCGAGGTGAAACTGGAGTTGTTGAAATTGACGATCGAAAAACTCAGTGCCAATGGTTACCGCTACATTGGCATGGATCACTTTTCCCGGGAAGATGACGAACTCACAATTGCACAGCAGGAGCATACTCTGCAGAGGAATTTTCAGGGATACAGCACTAAAGGTGGGGTGGATATTTACTCTTATGGGATGTCATCGATTTCCCAGGCTGAGGATATTTACTGGCAGAATAAAAAGGAATTGCCTGACTATTATGCCGACCTGGATGCCGGGCGCCTGCCGCTTTCGAAAGCTTATATTCTGACCAAAGAGGATGGAATTCGGCGTCAGACGATCATGCGCTTGATGTGTGATCTGGAATTGGACTACGCTGCGATGTCGGAACTTCTTGAGCTTGATTTTGAAAAACATTTTTCCAGCGAATTGGCCTCCTTCGATGATTTGGAAGCCGACGGTGTTGTGGAACGTCAGTCAGGAAAACTGGTGGTGACTGAGCTGGGACGTTTGTTCATCCGTATCATCGCCATGCGCTTTGATGAGTATTTGATTGCAGGTAAAAAAGGACGTTTTTCACAGGCGATATGAAAAGAACGGTAGCTGTCATCGGCGGTGGAATCACTGGATTGACAGCGGCGTTTCGTCTGAAACAGGGCGGTCATGCCGTGACCCTTTTTGAGGCGTCGCAGCGGGCGGGGGGCGTGATTCGCTCAGTTGAGAAGGATGGCTGGTTGGCTGAGTGTGGACCGAATACCATGTTGGAAACTTCTCCGGCGATTACTCGTTTGGTTGAAGATGCTGATCTGGGAATAGCGGATCGACGCAGGGATGCTTCACCCGCTGGAGGGACTCGTTTTATTCTTAAAAATGGCAAGCCGATGATGTTGCCGGGATCACCAGGTGGATTCTTAAAGACCTCGCTGTTTTCTTTCAAGGCAAAGTTGGCATTGGCTGCGGAGCCGTTTAAAGCACGCTGGCCTGAGGGTGCAGCTGAAGAGAGCCTGGCGGATTTTGTCCGCCGACGTTTGGGGCAGGAGTTTCTTGATTACGCTATTAATCCTTTCGTGGCAGGAGTGTATGCCGGTGACCCGGAAAATTTATCGGTCAAATACGGTTTTCCAAAATTGTATGCTCTGGAGCAAAAATATGGCTCGATGATTCGTGGACAAATCCTTGGTGCACGGGAGCGTCGCAAAAGCGGCCGGGTGACTAAGGACCGTGCCAAGCAGTTGTCGTTTGATAAAGGTTTGCAGGTGTTGACAGATGCCTTGGCTGAAAACTTGCAGGCTCATTTTCGCTTAGGCAAGGAGGTGACGAGTATAGGGAAAACCGAAGATGGGCGTTGGTCCATTCAGTGCGCCAACGGGGTGGTAGTGGATTTTTTTGATGAGGTGATTCTGGCTTTGCCGGCACACCGTTTGGCCACTTTGATTTTTTTCCGTGGCGGTGCCGGAAGTGGTGCAGGACAGCCGCTGAAATGTCTCGAAGAGATTGTTTATCCTTCGGTGTCCAGTGTGGTGTTGGGGTTTCGGCGAGATCAGGTGGAGCATTCCCTCGATGGATTTGGGACACTAAACCCTGAAGTCGAGAAGGTGAATACCTTGGGGACCCTTTTTACTTCAACGCTTTTTCCAGAACGAGCTCCGGAGGGGCATGTGCTGTTGACTACATACGTCGGTGGCGCTCGCCAACCTGACTTAGCCCTGAAAGAAGAAGGGGAAAGGGTGGATCTGGTTTTAAAAGATCTGCGCTCCATTTATGGGGTCAGTGGTGAACCGGTTTTCCAACACAGCTTTTTATACAAAAAAGCGATTCCTCAATATGAAGTGGGTTACGGGAAATATCTGGATGTGATGAAACAACTCGAAGTGGATTGTCCGGGCATTCATCTGGCTGGTCATTGCCGGGATGGGATTTCGCTGGCTGATTCCATTGTGTCGGGCGAAAAAGTAGCGGAAAAAATCTCGCGTAAAGCGTAAGGGTAGCGGAAATAAAATGGGAACATGTCAAAACAGGGAATAATGTCAAAACAGGGAATATTATTAGTTAATCTCGGGTCACCGGATTCTACGGAGGTGAGTGCGGTGCGACGCTACCTCCGTCAGTTTCTAATGGACGGCAAGGTTTTGGATGCACCCTATCCGATTCGTTTTTGCGTGGTGAATTTTGCCATCCTGCCATCGCGTCCCAAAGAGTCGGCGGAAGCTTACAAAAAAATCTGGCAGCCTGGAGGTTCACCACTGGTGATCTCCAGTCGTGCGATTTGCGATGCAATGGAAGAACGCTTTCCGGAGGCGGTGGTGGTGCTGGCAATGCGGTATCAAAACCCCTCGATTGAGAGTGCGGTTGAGAAATTAAAGCAGCAAGGGGTTACAGATGTTGTCGTGGTGCCTTTGTTTCCTCACTACGCCATGTCGAGTTATGAAAGTGCGGTGGAGCGGGTGAAGGTGGTGGCGGGAAAAATGGCGCCGGAAATGAGCTTGAACGTGGTGCCTCCTTATTATGATGATCCGGATTATATCGAATCCCTGGTGGCCAGCGCGGCTGATTATTTGAGTCAGGATTACGACCATTTGTTGTTTAGCTTCCATGGTATTCCCGAACGTCATTTGCAGAAATCGGATCCGGCGGGCGGACACCGTGAGATTCCCGAGGGGTATTGTTGCTCGCAGGGAGATGCTTCTTTCGCCACTTGTTATCGTGCTCAATGTTTTAAGACGATGGATGCTTTTGTAAAGAAGGCGGGGATTCCTAATGATAAATATAGCCACGCCTTCCAGTCCCGTTTAGGAAGGGAGCCGTGGTTGAAGCCCTATACCGATCATGTGATTGATGAAATGCCAGCCAAAGGGATTAAAAAATTACTGGTGATTTGTCCGGTGTTTATTTCCGATTGTCTTGAGACGATCGAAGAAATCGGGATGCGCGGCAAAGAGGACTTTGTGAAGGCAGGGGGAGAATCGCTGCACTTGATTCCGTGTTTGAATGAACATCCGAGGTGGTTGGATGCACTGGAAACGATCACCAAGCGGTATTTGGTGGGAGGGTGAGGCCTCACACAAAGCCTATAAGAAGCAAAGGAGAGCAGGATGAATTTTTTTGAGGATTTGCCGGACGTGGGGGAGGGGGAGGTGATTGAGGGTGTTGCCGGGTTCGGGCAGGGTAAGGTGCGGATTGAGCGGATTATTTCAGGAGGGCATGCTTCTGCCGAGGGGTTCTGGTATGAGCAGGAGGAAGATGAGTGGGTGATGCTGATGTGTGGGGAGGCACGTTTGTTGATTGAAGGCCGGGACGAGGCGCTGGAGATGAAAGCAGGCGATCACCTTGAGTTGCCTGCCATGTTGAGGCATCGGATTGATTCTGTTTCAGATGACGCGCTCTGGTTGGCGGTGCATGTGAAGTGCGCAGACACGTAATGAGTTTTCAAGTAGGGTTGGCATGTCGGCCTGGGAGAAAGCGGTGTCATGCCTACTACACTCCAAAATGCGCTTTGCATGCTGATGAAATGAGCCCCTAATTAGATAGGCTAGAGGGATCATCCATATACTTTTTGAACCGTTTGGCCCATTGTTTCACCGCCAATTCGATGTGCCCCCAGCGGGTCATGCCTTGAATAAATTCCAGTTTGGTACCGACATTTTCGTCGATTGCTGAATAAATCCGTTTGCGAGTGACAGAGTCAAGAAGCTCGACTTCAATTTTTGCTGATCCTCGCCCGAATTTAGCCCCTGTCACAGCTCCAGCCACTGCTGTTGCTGTTCCGGCATAAGGGGCGCTGCTAGCCGCAAACATTAGTGGATCACCGGGGGTGATATCAACAATCGCGATTCTTATAGAAAGTGTTTGGGGGCCTATACTTGATGCCGAGTGGAATCGGCTGTCGACGAGTTCCTTATACAGGGAGGATCTGAGATTCTGTTGCAGCCGGATCAAATCTTCGGGTTTGATCTTCTTTTTTGCCATGTCTTTCGGCTGGAATACCGCCACTTCTTCCAAGTAGATTGCATTATAATTTCGAATCTTGTTGATGTCCCCTACATAGCTTCGCTTTTTGCTGAGTTTTGAGTGGCGTTGTAATCCGGAGTAGCTGCTGAGGAAACCCGTGCCTGCAGATGATTTAGTGGATTGACAGCTCGGATGAATCAGGGCCACCAGTGCGAGGCAGAGATAGAGAA
>DAOUQC010000076.1 GCA_030625775.1 Verrucomicrobiota bacterium
TTCACAAACCATTCATTATGTGTTTCCTGGAACGGAATACACCAAGGGGAAAGATTTGAAAATCACCTGGTATGACGGTGGTCGTCGGCCAAGCAGCAAACTGGCCAAGCTTGCAGGGGAAGAAAAACTTCCCCGGGCAGGATCGATACTAGTCGGAGAAAAAGGTTCGATGGTACTTCCCCATTACGCGATTCCGACTTTGTATCCAACCACCAAATACGCCGACTTTAAAATCGAGGCGGTGGAAAGTCTGAATCATTACCACGGTTGGGTCGATGGCATATTGTCCGGCAAACAACCCAGTGATGGGTTTGAATACGGCGGCAACCTCACTGAAGCAGTTCAACTCGGCAACGTCGCGGCCCACTTTCGCAATGAGGAACTGCAATGGGATCCTAAAAAATTTGAAATTACCAACAAGCCGGAAGCCAACCCTTACCTGACCCGCGAATATCGGGAAGGGTGGGAGATCAAACCCGTCAGTTAATTTTTCATAATCCTTTCCAAGCCCAAAATCCATTATGTCAAAATCAATCAACCGCCGAAATTTCCTTAAACATGCCGGAGCGGCTACTGCAGTGAGCACCGTTTTTGGAGTCCCTTCCCTGTTGAGAGGAAAAAACCTCAACTCCAAACTTCAGTTTGCCGGCATCGGAGCCAATGGCAAAGGATGGTCGGACATCAAGGAGATGGCCACTCATTCGGCGATTGTGCCGGTGGCCTTCACTGACATTGATTTGACCCGCATGGGCAATGTCAAACGCCTCGCACCCGATGCCCGTTTGTATCAGGACTATCGCAAAATGCTGGATGACATGGGTGATAAAATTGAGGCCGTCACGGTGTCCACCCCGGATCACATGCACGCATACATTTCACTCGACGTGATGCGCCACGGCAAACATGTCTATTGTCAGAAACCTCTCACCCGCACGGTGTGGGAGGCCCGGCAAGTGCGCAAACAAGCAGCAAAAAGCAAGGTCATCACCCGCATGGGCAACCAAATTCATTCTCATACAGCATACCGCACAGGGGTTAAGCTCGTCCAAGAGGGCGTTATTGGGAAAATCAAGGAAGTACATTCCTGGGTTGCCACTACCGGGCACGGACGTTCGGGCGTGGTTGATCGTCCGGAAAATCCTCCACAGATTCCAACTTCGATCAACTGGGATCTTTGGATCGGTGTAGCACCGATGCGCCCTTACGGTGGTGAACGCATCTACCACCCCTTTGCATGGCGTGACTGGCAGGATTTCGGCTCGGGAGCTATTGGTGATTTTGGTTGCCACTTACTGGATCCGGTATTCACCGCTCTCAAAATCAATGGTGGCCCGAATACCATCAAAGCCGAACACTCAGGGATGAACGGCGAAGTTTGGCCGGCACAGGAAACTTTATTTTATTCGTTCCCGGGTACTGAATACACTGCCGACAAAACGATCAATATTACGTGGTATGATGGCGGCCGCAAACCAAACGCCAAGCTGGCCCATCTTCCCAAGGACAAGGGTTTGCCCAGTTCAGGCTCAATTTTTGTCGGTGAAAAAGGCTCCATGGTGCTTCCGCATGTTGGTATGCCCACTTTGAATTTTATCGATTCAAAAGCTGAATATAAAATTGAACCCGTGGAAGGCTTGAATCATTATCACGGCTGGGTCGACGGTTGTTTATCCGGAAAACAACCCAGCGATGGGTTTGAATACGGAGGCAACCTCACCGAAGCTGTTCAGTTGGGTAATGTTGCAGTATTTTTCCCAGGCGAAGAGCTTAAATGGGATGCTGAGAATCTTAAGATCACTAACAAAGCGGAAGCCAATCCCTACCTGACTCGCAAATACCGCAAAGGTTGGGAGATCAAGGAGGTGACCTGAGCTTCAACCTCCGTCCTGTCTGTCTTTGCCTGCCATGCCCTGCTGTTTACAATCTTTCCGCCCTGCAGCCATTCTGATATCACTTGGAGTAATTGGGATGCCTCTCCAGCCTGCGGTTGCCCTTGACTACAAACGTGATGTCATGCCGATATTCATCGAGAAATGTTCGGATTGTCACAGTAAAGATTCTAAAAAGGTCAAAGCGGGCCTGCGCTTTGATGACCCTGGCAGTTTTCAAAAGCGCATGCCTAAGAACGACACGGTGCTTCCCGGAGATTGGGATGCGAGCCTGCTTTTCATCGCCATCACCCGTCCCCATGATTCCGAGGACGCCATGCCTCCGAAAGGCAAAGGCAAATCTCTGAATAAAGAAGAAATCCGTACCGTGCAGAAATGGATCACCGAAGGTGCTCCCATCAATGGTGAGCGAGGCAAACGCGGCAAAATGCCTGAAGGGGATGCCCGGGATTCGCCCGACTTGCCACGTGCGATTCCAAAAGAACAGGCTTGGAAAAACAAAGCCGGGAAAACAATCATGGCGACCTTGTTGAAAGTCGAAAAAGACATTGCCGTCCTCCGCTTGAGAGGCGGACACATCTACCGCTACCCTATCGCCAATCTGTCAGATGAAAGCCAGGCGCTGCTGAAGAAAACAGATTGAAGGCAGTAATCTACTTCTTCTGATACGCGTATAATCTTGACTGTGTCATGATATACAGCGTCTCATTGGCGACCACTGGAGTTGAATAAATTGGATCGGGGAATTCCACTGCTCCGATTTCCTCCTTATCCTTACCGGCTTTGAGGATGATCAATTCACCGTCTTCTGTGCCAATGAAAACCTTACCGTCCACGACCAGGGTCGAGCCCCAGATGTGGCTGAGCGAATCGTGATCCCATAACAACTTGCCGCTTTCAGCATCGAGACAGAAAATCCTGCCTGAATAATCTGCGATGTACACCAAACCCTCCACGATAGACGGGCTGGAAAGAGAGCGTCCCATTCCCTTGAACTGCCATACAATGGATTCCCCCCCATTCCCCTTGCTGGGATCTATACAAGTCAGTGCCCCTATCCCTTCCCCGTGCTCTGGGTCCTGGCCAATCACCACATAAACCCTGCTATTATGGATCACCGGAGAAGCAATGATTTCGCTAGGTCCGGGATAGGTCGCGTATTTGATCTTCTTTCCCTTCTCATCAACACGATACTCCTTAGGATTGCAGTCAATTTTCCAAAGCTCGGGAAGAACCATGAACCCATCCTTGTCCTTTTTAGCTTCAGTTCCAAAACCATAACACCAGCCGTCTCCACCACCGAATACTGCCGTTTTCTTTCCCGCCACGTCGCCATAGGCAGGCGAGGACCAGTTACAATGCAAAGTGCGTCCTCCAATGCCGGAGGCTTCCTCACCCGTAAGCTTCCCTGATTTCATATCGAGGGCGATCAAGGTAGGTGAAAGCGGTTGGGCAATATTGATATGAGAGAAGTCCACTCCGTTGGAAGTGCTGGCGAAAACTTTCCCTGCACCGAGCACAACCGAGCTGCTGGCAATGTTATGAGGAAAAGTTCCTACCTCATCGATCATATCAACTCCCCATATGACGTCGGCATCAGTTTCTCCTACTTCAACAGCTTCCGCGTTACCCTTGGCGATTCCATCAAGACCACCTGCCATGTACTTGCCTTCATCCTTAAACGGCCCATCGTTGCCGTCACTCAAACCCGCCACATCAAACTTGATCACCTCAGCCCGGTTGGTCACCACGTAGCCGTATTTACCTTCGATGGTGGGTGATGAACAAATACCCAGAAACTCCCAGTCGTTCACCTTGCCTGCTGCCAATTTTGGCACGGTCAGTTGCCAGAGGAATTTACCCGTCTTTTCATCAAAAGTCATTACCACCCCGCGGTCACCCTCAATTTTTGGATTCCGAGGATTGTTGTTATTGGTTCCTACAAAAACACGCCCTCCGGAAATAGTCGGCGTTCCGTATGACTGGTCCCCCAACTTGACTACCCACTTGGCGTTAGTCGCAGTTTTAAGATCAATTTCACCGTTATCAAGCTCGTCGCCTGCAGAAATATCCGATGGGATATTTTTTTCCGGGGACATCATATTTTTGCTGCTGTCTCTTCCCCATTGTGCCCATTCACTACCAGACTTTTTATCCTCACCAATACTTTGATTGATACAAATTGCGCTTAAGCAACATGCTACTGTTAATCCCGGAGTAAATTTTCTCAGTTTCATATTTTGAATTTTTAGTTCTTTCCAGCAACCTTTCATCATCGCCCCCAAAGCCAAGTGATCTGATCACTCTCAGGCGACACTCCGGCAGCAGGGTAATCTGCACTACCTGCAAGAATTTCCTGCATAATTTTATTTTTTTTATCCCCTGTTATCAAAAACATCACCTCTTCTCCCGCATTGATCAGGGGATAAGTCATCGTCAAACGCCAGCTATCCTGGTTTGTAACGAAATTTCCTGATACCCAACGCAGCGATTCGTTCAAAGCCTGTGAGCCTGGGAACAATGATGCCGTGTGGCCATCTTCCCCCATCCCCAAGAGAATCAAATCATGCCGGTAAATTTCTTCCCCACTTTCCTCAGCAAATTTCCTCAAGTGTTGCTCACACTTCTGCGCAGCTTCCTCTGGATCCAATTCCCCCTCTATTCTCACTACATTTTTCCCAGGAATACCTGCCGGCTCCAGTAAAGCAATTCTAGCCATTCGATAGTTGCTCTGCTCATCTTCCGGCCCCACACAGCGTTCATCACCAAACGTGATCACTACCTTCTGCCAGTCGATGTCCTTCCGAATGGACAAAGCCCGGTAAATCGGCGCCGGAGTGCCACCCCCACACAAGCTGAGCCGGAAAGTGCCGCCCTGTGATTGTTTTTTTACAATTCTCGCAGCAATGCATTCCGTTGCTTCAGCAACAAAATCCGAAGTTTCTATCAATTCAGTCATAATTATCTATCCACGTTCTGAACTCCAACTTCTATAGGATGGCGCTAAAATCACATCACCATTCCACCATCCACAGTCAGTACCTGCCCCGTGATGTATCGGGCTCCCGAGCCTGCCAGAAATAATACACTCGCTGCTATATCATCCACCTTACCAAAGGATTTGAGCGGAATCGTAGAAAGTACTCCTTGCTGCTGCTCTTCACTTAACTCATTAGTCATATCTGTATCGATAAAACCCGGAGCAACGGCGTTCACCGTCACCGCACGGCCTGCGAACTCCTTGGCCAATGCCTTGGTCAGTCCGATTAGTCCCGCTTTGCTCGCTGCATAATTGGATTGCCCGGCATTTCCCATCAATCCAATCACCGAACTGATGTTGATGATACGAGCCCCTTCCTGCTTCAACAGATTACGCTGAAAAGCCTTTACCGTGTTAAAAGCGCCTTTCAAATTGGTATCCAATACCGTATCCCAATCTTCTTCTTTCATCCGCAATGCCAGGCCATCCCGGGTTACCCCTGCATTATTCACTAAAATACTGACTGGCCCCAGATCTTCAATAATCTGTTTTCCTACCTCACCCACTGCCGCAAAATCAGAAATATCCACCGCATAAGCTTTAGCGCAACCCGGTCCACTGGCGTTCATTTCCTCAGCGGCACTCTGCGAGTTGGCTTCGGTACGACTGATCACAGCCACTTTCGCTCCCTGTGCAACAAAGCTCGCCGCAATAGCTTTGCCAATACCCCTGCCAGCTCCGGTCACTACTATTGTTCTATCCTTAAAATCACTCATCCTTCTTTCTCACCCCGACTCCCCCCGTCCGCAACCTCAAAAAAAACGCCATTTGCAGCCCTGAGTCCCTAATTGATACCCCCTGTCGCTTGACAAAGCGCCCTTTCCCGCTATCTACCAAACCATGAGCAAAGAGGTAAATTCCGAAAAACAGGTATTCCAGGCAGAAGTCCAGCAGCTGCTGGACATCGTGATCCATTCACTTTACACGGATAAGGAGATTTTCATTCGCGAGCTGGTATCCAATGCTGCGGATGCCCTCGAAAAACTGCATCACCAGCAGTTGAAAAAAAGCGCCATTTTCGAAGCGGATTTAGAACTCGACATCAAGATCAGCCTCGATGAAGAAGCCGGCACGATCATCATCACGGATACGGGTCTGGGAATGACCCGGGAAGAACTTTCCGAAAATCTTGGTACCATCGCCCACTCCGGTTCTAAAAAGTTTCTCCAAACCCTCTCCGAAACAGGCCAAAAGGAATCCAACCTGATCGGTCAGTTTGGTGTGGGTTTCTACAGTGCCTTCATGGTTTCAGACAAGGTTGAGGTCTTCACCCGTTCATGGGAAATCGATGGCGAATCGTTGCGCTGGGAAAGTGATGGCAAGACCGGCTACACCATTGAAGAGGCCGAAGAGCAAACCCGGGGTTGCCGCATCGTCATTCATTTGCGGGATGAGCAAAAAGATTTCAGCAAAAAAGACAAGGTTCAAAATATTCTCCAAACCTATTCAAATTTTGTTCCCTATCCGATCGAATTGGATGGCGAACGCATCAACAAGGTCGAAGCCTTGTGGAGAAAAAACAAATCGGAAATCAGTGACGAAGAATATACTGAATTCTATCATTTTACCGCAGGTGCTTTTGACGAGCCTCGTTACCGCATGCACTTCAGTGCCGATGCCCCGATAGAAATCAATGCCCTGCTCTTTGTTCCCTCTGAAAACCAGGAGCTCTGGGGGATGGGGCAGATGGAACCCGGCGTTGCGCTCTATTGCAAAAATGTCCTCATTGACGACAAACCCAAGGGCCTATTGCCTGATTGGCTGCGCTTTCTCAAAGGTGTGATCGACAGCAGTGATTTGCCATTAAATATTTCCAGGGAGTCCATGCAGGACAGCGCTCTGATTCAAAAGCTCAACCGTGTGGTAACTCGCCGCTTTTTGAAATTTCTTGCCAAACAGGCCAAATCCGAGCCCGATAAATACATTGAATTTTACAAAAAATTCAATCGCTTCCTCAAAGAAGGGGTCGCCTCCGATCCGGATCATCAGGAAGCTTTGGCGGATTTATTGCGCTTTCAGTCATCCTTCACCGAAGCCGGTGAATTGACTTCCTTTGAGCAGTACCTCGATCGTGCCAAAGAAGATCAAAAGCAGATTTACTACCTCATCGCCGATGAACGCAAAGCTATCGAAGCGGGCCCCTATCTGGAAGCATTCAAATCCCGCGGAATTGAAGTCATCTACTTCCTTGAACCCATTGATGACTACGTCGTCAGCCGCCTTGCAAAATACAAGGACAAGGAACTAATCTCAGCCGACCGCGCAGACATCGAACTGGACGACAGCAGTGCAGAGCAAAAAGGTGAACGCCTCGATGATGAAGCCTTGGAGTCACTGTGCAAATTCATCGGCGAAGAACTCGGTGAGCAAGTTGAAAAGGTCGAAGCCAGTGACCGGCTCATTGACAGTCCGGCAGCCACTTTCGACCCAGGTGACCAAATGAGCGCCCAAATGCGTCGCATGATGCAAGCCCTCAATCCCGATGAAGCAGCTCCCCCGGTTAAGGTCAATCTACAGATCAACCCTCGACACGAGCTAATCCATCAGCTCTCCAAAGCCCGGGAATCCAATCCAGAGCTTGCCAAGTTGGTTGCCGCCCAGGTTTTGGATACCTCCCTACTCGCTTCAGGACTGCTGGATGACCGCACCTCGCTGATCAATCGTGGTTTTGACCTGATGAAATCCGCATTGGAGGAAAAATAGCAACTTTTTTGCAACCTTTGCCCTTCCTCAATGTTCCATATTCAGTAAATCAAATCGATCACTGAAAATATGAAATCAAAACTACTTATTATTGCTATCACTTCTCTCACCGGTTTTGCGCTGGCCGCAGACTCAGAAAAGAAGGGCAAAAAATCCGTTGATCCTGCTAAACGTGCAGAAATGATCATCAAAAAATCCGATACGGATGGCAACGGAACTGTCAACAAGTCAGAATTCGCCGCTTCAAAAATGGGTAAAACCATGACTGAAAAGCGCGGAGCTGAGGCGGTGGACAAATTTTTTGCCCGTGTCGACAAAAACAAAGATGGTGAACTGGACAAAACCGAACTCTCCAGCATGAAGGGCAAAGGCAAAAAAGGAGACAAGAAAAAATCTGATTCCTGATAATCCCAATTCGGTAATTTTAAAAAGCCCACTGGTAACCCGGTGGGCTTTTTTGTGTGGTCAGCACAGCCCACTCACTGGCTCACTCGGCACCAAGCGATAGACCTTGCCCTTTCAGTCCGCACAGGACCTCTCTCACAACTTCCTCCAGATTCAAATCCGAGCTATCTACTACGATGGCCCCCTCGACCGCGACCAATGGAGAAGCTTTTCTGCTGGAATCCTGCCGGTCCCTATCAGCAATGCTATCAACGATCCCCTGTTCTCTTCTCCGCCGCTCTCTCACTTCGGGTGAAGCATCGATGTAAAATTTATATGGCGTATCAGCAAAAACCACCGAGCCAATATCACGCCCCTCCATCACCACATTACAATGCTCGCGATAGGCACGCTGGGCAGCAACCAGGCGCTCCCTCACCTCAGGGTAAGCCGCTATCGCAGAAACGGTGGAGTTGACTGAATCACTGGTGAGGCCTTCTCCTGGATCTACTCCATTCACTACAACCGTTCCCACCCCTTCTTCTTCTCCACATTCGAATTGGGTCGCCTGCAATAGATCCAGCACCGCTTGCTCGTTATTTGCATCCACCTCCTTACCCACCACTCGCCAGGCAAATGCACGGTACATAGCACCTGAGTTCACAAAAACAAAACCCAATTCTTCAGCCACCCGGCGAGCCACGCTACTCTTTCCGGATGCAGCCGGTCCATCAATAGCAATCGCAATTCCCATCCCGTCTTTCCATTCCTAATTCTAAATTCCTAATTCTCACCCCTCCATCACCTGCTTGAGTTCCTTGTCGAAACCAGGATAAGAGGTATTCACACACTCAACATCTTTTACCAGGGTTTCACCGTCAGCAAACAAACCGGCAATGGCAAAAGCCATCGCAATTCGGTGATCCCCCAAACTATTGATTTCCGCTCCCTTCAAAACGGCCCCTCCCTCTATCTCCATGCCATCTTCAAATTCCTGAACGGCAACACCCATACGGCGAAGACCATCGGCAACAGCAGACAACCGATCAGATTCTTTTACTCTGAGCTCCCTGGCATCTTTTATGAGAGTCCGTCCTTCCGCCAGGGCTGCTGCAACCGCAAGAATCGGAATTTCATCGATCACATTGGGAATTTCGTCACCACCGATTTCAGTAGCACGCAGTTTACCCCCATGAATCTCAATCGTTCCTCGAGGCTCGGCACCTGATTCATCCACCACCTCATTGATATGCACCCCCATCCTCACCAAAATTTTCAAAATACCACTACGGGTCGAATTAAGGCCTACATTTGTTATCCTTAACACCTTACCCGGGGTCGCCGCAGCGGCCACCATCCAAAAGGACGCACTGGAAATATCACCAGGAACAACCAGATCACGCGACTCAGGAGTTTGCCCACTCCAGGTTGATACTGCATTCCCCTCCCGCAATGTTTTTACCAAAAGGAAATTCAACATGCGCTCGGTATGATCCCGGGTTGGTGCAGGTTCATGAATCACCGTTTTTCCCTTGGCGGCAATTCCGGCTAGAAGTATCGTACTTTTCACCTGCGCACTAGCTACAGGCAAAATGTAATCAATTCCATGTAATTCCTTGCTACCGATAATGGTCAGGGGTGCGGTTTGCTTGTCACCAGTCCCCTTCAATTCGGCTCCCATCAATTCCAGAGGTTTGATAATTCTTCCCATCGGTCGCTTTGACAAAGAGGCATCACCGATCAATTCACTTTCAAAAGGCTGGCTTGCGAGAATACCGGCCAACAACCTCATCGTCGTACCCGAATTACCACAGTTGATCGGTCCACTTGCTTGCGTGAACTGACCACGCACCCCATGAACGAGCAAACGAACAGGGCCATAGTCGTTTTCCTCAAGAACCTCTATCGACACCCCCAACATCCGCATCGCCTCTACCGTGGCCAGACAGTCTTCACTAGGCAGAAAACCTGAGATTTCACAGGGCCCGTTGGACAGCGAAGCCAGCATCACCGTGCGATGGGAAATACTCTTATCCCCGGGCACTTCAAGTTCGGCGGAAAACGCTTTGGCTCGCTTGATTTTAAAATCTTGCATCACTGGTAAATTATTCCTTTTCTTTAGCCTTGATTGAGTCCCGGCGTTCTTTGGCAGCAGAGAGGAAACGCATCATCCCCTCTTCGTCCATCTCCTCGAGAAAGGCAAGGGTTTCGCCCAGCTTCATTTGCAAACGTTTCAGTTCACTCGCCACGGCTATCCGGTTTTCCATCAGGATTTCCGTCCACATTTCTGGCGCTCCGGCAGCAATTCTTGTACTGTCGATAAAGCCTGTTCCCGCAAGAGAGGCAGCTTTCTCTCCCTCGCAAAAAGCCACTTCAACCATTGCCGAAGCTAGCAAATGAGGCAAATGACTGATTCTTGCCACCAAGCGATCATGTTCATTCGCCCCCATCAGGCAAGTCCTCATCCCAATGCTCTGCCAGAACAATTCCAACTTCTTTGCTGCTGGCAAATCGGTTGAATCTTCCGACGGGGTGATAACACAGGGTGCTCCCTCGAATAAGTCAGAGCGGGCATGCTCGATTCCCATTTTTTCAGAGCCCGCCATGGGATGACTCCCCAACCATGTGAATCCGGAATCAGTGAAAATTTCAGCAAATCCCGCCATCACCGGTGCTTTGACACTGCCCACGTCCGAGACAATACAATTTGCTGCCGTGCCGCCCGTTTTGCGAATCGCATGACAAAGCTCTGCCATGATTCCCACCGGTGTCGCCAGTATGACCAGATCTGCTCCGGTCAGCACTTCGCTCAAATCCGTCGACGCCACATCTGCAATCTCCCTGCGACGAATTTCATCGATTACGGTCGTTCTTCTACCCCATAAATGAACCTTAACACCGGGACTAAAGCGACGAACCGCCAGAGCCAGCGATCCCCCTAGCAAACCCGGCCCCAAGATGGCAATACGATCAAAATCCAAATCTTTAATCACAGGTTTTTATGTGGAAAATTGATTCTCTCCACAGCGGTGAAACAGTTGTAATTTCCAGCTTAAGGAACTCGGAAGTAAATTTTCTTCCCAGGTTTGGTTGGGTCAGGAATCTCAACCGCCGTACCGGGAGCGATCCCACGAACATCGACTTCACCCAAACCGTCATGAGGTGAAGGAAGCGTTACAAACCCTCCCTTGCCAGGAACGGGCTTTCCAAAAGGATAAGACTTTATATTGCTCGGCGGACTGGATTTTGATCCCTCTCCATCTGTTTTAGCCATGTTGCCCTTTTTATCAGCCGTTTTGCCATCTGCTGTCGTATTATTCGCTCCGGGTGTTGAACCTAAATTACCTGTGCTGGTGTTGTTAGCTGGCGGAGTCCCTGCTGTGTTGGAGTTTCCAGCAGTACCGCCCGCTTGTGCGGTGCTGGCATCATCACCTCCAAAACCAAATCGCGGTTTTTTCTCCTGGCCATCAACGGCATTGGGATCCTTGTTGGGATCTTGTGTTCCTCCATGACCATAGCGCGGAGGTTTGTTCCATATCGCTGCGTCCTGCTGAGGCGGTGTAGTCTCACAAGCACCCATGCCCAAAGCCGCTATCACTGTCACTATCGCTGGAGTAGATTTCATTTTAGAGTCACTTAAATCTTGTTTAGCCCCGAAGTTAATTGCAAGCATTTCTGCCCTACCCCCTCGAGTTTTTTGCACAATAGTGAAAAAAGCCTGATTTCTCAAGTCTTATCTAATCCCTCTTCAAAATTTGAAATTCTCCTCCCGAGCGCCGAATCAGGCGTTTCCACTCTTTTGCATCCTCTGATTTTGGCTGGAAACCAATAAATTTGATCACTGCAGGAGTGGCCAGATCAGCTTGCAACTTTGCCAGTAACCGCTTCAAGTCAGCATAAGGGATATCAGAAATCCCTCCTCCGATCCGCCACTGGAAACTGGCATCCGAAATCAAAAAAATCAGATCAGGCTGCATTTTAAAAGTTTCCTCCAGAACCGCAGCCAGCCCTCTTGGATTGGAAACCACTCCTCTGCCTGACATGGTTCCACTTTCCACCCACTCCTGATTGACCCAAACCCGCGCACGATTCTTGTTGCCGTCAGTCGCTGCAAGCAAGCCGGGGCTGAAGCTCTTGTAATTCTGGGTGAATTGAATCATGGAAAATTTTGCCGTGATCGGTAGCCCTTCGATCAGCTTCAAGGTCTCTTCTTTCACCTGATTGAGTGGAACCCCTAACGAAAGGGCCTTGTTCACCACACTTGAAGATACGTCGAACAACAATACGATCCGCTCCCCCTTAGCCTGCATGCCAAAAAAACTCATGCCCTTGCCATCGCCATTACCACCCAGCCCTTTCAGGCCACTACCCCATCCACTGCCCAGCCCAGCAGATCCCACAAGGCCTGCAAGCTGATCTGATATCAACTCCGACGGATCCAGCGGCAGCATCTGATCCATATCCACAGTAGGCAAATCCGGTAAAGCAAAATCTATGGGCCGGATACTAGCCAGCTTGTCAGTGAACACCGGCTTCGGAGCCATCGCTTCATGTTGCAGCAAATTCATTTTCTGCTCGGGAATGCGTGGAGGAATTTTTACCAGTTTTTTGACTTCGAATACAGCTTCCGGTTGCTTCCAGTATCTGGCGACTGTCCACAAGCCAAACAAGATCAAGGCAATCACATGCACAATAACACTGCCCACAATCACCGAAAAAATCATTCCCTGGCGTCGCTTGGTGGCTGATTTTCCCCCACCGTCCCCCGTCACCTTGTTTCCTGATGGAGAACTCTTTGCTGCAGTTTTACTGTCTTCCAACTTGATCGAGATCATAACCCCCCACCTCCCTCTTCGACCGCATCCCCGCTCGCGGCAAAAGTCACTCCTTTGATCTCAGCAATAGCGCAGGCATTCAGCACATCGACGATGCGCTGATGTTTGACGGCATCTTCAGGAGCCAGAGTTATCAATGCCTCGGAGCGACTTCTTTCTGCTGCCAGTTTGAACCGTTTTAACACAGATACCAATTCGGATAGCTTTTTGTCCTGCGGTGCTCCTAAAATCTGCTCATTCAGCACCACTTGCCCCGATTCCAAAATAATGATCCGCTGTTCATCAGGAATATCCAACACCTCCTCCTGGCTCACCTGCCCAGGTAATCCAATCGAAATATCAGCCTCCGGCTTGATGGGTTTTGATGTCACCATGAAAAAAACCAATAAGAGGAAAACCATATCAATCATCGGCGTCATCTGCATTTCCACCGTATTGGTGATCCTATTTTTTTTACGCCTCATCTTAAAAACCAGCTACCCACTCCCTACTTTCGATAAGTCCCAAAAATAACATCCAGTGCCCCGGCCTCCGTCGCCATCTTCATGAATTCCCTAATTTTCAAGGCAGGGGTTTCCTGATCAGCCCGCAGGTAAATTCTCAACGGCGGAAAATTCTCAAACCGTTTTTTCAAATACTGCTTCATCTGCTTACGGGACATTTGCTGATCACCGACAAAATAAACTCCCTGACCATCGATATTAATTGTATCTCGATTTTTTAGATTTTTGGGAACAACCGAACTCATGGCTGAAGGCAAACGAATCTCACGCCTCCGGCTCTCTTCAGTCATACGTGTCGTAACCATGAAAAAAATCAGTAGCAGGAAAGTCATGTCAATCATCGGTGTCATTTGGAATGACACTTCATTGGCAGCTGATCTTTTTCGTCCACGGAGCATGATTATAATGAAGCAGTCAGGATTCCTGACCTCTACTCTTCCAATCTTATTTCTCCCGACAAAATATCGATCGCAAAAGAAGCGTTTTTCTGGATCAAGGAAACTGTCGCCATCAGTTTGTTACGAAAATAAAAATAGAAAAACATTGCTGGAATACCGACCAATAAACCGCCCGCAGTCGTGCCCATCGCTTTCTTGATACCACCCGCCAAATCCTGGGGTTCCGCGTTGCCGCTGGCCAATTGGTCAAAACTTTCAATCATTCCCCATACCGTTCCGAGCAAACCTATCATCGGAGCCAGAGTGGCGAAGACGTTTAAATAATTCACCCAAATCATTTGCTTGATTTCTTCCTGGTCCAGCACCTCTCCTGCCGCTTCATCCATTGATTGTTTATTAGCTTTGTCTCGATCAAAATTCACTTTCAGCAAAGCTGACGAAACAACATTGCTGTAGCTGTTGATACCCGCCTGGCACAGAGCATAGGCATTGCTCACATCTTTTTTTGCCATCGCCTGATTCACTTGGGAGACAAGGGACCCAGGACTCATCTTACGGGGTGAAATCTGAATAAAACAATATACGATCACTGCAATCGTTCCAACCGAACACAACAACAACACATGCATGAACCACCCCCCTTCTCGATAGACATCCAATGCCGAGCGGGTCTCGTCGGGCTGGGGAGAATTCACTTGCTCTTCAACAACCACCGGGATGGGCGGTGGTTCAGTTTCTTTCTGAGCCATGACGGTATTACTTAAAAGAAGAATAAGCCCTGAAATCAATACCAACCACACCAAATGTTTGCATTCACAATATAATCTGCACCTATTTTTCTTTGTTATCTCTATCATATTAGTTATCTTTAGAGGCCGCAGTTTTTTCCAATTTTTCAGCTGCCTGAACCGCCATCGAAGTGAGCGGATAAATTTGGACCACGTCTTGCAAAGACTCCTGCATGCTTTTGAAATCCCCTGCAAAATGATACACTTCGGCTGCCACCATCAGGCCCCGGGCAGCAGATTCCTCCTGCGTTCCATGGAAAAGGCAGGTGTTCAGAAAACAATCTAATATCTCGTGATAGAGCTGCTCGTGCTGTGGACGTATTTCCTCATCCTCTTGCCACCTGGGATGATTTTCCTGCAAGGCCTTCAATTGCAGAAATCCAATTTTCCCCAGTAAAAACCAAACTTCGATTATCATCTCTTCATTCGATGTTCTAACCAACTCTTCTTTGGCAGTCTTTTTTGCTTCGTCCAGTTTCCCTTGTACTACCAGCCCCCTTATCTGTCCCAGTCGCGCAGCACGTCGATCTTCTTCATGCCACGATTTCTGCTCTATCAGCCCATACAATTCCATCGCCTGACTCCAATAATAAACAGAATCTTCGAGCAACAAAGCCTCGGCATAAAGCAGACCGATTTCCCCAGCATTTGATCGCGGCTGATCCAGATAGACACCCTTCAGACCCCACAATTTTTGCAGCTCCGCACGAAGCGGGCGCCTCCCTTGCGCCAATACGGCTATTTCATTTTCAGAACGGAAAAAATCGATGAACTCAACATTCTTGAGCCAATAGGACCGCTTCACCTGCCCTTTGTTCCCTCCTCCTAAATTAACGATGACCCTGAAAGTGACCGTCCGGTGTGTGATTCCCTCAATCTGGCCCTGCACGGTTTTTCCTCCTCTCAAATGCAGCACATCCACAGCGGCTAGCTCACCTGATATGACAAGCACTGCAAACATGACGACAAAGCTCCTCATCTTCATAAACTCCCGCCCTCCTGCTGCAGATAAATGAGTTTTTCTGTTGCCATTTTCACTTCGGCAAATGTTTTCAAATCGTCACGCCCGACCAACTCTTCATAAACCTCTCGCGCTTCCCGTGGCAGTTTCAATTTTTCCAAAGCTTCACCCCTCCGCCAATAAGCACGGGCTACCAGCCCACGATACTTGCCATACACCACATAGATCCGTTCATAATAAGCAGCCGCCTTACGTGGCTCTCCTGCGTCCATCAACAATTCTCCTGATGCAAACAGGGCCTGAGCCTTGCTTCGACTCGCTACGGTTTGATCCTCCAGCAAATCATCCAAAAGCTCTTTAGCCTCATCGCCGCGCAGGAGTCCTGCCAACAATCGTGCCCGGTCCAACTTGAGTGATGTCAGACGCAGCGAAGAAGCCGTAGCCCGCTCTGATCTTTCATAATAGGCAATCGCCTGTTCAGACTCACCTTTTGCTTCTGCAATTCTCCCCAGCCCGGCAAAAACCCGATCCCGTTCGATCGCCGCTGGATGCCATTTTCTCACTGCTTCATACAAAACTCGTGCCACAGTATGATTTCCCATCGCCAACTGTGCGTCCGCACAATCCACAACGATACGAGGTCGATCAGTTTCCCCCTTCACCACGGGAGTCGCCGCCAGCAAAGCAACGTGATAAGCTTTTTCATCCCTCCCTCGGTAAATCTGGGCAATGGCCCACGCACAGCGTAAAGCCAATACCCTTTGTTGATCCGTTTTTGCCTTGTTTTCAAGCTCTTGCAATAAGCGCAACAATTCATCATCCCCTTTTTCTCCCGAATCCCGGTAGAGCTGTGGCAGAGTGGCGAGCAAATCTTCAATGGCAAACAAGGTGGAATCATTACCATGCCTCCTGAATACATCCCAATACACCTGCCTGGCCCGGGCGATATTGCCATTCTGACGATCCACCCAACCTAGCCGGTAAACCGCTTCAGGCATGCGGGAACTATCTGGATAAGCTTGTAGAAATTCTTCAAAATGAATACGCATTTTTTCAAATCGACCAGTTAACCGAAATGCCTTGCCCGTTTTGAACCATGCGTCTTCAAAAAAACGTTTCGACTCAGGCTTGATTCCCCGATAGCTGGTGATGCCTAGTTCAATTTCGCCTTCTCCCAAATAGGCATCCCCGAGCAACAATTTTGCTTCATCCAGCAAAACATGTTCTCCATGTACTGAAATAAAATCCTGGAACAAATGAATAGCCTGCACACTATCTCCCAGGGCAAATACGCAATAGGCTAGTCGGAATTTGGCCTCGGCTCCGTATTTTCCCTGCTGACCATACTTTTCCAGATAACGCTCCAACCACTTTTTCGCCTCACGGTATTCACTTGAAAATGACAGGCTCATCGCCGTCCAATAATCAGCGTCGTCGATCAATGCATGCTCTGGATGCTGGCGTCGGAGCTGGTCAAAGTGATAAACCGCCCCTTCACTATCATCCTGCAATAGATACATGTATGCTTGCATGAACAAAGCTGCTGGAGCCTGCTCCGCCTCGGGAAATTGCTCAACCACAACTCCATAAGCCATCGCCGCCTGACGGTTTTGTTTGGATTCCTTGAAAGCTTCGGCCCTTAACAACATCACCTCCGGCAAATGCGCTGCAGCCCCCCAATCCCCGAATTTTTCCAGATACAAATCGGCAGCCTCGATCACCTTAGGCCACCGCTTGATTTGCATCCAACACTGCATCAGAGCCAGGCTCGAGGAATCCACTACCGGGTCCACGGGCATCTTCTTCAGCATTTCCTCCATTACCAGCGCCGCCTCGCGATAGCGTCCCTGGGCTTGATAGGCAATCCCCAATCTCAGGCGCAACCCAGAATCAAAATTCTCTACCACCTGCAACTGTGAAACTTCACGTTCAACCCGCCTGACCATTGCCTTGATCTGGAATAACACCGCCTGCCGTCCCTCTTGTTTTTCCAGTTTTTTTTCCCGTTCCCGCAAGTCATTCAATCGCCTCCCCTGATATTGCAGTAACTTCTGTTTGGGCCAAACCCGCTGCAAACAAATGATCGCCTTACGGTACTGCTTCTGTTGCAGGAATTGTGCACCCAAATTCAAGACTTGCAGCTGTAAGCTTATTACCTGGGTCATTTTGTCAAGATTGGAGTATTCAAACTTTAATAATTCCAAAGCCTGCTCCCTCTCACCAGTCTTCATTAAAGCATGCATACGCAAGACCACCGCCCGGCCCGCCGCTTCCGGCGCCTGCTTACGAATTTTAGGGATTTGCTCCTTAAGAAAATCAGCTGCGGCCGCATCAAATCCCTGCATCACATACAAGCTGGCGAAAAGCAGCAAAGCTTCGTAACGCTTGAAAGGCTCATGCTTTTCATTTGTCCAATACTCTCCAAAGGCCTCCTGCGCAGCCACAAGGTCCTCAGCCTGCATCAGACAAACAGCCCGCCAGAAACTCAATTCATCTGTGAGCTTGGCCTTGAGTCGGCCTTCTCCCAAAGAGGTCTCTATAAGCACCAGGGCTTCGCCATATTTGGCGACCCCTATTTTTGACAGTGCCAAAAACGGGCGATGAATACGCAGAGCCTCTTTTGCTTCAGGGTTTTCACTGTAGTTACTGAAAAACTGACCAAAGGCCTTTTCGGCAGCAGGGAAATCATTCCCCTGAAAGGCCAATCGTCCCTGTTTCAACCATTCGAGCGGAGTTGTCGTTTGTTCATCTACAGTTTTCCCATCCCCTTCCCCCTGGCTATAGCACTCATGGCCCGCAAAAACTGCAATTACCACAATAAAAGTGATTGCAGCAGTGCGTATTTTTCTCATTGGGAAGGTTAGTTTATAGATCCTTCATTAAAAGCTTCCCAACAAACAGAGAAAAGAAAAAATGGATAAATTTTTATTTTTTTGGAAACAACGTTTAACAAATAGATTGTCTAAAATAGCAAATCTGGAACCTTATAACCCGATCCCTGAAATTAATCTGACGCAGTAAAATTGGACAAAGTGAGTCGTATATGTTGCAGTTATCTCTCTTTGCGAACTTTTTCACAAAACACAATTCGCACCCACTTATCGCTTTGGAAAAACTCACCTCCAAGTTTCGGTTTTCTCTTTCTAAATAGCCAATCAGCAGCTCTCTTACCCTTGTGTCATCGCCATCAACCATACCCTCGATTGAAAGCCAATACTGTGAGCTTGAGCAGCACTTGCTCAATTACATCGAGCGGGCTGGTGACTCGGTAGAAGATCAGCGCTTCAATCAACTTGCCCTCGAAGTTTTCCACTTTCAGTATCAACACAACCAGCCCTATCAACAATGGTGTCAGCATCTCGGCATAAAAGATCCGAACAGCATTAGCGCTTGGCAGGACATCCCCGCCGTTCCCACCTCCGCCTTTAAAGACTCTGGACTTAAACTGAACTGTTTTCCACCGAATTCACTCAACACAGTCTTCAAGACCAGCGGCACCACCAGTGATCTGCAGCGGCGGGGCGAACACGGATTCTATTCGGTCGAGCTCTATCAACAATCCATCCTCACTGCGTGGAAACAACTTGAGTTACCTGGAAAGCTACCCTGTCTCTTCCTGACTCAAACTGCGCAAGACTCACCGGAGTCTTCACTCTCCCATATGATGGGCATCATATCCTCTGCTTATCCCACAGCCAGCGCAGAACCTTTTTTTATTTCAGCTGACAGACACCTGGACAGCTTACGATTCATTCAAACCTGCCAAGCTCTCGATCAATCCGTCCTCATTCTTGGAACCGCACTGACTTTTCTCAACTTGATCGAAAACAACAAAGCAAACTCACCCTCACTTCATCTACCATCCGGCTCCCACTTATTTGAAACCGGTGGTTATAAAGGCAGCGGCCGCAGTTTGGAAAAGTCCACCTTCTATGAAGACTTGAGCCGCAATTTTGCTGTCTCTGAAGACAGCATCATCAACGAATACAGTATGACTGAACTCAGCTCTCAGTTTTATACTTTTGGTCTGGACCGCCCTCACATAGGTCCACACTGGACACGTGTCCAGATCATCGATCCGCTAACCCGCAAACTTGTTTTACCGGGCCAGACCGGCCATTTGCAGATTCTCGATCTTGCCAATCTTGGATCCGTTGCCTGCATACGAACCGAAGATCTTGCAGTCGCCACCGAATCCCCCACTTCATTTCACCTCGTCGGGCGTGATCCCTCTGCCTTGCCCCGCGGCTGTTCTCGATCAGCAGATGAAATGCTAAATTCCTGATTTTTTATCAATATGGGTCTGCCAAAATAATCCCACCTCTACATATCGTTCTCACACATTCCCTATAAAATAGATTACCTATCCGTTATTCCATCCTGATATAGACGGAATGGTATTCTGTCCTACGGTTGGCTCGTCATTTCGAACTCTTTACCATTTTTGCTGTCTCAAGTTTAGTCACATGCCTGTCATTCCCTGTGAAATCCAACTCTATGAAATCCCTAGCCAACCTTTGCCTTTGCCTGTTAGCCACCTTACTGCCGAATCTCAACGCTGCCGACACCAAACCTTCCACCGAAAAACAGGATTTCTCTCCCCAACCACCCACTCCCTATCTTTCCCCTGAGGAAAGCATGAAACATTTCGAGTTACCGGAAGGCTACAGCCTCGAACTCGTGCTCAGTGATCCGGAAATCGAAGAGCCAGTCGTCTGCGTATTCGATGGCAACGGCCGCATGTTCGTCGCACAAATGCGCACTTACATGCAGGACATCGACGGCACCACCAAATTCGAAAAAACCAGTCGTGTCTCCATGCACGAAGATACCAACGGTGACGGCAAAATGGACAAACACACGGTCTTCATCGACAAGCTACTATTACCCAGGATTCTCCTGCCGCTCGATGACCGCCTCATCGTCGGCGAAACCAACACTCTCGATCTTTACTCCTACCGCGACACCAACGGCGACGGAGTGGCTGATGAAAAAAAACTGATCTACAAAGGCGGCGAGCGCGGCGGCAATCTGGAACATCAACCCAGCGGGCTCATCTGGTCGATGGACAACTGGCTCTACACCACCTACAACGCCTATCGCCTGCGCCTCACCCCGGATGGCAAAATGATCAAAGAGTCCACTGCTGCCAATGGAGGGCAGTGGGGTTTAACCCAGGATAATCACGGCAAACCCTGGTATGTAAATGCCGGCGGCGAAATCGGCCCACTCAATTTCCAGCAACCGATAGTCTACGGAGCATTCAATGTGCCCGATCAATACCCTCCCGATTACCGGGAAGTCTATCCCCTCGTTCTCAAACCCCGACAAATGCCTGATGTGCAGGGCGGCCCCTTACGCTTCCATCCTGAAAACAAACTTCTCAACCATTTCACCGCCACCTGCGGGGCTGAAGTCTATCGCGGTGATCGCTTGCCCAAGGATCTGCAAGGTGACCTGCTGTTTTCCGAACCCGTTGGCCGCCTGATCCGTCGCAGCAAAATCACCGTGAAAGACGGAGTGACCTACCTGCGCAATGTTTATCCGAAAAGTGAATTCATTCGCTCCACCGATGCCAACTTCCGGGCCGTAAACATGGTCACCGCCCCCGATGGAACTCTCTACATCGTCGACATGTATCGTGGCATCATCCAGGAAGGCAACTGGGTTCAGGAAGGCTCTTATTTGCGCAAAGTAGTACAGCAATACCAGATGGATAAAAATTTCGCGCGCGGCCGCATTTACCGACTGGTTCACAAGGATTTTAAACGTGGCCCACAACCGAAGATGCTCAATCAATCATCGGTAGAGCTCGTCAACCATCTCGAACATGCCAACGGTTGGTGGCGTGACACCGCACAAAAACTCATCATCCTGAAAGGTGATGCCGCCGTGGTTCCCGCACTTGTGACCATGGCGCAAAGCGGTGACAACTATCTTGCCCGCATGCATGCACTGTGGACACTCGAAGGATTGGAAGCTCTCAGCCAAGACCTCATCCGCGAAAAACTCGCCGACAAGAATCCACAGGTGAGAGCCGCGGCCATTCGGGTCAGCGAATCGCTTTTCAAAAAAGACGACGCCTCCTTGCTCGTTGATTTGAAAAAAATGGCTGCCGACAAGGATCCGAACGTAGTCACTCAATACATGATGACTAGCAAGTTACTCAAGTTGCCCGACTACAAAAAAGACATCGCATCGACAATCACCAAACACAAGGCCCGGGGTATTCAGGACTTTGGCAATCAGCTTCTCAAAGGCACCCAAGGCGGACCATCGCGTCTCACCGTCGAACAAATCAAAACAATGAAAGCAGGAGCGATCATTTTCAACTCACTCTGTTTCGCCTGCCATGCCCAGGACGGCAAAGGCATGCCCATCCCCGGCACGGACGGCAAAACCATGGCAGCTTCGTTTGTAGGCTCCAAAATCCTCGCCACCCACCCCGACATGTCTATCAATGTGGTTCTGCACGGCCTCACCGGCCCTGTTGATGGCAAGACCTTTCCCGGCGAGATGATCTCCATGCAAAGCAACGGCGACGAATGGGTCGCCAATGTAATCTCTTATGTGCGCAATAGTTTTGGTAACCGTTACGGTTTCATCAGCAGCAAAGACGTTGCCCGGGTTCGCAAGGAAAACCAGGCTCGACTCAAACCCTGGACGATTGAAGAACTACGTGCCGCAGTTCCTTACCCTCTGTCAAATCGGGCTCTATGGAAACTGACGGCCAGTCACAATTCAAAAGCGGTGGGCAATGCCGTCGATGGAGAAATTACCACTCGTTATGACAGTGGGGGCAGCCAGAATCCCGGCATGTGGTTTCAAATCGAACTGCCGGAATCCCTTGCTATCAGTGGCCTCATCCTCGACACCACTGGTTCCAACGGCGATTACCCCGTCGGCTACACGGTTCACCTTTCGAAGGATGGCCAGGATTGGGGCAAACCGCTTGCCAAAGGTGGAAAAAAACAGGGCAAAACCCGGATGACAATTGATTTCCCCGAACAGCAAACACGCTTCATCAAGATCACCCAGACGGGAGCCAAAAGCTCGTTCTGGTCCATCCACGAAGTAGACGTCATGGGCAGAAACGAAAAATAAAATGGAGTTGGCACTTGCCCTCGTCTGTCTGCACTCACTTCACTTCGGTTTACACACATCAGCGAAGCTCAATACAACTCGGCAATCGGCCGGTGCTGATCGACCAGATAATGCGGTCGTCCCGATAAATCCGTGACCGTGCTTGTATTGGCATTGATGCCCAGGTTTTTATACAGCGTGGCGCGAACTTCACCTGTGTGCACCGGACACTCCGTGGCTTCTGCCGCATGTTTGTCCGTTGCTCCAATCACCTGGCCCGCTTTCATTCCTCCTCCGGCAATAAAAGCACAGGAAACTGTCGGCCAGTGATCACAGCCGGCATCCTTGTTAAGCTTCGGAGTGTGGCCAAACTCACCCCAGGCCACCACGCGCTCGTCCTTGTCCAGCCCCCGTTCATGCAGGTCCTCGATCAAAGCACTCAATCCCTGATCAAACAAAGGGGCATGATCCTTCATCCCCGATGTATTTTTAGAATGGAAATCCCAGCACCCGAAATTCAATGTGCCCACACGGGCACCCGCTTCAACCAGTCGACGAGCCATGAGGAAATGTTCCAGATTCCGGGGAGCCCCTCACCATAATTGGTTGTAACCCCTTTGTCGCATCTCTCCCGCGTTTTGAGGTCTTTTTTTTCCAAATTTAAAGCCTCGAGCAGTTTCAAAAAGGTCAGCATCCCGAAAGCCTGTTGGTTGAACCCGTCCATTTGTGATATAGCATTCACCTTGTCCATGTGACGACAAAAAGAATCAAATTCATCAAGCAGTGACCGTCTCTGGCTAAGACGTCCATAAGTCATATCCTGCAAAACCATGTCCTCCTTGGTGGGACCTGAGTGTTTGAAAGGACCACGGCCACGCTGAGAAAATCAGGCATGCCGGACGAACCGTAAGGGGATGCCCTGCTTTGAGCGCCAGTCCGACAAAAGGCGGAATACCGGGATCCACAGAACCCTGCAATTCTGAAATTTCTGATCCTATGGATGGCCAGCCCCCCGGAGGTTGGCCTATCATGTTCAAGGTCGAGCTCTTGTGTCCGGTGTAACACATGAATGAATCGTGACTGCCATTTGGTGCTCCGACAATGGAACGGATCGCCGTCCACTTGTCCATGATCCTCGCCATGCGGGGCA
>DAOUQC010000142.1 GCA_030625775.1 Verrucomicrobiota bacterium
GAATAAATCCACCGCCTCCTTCACCATTGGCGCTGATATTCGCCCCACCCGGCACCGTCACACTCTCGCCACTGATCATCACTACTCCACCGATCTTGCCATCGCCCGTTGCACTCGCATCGATCGTTCCTCCCGCATTCACCGTGCCACCCACTCCCGCATCCAAAATAATCCGACCAACGGTTCCGTCCGGTAAGGTGGCTGCAATGCTACCACTGTTGGTGATCGTTCCACCAATCGCCCGCAAGGTCACTTTACCTCCATGGTTTGTCGCCCCTGTCGCGCGGATCGATCCCGAGTTATTGATCGCCAGCGCATACATGTTGCCGTGTGCTTTCAACTCCACCATCGCGCCTTCGATGCTACCGCTGTTATCCACACCGGTACCACTGGCCACACCCGCTGTCGGACGCACAAAAACTCGCTCACCCGCTGCATCGGGTGCCGCTGTGATCAATACTTCCTCACCCGCTGCCAAGCCCACCGTGCCATTAGCCGCTGAAATCGTGCCACTGTTCACCACCGTTTTACCGATCAAAAACACATCACCGCCCACGGCGGAAATCCTACCCATGTTAGTCACCCCCGCAGCACCGGCTCCACGAAAGAGCATATCCCCACCACCCATGAAATCCGCATTGTTCACGTCGAGAGTCGAGAGCAACAAGCCGTTCACATCTATCGTTCCGCTCGGCCCCACCAAAATGCCCGCGGTATTGATCACCGCCACATTACCATTGGCCTGTAGAGCTCCCATAATCGCTGTCGGTGTGCCACTGGTCACTCGGTTCAATACCGCTGCATCTGCTCCCGGTTGGATGAACTGGGTCAACTCCCCTGCCGCAATCGAAAAGCTCGCCCAGTCGATCACCGCCCGGCTCGAAGCCTGGTTGATCTGCAAATGACCTCCCGCTCCCAGTCCGATCTCAGCCGCTCCACCTGTCACTACTCCACCACTCGGATTGGCTTGCAAATTGGATGGCAAAAATACCAGACTCGGAAACAAGGACAGCAGCACCAGGCTCTGCAATGCCGCACTGCGACGAATAATGTGAGTGATCTTTTTCATGATGATTGATTACTTAGAATAGTGGCAACAAATAGCCGAATACAAGAGGGGTGACGCTAAAATAAGCATGCTGCATACCTACACAACTAAGCAACAAGATCCCTCAATTCGAAATAAAAATATATAATAAGAAATTATGGACATTAATAGCAAAAGCAAATCAAAAACGTGCATTTTATACGCCACAAATCTATAAAAATAGACCTATGAAAAATATGGAGATTGTATTAAGAACAAGTAGAGAAGTTTGATTGAATATCGCCTTTCACCAATACGCATCCCTATGGCCACCGAGCAGCGCTTACTGTTTATTTCCAACTTATTCCCCGCCCGGGAATCTGCCTACAATGGTCTGGACAATGCGGTTTTACTGCATCACTTGAAGCCCACCTTTGACATACGGGTGATTTGTCCCAAGGCCGTGCTACCACCGTGGAAAAAACCGCTTTTCACTGCCCGTGAAGAGGATTCAAGCTTGCATCCTATTTATGTGCCTGTTCCCTATCTTCCCAAGATTGGTGACCGCTGGAATGATCACCTGATGCGCAAAAGCCTGCGACCGGTATTTGAAAAACTTATTGGCGAATGGCGGCCGGATTCCATCCTCTGCTCATGGCTGTATCCTGACGCCTGTGCGGTCGCCGTTCTCGCCCGGCAGCACGGCATCCCCTGTGACTTGATCACCCAGGGAAGCGACACTCACCAATACCTCAATTACCCCATCCGCCACCGCCGTATTTTGGAAGCAATTCAAAACAGTCGTCAAGTTATCTGCCGCAGTGGCGATCTTGCCCGGCGACTGGCCGCAGCGGGAGTGAATGAACAGCAATTGCATACTGTTTACAACGGCATCAATCCTGAGGTTTTTCACTACCACAATGAAAGCGTTGAACTCCGTCAAAAACTCAAGCTTGCGGAAGAAGCCCCCCTCCTGCTGTTTGTCGGTAATTTTTTACCCGTAAAAAACCCCTTATTTCTCTTGCAGGCCCTCGCCACCCTGCGATCCACTTCCCATCCAAAAGCCCGACTGGTGATGATCGGTGACGGCCCGATGCGGGAGGCCATCAAACAAAAGGCCCGTGATCTCGGGATTCAGGATGCCCTTATTTTGACTGGAGCCTGCAGCTCAGCACAAGTCGCCGACTACCTGAATGCCTCCGATCTGTTCTGCCTGAGCAGTCACAACGAAGGCCTGCCCAACGTCATCCTCGAAGCCCTGGCCTGTGGCCTGCCCGTGGTGTCCACCGATGTCGGCGGTATTGCCGAGCTCATCAACAACAGTGACTACGGAAGCCTGGTGCCAGCAAATGAAGCCTCCAGTCTTTCTCACTACATTCGTGCCATTCAGAAAAATTTGGAGCATTCACCTAATCGAGAATTAATCGCCGATTACGGCAAACAATTTAGCTGGCAGAAATCAGCCGATTGTTATCGAAAACTCATTTTGTCTCAGGAAAAACACCCAGACCGCCCCCGCCACACCACGTAAAATGGATTGCCAATCCGTTTCCTTCCGCTTTCCCCCAAATCCCACGAACAAACATCCCCACCCCGAAGAACGCAATGGCATTGCGTATTACACCTGAACATCCAAATCACTTCCGCCACACCACGTAAAATGGATTGCCAATCCGTTTCCTCCGCCTTCCCCCAAATCCCACGAACAAACAGCCCCCCTCATTCCAAAAAATCCCACCCGAGAATCCTCCACTCAGCTTTAACCCACCGGGTATATTCATTTTTCCCCAAATTCCCTTTCCCTGGGTTTCTCCCGATATACTGAAGACATCGCCACAAATGCTCGGCATCGCGGACAATCCTGTCAAAACTTTCAGCCCGCCAAACAGCCCCCTGCTTGTTTATCATCTTATTGACTTCAAGTGCACTGTTTCGTTTCCGGCTTTGCAGGATTGTTTCCAAAGTGTTTCCTGGCAAGGGCTTGATGAGCAAATGCACATGATTGGGCATAATCACGTAGCTGCAAAGTTCATAACGTTCGCCCTCAAAGTGTTCGAGAGCCCCAATCAGGATTTTCCTAAACTTTCGATCCCGCAAAATGCACGCCCCCATACCTTGATCCAGCCAAAATTCCATTTTGCGAAATTGTATTCGCCCAAAAGCATCCTGATATTTGTTTGTTTCATTTTCAGAAAGGGCACCCCTCATCCGTTTTTCATCAAATTCTTCCTGCCATTGTTTCTTGGCCACCTTGAGCTCATCTAGCTTGTTTTGTGGCAGTGAATCAGCCAAACGAAAAGTAATGAAATAAGTAGCACCATCCTGCCGCCAATGCGGCAGATTACGTTGATACATTTGAACAGATCGATCAGGATCAAGCCCACAAAATCCCGGAGGAGCATCAAGATTAAAAAATAAAGACACAACTTAGGTGTTATGAATAATTATTATGTATGTCGACTCCAATCTTGGCTTTCACCCAAAAGAACGCAATAGCATTGCGTATTACGCCTGAATACCCAGACCGCCTCCGCCACACCACGTAAAATGGATTGCCAATCCGTTTCCTTCCGCTCTCTCTCAAATCTCACGACTTAGGACGCATCTCCCCCAAAAGAACGCAATGGCATTGCGTATTACATCTGAATATCCAAATCACTTCCGCCACACCACGTAAAACGGATTGCCCATCCGTTTCCTTCCGCTCTCTCTCAAACCTCACGACTTAAGACGTATCTCCCCCAAAAGAACGCAATGGTATTGCGTATTACATCTGAACATCCAAATCACTTCCGCCACACCACGTAAAACGGATTGCCAATCCGTTTCCTTCCGCTCTCCCTCAAATCTCACGACTTAGGACGCATCTCCCCCAAAGAAACGCAATGGCATTGCGTATTACATTCACCTCTCACAAACAAATCACCACGACTGACATTCCTGAAATTCTCCATAGTTCACTATTTCAAAACCCTCCACTCTCGTATATACTGGCAATTTACAAACCACTGCAAGCACCCGCTACACAGCTCCGCCCTCCTTCCCACATGCCCTTCAACACTTCAGGCAAAAAACACTGGTCGCACGTCTGGCGTCACTTTGCTCTCGACAGCCTGATCTGGCTGGCTGCATTCGTTGCCGCCACTTGCCTGCGCTTTTCCAATGACGACACACCCAATTCCATCCTGATCGCCCTGCTGCATTATGCTCCCGGCATTCTAGCCGGAAGCCTGACCGTTGCCAGCGTCTGTTACCTCTTCAGCCTTTACTCCCGCCACGGCCCTCATTCGAACAGCCGCCGCCGTTACCTGCTGGTACTGGCCGCAGTCCTGGCAGCTCTGGTCGCTACCCTGACCTATGGTTCGATCGATTTTTCAGCCCGCATCGGCCGGGGGGTGCTGATCGTTGCCTTACCAGCAGCGACCCTATTCCTGCTCTGGCATCACCACTACCTGCGCCTACTCAGTTCGGGCTTTCAGGAAAAACTCATTCTGATCGCCGGCGACAAAGAAGACCTGGTCGAAGCAGAACGATTTTCCAAACTGCATCAAAAACACTCAATCCTGGTCGGCATCATCACGACTCCTGATCTATACGTTCCGAGCAAATATACCGTGCTGGGCAATATCGACGAGCTGGGACAAATTGTCGCTGATCATCAGATCGACTGCGTCCTAGCCACCACCCGGAATCTTCAAGATCAAAATGTCTCCACCGCCATCCGCAGCCTCCGATACTCAGGTGTCTCGGTGACCAAGCTCATCACCATTTGCGAAGAAGTCTATCAGGCCGTGCCGCTTGCCCTGGTGGATTCCCAATGGCTGCTCTCCGCTTCGAGCCACCCGGAATGGATCTACATCCGGAAATTCAAACGTATCTTCGATGTGCTGACCGCATCATTTTTTCTCATCGCCCTGACGCCCTTTTTACTCGCAGGAATGCTGGCCGTGAAACTCGGATCCAAAGGTCCGGTCTTTTACTCCCAAACCCGTAGCGGTCGATTCAACCGGGATTTCAAAGTAACCAAGTTGCGCACCATGAAAGTTGATGCGGAAAAGGGCGGTGCCCAGTGGTCTAGCGAAAACGATGAGCGCATCACCCTGGTCGGAAAATTCCTGCGCCTGACCCGTATCGATGAGATCCCCCAACTTTGGAGTATCCTCAACGGAAAAATGTCCTTTGTCGGTCCCCGACCCGAACGCCCTGAATTTGTCAAACAACTCACCGGAGAGGTTCCGTATTACAATGAACGACTGCTCATTCAACCCGGCTTGACCGGCTGGGCCCAGGTTTGTTATCCTTATGGAGCTTCGGTTGAGGATGCTGCCCGTAAACTGGAATATGATCTCTACTACATGAAACACATGAGCGTGGTACTGGATTTGTTCATCCTGCTCGATACAGTGAAAACCATTCTACGCGGTGGAACTTCCAGAGACCGGCATGAACTGTTGGGTGAGTTTTCGCAACATCTGACCAATCCTTCCCATACG
>DAOUQC010000042.1 GCA_030625775.1 Verrucomicrobiota bacterium
TTCGCCGACTGCTTGGCATTCGGCCACGGATCCCGCCCCTCCACCAGCGCCGTCAAAAACTCGTGCACCAGATGCGGATGCGATCCTCCATGCCCCGCCCCCTGGGTGAATGACAAATGTTCGTTGTCCCCGTCATCGTAAACACCACCTGCCGTAAAGGGTGCTATTTCATCCGGCAACAAATGACCAAAATCCGGACACTCCACTTCTTCCGGAATCTCCGGCTCCGGACGCTTGGCGGTGTGCAACACCATCGGCTTTCCTTCGATCAGCGGCCATTCCACCGATTTTTTTGTGCCATAAACATCGATTGATTCCCGATACTGCCGCGCTACATCAAACAACGAACGGTACACCCGCGCACTGAGATCTGAATCCTTCATCTTGATATGCGTCGTCTCCACCGCAAAGGGCGAGTTGTAGATATCATGCATCTCCTCGCGAATCGTACCCGAGGCAAAACACGACACATACTCCGCATCCTTGCGTGCCAATCCCAACACCGGCCCCACACAATGAGTCGCGTAATGCATCGGCGGCAAACCCGGCCAGTAACCCGGCCAACCATCCATATCCTGCACATGCGATGATTGAAGAAACTGCAACTTACCCAAATCCCCCTTCTCATGCAGATCTTTCATGAAAAGAAATTCGCGCGAATACACCACCGTCTCCATCATCATGTATTTCAATCCGGTCTCCTGCGTCAACCGGATGATCTCCAGACAATCCTCGATGCTCGTTGCCATCGGAACGGTGCAGGCCACATGTTTCCCTGCTTTCAATGCCTTGATCGATTGAGCCGCGTGATCCGGAATCGGCGTATTGATATGCACTGCATCAATCTCGGGATCAGCGAGCAGTTCATCATAATTCGTGAAACGTTTTTCCACTCCATACTCGTCACCGCACTTATCCAACTCCGCCTGATCCCGACGGCAAATCGCCATCATCTTAGCCTGGGGATGCCGTTTGTAGATAGGAATGAACTCGGCACCGAACCCGAGCCCGACGATGGCAATATTGATTTTCTTGTCGCTCATGTTCCCACACAATAAGGGAATAAGCCCCAGCTTGTCTTGGCTCAAAGTGCCACTTTTTATAAGCAATCAGACACAAATATTGTATTTCCCCTTTTATTATCCTCCCAAAATGGGAAATTACCCCTATGGACAAGCGCTCAACCTTTCTCTCCCAGCGAGCTGACGACAGCCTGTTTTATCATCTTTTCGACCATCTTCCCGGTGTATCCTTCTTCGCCAAGAATCTGGATTACGAAATCGTCTGCGCCAATCTCGCCTTTCTTGAGCGCCTGGGCTTTCATGACGAATCGGAAATCATTGGCAAAACTGATTTTGAACTCTTCCCGCGACAGCTCGCGGAAAATTTTCGCAAGGATGACAAGGCGGTGATGGAATCCGGAGAGCCCCGGCTGCATATCATCGAACTGTTTTTCAATCCACAGGGAATTCCCGATTGGTATATCACCAACAAACTGCCCATCTTCGACCATGATAAAAACATCATCGGCGTGATGGGCACCGTACAGAGTTACGAGGGCCGGCACCAGGCCATGCAGCCCTACCTGCAAATCGATCGTGCGGTTCAATACATCCGCCAACATTTCCGCGAACACATTTCGATCTCCGCACTTTCATCGATGGTGAAACTTTCGCCCCGGCAATTGAATCGACGCTTTCAGGAAACCTTCAAAGTCAGCCCGCAGGCATTCATCATGAAGCTGCGTTTACAGGCGGCCTGTGAAGAATTGCGTCAAAGCAAACTGCCGATCGCCGAGATTGCCATCGACCTGGGCTTTCACGACCAGAGCTCCTTTACGCTGCAGTTCAGGAAACAGCTTGGGATCACACCGAGCAAATACCGGAAGTCTTATCGGTGATGAGGAAGTTGGATAGACTTTAGGAGGGAATGAAGAGACCTCTCACAAAGGAAAAAATGTAACACTCAATGCCATTGCGTGGAACGACGCTTCCTTAGCCAGGGAACTTCGATTTTGTAGTAGCGGGACGGATGCTAACTAAAATATCTTGTGCCTATTTATCCTTACCCCTACTCTGATTACCTCATGAACTCCCGACAACTTTTCTTTGTTGTATTTACTTTTTTTTGCATACAGCTCACTCCACAAACCGGGGGTTTTGCGTCCGATACCACCGAGGCGACACCAGATGCACTGAAATTCAAATACGAGGTTCAAAGGGTGGAAATTGAAAAATCACTCATCGAACTAAAAAAATTGTACCTCTCCCAATTAGACAAGCTACTGGCAAGCATGCAAAATGCGGGAGAACTGGACAAAGCCATTGCTGTAAAAGCAGAACAATCCATTCTATCCGGCTCTTTCCCGAAATCGAAGCCCTCCGATTTTGAGAGTTTAAAACGATTACGCCGTATTTATAACAAGGAAAAAGAAAAACGAAGTTTGGAGATCCAGCAAAAACTTATCACCCTCCTTACTAGCTACGAGCAGAGCTTAAACACTTCCAAAGTTTCCCTGACAAAAAAAGGCCGCCTTCCCGAAGCGAAGGAAGTAGCAAGTCGCCAGGATGTGATCACCACAGAAATCGCTTCCCTGAAGCTGTCTATTGAAAAATTAAAATCAGGATTCACCGAGCCGGAAACCGGACAGGTCAAACTTCCTGCCACGATTTTGAAAGGATTGTTACTTCACTATGATTTCGATAAGGAACCACAGGGCGGAATCATACAGGATGCCGGACCAAACGCCAGACAGGCAAAAGTTGAAGGAGCCACTTGGTCTGCTTCGGGCAAAAACGGCGGCAGTTTCGCTTTCGATGGACAAAAAAATCGTCTGCAAATCATCCAGACCCTGCCCGACATGAAGGATATGACCGTAGCCGCCTGGATTCGCTACCGAGCCCCTAACGGGCACCAAGGCATGATCTTCTGCGATTATGATGGTAAAAATGGTAATGATGTCATGTTCGGTTTAACCGATCGATCCACAGTTTATTTGCGAGCAGACAAAGGCAGAGGACGCAATTTGAGGGATTCAATCGAACTTCGCAACGAACTCACTGATAGCTGGCACCACCTTCTCTGGACACTGTCACCCTCTCGTTCAACTGTCTATATCGACGGGGAACGCGCCGGATCAGTTACTAAGGCTGGTAGCAACATCGGCTTCCACAATGCTTACATTGGATACGGCAATGACGAGAAAAGTTGGACCGCTATCAATGGAGATATCGATGATTTTATGATATGGGAACGTGACCTCAGCGCCTCCGAAGTCCGCGACTTGTACCTGTCGACACAGTGACAATACCCGCGGGAAGCATCCCGCATTCATCACATCACCTGCGCCTCGGCAATCGTCAGCACTTCCTCATACGACAACCTTCTCAACAGTCCCCAATCATCTTTGAAATACAAGCGCCAACGCATCATCGCGGGACTGTTGATGCCGCATAGAAATCTTGTCAGGCGCGGCGGGGAAGAAAGCACAGCGTGCCGGGTGGCTACCAGCACCTGTATTTTTTCGAGTTCTTCCAGACTCACGGCTTTTGTTTCTGAACATGGTAGTTTACGCGGACGTTTTTCTCCAATGCAGCTCGAACAAGTTCCACAAGGCTTCTCCAGTTTTTCTCCAAAATGTTTCAATAGTGCCGAGGTGATACAGGCCCGTGTCGTCGCCGTGCGAAACACAGAATTGATTCGTTCAAGATCTCGATCTGTGTGCATCTTGAAGGCAGCATGCAATTCCCCCGCCAGATCCGGGATAGATTCTGGTATTTTTGCTATTCGATAAAGATGCAGGCGATGCGTTCGGCTCAATCCAATATCACCTCCCACTTCCAGGTCTTCCAACAGTTCATTCAAGGCTTCGATTTTCATTCCAAGCTGGCCGGACACTTCCAACAAGTCCAGATTGCCCTTCAGTTCAAGCAAGGCCACAATCGCCCTTCTCTTCTTCCCGGCATATGCCGACAGCATCTCTTCTTCGCTCACCAGAGGGCGAATCCTCCCACGCTTCCACGAGCGACCCTTCAATTTCAAAAAACCGGCGATCTCAAGGTGTGCCAACAGGATATCCACCACCGCTTCCGGCAGGTCATGCATAGTCTTCAAATCGTAACGCGAAACCACCGCAATCGAGGTCTGCACAAAAATCCCACTCAAGACACTTTCGATCACCCGCCTCGGTGGACGATTGGCATGAATAAAATTTCCTAATACCCGCCGATCATCCTCGCAAGCCAACATCTCACAATACGCCACTCCTCCGTCGCGCCCGGCACGACCGCTTTCCTGCATCCAGCCCTCAGGTGATTTCGGCACATGATAATGCACCACTGAACGGATGTCCGGCATGTCCACACCCATGCCAAAAGCGATAGTCGCGCAGATGACAGGGAATTCGTGATTCATGAAGCCGTCCTGCACCTCCGCCCGGCCTTCGGCATTCATACCTGCATGATAGGATCTGCTTTCTATTCCCTTTTCACAAAGAAAGGCGGCTATGTTTTCCACATCCTCCCGACGAGTTGCATAGACCACTGCCGGTGTTCGGCCCTCCTGCTGCAACAAGCCAAACAATCGTTCATTGCGTTGCTCACCGCTCACTGGATGAATCCGGTATTGAAGATTTGCCCGATGGAAAGGCGTGCGCACTTCGCTTTTTTTCTGGATTCCAAAAACCTTGCGAACCTCCCTCGCCACCTGGGTGGTCGCCGTTGCCGTCAAAGCCAGAACTGCTGCAGCTTTCAGCTTTCTAACCACTTTAGCCAGCCTCAAATAAGCCGGGCGAAAACTATGCCCCCACTCCGACACACAATGAGCCTCGTCCACCGCCACCAGAGCAACATCCACCCCGCGCAACACTTTCACCAATTCCTCGTCCGCCAAACCCTCCGGTGACACATAGAGCAAAGCCAGCTTCCTATCTTGAATTGCCTTCAAAACCCGCAAGCTCTCCTTAGGCGAACAGGACGAGTCCAAGCGAGCCGCTAGCAATCCTTTGGCCAGCAACGCATCCACCTGATCCCGCATCAAGGCGATCAGCGGAGAGATCACTATCGTCAACGCCCCGTCCTCCCGCGTCACCGCCGGATACTGGTAACACAGGGATTTACCTCCGCCGGTAGGGAAGATCGCCAGGGTATTTACCCCGGCCAACAGCTGGGTGATCACCTGCTCTTGACCTACGCGAAACTCGTCGAAGCCGAAGTGTTTTTGCAGGGCTGCAGTATCAAGCATGGCTTCCCTCACCCAAACACAAAATTACAAATCACCACCGCCGCAATGATGCCTGCCACATCGGCGCACAAACCTGCAGCGAGTGCGTGCCGTGTCCGCCGGATTCCCACGCTGCCGAAATACACCGCCAGCACATAGAAAGTGGTCTCGGTCGAACCGAACATCGTTGCCGCCGTGTATTTCAGCGTATCACCCAGACCTTCATTGGTCAGTATTTCCACCAGCACCCCCTGACTGCCACTGCCGCTCAAGGGACGCATCAAAGCCATCGGCACCAGCTCGACCGGGAAGCTCACCAAATCCAGAAGCGGACGCATCAAATTTTGCAATACCAGCAAAGCACCCGAATCTCTAAAAATAGCCAGTGCCACCAGCATCGTCACCAGGAACGGCATGATGCGAACCGCCACCCCGAAGCCCTCCTTCGCACCCTCGACAAATTCCTCATAAACCTTCACTCCACGCACCCAGGCATAAACGATGAAAAATAACCAAATAAATGGAATAGCCGTCAGCGAGAAAGCAAACATCCAACGACGCCATCCGGGCATTTCACCTGCCACCTCTTCATGTTCAAGTGTTGCCTTTTCGGCAGCCAACTGATCCAGAATTCCCTGCAAATGCAGTTTATCAATCACTGCCTGGTGGAAGTCAGGCATCGCCGCGAGGCAGGCAAAAAATCCCATCGCCAATAGCACCGCAACCAATATCACTGCTCCATATGGGCCTATTTTTTTCAATACTTCATCTTTTTTGGTCTCTCCACCCACCACTTCATCCGACTCCCCTTGGTCCCGAAACACCGGCATCTTTTCAAAAACCTTCACCGAAATGATGGCAACCATTGTCGATATCAAAGTCGCCCCAATCACGGTTCCCATGATCTGATAAGGATCCGGAATCCCTGCACTGCTCAACAGTGCAATCGCAGTTACCGGGATCAAAGTCACCGAACTGGTATTGATCGCCAGAAAGGTGCACATCGCATTGCTCGCCGTGCCTTTGTGCGGGTTCAATTCGTCCAAATGCTGCATCGCCTTCAAACCCAAGGGAGTCGCTGAATTTCCCAGACCCAGCACATTGGCCGCCATGTTCATGATCATCGCGCCCATCGCCGGATGATCCGCCGGCACTTCGGGGAACAACCACTTCATCACCGGTCGCACCGCACGCGCAACCAGATCGATCATACCCGATTTTTCCGCCAGACGCATCACGCCCAGCCAGATCATCATGATCGCCGCCAAAGGCAAGGCAATGTTCATCACCCCGATTCTCGCCATCGCAAAAGCGCCATCAATGATCCCGTCTTCCCCACCAAAACGCCCCAGCAAACCTGCTACGCAGATTCCAATAATGATCAGGCTGGCCCAGATATAGTTTAACATTAGAATATAGAAGTTAGGAGGGAGAAGTTAGATTCGAAGCGGAGTGGAGAAAGCCGGAGTTTACTGCCCAAAGGCAATTCTCTAGATTTCACCTTCTCGCTACTGTGCGGTTGCTTTCCTGCTTGAGAAACAATGGCAGTAAATGTTCTTCGATCCAAGCGAAACCAGCTTCCAATCCTTCCGTTTGATAAATCACTCCTATTTCCGCTTCGACTACCGTTGGATTGCCAAGCGAACTCAAAAACTGATTGCATGTCATTCGAGCCAGCATTCTGCCATCCATCTCTCCCTGCTCCCGCAAAATATAAGTCCGGGCATAGAGATCCAGTATGGTATCCCCAATCCAAGCCTCTCCCCGGACCTTCGGATCACGCGCATTTCTATTTTCCAGCTTCTTCATTCTTAGTCCTACCTCCTATCTCCTATCTCCTTATTTTCAAAGCAATTCCATTTGCTCGTCACGTTCAGCCTTACCCTCTTTTGGGGAAAAACGCACTCCTGCACCAATCAGACGCACTGCTTTACCATCTCCCCGCTGCCAGGCTTCCCGCAACAATTCAAAAAAAGCCTCACGCTCCACCAGTTTCATGGATCGTTGAGCTGTCGTCACGCTAAAATCATTAAATTTTAATTTTACAAAACCTTCCCGAATCAAACGTTCACTATGTCCTTTCTGATAGTCGCCAAGCAAGTCATCGAGTAAATCCACTAAGCGCAATTCTCCATCCTGCGCGGTCGCCACATCTTCAGAAAAAGTTCGTTCATTGCTCACTGATTTGCGTTCCCGATCCGGATTCACCACACGATGATCAATGCCACGACAAAGCTCATGCAACTGTTGACCAAACTTCCCAAAGCGTTGATCCAATTCCACCAGGGAGCTTTTCTGCAAATCCCCACAGGTATTCAAGTCCATACGATGCAATTTTTCTGCCGTGCGCTTGCCCACTCCCCAGATTTTTTCCACTGGTAAATCCAACATGAAAGCCGCCACTTCTTCCGAGTGAATCTCAAACTGCCCGTCAGGCTTTTCCCAGTCACTGGCAATCTTCGCCAAAAATTTGTTTGGCGCTATACCCGCCGAAGCCGTCAGCTGAGTGGTTTCCTTAATACGCGCTCTCACCTCCCCTGCCACCGATCCTCCCTCCGAATACAGATGACTCACATCCAGGTAAGCCTCGTCCAAAGAAAGAGGCTCAACCAGCTCAGTAAATTCCTCAAACACCCGCCGGATCCTCTGCGAAGTCTCCCGATACAATTTTGAGTTCACCGGCACCACCACCAAATTCGGACACTTCCTCATTGCCAGATAGGTCGGCATCGCCGAATGACAACCAAACTTGCGGGCTTCGTAATTACAAGTCGTCAATACCCCGCGATCCCGTCCCCCTACTGCTACCGGCTTGCCCTTCAACTCAGGGCGTTCCCTCATCTCAATGGCGGCATAAAAACAATCCATGTCGATATGCAAAATTTTCCGCTGCTTCTTCATACCTACGGACTACAACCTGATCACCTATAACCTTCCTGCTTACCTTTGAACCGTATGGCGGCGCTCCAGGTGTTCCTCGTCATCCGTGCGGGCAATCCCACGAAAGAAAAACACAATCACCAGTAATGATGCCATGCCCAAAAAACCGGCATAATAAAACAAGCTCGTCAATCCACTTCCTGCCACCATCCCGGCCACCAATCCCCCCAGCACCCGGGAAGTCCCTCCCACCATCATCGTGTACACTCCTTGAATCGAATTGCGAAACTCATTGCCCGCCAAGCGATTAAAAAACATCACCGGCACCACATACAAAGCCAGGGCCTCCAGTCCATGGCCGACTTGAGTGATCAAGACCATCCAGATATTAGGAAACGACGCCAACAACAACATTCTCAAGGCCATAAAAAACAAGCCGGCCACTAAAATCCCTTTCAGGCGAATCCAGCGTTGCAAAAATGGCATCAGCAAGGTGAAGCCAATTTCCAATACCACCCCGATACTCAAATATAATCCAATCTGGGACGAGCGTATACCTATCACTTGTGAGTAATACAGCGAAATATAACCATAATAAGCAGTCGTCGCGGCAAAGGCCAATATCAGACCCAATGAGAGGAATCTCGCTTCTGGGGAAATCAATACCTTCAATGCCTCTACTGTTGGTAAGCCTCCTTTCTTGCCAGTATTTCCACCCTCCTCGTCCTCGGAAGGTCCGACCATATTCACCTGCGGCAAACGAAAACTATTGATCACACTCAGCAAACAAAATGTCACTGCACACGGCACAATCACCGAAGACGGGCAGCTTAAGAACTCAATCAAAGCGTAGAGCAATAAACTCGGCACAATGAATCCTGTGGTGCCCCATACCCTCACCATCGGATAGGATGACACAGGAGCAGCACTTAATCGACACTGCTCTGCATAGGAAAAATAAAAGCCGTCCTGTAAAGGCAGCATCGCCACAAAGCCCATGCCGTAAAATAAAAACAAAGCCAGGGTCACCCATACCTGTGACGAGAAATAAATGGCTGTCAAAACCAACGCCGTAGCACTGAACGCCACCGCGAGAATTCTCCTGGTATCAATGCGCTTATCCGCCAACAAGGTAATCAAGGCCGGTGAGATCACCATCGCCACACTCATCAAGGCACCCGACAACCCGACATCAAAAGCCGAGAAACCCTTGTCCGATCTCAAATACACCGACAACAGAGGCACCAAACTGCCCATGACCGCATAAGAAAAAAAATACTGTGCCTTGATTGCCCGCATTCCATGCCTAGAGTCCACCCTTCACAACATATTGCATGGAATTTTTCATCCTCTGGAATACCGTTGATTGTATTCTCTTGAGAAATTTGTCTCAGCGGAAACAGTAGAAGCAACAATGCGCCCTTAGCTCAGCTGGATAGAGCAACGGATTTCTAATCCGTAGGTCACAGGTTCGAGTCCTGTAGGGCGCGCTTTTCATCTATCCAATCCCCTATCCCATGAACATCACCTTACGCTCTCCCTTCTTTTTCATTTTCATCACCTGCCTCCTGGGCTTATTTGCTGCAATCCCCCACCTCCAAGCAGCCGATCCTTTCACCATTGTAGTCCTGCCGGACACTCAGGGGTATTGCGACACGCGTCACAAACAAGCAGCTCGCAAGTGGAACAACGGAGACCTACGGCGCTATTTTTTCAAGCAGACGGAATGGACCCGGGACAACAAGGAGCGGCTCAACATTTCCTTCTTGGTTCATGAAGGAGATATCGTTCAGACCGACTATCCGGAAGAATGGGCCATCGCCAAGAAAGCCATGAGCACTCTCGACGGCAAGGTTCCCTACTGCATGTGTCTGGGAAACCACGACATAGGATACCAGAAGACCGACAAGGATGAAAATTCTTATACCACGGCAGTCAATCGTTCCACCCACTTCAATGAATACTTTCCACGCGAAAAATTTGCCAAGAGGTCGGAATTCGGTGGCACTTTTGATAAAAGTCGGCACGACAATTCCTGGTATCACTTTACCGCGGCGGGAATGAAATTCATGATCGTAGCGCTCGAATGCAAACCTCGTGATGAAGTGTTGGAATGGGCGAACCAGGTGGTGAAGGAGCACCCCGATCATCGCGTAATCTTGCTGACGCATTCTTATCTCAATGCCAACAAAACCAGAACCAAGGGCAGTTTCAAAATTGAGGGGAATCTTGGTGAACAAATGTGGGAGAAGTTTGTAAAGAAGCACAAGAATATTTTCATGGTTCTGTGTGGTCACGTGCTGGGAGAAGCCCTGTTGAGCTCTACCGGTGATCACGGCAATCAGGTTCACCAGATTCTCAGCGATTACCAGGGATTGAACAACGGCGGCGAATCCTGGCTGCGTTACATGACCTTTCAGCCCGACTCAAACAAGATCGAAGTCTTCACATACAATCCCGATCTAAAAAAATTCGACGAGAAGCCTTCCAGCCGCTTCGATCTGAATTACCCGATGCTGCCAAGCAAATAGTAGCCCAGTCCACATAGCGTCTTCGCGTCCTTGCACAAAGGCGGCCTCTCTGGGAGGATGGTTGGAATGAAATTCTACTCCCTCTTTATTGGTCTTTTAATCACCTGTAGCCCTCTCGGCATTCTGACTGCCGGTGACAAGCTGAATGTCCTGTTCATCGCCATCGATGATCAAAACGACTGGATCGGATGCCTGGATGGACACCCGTCGGTTAAAACCCCACGAATTGACGCGCTGGCAAAACGCGGCACGGTTTTTCTGAACGCACACTGCCAGGCCCCTCTCTGCAACGCATCCAGAACCAGCCTGATGACGGGTTTACGTCCATCGACTACGGGAATATATGGCTTGGCACCCTGGGTCCGAAATGTAGATGAGTTCAAAAATGTTGTGACTCTGAATCAATACTTCGGAATCAATGGTTACAGCACTTATACCACAGGGAAAATTTACCATGGTAGATATGGACGCGGCAAAAAAGACCATGAATGGGACGTGATTGGCACGGGAGCGAGTGTGGGCGCAAAACCAAAAGAAAAACTGGTCAAGAACACCCCTGCTCCCCATCCGCTGGTGGACTGGGGAGTATTTCCTCACAAGGACGAGGACAAAGGAGACTGGAAAGTCGCGAGTTGGGCAGTCGAGCAACTGGACGCCAAACCTGAAGATCCATTTTTCATGTCGGTGGGATTTTTCCTGCCACATGTGCCGTGTTACGTGACCCAGAAGTGGTACGATCTTTATGAAGACGATGCCGCCAAACTATTGCCACCCATCCAAAAGAACGATCGTGACGACACTCCACGCTTTTCCTGGTTCATGCATTGGAAATTGCCGGAACCCCGCCTGAAATTCCTCGAAGAAGCTAATCAGTGGAACAATCTGGTGCGCTCCTACCTAGCCAGCACCAGCTTTGTCGACAGTCAGGTCGGACGTGTTCTGGATTCACTTAAACGTAACGGTTACGAGGACAACACTGTCGTTGTGCTGTGGTCGGATCACGGTTGGCATCTCGGCGAGAAACTGATCACCGGGAAAAATTCACTCTGGGATCGATCGACCCGAGTGCCGCTGATATTTGCCGGGCCGGGAGTTTCAAAAGGGGGGCGCTGCACCCAGCCGGTTGAGTTACTGGACATGTATCCAACCCTGATCAAGTTATGCGACTTGCCAGAGAAAAAGGGACTTGAAGGAATCAGCCTGATGCCACAACTCAAAGACGCGAACAGCAAACGTAAACGCCCGGCGATCACGACCCACAACCACGACAATCACGGGATTCGATCAGAGAACTGGCGTTATATCCGCTATGCTGACGGCAGCGAGGAACTTTACGATATGCGAACAGACCCAAACGAATGGAAAAACCTGGCTGCTGATCCTAAACACAAAAACGTGATCGCCAGTCACCGGAAATGGCTGCCTAAAAAAAGCAAAAAACCGGCTCCTGGTAGCAGAAGCCGGATTTTGACCTTTGAAGCCGGGAAGGCCAATTGGGAAGGGAAAGATATCGGTAAGGATGACCCCGTTCCCGAGCTGTAATACCATTTTCCCAGTTATATTGTCAGAATGAGTAAATTATTGAATTAAAGAATCCTCGCTACGCACCAATCTTCAAGAAGCCAGAATCTAACCGATCAAATGGCATAAAATTAATCCGTCACCTTCAGGCGGATGCCCTTGTAATACACCACACTTTTTGGATCGTGAGCCTGAATGCCAATCGTTCCGCTGCTCAGCTTGCGTCCAGGATTACCTGGAACCGGATCACTGCCGTCAGCCGGCTCAGTGTATTTCACCGTAGTCTTTCCATTCACCTTGATCTCAATCGTCTTGCCTTTGACGATGATGTGGTAATCAAACCATTCACCATCGGTGCTCGGTGCTGCTTTCGCGTAAGTATCATTGGAATTCTTGCCTTTTTTTGGCACATCCCCTACCCAGATGTTTTTTACCGCATACAAGCTTCCCGTTTTTTTAGGATCTTTATGGGTTGAGTTAACCTGGGCTTCATACCCCTTATTGGGCCATCCTTCGTCCTGAAATTTGGTGTGGAAATATACTCCCCCGTTCGAACCCTTGGTCGTCTTGGCTTTCAGTTTCAGTTCAAAATTTTTGAAGTCTGCTGCTCCTACCGGCCCAGCATAAAAGAGGTGGCAACGCGGCCCGTCGACTACGAGCAACCCATCTTCCACGTGAAATGATCCCGGATTTTCAGCCCCCGCTTTCCAACCGCTCAAATCCTTGCCATTAAAAATTGTAACGAAACCTTCGCCGTCGGGCTTGGATTGCGTATTGGTCAATACCAGGGAGAATGTCAATAATGTCAGGAGATAGAATTTCAGTGTTTTCATGTGAATGAAAAACTAGGGCATCTCTCCACCGACGCAATCTCAATTCTGTTCAGAGCAATGGCGTGATCGCGCGACTGGTCTTGTCACACAAAACATGAAACTACCGGAATTCTGAAACTGAGGCCCCTTTATCGGGACTGTCCGGCGCCACCAAAGGGTGAACCGCCTTCCCACGACTGGGGGCTGTTGTGCGGAATCGTATTAATACGTCTTCGCTCATGTGGCGGCTTGGGGGTCTTATCACTTGCGCAACTGGCCAGCGAAAACAGTCCGCAAGCACAGATCGATGCAATAACAAAAAATCGAGTCAGATGTTTTTCCATTTTAGAACGCTGGTTTCCCCCGAATTGGCAGAAGGAGGCTGGATTAGAAAAATATCAATTGGTAGCTTCGAAGATAACTTTATCACCCGGCATCACACGGGCGCCTTTGGCTATCGAATCCGGAACCACATCAGCCACCACCATATCCGGAGCTAGAGTCACGATGCGCAAGCGGGCGATCAATTCTTCCCCACGCTTCACCAGCAAGGACGAAGATCCGCTCACTCCCAGGCTCATGCCGGCATTCACCATCACAAAGCCCCAATCTTTATTTACCGCCACCACCGTAGCTTCCAAGCCGTTCAGGGCAATGGTCTTGGCGCGCTCAATCTGATTTTTTTCCAAGGTGCGCACCTGGGTTTCAACCGTAACTGTCAGCTTGGTTGAATTCACCAATTTGGTTTCCACCTCAACTTTAGCTGTTTTTTTATCAGCCAAGGTATCCTGCAAAGCTTTTTCCCTTTCAATCAATTCAGCAACACTCGTAATACCATCGAGTTTTTTAACTGCCAGATCGATTTCTTTTTGCTGGATGGCAATTTTCTCCAACTCTTCCGTGGATTTTGAAACCTGTGATTCCTGACGTTTCAAGGCTTGATCAAGAGAGGAAAGTTCCGCGCTAGTCTGATCCTTGGTATCCTGCGCCTCTTGATGACTTTTTTTTGCATCGGTGAGCTCAGTCTTTTTAACGTTTAAAGAATCATTCGTGACTCCGTATTCTTTCACCGCCTCATCGCGCAATACGATTTCTTTATCACGGGTCTGCTTGTTCGTCACCCCTACATAAGCGGCCGCAGCCATACAAAGAATCGCCGCTGCTAAAATTACTCTTTTCATATCAGGAAACAGTTTTAATCGTCAAATTTTTACCGATGTTCACCGGGTCGAATACCCATTGGAATTTCTAAATTCTCTCGAACTTCGTTTGGTTTATTTAAAAGGATCCGAATCAACATCGGGTTTGGCTGGAGCGGGGTTAGCAGCAGGAGCTGCTGGCTTCGCAGGGGCAAAGGGATCAACATCCGCACCTGCCGGTGCTGCTGGAGCAGCAGGCGCATCCTGCATCAATTCACCTGCAGGAGGCAAGTTCATATCACCTGGTGCCGCTTCTGGCAGAGCTGGAGTAGGCACTGATGCCGGAGCCGGCTTGTTTGCTGCAGGAGCTTTTGGCGTTGGCAAGTCTGTCTTGGTAACATCATCTCCTGGTTGAATCGCCTGCCCTGGTGACATTGAACCCGGGATAACCTCAGCCACACACTCACCCGGCTCTACGGTTGTCACCAACAATTTGCAAATCGGCTGGCCTCGGCGGGTTACATCAAGTTGCGCGCGATTAACCACGCCCTGCTCATTGCCCGCACCGACGATCACAAAACCCCAGTTGTTGAAAGCTTTTCTGACCGTGCTTTTAAACATGCCGCGAATCCTTCCCGCTGCCTGGTCATTGGTTAAGGCCTGCAACTCATCAGCCGCAGCTTGCAGCTTCTCCCGTCGCGTATTCACCTCGGCCACTTGCAGTTGCACATTCTGAGTTGCACTCTCTTCTTCCTGAATTTCATTCTGCAGCTCTGCCATCTGCACCTTGCGTGCCTCGATGTCGGGAACTTCACGCATGAAGTCCTGCCCCTTCTTCAACATGGTTTCCGCAGCCTTCACCTGAGCCGTCAAAGTTTCGATCTGTCCTTTATATTCGGACTCCTTACCCTTTGCCACTGTCAGTTTGGTGTTCAGACCTTCTGCCTCCTGAACCAGCTCATCGGTAGCATCCACCTCCTTTTTGTGCTCCACGATCGCATTTTCCAAATCCACCTTGATTTTAACCACCTCGCCCTGCTTGTCAGTACGATCTTTATGTAGAACTTCGAAACTCTTCTTGTTCTCAAAACCCAAATAGGCGGCTCCCGCCAATATCAGAGCTGCAACGATTAATAGACCTTTCCACATGACTTAATCCGGATGTTATGAAATAAAATTATTGCCGCAGTGCCACCGCACTCTGCGCTTTTTGATACAAGTAAACCGGAGATTAGCGATTTTTGCTCTCGGATACAACCAAATTCTTCACCAATTCAAAAAGTTTTATAATCTTTCAGATCTCTTGAAAATCAATAAACTCTAATATTTTCGCCAAAAGGCCCTACAATGTAGTTACAGGGAGGCCACTGCTCTTTCATAGAATCCCCGGTTGATCCCGGCAAATTTCCATGTAGAATCGTCCTGCCAGAGGCTGCGGAATGTTGGCTTGCAAACTCCGCCAGGGTCGGAAGGCAGCAACGGTAGCCTGTTCAGTATTGCCGCAGTTCTCTGGTCTCCTTTAAAAATCCGCCCCCAATGAGCCCTCAGCTCATTTTTTCTCTACCGGAACCAGTGGATCCGATGCCACCCCGATGGCAATCTCCGCTGCATTGGGAATTGAGCCCGACACTGCAGCATTCAGGCGATCATTGGGAGCTCCACGGGAAGCGGTGATCCAATCCTCACCTGATACCCGCCCGTGCGGATGATCCCCATAGCCCGGCCCTGCAGTGATTCCCGTCCCTTCCCTGAGTTCAAAATGTAAATGCGCCAGATACTGCCCATTTCCTTTTCCCACGGTAGCAATTTTTTCCCCACGACGCACACGAGCACCCAAGGGTAAATCGATATGAGCCAGATGACCGTAGAAAGATTGAAACATCCGGCCGCCTTCATGCCGGTGAAGCACCGTCATCACCCTGCCCCATCCATCGGACGGCCAGCCGGCAAATATCACCTCTCCATCAGCCACCGCATACACCGCATCCCCCAGATCCGAATCCCAGCCGCCGATCCCATTCAAATCGTCCCCCAAATGCCTGTTCTCCAAAAAAGGCTGCGCATTGTAGCTGAAGGCCCCGGAGGCACTGCCCATCGGAAAATCTGCACGGACCGCCAGAGGTGCCCGAGCCAATTCAACTGGCCGTGCCAGTATAAATGCAGAGTCAAAACCACTGCCCGGCTCTGCACTCAGCAACGACACCCGCAAGTGAACCTTCTCTGAAACCTCCTTGTTACTGTTTTTTTCAACCGGGGCCAGTAAGGCCATCACCAAAATTGCCACTGCCACGACCGCCAGAAACACCGGTAGCACCTGCCTCCTCAATTCAGAAAAATGCCGACCCCAATCCAGATTATCCAGTTCCTTCATGATACGACCAGGCTTTTCATTTCAAAATTTCAATTGGAGAAGAGAGCTTGCAGCAGGAAGTAACAAAGAATGTCGCAGACAATTAAGAATCCTATAGTCCCAATGGATGATCAAGCATATTCCCTCGGCTTCTGACTTCGTCATTGCCATTGACCTACCCTGCTTTGCAACAGTAAGCTCCCCTCCAGAGAACTTTGACCCTAGCCATTCCATCTTGAAAACACCCAACACTGACATCGACCCGGGAATCCTTGAGCGCTTCGCAGCCTTCATCAAAGAAAAAGGCCTGCGACGCACGGTTCAACGCGAGGTCATTGTCGCTGCTGCATTCAGCACAGACAGCCATTTCACTGCCGAAGAACTCTGGGAAATGGCTCGAAAAATCGACCCCGCTACTTCCCGTGCCACCCTTTATCGGACTCTGGCCCTACTCACTGAGTGCGGTCTACTTCAAGAGATCGACCTTGGCCGTGACCAGAAATACTACGACCCCAACTTTGTCGAACACCCCAACCACAATCATTTGATCTGCCTGGATTGCGGAAAAGTCATTGAATTTGCAGATGAACACATGGCCGTGCTCGAAGATTGTGTCACCCGCAGACTCGGCTTCAGCTCTGTTCGCAAGGACATCCGCATCGAAGCCCGCTGTGAGGAACTGCGCACCACCGGCAAGTGCAAGAAAGCCAAGACCTAGCGCTTTCTTAAAGCGATCGCACTTGCAAGATGCAGCCTGTCGGATTTAGGTATGCCATCATGTGGAAAGGCCGCTTTCAAACCGAAACTTCTGATCTAGTCCAACTCTATGGAGAATCAATCTCCTACGATTGGAGATTGTATCAATATGACGTGCAAGGATCGATTGCCCACGCCAAGGCGCTGTTCGCCGCAGGCTTGATTTCCACTAAGGAAAAACAGACCATCACTCGAGGCCTCAAGGAAATCCTCAAGGAAATAGAATCCGGCGAGTTTCAATTCAAAACCAGCCTCGAAGATATTCATATGAATATCGAATCTGCGCTGACTGAAAAAATCGGCGATGCCGGCGCCCGGCTGCACACTGCCCGCAGCCGCAACGATCAGGTCGCGCTCGATACCCGCTTGTATTGCCGTGCGGAGATCAGCGAAGTTCTCAAACAGATTTCCTCGATGCAAAAGGCGCTCATCAACACCGCCGAGAGATATCAGGATGCCGTTGTCCCCGGTTACACCCACTTGCAGCGCGGCCAACCCGTGCTCTTTGCCCATCACCTGCTCGCCTATGTCGAAATGCTCGAACGCGATGCCGATCGTCTGCGTGATGCTTATAAAAGAGTCAATGTCATGCCACTCGGCTCAGGCGCCCTGGCCGGATCCACTATAGTACTTGACCGCAAGCTCATCGCCAGGGAACTCGACTTTCCTGCCATCACCCAAAACAGCATGGATGCTGTCAGCGACCGCGACTATGTCGCCGAGCTGATTTTCGACCTGACCCTGTGCGGCATTCACTTATCCCGCCTTAGTGAAGACGTTATTCTATGGGCTTCCGCCGAGTTTGATTTTGTCGAACTCAGCGACGCCCATACCACCGGCTCCAGCTTGATGCCGCAGAAAAAAAACCCCGACGTGGCTGAGCTCACACGCGGTAAAACCGGACGCCTGATCGGTGATCTGGTTTCCATCCTAACCACGATCAAAGGCCTGCCGATGACCTACAATCGAGATTTGCAGGAAGACAAAGAACCGCTCTTCGATGCCTTTGATACGATGAAGGCCGCTCTTGCTGTATTTGCACAAATGATCGCAGCGATGAAAATCAAAACCTCCAATACCAGGGCAGCCGCCTCCGACCCCTTCCTGCTCGCGACCGATCTCGCAGATTACCTGGTGCTGAAAAAGGTTCCCTTCCGGCAGGCTCATGAGATCATGGGACAGCTCACCGCTTACAGTCTCAAGCACAACAAGCCCTTCGCCGGACTCACCCTGGATGAATACCGGCAGGTCAGTGAAGCCTTTGAAAAAGATGTTTACCAGGTGCTTGATATAGACACCGCCCTGAAAGCCCGAAAGGGCATCGGTGCACCGTCTCCGTCCAACGTGTCCCGGCAGTTAAAAAGGTGGAAACGCAAACTCTGAGTTTTCCATGCCCCATCCAGCTTCAGATTCAACGCCCGATTTCGAACGCTGCCGCATCGAGGACGGTGAAGGATGGGGGAAACTCTCCGTTGATCGAATCCTCGATCACCGCTACATCCAGATCGAAGAAATCCGCTACTGTACTCCTGCCCGTGAAAAACCCGTCGACTGGACGGTTGCGCGCAGAAAATCAGCGGTGGCCGTGGCCCCCATGCTGGAGGATGGGCGTTTTTTACTCATTCAACAAGAACGCTACCCCATTCAGCGCACCATCTGGGAGTTCCCTGCCGGGCAAATCGACGACGTGGAAAACAAAGCGGATCGAGAAGTCATTCTCAATACCGTGCACAGCGAACTCGACGAAGAAACCGGCCACCAACTTGCTCCCGACGGCGAACTGATCCCTCTTGGTTATTTTTTCAGCTCCCAGGGCTTCAGCGACGAGCACGTCTACCTTTTCCTCGCCAAAACAGTCATCCCTAACGGTATGGGCCCCAGCCCCGATGACGGAGAAAGCATACTCGCTTGCCGGGCAGTCACTGCGGACGAACTGCGGGACGAAATAGCCAGCAACCGCATCGTCGATGCCAATACTCTCGCTCTCTATGCCCGCCTCTGCGCTTGTGGAATCATCAACTAGCTTGAAAAGCTGGCATTTCATGGATTGCGCGTCGATCATCATCGGCTACAATGGCAGACCGAAAGGCTGGATTGCCCCCCTTTCACAGAGAACCGACCACTAGATACCGTGACTTTTTTCAAACCCGTTTTATCCAAACTATTCAAAATGCGAGAAGATGCTTCCCGCATCCGTTCTGGCGCGGATGAGGGATACGATGCGCATGAAAAACCTTTCCTCGATCACTTGGAAGATCTTAGGAAAACGCTGGGGAAAATCATCATCACTTTGTTGGTTACGACCATCATTGCTTTTGCCTTCAACATGCAGATCATGCAATTTGTCGGGCAACCCATGAAACTTGCAGGACTCGGCAACAGTGTCACCTTCATGACCCTCGCGCCGCAAGAGATCCTGATGCTCTCGATTAAAGTGTCTTTTTTTGCAGGCTTGCTCGGTGCCTTCCCTTTATTGATGTTTTTTGCAGGCGAATTCATCCTGCCCGGTCTTCGCGAGCAGGAGAAACGCTTTGTTTTACCCGGCATCGGAGCTGGTTTTTTCCTCTTCACCACAGGCGCCGCTTTTGCTTTTTATATGGCCTGTCCCATCGCCCTGAACTTCTTCTTCGAATTCCAAAAAGAGCGAACTGAATTTCTCAACCCCACAACAATGATCAGTGATGGAAGCATCAGTGTCGAAGATCTGATTTCTGCTGATTCTACAACAGAAGCCCTGAAAAAATCAGCCTCTGCAGTTCCCGAAACCGCTACTACCCCGGTAGATCCTAAACTTCGCGCCCAAGTGATCGAGGTCCTTCGGGATTCTTTAGCGATCAGTGCAGATTCCGAGTTGCATATCACCTTTGATGACACTTCGAAAAAACTGATCCTCTCCACCTCTCCCATCCAAAAAACTACCTATCAGTATGGAAAGTATATCAACTTCGTCACCCGTCTGGTGCTTGTCTTTGGACTGGCATTCCAGCTGCCGGTAGTCGTTACCATTCTGGTCAAACTCGAGCTGCTCACCGCACGTGTCATGCGCACCACGCGGCCGATGGCCTGGATTGTCATGTTGATTCTGTCAGCCGTTTTCACCCCACCCGATATCATGACGCTCGGCCTGCTCGCCGGACCGCTCATCATCCTATACGAAATCTGCATTTGGATTGCCTGGTTCATCGAGACCCAACGGGAAAAAGCCAAGCGAACCGAAGAGGACGAACGTCAACTGCGTCTGGGTGAACTCTATGCCAAATCTGCTGAAGACCTCAGCGAAGAAGAAAAAGCAGAGCTGCACGCCCACGAAGTCGCCCAGTACGAAGCCGAGCACCCGGATCAAGGCGATGATCCCGGCCATGCAGGTTATGATGACGCAGAAGAAAACGCACAGGGTGAACACGATGACAGTTGGCACGACGACCAACACGAATACCACGAGGACGAAGAGCACTACAATCAACATCACTACGGTGCCGACGCACCAACGGACGGCTGGTCAGATCACGAGCACAGTGATGGTGAACACGGTGAGTGTGAACCAAGCGGTTCAATCATCAATCTGAACACAGCGAGTTTGGAAGAACTTCAAACTCTGCCTGGTGTCGGACCCGCGCTGGCCCAGCGCCTGATCAATCATCGGCCATTTGGCAATTTTGATGATGTATTGGGTGTGCCCGGCATCAGTGAAGACAAACTCAACCGTGTAATCGACCGGCTGGTCATTGAGTAAGCGGCAGCCTGACAACTAGCGCGCCAAACCATTGCCTTAGCCCTTGAAAATTCGAATGCACTGAATGGCATTCCATCCTACCTTCCGCCGCCCAAACAATGAGCGGTGGGGCAGCACTCCAAAGTTTTTATAACCAAACTCATGTCCGAAGAAAAACAGGAAACCTCAGCAGAAGAAGAAATCAGCGAGCACCAGCTGATCCAATTCCGTCGTCAAAAACTCGACAAACTACGTGAACTCGGTGTCGACCCTTTTGGCGGCAAATTCGAAAGCACCCACCAACCTGCAGCTTTGCGTGAAAATTTCGAAGAAGAAATCGAAGTCAAAGTGGCCGGCCGAATCGTCGCCCACCGCGACATGGGCAAGAGCCAGTTTTTTGACATCGCCGACATCAACGGACGTTTGCAATGTTTCCTCAATCCGAAATCCATCGGTGACGAAGCTTTTGAGATCTTCCAACAACTCGACATCGGCGACTGGATCGGCATCGAAGGTTCGACCTTCACCACGCGCATGGGAGAACCTACAGTCAAAGCATCCGCAATCACCGTGTTGTCAAAATCACTGCGCCCCCTGCCTGATAAATGGCACGGTGTGGTCGACCCACAGATCAAATACCGCCAGCGTTACCTGGATCTGATCGCCAACGAACGCGCCCGCGACGCTTTTCTCAAACGCAGTGCCATGGTTGCCGAAATCCGCAGCTTCCTCGCCGAGCGCGAATTTATCGAAGTGGAAACTCCCATGCTGCAGGATGTGCCCGGAGGAGCAGCCGCCGAACCATTCAAGACCCACCACAATGCCCTGGGCATGGACCTCTACATGCGCATCGCTCCCGAACTCTATCTCAAACGCCTGCTGGTCGGCGGGTTCACCAAGGTTTTCGAACTCAATCGCAACTTCCGCAACGAAGGTATCAGCCGCCGCCACAATCCCGAGTTCACCATGCTCGAAGCCTACTGGGCTTTTGCTGACTTCGAACAAATGGCCGATCTGGTTGAAGATATGGTCTGCCATCTGGCGGAAAAATTCTGCGGGGGATTGCAGATCGAACACAAAAATGCAAACGACGAGCCGATTCGCACCATCGACCTTAGCCGCCCCTGGAAACGTGAAACTTTCTACAACCTGGTCAAAAAAGCCGCCGGAGACGACTGGTTCGACATCACCAGCAAACAACGCCGTGAGCGCTGCGCCAAGGAACTCAATGTCGAACTCTCCGATGAAATGGAGGACTACGAAGTCAGCCAACAGGTTTTTGAAAAACTGGTCGAAGAAAAAACTTTTGATCCCTGTTATGTCACTCACGTCCCACGCGAACTCGTCCCCCTGGCCAAACAAAACGCCGACAACGGCGCCGTAGTTGATGTCTACGAGCTAATCATCAACGGTCAGGAAATTTCACCGGGATACTCCGAACTCAATGATCCGGACACCCAGCGTGAACGCCTGGAACATCAAGCCGGTGAAGAAACACAGAAACTCGACGAAGATTTCCTGCTCGCCCTTGAATACGGCATGCCCCCCGCGGGAGGGATCGGCATCGGCATCGACCGCCTGATCATGATGCTCACCGGCGCTGAGTCCATCAGAGACATTGTGCTATTCCCACAGTTGCGCAAGAGTGGCGGGGAGTGAACTGAATACTGATATTTTGTGAGTTCATAAAGCTCTTATGGGTAGGGCAAATCCAATTCTGCCCTCACCCCTCACCACAGTGTCACCACATCGGGGTATTGCTGGATTTTCCTATCCGGTGTCAGCAGTATCATCCCTTTTTTTATCGCAGTCGCAATCAATACCCGGTCAAAGGGGTCATTGTGAATGGGCAACAACTCAGTGGATGCCGCAGCCACATTTGCATTAAAACTCTCTTCCCTCAGCCCATGCGCACGGCAGGCATAATCAAACCATTGGGTTGGCGACATAGGCAAATCAAGAACACCCCGGGAAACCTTTTTCCCGATCTCCAGGGCGCTGATCGGCGATACCCATAAATCGCCCGCATACTTCTCAATCGCTGTCTTTGCGGTATCCGACAACTTGTTCTGATCCATCGCCAACCAGAGAATCACCGGGGTATCAAGCAAAATCATCGATTCACCTCCGGCCAATCTTCTTCGACGGCTGCATCCGTCGGATCATAGAGGATTTTTCCCATCAACTCCGGATGCATTTTTAAAGGATCCGCAACCTTTCTCACTGTCGGCTGCCTCAATTCAGCCACCGGCTTACCCGCCCGACAAATCAACACAGTCTCCCCCTCTTCCTCGATCGCCCTTATAAGTGCGGACAGTTTGGACTTGGCCTCATGCGTATTAACCGTAATCACTTGCTTAGTTTAGCTTAGCTAAGTTAAATGTCAATATTGTGGTATTAATAAGGATTTACAGAGTAATGCTTGCCACCCTTCCAGAGGGACCCTATCCGCAGCTATGCAGAACCGTTCGATTCAAGAAGAATTCTCAGCTCCTAATTCCCCTTCTTCCCGCCCATCTTTTCAGACATCGTCTGCATAAGATAGTAGAACAGCGGCACTGTGGTGAAACTCACCGCCGTAGCGACCAGCATACCGAAAAACACCGTGGTTCCCAGAACCTGGCGACTCGCCGAGCCTGCTCCACTGGCAATGAGCAGTGGAATCACACCGAGAATAAAGGAAAAAGCCGTCATCAGCACTGCCCGGAAACGCAGCCGGGTGGCATTTAATGCCGCATCGAATATACTCTTACCCTCCTCCCTCTCCACTTTGGCAAATTCCACGATCAATATTGCGCTCTTGGTCGCCAGCCCGATCAACAACACAATTCCAATCTGCATATACACGTCATTGTTCATCCCCCTCAACATCATGCCGCCCACTGCACCCAGCAGGGCCGTCGGCACCGACAGCACCACTGACACCGGCAAGGACCAGCTTTCATACTGAGCCGCCAGCACGAGATAGACCAACACCACAGCAAAGACAAAGATCATCGTGGTGCCGCCCGCCTGTTTTTCCTGGTAGGACAACTCCGACCAGTTGTAACCCATGCTGGCAGGCAGTTTTTTCGCCGCCATGTCTTCCATGATTCCCAAAGCTTGTCCTGAACTGAATCCCGGTGCCGCACCTCCGAGAATTTTCACTGAAGGGTACAAATTGAAGCGGGTGATCGATTGCGGCCCAAGAATTTCTTTTACTTCGGCTACAGAGCCTAAAGGAATCATCCCGCCGTCAGCACCTCTCAACTCAAGTCGCTGAATATCGCCCGGCGTCGAGCGATACTCTCCATCCGCTTGAGCATACACTTTGAATACCCGTCCGAATAATGTGAAATCGTTTACATAGGCTGAGCCAAGGTACATCTGCAAGGTATCGAATACCGCCTGCACCGACGTGCCGGTTTTCATGACCTGTTCGCGATCAATATCCACAAACAACTGCGGCACGTTTGCACGGAAGGGCGTATTCAGCCCCTTCAATCCCGACTGGGCATTGCCTTCCTCGATGATTTCACTTGCAACAGTCTGCAACAGCTCCATCCCGGATCCACCGCGGTCTTGAAGCATAAAAGTAAATCCCCCGGACAAACCAATTCCGGGCAGGGACGGCATTGGCATCACGTAGGTCACCGCGCCCGATATCTTATTAAATTCTTTCTGCAGGTGAGACATAATACCACTATAACTCAACTCCTCGGTCGTCCTCTCATCCCAGGGCGTCATTGAAAAAACACAAAATGCCGTATTGGTGCTTGCCGCTCCATCCGTCAGAGAATAACCCGCAACACTCAGGAAATGCTTCTTTCCGGGAGCTTTGTTCATGATCTCATCCATCTCCTTCAGTACGGCGGCGGTTCGCTCAATCGATGCACCATCCGGCAACATCACACTTACCAAGCAATAACCCTCATCTTCCTGGGGAACAAATCCTGTCGGCAAGCTGCCCATACCCGTGATTGCCGCCCAGGTCAGTCCCGCAAAAATCAAAATGCCAATCAGCGACTTGCGAATAGCGAAGCGGGTGATGTTCAGGTAACCATTGGTGGTTTTTTCCAGAGTCGTATTGAATAGCTTGAAAAAACCGCGCGGCTCGTTTTTCTGTTTCCTCAGTAGCAGTCCGCACATGGCCGGACTCAGGGTCAGCGCATTTATAGAGCTGAAAACCGTCGCCACCGAAATCGTCACGGCAAACTGCTTGAACAACATGCCTGTGATACCCGGCATGAAAATTGTCGGCACAAAAACCGCCAACAACACCAGAGTGGTGGCAATCACCGGGCCCGATATTTCGAGCATGGCTTTACTTGTCGCCTCCTTGGGGCTCAAACCAGCCTCCACATGCCGGGTGGCATTCTCCACCACCACGATAGCATCATCCACCACGATACCGATCACCAAAACCAAACCAAACAATGTCAACTGGTTGATGGAAAAACCAAGCACAGCGAGGACAGCAAAGGTGCCGATGAGTGCAACCGGAATCGTCAAGGCCGGGACAATCGTGGCACGGAAATTCTGCAGGAAAACGAACACAGTAAGGATAACCAGAACCAGTGTAATCGCCAATGTCTCCATCACCTCATCAATGGAAGCGTGGATAATATCGGTAGAATCATTGATAATCCGGTACTCCATCCCCTTGGGGAAACCTTTGGCTAACTCTTCCATTTTGGCTTTCACCCCGTCGTCCACCGCGATCATGTTGGAACCAGGAATCTGGTAGATCGCAATCGTCGCGGAAGGCTTGCCGTCCATGAAAGACAGGAAATTATAAGAATCCGAGCCCAATTCGACCCGACCGATATCCTTAAAACGAATGACCCGACCATCCTCACTCGTCTTGACCACAATATCGGCAAACTCCTCTGCTTCGACCAATCTGCCACGGGTGCTGATCACATACTCATAGGCCGTGCCCTTGGGTGCAGGAGCCCCGCCCACCTTCCCTGCAGCCACCTGCACATTCTGCTCCCGAATCGCCTGCACCACATCCGCGGGAATCAGGGAATAGGCCCTCAATTTATCCGGATCGAGCCACATCCTCATGCTGTAATCCCCTACCCCGTAAACCATCACCTCGCCCACATCCTTCACCCGGGCCAGCTCATCTTTAATGCGAAGATTAACGTAATTACTAAGATACTGGTCATTGTATTCTCCACCCGGCGCAAAAACTCCCATGTATAAAACCACATCGGTGGACTGCTTCTTCACCGTCACGCCCTGGCGCTTGACCTCTTCCGGCAATTTGGATTCCGCTACGGACACACGGTTCTGCACCAACACATTGGCAATATCCAAATCCGTCCCGGGAGCAAAGGTCACCGTCAAAGTCATACTGCCATCATTGGCATTCACGCTCGACATATAAATCATGCCTTCCACACCGTTGACTTCCTGCTCGATCGGTGTGGCGACCGTATCAGACACTGTCTGCGCATCGGCTCCAGGATAAACGGCGCTCACCGTGATCGTCGGTGGTGCAAGGTCAGGGTAACGAGCGATCGGCAATGAAACCAAAGCGACCAAGCCCACAAGCACGATCAGGATCGAAAGAACCGAGGCAAAAATTGGACGTTGTATAAAAAACAGACTGAACATAGAAAAATCGGTTAAGCTGGATTACTTGAGGCTTATTTAGTGTCCTTTACAGGCGCCTTCTCAGGTTCAGCCTTTTTTTGCGTCTCAGCCGTCTTCGACTCATTTTTGCCTTCGGTAGAGCTTTCCTTTTGATCGCCTGCTTCTTTTGGCTTCACCTCGATGCCCTCTCTCGCTCTTTGCAAGCCTTGGACAATGACCCTCTCAGAAGCAGTCAATCCTTTCTCAATAATTTTTGTCTGCCCGACCACATTAGTCGCCGTAACATCTCTCCGCTCAACTACGTTTTCCTCATTCACCACCAGAACATAGTCCCCCTGCATATCTCTTTGAATTGCCTGACGCGAAACCAGAATGGCAGCTTTTTTCTCCTCCGGAATCATCACTCTGACAAACAAACCGGACACCAGTTCGGCTTCACTGTTATCAAATTTCCCGCGCAACTGGATTGTGCCTGTATTGGCATCCACTGTATTGTCCACAAAATCGATGACACCGTCTTTCGAATACTCTTCGCCATTACCCAAACGCAGGCGAACACGGCCATGATTTTTCACCTTCTTCACCCCTTCTTCCCCAGCTTTTGTTCGAGCGCCCAAATACGGCAAAATGATGCGTTCGTTCACCTCAAAGTAGGCATAGATGATCGTATCATTGATAATCGTCGTCAACAGGGTCGAATCCCCTGACCCAACTAGATTCCCGATATCCACGAGCGCACGGGACGTCCTGCCCGGCTCTGGCGCCATGATTTTGGTGTAGCTGAGATCAATCTTCGCATTGTCCAATGCCGCCTGCGCCACCTTCACCGCTGCCGCGGCTGCTTTTTCATTGGCCCGGGCTTTTTCCACATCCAATTTCGAGATCGCATTGGTCTTACCCGCCTGCTCCTTCATCCCCTTGTCCGTCGTAGCGATTTGAAGAGCCGCCTGGGCACTGGCCAGATCTCCCTCTGCCGCTTCGACCGCCGCCTTAAATGATTCAGGCTCAATCGTGAAAAGAATGTCGCCTTTTTTCACTGGCTGCCCCTGATCGAATTCTCTTTTTTCCAGAAAACCTTTGACTCGCGCACGAATCTCAACCGTTCGATACGGACTCGTTCGCCCTGGAAATTCCATATAGGTCGTCACATCCCGCTGTTCCGGTGTCTGAACCGTCACTTCAGGGGGTGGGGCCGGCATAAATTCATTTTTACCGCCTCCGCAGCCACTCAATGCCACTGCAAGCAACAGGGCCCCCACTTTCAATCCTCGCGATTCTGTCAAACTTCTCATCGGATAGCAGATTAGCGGCCCGAATAAAACAAAGCAAGCCACCTTTTACCGAATAATCGGCAGCCCGAATACCGGTTAGAAAATCTTTGTCTTTTTGTAATGGCACTCCCACGATCTACCCTCTAATCTGTCATCGAACTCACAGGCGTGGGGAAATAAGCAACTATGAATATGATAACAGAATGGTGGGGAGGCTTGGATTTCACGATGCAGATTTTTTATGCAGTTGGCATCTTCTCCGGTGGCATCCTATTGATCCAGACAGCGTTCATGCTGCTCGGCATTGGTGATGGAGATCTTGATCTCGATAGCGACTTCGACCTCGATCATGACGGCGGTGGCCACATCCTCTCGGTGCGCACCGTCACTGCATTTCTCTTCGGATTTGGCTGGACGGGCGCCCTGTGCCTCAAGTCCGGACTCAACATCGGCCTGGCCATTCTTGCTGCCATGGCTGCCGGCACGGTGATGTTATTCATTCTCGTTGGCCTCATGCGCCTCATTTACAGCCTGAAACAGGACGGTACAATCAACTACCGCAATGCCATCGGTCAGATCGGCACGGTCTATCTGCCTATTCCCGCAAAAGGCAACAAAGCAGGAAAAATCGAAGTCATGGTACAGGGACGCCTGGCTGTCGTGGAAGCCTTTCACAAAGGAGAACAGAAACTCGATAACGGCAGCAAAGTCAAAGTCATCGAAACCATCGGCGAAAACGGCCTGCTGGTCGAACCCCTGCCTTAAGGATAAAACTAACAACAAACCTAATATCAACCCCTAACAAACAATAACTATGGATTCATCTACTATCACTCTAATTCTATTTGGTGGCAGCGCGCTGTTCATCATTATCTTCCTCTACTCGCTGATCAAGCGCTACAAAAAGTGCCCTCCGGACCAAGTTCTGGTGATCTACGGTAAAACCAGTGGCCGGGGACGCAGCGCCCGTTGCTATCACGGTGGCGGTGCTTTTATCTGGCCGATCGTACAAAACTTCAGCTACCTCGACCTGACGCCGATTCCAATCGACATCCGTTTGGAAGGAGCGCTGTCACAGCAGAACATCAGGGTGAACACACCCTCGACCTTCACCGTTGGTATATCCACCGAACCCGGCGTCATGGAGAACGCCGCCGAACGCTTGCTCGGCCTCGACCTCGGACGAGTGCAGGAACTCGCCAAGGACATCATCTTCGGTCAGATGCGTGTGGTGATTGCCACCATGCCGATTGAGGAAATCAACGCCGACCGTGACAAGTTAATCGAGAAAATCTATGAAGGCGTGGAAGTCGAACTCAAAAAAGTCGGCCTGCGGCTGATCAACGTTAACATCCAAGACATCACCGATGAGTCCGGATACATCGACGCACTCGGTAAAGAAGCTGCCGCTCACGCCATCAACGAAGCCAAGATCAAAGTGGCTGAAAAACTTCGTGACGGTGAAATTGGTAAAGCCAATGCCGAGCAATCTCAGCGTGTTAAAGTGGCAGCTGCGCATGCTGGCGCTGTCGAAGGGGAAAACACTGCTGCCGTGACTGTGGCGCGGTCCAACGCCCTCAGACGTGAAGCCGAAGCCGAATCAGAACGCAAGGGGGCCGCCGCCGAGCGCGTGAAACAAGCTGATGCCCAGCGTGAAGCCTACACTGCTGAGGAACTGGCTGAAACCGAACGTGCCAGTCGCGAAAAAGCGACCCAGTATGCCAACATCGTCGTTCCGGCTGAAGTCGAGAAGCAGAAAATCGAAACCCTCGCAGAGGCTGAAGCTGAGCGAGTTCGCCGCACCCGTAAAGGTGAAGCGGACGGTATCCGTCTGGTCAAACAAGCGGAAGCCGATGGTATCAAGGCCGACCTGGTCGCTAAAGCGGAAGCAATGACAGTGGAGGCCGAAGGTATCCAGGCTCAACTCGATGCAAAAGCAGAAGGTATCAAGAACCTTTACAGTGCAGCTGGAAACGATCCGGATTTTGCCAGCTTGATGATGATCATGGAACAACTGCCTGCTCTAGTAGGCGAGCAGGTCAAAGCGATCTCCAATCTTAAGATCGACAAAATCACCGTCTGGGATGGCGGAAGCGGCGGTAAGGACGGCAAAGGCGGCAACGCCACTTCGGACTTTGTATCCAATCTGGTCAAAACCCTGCCACCCCTGCACGAGCTGACAGAAAATGTTGGGGTTAAACTGCCCGAATATCTTGGGTCTCTTGAAAAAACCGCTGATGTGGTAAAAAAGAAAAAACCAGCCAAACCCAGTGATGACAGTTCACAGGGCTCTGCACCCAAACCAGCTCAACGCGCTGCAAAATCTGAAAAACAAGCAAAAGTCATCCGACTTGAAAACGGCGAAGTGTCTGGTGAAATCCCCAAACTACCCCCCATTGACTAGTCAGAAAAAAACTCAAGCCTTATCGCGGTTCTGGTTCTTACGAAGCAGAGCCGCTTTTTTATGCCCCTTTCTCTTCCCGTAAAACGAAGCTCACTCAAGCAATATTGTTATACACCGCCTGCACATCCTCATCCTCTTCCAATTTATCGATCAAATTTTCAATTTCCACCAGTTGCTCTTCGCCGAACTCAACGGGTGAATTCGGAATACGCTGCAAACTGGTTTTTTTGATCGTCACGCCCAGCGACTCCGCCGCCTGGGTCAGACTGCCAAAGGATTTGTAATCGCCGTAGGCAATCGCCATGTCGTCAATTACTTCAAACTCTTCCAGACCCGCATCGATCAACTCAAGCTCGACGTCGTCAAAGTCAACCCCCTCGGTTTTTTCCATTTCAATCACCGCCTTGCGTGAAAAAAGAAAATCAAACGCCCCGTTGTTCACTACTTCCCCTCCATTTTTGTTGAAGTAGGTTTTCACATTGGCTACCGAACGATTGGTATTGTCAGTTGCACACTCAATGAACAACAGCACTCCGTGAGGCCCCTTACCCTCATAACTCACCTCGACAATCGCCTGGGCGTCCTTGCCACTCGCCCGCTTGATCGCAGCCTCAATATTATCCTTGGGCATGTTCTGGCCCCGGGCATTTAATATAGCCGACCGCAGTTTGGAATTGCTTTCGGGGTCAGCTCCACCCTCTTTTGCCGCCATGGTGATCACCTTGCCCAGCTTGGGAAATACCCGTGACATGGTACCCCATCTTTTTTCTTTAGATTTACGGCGGTATTCAAAAGCTCTGCCCATGATTCGTGATCCTTCAAATTTGTAATTTAATCCTGTCGATGAGCGACCATAGCCCCAAATCTCAATGATGCTTGGGAAAACCACTTGCTTTACGCTTAATACCGAATACCCTATATGGAATTAGGTGTTTAAAGAATGTCCTCCCATACTACAGTTGAAACACGTCAGTCGGATTCTTCAACAGAATCCGGGATGGCGGCGCCCTCCCACCAGACATTTCCTGATCTCGACTTGGCGGCACTGAACACCGAACTGTCGGCAAAAACTGCCCTGCAGCGCATCGAATGGGCAAGTGCTCACTTTCCTTCACGAATTGTCCTGTCTTCCAGTTTCGGGGCACAAGCCGCCGTATCGCTGCACCTGGCCACATCGGTGCAGGCTGATATCCCGGTCATCCTGGTCGATACCGGCTATCTATTCCCTGAAACTTATAATTTCATCGATGAACTGACCGAAAAACTATCCCTGAATCTGAAGGTTTATCGTCAGCAAGAACTGAGCCCCGCCTGGCAGGAAGCCCGCTATGGGAAATTGTGGGAACACGGTGTGAAAGGCTTGGAACAGTATAATCTCATGAACAAGGTCGAGCCCATGCAGCGCGCCTTTGATGAACTGGATGCAGCTGTCTGGCTCGCCGGCCTGAGACGCAATCAAAGTGAGTCACGGCAAAATTTGCCAGTCATCACCACCAGCAAAGAGCTGCTCAAGATTCACCCGATCATCGACTGGAGTGACCGCGATGTTTACGACTACCTCAAAAAACACGACCTGCCTTATCACCCACTGTGGCACGAAGGTTATGTGTCACTTGGTGACTGGCACACCTCACGCAAACTGACCGATGGCATGAGCGCCGAGGAAACGCGCTTCTTTGGGCTGAAACGCGAGTGTGGACTGCACGAAGACAACGACTATGTCATCTAAATTGCCTCCCGGCACTTGAGATTTTGCTATCTTCCGCTAAATCTTGAGATCATTTTTATATTCACCTCATGCCTTCAAAGAATACAGTGCCCGAAAATATTCATCCGGAATTCGACCGGATGCTGGATCGGCAGGCCAAAGAATCCCTGCTCAAGCAGAAGGGCTGTGTCGTCTGGTTGTATGGATTGAGTGGATCCGGAAAAAGTACTCTCGCCAATCAACTCGAACGTCACCTGCACGACGAGGGACTGTTGGTCAAACTGCTCGATGGTGACAATGTGCGCAGCGGCCTCAACCGTAATCTGGGTTTCTCCGACGAAGATCGTCTGGAGAATATCCGCCGTGTCGCTGAAGTAGCCAAACTGTTCTGCGAAACCGGCATCGTTACTCTTGCCGCCTTCATCACACCAACCAGGGAACTCAGGCAAGTGGCCAGGAAAATTCTTGGTAATGACAACTTCATCGAAGTCTATGTGAAGTGCTCTTTCGAGACCTGTGCCCAACGCGATGTAAAGGGCCTCTACGCCAAAGCGCAGGCAGGAGACGTCCAACTGTTCACAGGCAAAGATTCTGCCTTTGAGGAGCCTGAACCCCCTAGGCCTGATCTCGTCATCGATACGGATGCAGAAAATGAAGCCGAATCACTTGAAAAGCTCTATCAAATAGTGTCCTCTCGCATTTCAGAAAAAGCCTGAGGTTTTAATTATTTCTACACTGCTCTCGCTCACTACTACTCATATAAATTAAAGATGAATTCCTACCGAGTCACACATCTCAAACAACTGGAATCCGAAGCGATTTTTATCCTGCGGGAAACGGCTGCCCAATTTGAAAAACCCGGCCTGCTTTTTTCCGGCGGCAAGGACTCCATTGTCATGGCCCATCTCGCCCGCAAAGCTTTCTGGCCTGCACGTTTGCCCTTTCCTCTTCTGCATGTCGATACCGGCCACAATTTTCCCGAGACATTGGAATTCCGTAATCATTACGTGGAAGAAATCAACGCCGACCTCACCGTCGCCCTGGTCCAGGATTCGATCGACCAAGGCAAGGTCGTTGAAGAGAAGGGCATCAACGCCAGTCGCAATAAACTGCAAACAGTGACCCTGCTCGATGCAATCGAAGACTGCGGATTTGACGCCTGCCTCGGAGGCGGTCGCAGGGATGAAGAAAAGGCCCGCGCCAAAGAACGCTTTTTCTCTCACCGCGATGACTTCGGCCAGTGGGACCCCAAAAACCAGCGCCCTGAGCTGTGGAATATTTTCAACGGACGCAAGCATCACGGTGAACACTTCCGCGTTTTCCCTCTGAGCAACTGGACGGAGATGGATGTCTGGCAGTACCTGAAATTGGAAAACATCGAGCTCCCCAATCTGTACTTCGCCCATGACCGGGAAGTCGTAAAACGAAACGGCACCCTGCTGGCGATATCCGACGTGGTGCAGGCACAGGCTGATGAAACAACTGAAACCCTGCAAGTCCGCTTCCGCACCATCGGCGATATGACTTGCACCGGAGCCGTTGAATCAGATGCCGACACCTTGGACAAAGTAATCCAGGAAGTGGCTACTGCCCGACAGACAGAACGCGGCACTCGCTCCGACGACAAACGCTCTGAAACTGCCATGGAAGATCGTAAAAGAGAAGGTTATTTTTAGACCACTTCTGCAAAAATTCGATAATACATTTTATTTAAAACCATTTCTACAATGACAGAAGAAACTGATACCAAAGGCTATCTGGACATGGACCTATTGCGCTTCACCACCGCAGGCAGCGTCGATGATGGCAAAAGCACCCTGATCGGCCGACTGCTCTACGACAGCAAAAACCTGTTCGAAGACCAACTGGAAGCGGTCGAGGAATCGAGTCGCCAACGAGGTGACGAAAATGTCAATCTGGCCCTGCTGACAGACGGCTTGAAGGCCGAGCGCGAGCAAGGCATCACCATCGATGTGGCCTACCGCTATTTTGCAACCCCAAAGCGGAAGTTCATCATCGCCGACACTCCGGGGCATATCCAGTACACCCGCAACATGGTGACCGGGGCGTCAACTGCCAACCTGGCCATCATTCTCGTGGATGCCCGCCATGGCGTAATCGAACAGACCTGTCGTCACTCCTTCATCGCTGACTTGCTGCGTATCCGCCACGTTGTGGTGGCCGTGAACAAAATGGACCTTGTCGATCACAGTGAAGAAGTCTTCAATGATATCATCTCCCAATTCAAAGAGTTTGCTTCTCGATTGGACAACATTGTCGATATGACCTGCATCCCCATCAGTGCCTTGAACGGTGACAACGTGGTGGATCCATCGGAAAATATGCCTTGGTATGAGGGATCGACCCTGCTCTATCATCTCGAAACCGTTTATATCGGCTCGGATCAAAATCACGTCGAGGCTCGTTTTCCAGTGCAATGGGTGATCCGTCCCCACTCGGAAAAATACCATGACTTCCGCGGTTACGGTGGACGTGTCGCCGGCGGCGTATTCAAACCTGGCGATGACATCGTCGTGCAGCCCTCCGGTTTCACATCAAAGATCAAAAGTATCGAATCCATGGATGGCCCGCTCGAAGAAGTTTATGCCCCTCTTTCGACTACCATCACCCTGGAGGATGAAATCGACATCAGTCGCGGTGACATGATCATCAAAGCCAATAACCCTCCGCACAAAGGGCAGGAAATCGAAGCAATGATCTGCTGGTTTTCCGAAGTAAAAAATCTAAGCAGCAGAAGTAAATTTGTATTGCGGCATACCACCAAGGAGGTCAAGGCCGTGGTGAAAGAGGTGCGTTACAAAATCAACATCAATACCCTTCACAAGCTTGAAGATGATCTTGAATTCAAGCTCAACGATATCGGACGTATCTGTCTGCGGACATCCGGCCCGCTTTTTTACGACAGCTACAAAAAGAACCGCGTGACCGGCAGCTTCATCCTCATCGATGAGCAGAGCAACGAAACCGTGGCAGCGGGAATGATCCTTTAATCTCCCTGACCGCTAAAAAAGCACAAAAAAAGCGGCCTCCTTTCAGAGACCGCTTTTTTATTAATTCGTTAAAGGCAAGCTTACTTGGCTTTAGGAGCTGCTTCCTTCTTAGCTGGAGCTGCTTCCTTCTTAGCTGGAGCCGCTTCCTTCTTAGCTGGAGCTGCTTCCTTCTTAGCTGGAGCTTCTTTAGCTGGTTCAGAACCTTTTTTGTCGTCACCTGCTGGTTTGTCCTGTGGTTTGCAGCTCACGCCAACAAATGCGATTCCAAAAGCTGCCGTCATCGCCAGCACTGTATTAAGAGATTTGAGTTTCATCGTTCTTTATCTAGTTTGTGTTTTTTGCGCCTGTTAGGCAGTTGCCGTGATTTAACCCATATTAAGTCGTTCTGCAAAGCACAATTTTCAGCTTTTCACCTCCCCAAGGACGTTACAAAAGTTTCCATTATCGGCCAGGTAGAACCTATGCTATGATCACGGCCCGCCATTATTAACAATGGATGGACGAAAATCCAGCAAAAAATTCGCACCAAAATGAGCCCGCCAACAAAAAGTCTCTATGAAAAGGTATGGGACGCCCATGCGGTGAAAACCCTTTCCAACGGCCAAACCCAGCTCTTGATCGGCACCCACCTCATTCACGAGGTGACCAGTCCCCAGGCTTTCGGCATGCTGCGCGACCTGAATTTGACGGTAAAATACCCCGAACGCACCTTTGCGACCGTGGATCATATCGTTCCCACCGACAACCAGGAAATGCCCTTCGCAGATCCTCTGGCAGATGCCATGATCAAAGAACTGGATAATAATGCCAAGGAGTTTGGTATCACTTATTTTGACCTGCCCAGCGGCAAACAGGGTGTGGTACACGTCGTCGGCCCCGAAGAAGGCATCACCCAACCCGGCACTACGATTGCCTGCGGAGACTCCCATACTGCGACCCATGGTGCCTTTGGAGCCATTGCTTTTGGCATCGGCACCACCCAGGTGCGCGATGTGCTCGCCACCCAGACCATGGCGATGGAAAAAATGAAAGTCCGCCGCATCAATGTCGACGGAGAGCTGCAGGCGGGGGTTTACGCCAAGGATGTCATCCTGCACATCATCAAATTGCTCGGAGCCAAGGGTGGCATTGGTTATGCCTACGAATACGGAGGTTCGCTGATGGATGCCTTCTCGATCGAAGAACGCATGACGATCTGCAATATGTCCATCGAAGGAGGGGCGCGCTGTGGTTACGTTAATCCGGATGAAAAAACATTCGAATACCTGAAAGGCCGCCCCTACAGCCCGAAGGGTGACAATTGGGGTGTGGCAGTCGAACGCTGGAAATCCTTTGCCTCCGATGCAAATGTCGAATACGACGATGTGGTCAATATCAAGGCTGAAGATATTGCCCCTTCGGTGACCTGGGGCATCAGCCCTGACCAGGGTGTATTCATCGATGAATCTGTTCCCGACCCCGCACAGGCAGGAAGCGAAGCGGAAAAAGCATCCATCACAGAAGCTTTGGAATACATGAAACTCGAGGCGGGAACTCCGGTAAAAGGAATCCCCGTCAACGTAGCCTTCATCGGCTCTTGCACCAACGGACGATTGAGCGACTTTCAGGAAGCCGCTCGTTTCTTAAAGGGGCACCAGGTAGCTGAAGGCGTGAAAGCAATCGCCGTGCCGGGATCTCAAATCGTCGCCAAGCAGTGTGAAGACGAAGGACTGGATCGCATCTTCGAAGAAGCGGGCTTCCAGTGGCGTAACGCAGGTTGCTCGATGTGTCTGGCAATGAACCCTGACAAGCTGGTTGGTGATCAATTGTGTGCCAGCAGTTCAAACCGAAACTTCAAAGGTCGGCAAGGCAGCACAACCGGCAGAACCGTGCTGATGTCACCGGTCATGGTTGCTGCAGCGGCAGTCGCCGGTGAAATCGCCGACGCCCGCGAAATTTTCAACCTGACTTCAAACTAATTGGCATAGTATCTCCAATCACAAACTTTTTACCTAGAAAACTATGGCTCTCGAAAAAATTTCTGCAGTAAGCGGGCACGGTGTTTACGTGCCGGGCTCGGACATCGATACCGATCGCATCATCCCTGCACGTTTTATGAAATGTGTGACCTTTGATGGATTGGGCGAATATCTGTTCTATGACGTGCGCTACCATGAAGATGGCAGCACAAAAAACCACCCTCTGGATGATGCTCGTTTTGCCGGGGCCAACATTCTTCTCAGCGGTGAAAACTTTGGCTGTGGCAGCTCACGCGAACACGCACCCCAAGCTCTCAACCGCTTTGGCATCAAGGCCGTGATTGCCGAATCCTTCGCTGAAATCTTTTTCGGTAACTGCACCACCCTCGGCATGCCCTGCGTGACGGCTTCATCGGAAGACATTAAAACCCTGGCTGCAGCGATTGAAGAAAATCCAAGCCTCGACATCACCATCGATATTACCAACAGCCAAGTCACCTATGGTGAAGGAAATTCGATTGCCGTCACTATTCCCCATACCGCCAGTGATGCGCTCATCAACGGCCGCTGGGATCCGATCTCGGAACTGCTCGAAGGCGCTGATCAAATCGCCTCGACAATGGGTTCTGCCGGCTACTAATAATAAGACGGCAGTTTCACCGCACTGCCTGGCCTGGCACCCCCTGCCGCAGGCTGATTCTGGCCTGCCGGGGAATTTGTCGGGGATCTTGTCGATACCGGGCTCACCGCCGACGTGCCCTCGGTCTCACCTGTAGACATCTGGGGAGCCAACACCGACATCGGCATCCAGCCCTGCATGCCATTGATCAATGAAACCTTGCTGTAGGCTTTGTCATTTTTCAGCATCGTCACCGTCATGCCTTTGGATAGATACAAATAGGGATAACTGTCCTTGCCCCCCCTGCTCTGGGGAGAAGTCTTCAGGTAAAACGGAGCACGTTCGTTCATCACCTGATAAATGGGGTAATCCTTGCTCTCAGCCGAAGGCATCGAAGATAGAGAAGGCAAGGATGGCATATCCATGGAGGCACACGCTGTTAACATCAGTGCTGCCAGCAGCGCTGATGTCTTTATAAAAAAATGCCTGGCGGTTTTTTCGAAAAATTTCATCATTCTCCTGTTCACCCAGCCATTTTCCACTGCTCTCGGACCAACCGCAATACAAACCTTGCGCTTTTAGGTGGATGACTGCATGGTTGCGCCGCTCGGAGCCGTCTCTCAGAGGGTTGCCGAATCCATCAGTAATCCACGCATTTCCATGATCCAGAACAAACGAGTCGCCGTCACCATGCCTAGCTATTACGCGGAGAAGACACTCAAAAAAACCGTGGATGATATTCCCAAGGACATCGTGGACAACATCATCCTCAATGATGACTGCTCCCAGGATCGAACCGTTGAGATTGGTAAGGAGCTCGGCATCGAAGTTTACCAAAATGAAAAAAATCTCAATTACGGTGGCAATGTCAAACAGTGCCTGCAGCGCGCCCTGGATACTGGAGCGGATATCATCGTGCTTTTGCACCCCGATTACCAATACACCCCAAAACTGATTCTGCCGATGGCCTCGATGCTGGCGGAAAGCCCTTACGACCTGTGTCTCGGTTCGCGAACCTCAGGCCGAGGCGCCTTGAGTGGCGGCATGCCGATCTGGAAATACCTGGCCAACTTTGCCATCACCAGCTTCATGGATCTGTGTCTCGGTCGACGCCACACCGAATACCACACCGGATACCGCGCCTATTCACGCCATCTGCTTGAGACCATCGATTTTCACTCCCTGAGCAACGATTTCATTTTTGATAATGAATTGCTCATCGCCGCCGTCGAGGCTGACCTGCAAACCTGTGAAATCACCTGCCCGACGGTGTATGAAGAAGACAGCAGCTCGATCAATTTTTCCCGAGCCCTCAAATACGGCATTCTCTGCTGCGTGATTTCCGCCAAGTGCTTTGGCCGCCGCTGGGTGAAAAAGCTGGGGTGACAAGAAGGCTGTAGGTGTTTAGGCGTTTAGGCTGTAGGTAAGGGAAATGAGTGATTCCATTCCCCGGCAACTTCAGAAGATCATTGATTTTTACGAGGGACTCCCCGACGACGAAAAGCGGGAGGCGCTGATCAACGAAGCCGCTCAGGCGGAACAATACGCCCCGCAGGAAGGGGAGGTTTTTGACTTGCAGGAAGTTCGCAAGGACAACGAGTGCTCGGACACGGTGGGCATATATGTCACCGCGATCAACAACGATACGATTCAATTCAAAATCAGCCTTGGTGAAAATGTCCAGACCCTGACCCGCGCTTTGTCGGTGATCCTTTGCAAAGGACTCAAGGATTGCTCAGCCGAAAAAATCACCAACTTGCCCGAATCATTTGTTCCCCGCATCGTCGGCAGTGAACTCTATCGCCTGCGCAGCCGGACGATCTATTATACGCTGAGGAGATTGAAAGAAGCGGTGCAGAAATTGGCGGACTGAAACTAAGCGGTTCAAAGGATCTCTTCGTAGGGGTAGGACAGCTTCCTTCTCATATCTGCTTTCTGCCGTGCAGGCGTCGTGCTTTCGGACAATCGGGATTTGATCCAGTTTTTGAAAACGAAGTTGAGCAAGGGAATCGACCAGCCATTCAATACACTGAAATTACAGTCAATCTCGCTATGGTGCTTGCCGTGCATTTTGAGCGGAATCATCAGCCGGCTTTTCTGCAAAAGTCGTATGATCTTTTTTGATAAAGGATGCCTGGCTTTGCCGTGAGCAAAGGCATGGAAAACCTGGGATACGGATGAAAACCATAAAACACTCAACCAAAAGGGGCCGAGCCAATTCAAATGCGGAATGGGTGGGAGTATTTTTACCAACAAGGCCGGCAAAAGAGCGAGCACGAGAAAGCTATAAAGCGCGGGACTGAACCATAGAGACGCGTAATTCAGTTTTGCCGGCCTTTCCAGCTGGTGATGATGCACCCTGGATAAAAACAGCTCTTTGTGAATCGGGTTTTTCCGATCAGAGATGCCAAAATCAATGTACATGTGAATGAGCCCCGATAGCAGATCGGCGCAATAGGCCCCCGCAAGAATTCCGATAAACCAGAAAACCGCAGGCGTGCCGGATATTGAAAGCAGTAAACTTCGGCTGAATACCAAATAACCAAGAAACAAACCAAAGGCTAGAAACCTCATTTTAAGGATCGTCCTGCGCGGCATCGGCGCCCCCTTCGTCGGATGATAGACAGGCTCCCTGTTCCAATAATAAGCCAGCAGCTCCTGTTTTGTTTTGGTGTCCATGGCAGGTGAATCCCAAGATGAACGGGAAGTATTGAGTGCTGGCAACGT
>DAOUQC010000155.1 GCA_030625775.1 Verrucomicrobiota bacterium
ATGGGCCCAATCGCGGTTGCTCAAGGTCCATTGGTTTGGGGAGCGATTGATAATGGTCGGGATGAGAACCTGGTATCCGGAACTCGCCAGTTGCCATGCGTAGGCCCCGGCAGGGTTGTTGGATGATACAAGGTCTTCGGGCAATTGACCGGCGTCAGGGATCACGATGATGTCGCCGAGAATTTTAGCACCTGATCGCAATAAAAAGGGTCTGAGTAAGAGCCCACTCCCAGTCATGTCATCCAACACTGGCCATGTCACTTCAGATAGAGCAAAGGCCGGGCTAATGGGGGTGCTTATATATCCTCCAATAGTTGGAGGGTCAATAGTTGAAAGTCGCCCTGCAACGATCGGGTCAGTCATTCCCAACACAGCGGAAAGCTCTTTCCTTTTTCTCTCGATCGAACGCTCATAAGCTTCGTAAGACGAAAGATCTCGCTTCCAGTTTTTTGCACGATCCATCTTTGCCTGCGCTATCTGCTTGAGCAGGAAGCGGTCGATACCTGCGATCATCTTCGAACTGAGATCAACGGTATCGGTCATAGGCCTGGTATTTGGAAGCGGCTTTTGATCCGGGGCTTTTTTCAACACGGCCCAGGCTGGAGGGGGCGTGCCTTTCTCTTGTGCTGCAGATGGCTGTTGCAGCAGGTAGCTGAAGCAGAGTGTGAATACAAGGAGGCTTGGTAAGCGGGTAGGGGTCATGGTGTGAAAATAAGGCATCAAGCTGAGTGATATTCCAGTAAAAATGGGAATTTGCTTGGTGTAGAGCTCAATCGTATTTTGGCTTGAGGGAGGCGAAGGGTTCGATAGTAAATGGGTAAACGCAATTGCCCATCCATTTTACGTGGTCTGGGGATGCTTGTTTGGCTTCTATGAGGTAAAAAAAACTCTAAGAACAGTAAATAGTGTTTGTCAGGCGCGATGAGAAAGGGTTTAGATTCGAATCATGATAACTCGAACAATGAATAAATCACTATGGAAAGCTTGTTGCCTGATCGCGGTGCTTGTCAGCAGCGGTCTTTCTTTTCAAGCACAGGAGGCAAAGCCCGGCAAAGTGATGGCGGGTTCGTTTATTTTCAAATACTCCAAACCGTGGGTGGAAAAACCAAGCAGCAGCTCGATGAGGGCAGGGGAATTGACTTACAAATTTGCAGCGGACCAGAAGCTGGAAAATATCCATGCAGTATTTTATTATTTTGGACAGGGTCAGGGCGGTGATACCGATGCAAATTTGCAACGTTGGGTAGGTCAATTTCAAGGCACACCGAAATCGGAATCAGAGGTGGTCGAAATCAATGGCAATAAGGTGACTTTTCTCACCGCATCCGGAACCTACATGGAATCATCGGGTGGACCTTTTTCTGGAAAAAAGACGGCGAGGCCGAATTACATTCTCCTGGGAGCTGTGATCGAAAGCAGCCAGGGTAACGTTTTTGTGAAACTTTTTGGGCCGTCAGCTTCGGTGGAAGAAGTGAAAAAACCTTTCCGCGACCTTGTTCGCAGTGCCCTGGGTAAAAAGTAATCATGGTTACCGTCGCTAATTTAGGAACGATTCAGCAAGCACAAAGTCTGAAGCTATTACTGGGATCTGCTGGGATCGAGGCTTTCATTCCCGATGAAATCAGTGCGGGCATGACGCCCTATCTGTTTATGGGGAAGACGGGAGTTCGCCTGCAGGTGACGGAGGAGGAGGAGGAGGAAGCCAGGCAAATCATCGAGCATGGTTTTGATGAGATTGGTGATGGGCCGGAGGAGTGAGGGTCGGGCGTGACAGGCTAGATATGTTTTAAAACTGTAAGGTGAGTTGTGATTACCCCGTCTGCTTCTACAGGATGAAAAGAATGATGAAGGGGCGATGGTATTTTGGATTGTTACTCACTGCTTTTATTGCAGGTGAAAGCTGGCTGGAAGGTGCCGAGTTGAATGGCTTTGATCTATCGAAAGCTACGATTCCGGTGGCAGAAATTCTTGATGGAGGGGTCGGGAAAGATGGGATTCCCGCCATTGATCACCCGAAGTTTTTGAAGCCGGAAGCAGTGAATTATATATCGGAGGGTGAAACGGTGATCAGTTTCACGGGCAAAAATGGGGAGACGAGGGCCTACCCAATACGCATTTTAATTCAGCATGAGATTGTGAACGACAAGCTTGATGATCAGGCTTTTATGGTGACCTATTGCCCGCTTTGTGCTTCGGCGATGGTATTTGAAACGTCGCTTGAGGGTGAAACTTTGCTCTTTGGGGTTTCCGGCCTGCTCTATCACAGTGATGTGTTGATGTATGATCGCGAGACACAGAGTTTGTGGACTCAATTGGGCATGCGATCTGTCTCTGGGCCCAATGCAGGAAAAAAACTCAAGTGGCTGTCGAGTGAGCAAATGAGCTTCGGGGTGTGGAAGAAGAAATTTCCCAAGGGCAAGGTGCTGTCTCCCGAGACAGGTTTTATGCGGGACTATGATAGCTCGGGATACGGTGATTATTTTGAGAGTCCGGAGACCATGTTTCCAGCTCCTTATACGAGAAAAGAATTAGCAAAAAAATCTTATGTCGGAGGAGTGATCAGGAATGGAAAAGCTATGGCATTTCCTATGCAAACAATGCCCCGGGAGAAGTTGCTGGAGGTGGAGGTGGGCGGAGAGACGATTAAAGTTATCTACGAAAAG
>DAOUQC010000054.1 GCA_030625775.1 Verrucomicrobiota bacterium
AAGGCCATTGAAAAAATTGTCAAGGAAGCCGCCTGCCGTTTAGGCAGTGGAGTGGCAACGGTGGTTCAGTTGATGGCTCCTGAAGTGATCGTATTGGGCGGTGGCTTGATAGAAGCGATGCCTGAGTTGTTCCTCAAGACACTTGAAAAATCCGTGGATGAGAAAGTTCTGGCACCGTTCAGGGGCCAGTATCGAATTGTGGAGGCAAAACTCGGTGATGACGCGGGTGTTCAAGGCGCTGCAGCCTGGGCCGCTAAATCGGTGGAGGGGTAGGTTCCGCTTCGCGGAAAATCAGAATTTAGGAAGAGTAATGAAATGGGTTCCGAGGAGTTTAGGGGGGAAATTGGGATGCCTCGGCTGCTTTGGTATTGCTGGACTTAGTCTGGTGGTATGTATTTTTTTAACCGGAGTAGCAACTTTTCCACTTTGGCTACCAGGGCCGATTCTACAGCAGCACAAAACAGATGTTGCCTGGGAATGGGGGCAATTCGCACCTCTTCCAGAGAGTGCAGCCAACTTTCACATCGACACGTCAGGAAGTCCTTTTACACGAACTTTTAGCGGGTCATTTTCAGCAGATCGTAAAATACTTGAACAATGGATTAAGGATTCTCCAGGGCTTGAATTTGAAAATGGCGAGAAGCTTGGGTCTGGAAAAATCAAATATGTGATCACTCCCGGAGGAGGAGCGGGCTTTGGTTATGTCGAGTTTGATTCTACTGCAAAAATTATTATTTTTACTATTTCATGGAGTTGATAAGTGAAGTTGAGTTTTTTATAGGGAAATGAAAAAGAGGCTGCTCTTTGTTTGTTCGCAGAATAAATTGCGAAGCCCTACTGGAGAAGAGGTCTATGCTGATCACCCAACAGTCGAGGCTGATTCGGCAGGTTTAAATAATAATGCAGAGCTACCGCTTGCTCCTGAGCAAATTGAATGGGCTGATGTGATTTTTGTGATGGAGAAGGCTCACCGCAGTCGACTGAACCAAAAATTTCAGAAATACCTGGCAGGGAAGCAGATCGTGGTTCTGGGTATTCCAGACAATTATTCCTACATGGACCCAGAACTGGTTAAGCTGATCAAGTCTCGCTGTGAGCCTTATCTGCCATAGAAAAAACCCCCGCCCGGCTTGCGCCAGACGAGGGTTCTAACCATTAGGAAACAAAGGTTAATCTGCAGACTACATATGCAGGTGATAGGCCGGTGAACCGTGCTCTGCCACATCGAGGCCTTCATGCTCTTCTTCAGAGCTGACACGCACTCCCATGATCAGTTTGAGGATGAAGAACGTTCCTCCCGCTGCGACAAAAGCAAAAGCACTGATGGCAGCTGTACCGATAATCTGGGTCCCAAGACTGTGTTCCGGGTTGAAAGAGAAGATCCCCACCGCAATCGTTCCCCAGACACCGCCGATACCATGAACGGAAATCGCACCAACCGGATCATCAATTTTGAGTTTATCGATGACCAAGATGGCAGCAAAGATCAGCAATCCGGAAATCGCACCGATGATGATGGAGTTGGCTTCAGAAACAGTGTCCGCACCAGCGGTGATTCCCACCAGCCCCGCAAGAATTCCGTTGAGAGCCATCGATAGGTCGGGCTTTTTAAGCACCAGCATAGAAGCAAAAATGGCTGCCACTGCACCACCACAAGCTCCGAGTGAAGTAGTAACAAAGACGTAGGAAACCGCTTTTGGATCGGCACTGAGAGCGGAACCCCCATTAAAGCCAAACCACCCGAGCCAGAGCAGGAACACTCCGATTGTCGCCAAGGGCATGCTGTGACCGATGATCGGTTTGATACCATTTTTGGTATATTTGCCCTTACGGGGTCCTAGAATCAATACGCAGGCCAGAGCTGAAAAACCACCAAACGCATGCACCACTGATGATCCGGCAAAGTCATAAAATCCCATGTCATCAAGCCAACCACCTCCCCATTTCCAATAACCGGTGATAGGGTAGAAAAATCCAACCAGAATCACGGCGAAGACCATGAATGTAGAAAGTTTGACCCGTTCGGCGACTGCACCGGAAACGATGGTTGCAGCCGTTGCTGCAAACATGGCCTGGAAGATGAAATCACCCCACCAGGTGTAGCCTACATTATAGGCTGCTGAAGCATTGGCAGGGTCATTGAGATCCATTCCAAACCAGCTGCCCATAGCAAAATAATTTTCAATCAAGCCATTGCCATCGCCAGGGTACATCGAATTGAAACCCCAGAATGCATAAAGCAATAGACCACTGGTAATGATCCAGACGTTCTTGAAGAGAATATTGACCGTATTTTTAGACTGAGTCAGGCCACTTTCCAATGTGGCAAAACCCAGGTGCATGATGAATACCAAGGCGGCGGCAATACAAATCCACAAATTGTTCACAGTAAAGAGAGCTAAAGACTCAACTGCTTCAGTGGCTTTGTTATCAGCTTCAGTACTATAAGCGCTAGTAACTACCTCTTCGGGTGTTGCCGTGCCAGTTTCAGCCTTGGCCGCTGCTTCGGGAGCTTTTGCCGCTTCGGCTGCATCCTGGGCAATTAAAGTTCCGACCGGCATCAATAAGAGAGCCGCCATTGTGATCCAAAGCCACGTTCGTGCTGTGATTATCATAGTTTTTCTTAGTTTGTGTTTTTGAGATAGTTGATTCAAAGCTACGCAAGCTATTAGGTCGCAGACGAAGGCCGTGAGTTCGCCTCTAGGAAATAGCAGGGGCCGTGCCAAAGTTGGGGAAAAATGAAAAAATTCTATCAACCCCTATTGCAAAGGGATTCAAAGCTCCCTCATTCTCAAATAAATACACCGGGAGGAGGATCAGAATCAGAGAACATTAAACTCAAAGGCCGCATACCCCACCACCCGGTCTTTGCCACCTGCCGTGTCTCCGGAGTTACGCAAATCGAGCTGCTTCGCTTGTAGCCCATGCCGCCTGGCGGCAATTAACAAGGCTTGAATGGCCTTTTGCCCGCAAGCCTGGTCACTGCTGAGTTTTTCTGGCGCAAGCTCTTTGATGGCTTGTACCGCCTGCTGGTCCATCACAGAGGCTTCTGAATAATTGTGGAAGTGGCTGAGATCGGAACTCACCACAATGAGCGTTTCTGGCCCACCCCAAATTTGTTCGAGAACTTCAGCAATAGCTTCTGCGCTGCTGCATCCGAAGACCAGCGGTACCAGGGTGAAGTCATCGATTAGCTCTTGCAGGAAAGGCAGCTGGACTTCGAGTGAATGTTCCAGGCGATGAGCCTCATCGAGTTCACCCACCTGCGGAAGTAGCAAAACCTGCCTGATGGCCTCGCGGTCAAGCGGCACTTCTCCCAAAGGCGTGGCAAAATTTCCTGCACTACTGGAAGCGATGCCCTCTAGAGGAACCCGATGTGAAGGGCCGAGCAGAATCACCCGCTTGATCACCTCGTGCCAGGGGCGCAGCTGCGCATACACCGAAGCCGCAACCGGGCCTGAATAAATGTAACCTGCGTGAGGGACAATAATGGCCTTTGGCGGTGTAGTCCCCGGTTCCTCAGTTTGAGTTGGAGGATCGACAGCTTCTCGTAAATAGGCTTTCACCTGGTGCTTCAGTGCTTCAGGGTCTGCCGGGTAAAAAGATCCGGCCACAGCTGCCGGACGCGTAAAGGGAGTGTCCATGGGTAACTCATTTTACAAAGCTTTCAGGTATTCCACCAGACTCTATTTTTCGTCGTCGCTGAGTTGCATGCCAAATTCATGGCCCTGGTTCTCATTTCCTCGAACTTTGACATCAAATCGCCAGCCCCCCCGTGACAGGCTGATTGACTGAATCAATGCCCACCTTCTTTGGCTTCCGTTCACGGCCCACCAGGAATTCTTTTGGCCGTCTGTCTACATTTTTATATGATGTTGTTCCACCACATTGCACGACGGGACGGGATAAATCCCTGGAAAAATTGTGAGCTGGTTTTTGCCGACGGTAGCATTCTGCATTCTGTTTTCTCTGGGCACAACCTTCGAACAACCCGGATGCCCGGCTTGTCTAACAATTGAAGGGATTTGATAATGAATGCTCAAGAAGGCACAGTAAAAACTCACTACTGGCACAAGCTGGAGGACGGCCGGGTGCAGTGTGATGTCTGTCCACGTGAGTGCAAACTGCAGGAAGGCCAACGAGGTTTCTGTTTTGTGCGTGCCAATCAAAATGATGAAATCGTGCTCACCACTTACGGGCTTTCGAGTGGCTTCTGTATCGACCCAATTGAAAAAAAACCGCTGAGCCATTTTTTGCCCGGCACCTCGGTGCTGTCATTTGGGACGGCGGGTTGCAATCTGGGCTGCCAGTTCTGTCAGAACTGGGATATGAGCAAGTCGCGGGAGATGGCAACCCTGGCAGATCAGGCATCGCCAGAGCAACTGGCACGAACGGCCAAGGAACTGAGCTGTCGCAGTGTGGCGTTCACCTACAACGACCCAACCGTGTTCATGGAATATGCCGATGATGTGGCGGATGCCTGCCGCGAACAGGGTATTCGATCCGTGGCGGTTACCGCGGGTTACATGTGCCCCGAACCGAGACGAGAATTCTATTCCCATATGGATGCGGTGGATATTGATTTCAAAGGCTTCACCGAGGCCTTTTATTCCAAAATTTGTTCAGCCCATTTGCAGGAGGTGAAGGAAACCCTCATTTATGTAAAAAATGAAACTGATGTCTGGTTAGAGATCACCACCCTGCTCATTCCGGGAGAAAATGACTCCGACAAGGAATTGCACGACATGAGCGCCTGGGTGGTCGAGCAACTCGGGCCCGACGTCCCCTGGCATTTTTCCGCTTTTCATCCTGATTGGAAAATGAAAAATCTGCCGGCAACGCCTCCGTCAACCTTGCGGAGGGCACGCGAGATCGCCATCGCCAGTGGCATTCGTCATGTTTATGTAGGAAACGTGCATGACGAAGAGGCTGACAGCACTTATTGTCACAACTGCGGCAAACGTTTGATCGGTCGGGATTGGTATGAACTGACCAAATGGAATCTTACCGCCAAGGGAACTTGTCCAGATTGTGGCACCCTGTTGCCAGGTGTTTTTGAAAAAAAGCCCGGCAACTGGGGAAGAAAACGAATGCCGGTTAAAATCAGTCAGTAAATATTATGAAAATACAAAGTTTAATTGCAGTATCACTTGCCTGCGGATGGATGGTTTCCCTGCAAGCACAGGAAAAAAGTGTCAACCCAGGTATCAATAAATCCTTTCAGGATCCGAGTGTTGCCAAATTCGAAAAACGCTTCGAAAAAGAAGGCCGTGAGGTCTATGACAAACGACAGACGATCATCAAGGAACTGGGCTTGAGGCCTGGCATGACGGTGGCTGACATCGGTGCGGGAACAGGGCTGTTCACTCGTTTACTGGCACCAGCTGTGGGCAAGGAAGGCAAGGTTTACGCGGTCGATATCGCCAAGTCCTTTGTCGAACATGCGACGAAAAGCGCCAGGGAACAGGGATGGTCCAATGTGGAAGGCCTCGTCTGCAAGGCTGATGATGCCTTGCTCCCCGCAGCTTCTGTAGATCTCGTTTTCATCTGTGCGACCTATCATCATTTTGAGTTTCCCTCAAAAACCATGGCCTCCATCCTCAAAGCTCTGCATCCGGGCGGCAAACTGGTAGTGATCGATTTTGAGCGCATCGAAGGCAAATCCCGTGAATGGTTGCTCAAACATGTTCGAGCGGACAAAGCTCTGGTCACAAAAGAAATCAAAGCGAGCGGTTTTGATTTTGAAAAGGAAGTTCCTATGTTTAAGGAAAATTATTTCCTGATGTTCAAAGCGGGTGGGAGTAAATAATAAGCAGCGCATTGTCCTGATGGCTTTTGTAAGAGTCCTATAACTCATGTTGGGGAGTTTCCTGGTAGCAGCCCAGATGGGTTTGATCGCAGTTCTGATCTGGCAGTCAAGGGCAGCACTGGAGTCACCTTGGTTTATAGCGGGATTGGCGATTTCCGGGGCTTGGATGTTGTGGGCCGTATGGTCGATGCCACACAAGACTTTGAAGATCCATCCGTCTCCAGCGGAGGCAGGAGTGCTTTGCCGCAACCGGGCTTATCGATGGGTGCGGCATCCGATGTACGGAGCGGTTTTGTTGGGCGGTTTGATGCTAGCCTGGGCTGAAGGCGGGTGGCTCACTCTGCTTTGTTGGCTGGGATTGATCCTAACACTGTGGGTAAAGAGCAGCTTGGAGGAAAAATGGTTGAGTGAACGGTATCCGGAATATGAAGAATTTAAGCGCATCACACCGCGTTGGATTCCTCTCTGGCCTATGGGAAATGATACTCTGCCGCAACGATGGGGCAGGCGTGTGCTTTGGACTTGTTTGCTTTTACTCTTGGCTACTTTGCTTTGGCAATCCTATGAAGGTGCTTGGGATACAAACTTGTTTGATGGCAAATCAGCACACAATATCCGGACCAGACAAGCTGCGCAGTTGATCGACACAACCCCGGATCTACTGGTTCTGGATGTTCGTTCCGAATGGGAATATTCGGGGCAACGCTTGCCCGGGGCAGTGAACATTTCGATCAATGATCCTGATTTTGATGATAAATTCAGTCACGAGCTCACTGGGAAATCGGCTATTCTAATCTACTGTGCTGGCGGCTACCGAAGCCGGCAGGGAGTCGGGCGCATTCAGCAGCTGGAGAACACCCTGCCCGTCTATCATCTGCATCGCGGTATGATGGAATGGTGGTGGCGCTGAAATCCTGTGTCCTGCGCTTGAATTTCCCTGTAGGATTGTGTATCAATATGGAGTGAAAAAAATTGCGAAAACAGGATTATTTCTATTTGGAGTCTTAGCCTGGTTTAGTTTTTTTTCGTCGGCGGCCGGCAAAGAAATTCCCCTGGCTTTGATCCCCATCGAAGGGGCTCAAGCAGCCAGCGCCAACCAGATCCTGACTTACGAGATCAAGAGAAGTGCTTTTTTTTATCTGGCACAAGCCCAGGCGGGAGCCTTTGTGATGAAAGGGCGTTTCGTAAAAAAGGGTTTGCAAGGTGAGCTATTGCACCCGGATGGACACCTGCTGTTCAAACGAGTCTACAATTCAGGAGTATTAAAAGCTGATCTGCGGCAGTTGGCCGATGATATCGTTTTTGCCGCTACTGGTCGACCGGGCATTGCCACCAGTCAGATCGCTTTTATAGGAACCCGAAATAGTAAGCCTGATATCTTTATCTGTGACTACGATGGCAAGAATATCCGTCAGATCACCCGTGACGGCCTGCCCAAACGACACCCCTGCCTGAGTTCAAACGGGAGGCTTCTTTTTTTTACCGGAATGGCCCGACCAGGCGGAGGAATATACAAAATTGATCTAAGCACCGACCAAACAAAACGAATTGCACCAAGCCACGGTATCCCCAGTGAAAGAGCGGTGATTTCACCTGACGGAAAACAGTTGGCCATGGTCCTTTCGGAAAACGGCAACAGCGATCTTTATATCAGCCGCAGCTCGGGAAAATCCCGCCGCCGCCTGACCGATAGCTCTATCGCGGAATTTCAACCTTCGTGGTCAGCAGACGGGAAATCACTGGTTTATACTGCTGTGACCGGTCCCGGGAAAACCCAGCTATTCATTGTCAGCACCAAAAGCGGCAAACACCCCACAGCTCTGGCCATCAACTTACCCACTCCAGCCCAAGCAAATTGGTCTCCCGACGGGCAGCGTATTGCTTTTGTCAGCGGTGGCTCTAATAACCCGAGTATTGCGATTCATGATCTGCGTGATCGATCCAGCCAGATTCTCACCCAGGGACAATCACCCGTTTGGGGTGCGGACTCCCGCCATTTGATATACACCAACAAAGGAGCTCTATATCGCATCGATGCCAATACGGGTGAAAAAGGACAGATTCTGAGCAGCAGTGCCCAGGTTTATGATCCCAGCTGGACGAGATAACAATAGAGAGTAAGCACTGCCCTTCCTCATTAAAACTAAAACCCGCATTACAAACGAATGCCCGTTTTATAATCGCCTATCAAGAAGCTGCCCTGTATTCTTGTTGAACTGACAAAAGGAACGGTATGGACATCATCGATCAACTGAGCATTGCTCTGGGATTCGCCACGCTGGCAGGCTTGAACCTTTATCTGACAGTTTTTGTCACCGGCCTGGCGGTGCGTTTTCACTGGATCGTATTGTCTGCGGACTACCAGGATCTGGATGTACTGGCACACCCTGCAGTACTGGTAGCCGCCGGAATATTTTTCCTGCTGGAATTTTTCTCCGATAAAATTCCCTGGGTGGATTCGCTCTGGGACACTGTGCATACAGTGATCCGTCCCGTAGGGGGAGCCTTTCTTGCCGTCCAGACTCTGGGTGAAACCGAGCCTGCCTTCGATGTGATCATTGCTTTACTGGCCGGCAGCGCGACGCTGGCTTCCCATGGATTCAAAGCAAGCACCCGTCTGGCAGTCAATGCATCGCCCGAACCCGTTTCCAATGTAGCGGTGAGCGTCACCGAAGACGTGGTGGTACTGGGTGGTCTAAGCTTGATGACCATTTCTCCCAAGCTGGCAGGCCTGCTCGCTTTGATTTTTCTGAGCCTGGTGATATTTTTTGCCCCGAGATTGCTACGGCGGATAAAAGCCTTCACCTCTCTGCTCTATCACAAACTGGCCACTCCCGCTTCCGACGCCGAGGCTTGTTTCAAACAACACTCTAAACTTAGCCCCGATGAAGATGTGGTTTTGACCCGGGTTCTTGATGGCAGCCGTCCCGATATCCTTTGGGCGGTAACCTGCATCACAGGCCGGGTGAAAAAAATAACCGGCCTGCGCCCCAACTTTCGAGTGAAAATATCTGGAGAATCAAGCTCTCCCGGCCAATTGCATTTTCTCATCAATCGTCGGGGGGGGATCGTGCATCAGGCTCTTTGCCTGAATGGTCTCGAAATTGTACACGAAGCTCGATTCCTCAGTGAAGACGTGGTTCTCTACAGCCTTGAAGACAAACACAAACTGGTGCTGCGTTTTCACCGGGGAGAACGAAAGGTAGCCGAAGAAGTGGTTCGACGGATAAAGGGATTGCGTACGACGAATGGAAAAGGCGCTACAATTGAACAAGGAGTGATGAGTATTGAATCCTGATTCAATACGTAAAAAAAGCGGGTGATTACTTCTTCGCAATCTTCTTCACCGCCTTTACCAGGCCATCGATATTGTGCTCTCTGGCTTCGATATCAACATCGAGCCCGGCAGCCTTCAAGGTTTGGGATGTCGATGGGCCAATGCTGACAATTTTCAAATGCTCGGGCAGTTCCAGCTTCAGTTTCAGAAAGCCCTCGACTGAAGAGGAACTGGTGAAGGTAATGATGTCGGCCCCTTCGCGTTTGAATCGCTCCAGTGATCCCGTGATGTCATCTGCGCCTATCACCGTTCGATAGGCGATACCCTCATCGAGGATCACCCCGGCAGCCCCCAGCCGTTCGGCCAGCACCGGGCTGGCTTTTTCCGGACGGACCCAGAGCATGGTAAGATTTTCGATACTCTCGTCCATTTTTTCAAAAGCTGCGGCCAATGCCTCGCCAGTCGATTTTTTAGGTATCAAATCGACACTCAGATGATATTCCTTGAGCTTGTCAGCTGTTCCCGGCCCGACTGCCGCAATTTTAGCCCCGCCGATTTCCCGTGCGTCTTTGTAAAGTTTGTAAAAAATATTAAAGAAGCGCTCCACTCCGATGGGACTGGAGAAAATCAGCCAGTTATAACGATGACAATCCATCACCATCTCAGCAAAAGCCATTTCATCACTGGGCTTTTCCGTTCGTGTGACCGGTATTTCAATAATTTCTGCCCCAAGTTCTCTCAATCTGCCACTCAATTTGCCTGCCGTGCTACGGGTGCGGGTGACGATAATCCGTTTGCCTGACAAGGGTCGGTTTTCAAACCAGGAGAGCTCAGCTCTCAAATTCACCACTTCTCCAATCACCAGAACGGCAGGGGCCCTAAACTGGTTTTTTTCAGCCAGAGCTGCTATCGCATCCAGAGACTCTGTCAAAGTCTCCTGCCCACCGGTGGTCGCCCAACGAATCAAGGCGCAGGGTGTATTGGATTTGGTCCCATGCTTGATCAGCTGCTCACAGATCTGGCTCAAATTTTCGATTCCCATCACCACGATTTTAGTTCCATCTGCTGCGGCGATTTTTTTGTAATCGATCGCCGACGCATCTTTCGATGGATCTTCGTGTCCGGAAAAAATTGTCAGACTGGAATTGGAAAGCCGATGAGTGACCGGAATGCCTGCATAAGCCGGAGCTGCAAAAACAGAACTGATGCCGGGCACAATTTCAAAACGGACACCTGCGGCTTTTAATTCTGCAGCCTCCTCTCCGCCGCGACCAAATACAAACGGATCGCCCCCTTTCAAGCGGGTCACTATTTTGCCCTCACCGGTTTTCGCTACCATCAGTTGATTGATCGAATCCTGTTCTGATTTGCCAGCACGGGCTATTTTACCCGCATAGATCAACTCGGCATTGGCATTAGCCCAGGTGAGTAACTCAGGGTTGCAGAGGTAGTCATAAATCACCACATCAGCAGACTCGATGCACTCACGACCACGAACAGTAATCAAGCCCGGGTCTCCAGGACCAGCGCCTACGATGTAACAAATTCCCGGTTTTTCCTTTTGCTGTTTTCCCTTTTTAATCGCCATAAACTTCTCGCATCAACTGGTCTGCCAAATCTTCAGGGGAACAAGTAGCGGGTGCGCTCACTTCGCCTTCACGAGGGGCAGCATCCAGATTTTTTTCATCAAAAATACGCGTTCTCATACTCAGCACCTCCTGCTCGTCATCCCACCAGGTCAATAGACCCACCGGTGTCTGACAACCCGCCTGCAGACGCGCCAGAAAGGCTCTCTCAGCACTCACGCGAACAAAGGTCGCTTGGTGGTTGATCAATGCCAATGCTGCAGAAGTCTCGGTGTCTGCATGCCGCGATTCGATGCCGATCGCTCCCTGGCCGGCAGCGGGAAGAAATTCGCCTGCATCCAGCACACAAAATCCTACGCTTGAATCCTGATCAAAATTCAAGCTTCCACTCCGGTCATCCGTCTCAAGAAAACCGAGCCTCTTCAGGCCTGCCCGGGCCAACATGATGGCATCCCATTCCTGCGTCTGCAATAGCTTGCGAATGCGGGTCGGCACATTGCCGCGAATATCTACCAGCTTGAGGTCCGGCCTCAGCCAGCTCAACTGCCGGGCACGACGCACACTGCTGGTAGCAACCGTGCCCCCCTGAGGAAGGCTGGCAATGTCGTAGGGTGCGCCCGCATTTCGGCAAAGCAATACATCCTCTATGGCTTCGCGCTCCAAGGTCGCGCTGATGGCAAAGCTTTCATGCAATTCAGTGGGCACATCCTTAAGGCTATGCACCGCCGCATGAATCTCTCCGGCCAACAGGGCTTCTTCGAGTTCTTTGGTGAATATTCCCTTGTCCAGAATGGCTTCACCACCAGAAGCTGCGGGATCACTGAATTCCGAAAGCTTCAGGTCCGGACGTTTGTCACCAACCGTATTGATGATGCGCACTTCCACCTGTGAGTGCCCAGCCTGGATCAAGCAAGCCTCAGTCTGCCTGACCTGGGTCACTGCCAAATCGCTACCGCGACTGCCCAGAATTAGTGTCGCTACACGGTGTGTTTCACTGCTCATGATTCAGGTAAAGCTTCAGTGGAACCCGAATCCATGTCAGGCTTCCGGGTGGATTCAAGTGTTTGCGGAGGCCGTCCACCCGAAGATGGAACCAAAGCCTCTATGCCTCTTTCTTCGATAAACTGGTCGAGAACCTGCTCACAAAATGCGACCTGTTTTTTCCGGTCATTACGAGTTCCTGCGGCAATGCCTTCCAAGGCATCGATATCATAAAGATAAACATTTTCAATATCGCCCACCGCCGGATCCACATCGCGGGGAACAGCGATATCAATCACAAATAAAGGCTGGCGGCCGCGTCGCGGCATGGCGGAGCTGATCATTTCTGCGTGAATCACATGATGAGGGGCCGCTGTCGAGCTGACGATGATGTCCACTTCATCCAGCGAATCACTCCAGTTATCAAAATGAACCGCCTTCCCATCCATTTGTTTAGCTAGTTCCACCGCATGATCGTACGAGCGATTCGAAACAATTATGCTTTTTGCTCCCCTTGAGTGCAGACTCTGCGCTGTCCGCCGACTCATATCTCCAGCTCCAATCAACATGACACGGCAGCTGGTCAGGTCACCAAAAATTTTCTCAGCCAGATCGACAGCCACAGAACCCACCGAAGTGGCCCCGCGGGTCAGTTCGGTGCTTGAACGTATGAGCTTGCCAGCTCGAAAAGCCTGCTGAAACAACTTGTTCAACATCCGTGCAGTCGCACCTGCCTTCTGTGAATCCGCATAAGCTTGTTTGACTTGCCCAAAAATCTCAGTTTCCCCCAACACCATGGAATCCAGGCCCCCGGCGACAGAAAACAGATGGCGTGCCGCCGATTCGTTATGCAATTTGTAAAAATCGACCAGCTCTCCAACCTGCATTTCAAAGTGCCGGTCCAGATATTCCTTCAGCCGGTCAAAACCATGTTCCAACTTTTCGGCAACGGCATAAATCTCCACTCGGTTGCAAGTCGATAAAACCACGACTTCATCGATGGCTTCAATGGCTTGGATCTCATGCAGGGACTCCGCCAGATGTTTGTGGGCAAACGCCATGCGCTCCCGCACTTCAACGGGCGCAGACTCATGATTCACACCTAGACAAAGAATATTCATCCGAAAAAATTACAGAACCAGTAAAATAAGCACGGGCAGCAAAAACAGACCCATCGCTCCCTGGGACAGCTTGGTAGCGCCTATCCGTTTAGTGGCATAGAGAACGAGCAAGGCTATATAAGCCAGCCAGGCCAACATCGATAAACCTTGATGCAAAGGAGCTGGCACATTTTCCATAAGGAAAGCAGAAATAATACCGACCGTCAACAGGATGACCCCGATCACGATCAAGCGAATCACAGCGATGGTCAGATATCGAATCGGAGGCAAATTGTAAAAAAGTGCTTTCAACTGCCTGCGCTTCAGTTGCCGGTCTTGCACCAGAAACATCAAACCTGCAACCCCCGCCAAAGCAAGCGAACCAAAGGAAACCAGTGAAACCGAAGCATGCAGCTCCAACCAACCGTCCATTTTATCTGTATGTTCACTTGTTGTTTCGGGAGCACCTTCTAAAAAAAATCCCGCCAGGGCAAACAATTGAAAAACCAGCACCAGGGGAGCAATAAAAACACCAAGCAAGGACAGCCGGAACGATTTGCCGAGAATAAAATAGAGCAATACCATGCTCCAACTCAGAAAAATGAGTACCTCCTGCAAAGAAGTAATCGGACAACGGTGATGCATTTGTCCCCGTAAATATAGTGTCGCACTCAGAAACAAAAAGCCGAACGCCATCACCAGCAGATTGGCCCGACTGTCGTGGTGCCTGCCTGCACGCAATCCATTGACAGCATATACAAAGCCGCCAAAAAAACACAGAGTTGACACTACGAGGAAAAATTTGTCCATCGGGCTCCCACCTTAAGTGAATGGTGCCGCCATTGCAAACGCCAGCAAGTCCTCAAAATTTGGCCCCTGCCAAGCTGCTTTTCTGCTTTCACCACCAACTTGACGCCCAGGCAGGCTGCCTGTTAAGTCTGCAAGCGTGAGCACTCATACGATAAAAAAACTGGATGCGGCAATTCGTGATATTCATGACTTCCCGAAAGAAGGCATTGTTTTTAAAGATATCACCCCGCTTTTACTGCAACCCGACACCTTTAAGCTGGCGATCAGCGAGCTGATCAAAACTGCTGCCGGCCAGAAAGTGGATAAAATCATCGGCATCGACGCCCGCGGCTTTATCTTCGGTGCTGTGGTGGCCCATGAAATGGGCATCGGTTTCATCCCGGTCAGAAAACTTGGCAAACTGCCCCATGATACGGAATCCATCTCCTATTCCCTGGAATACGGTGAAGCGGAGATAGAAATCCATCGGGATTCGATTTTACCGGGAGAAAACGTCTTGATCATCGATGACCTGCTGGCCACCGGAGGAACAGCTGCGGCAACAGTTCAACTCGTCCAACGCCTTGGCGGCAATTTGATCGGAGCATCCTTTTTGATCGAACTGACCTTTCTCAACGGGCGTGAAGTCCTGGGCAAGGATGTGCCGATCCATTCTCTACTTACCTACTGACAGGGAGATTCACCCCTTGTATCGTGTGATCAGCAAAGAAGCGTTGTGGCCACCAAAACCAAACGAATTACTCAAAGCCGCATCAATTTGAACCTCTCTGGCCACATTCGGCACGTAATCGAGGTCACACTGCGGATCCGGATTATCAAGATTAATCGTGGGAGGAATGATTCCTTCATTCAAAGCTTTGATACACGCCGCCAGTTCTACACCACCAGCCGCACCCAAGAGGTGGCCTGTCATGGATTTGGTTGAGCTCACCAGCAAACCGTTTTGGGCATAATCACCGAAAGTTTTTTTGATTGCCTTCGTTTCACACACATCACCCAAACCAGTGGACGTTCCGTGAGCATTCACATAGTTTACGTCTTCAGGATTCAAATGTGCATGTTTCAAAGCCATCTGCATACAACGCTTGGCTCCCTCTCCTTCCGGATGGGGCGAAGTCAAATGGTAGGCGTCGGCAGACACGCCGTATCCTGCCAGCTCACAATAAATGTGTGCTCCACGTTTTTTGGCATGTTCCAATTCTTCGACCACCACGGTACCCGCTCCTTCGCCCATGACAAAGCCATCGCGATCCTTGTCAAAAGGGCGAGAAGCTTTTTCGGGTGCGTCGTTGCGGATGCTCAGGGCTTTCATGTTGCCAAAACCCGATAGCCCCATCGGCGTAATCGATGCCTCGGATCCTCCCGCGACAAACATGTCGGCATCGTCAAATTTAATCATTCTCCACGCCTCGCCAATATTATGATTGGCCGTGGCACAAGCCGTGACGATACACATATTCGGTCCACGAAGGTCGAAATCGATCGAAATGATACCGCTGGCAATATTGGCAATCATCATTGGAATCGTAAAAGGCGACACCTTGGATGCCCCACGATTAAGCAAAACCGCATGTTGTTTTTCCAGTGTGCCCAAACCACCGATGCCACTGCCTACCATGACCCCAAAACGATCACGGTCGACTTTATCAAAATCCACCCCACAGTCCTCCAAAGCCATCTTGGCACCTGCAACGCCCAGCTGGGTGAAGCGATCCGCCCGCCGGGCATCCTTGTGGGATACGAAAAAAGGTGCCGGGTCAAAATCCTTCACCTGTCCCCCGATCTTGCAGGCAAACGCCTCAGTATCGATCGCGTCGATTAACTGAATACCGCTTTGCCCGGTGATCAGATTTTCCCAGAAAGTATCCAGATGATTTCCTATTGGTGACAATACACCGATGCCTGTGATGACGACTCTGCGTTCCATGATAATACTATCGTTTTCCGGTCGGGGGAGTGTTTAACCTTCACCACGCTTTTAGTCCCTTTGCAAGACTAATTTACCAGACAAGGACCATCAAATTTCACGAACACTGCCACGCTCGTTCAGACGTCCACAACTGGGGCAGGCTAACAGTTCGCGCTCGGACGGATCCTCAAAACTATGCCCACAAATATCACAAACCACCATTGAGCGTCGTTTGCGGTTGTCCTGACGAAACCTGAGTAATTCTCCAACCACCCAGGCAAAACAGAGAATCCCCAGCAGAACTGCCATGTAGATGAGAATTAAATGGGTAAGTGTGACTCGAAACATATCAAATCAGTGCTGCTTTGCGGAGATCATTGTTTCTTCTCTGGTTCCCCAATAGAGGAATCCTTCGCCTCTGGAGACTCAAGTTCAAGAAAATCCTCTGTGCTGAATGGTGGGAATATACTTAATTCAGCCGGTAGAGTCAGCGATGCAGAGCTGTCCACAACAGCTTCCCCTAAGGCAGGTTTTTTAAAGGGAGGAGTCCTGTCAGCAAATGAAGGGCGAAACATAATTGCAAACCCGTCCATGACATTGCGACTTTCCGAACCATTCGAAGCAGGTTGCAGAAAAATCAGGCGATCATTCAATTCTTGCAAAAGAATGGCATTGCCGGGGTTTTTTTCATCGAGAATCAATACCCGGGCTGGAAAGGGCTCAACTCTCCCGGACGAAGGATAGACCACTTGGAAAAGATAAAACCCGGTAGCATGCAGGATTAACGACAGGACAACAAAACCCCACAGCCAGAACGATCCGGAATAGCGCTGGCTCCAGGAAAAAACAAACCCATCCATCTCCTCCACAGAGGCGGCCAGTCTTCTGTTGGCTTTGCCCGGCATGGCTTCTAATTCTCCTCTTCCGAGCTGGTGGCATAGACCAGGTCGTACCCGTGCCGCAATACAAGGTTTGAAATTTCGATGACCGAGCCAAATGCGGCAGATTGATCTGCTCGAATGATTACCTGGTGAACTTTATCAGTGCTGGCATTATTCTCAAGACGCTCGCCCAGTTCATCAAGGGTGACTCGATCTTCATTGAGATAAATACGCAGATTCTCTCCCGGAGCCAAGGTGATGATGTGGGAGCGATCGATCGAGGGTAGACTGGAATTGGAAAATGGCACCTCAACGGAAATGCCCGATTTGAGGATGAAGTTAGATCCAAGCAGAAAAAAGATAAGTAACAACAGGACAACATCCAGAACGGGAGCCGAATAGAGAAAATTCGCCCGTGTCGGTAAAGTGGATTCGAGTTTCATCAATGACTCCCTGATTCGCGATGGCCGTCAGCATCACTGCTTCCAGCTTTTTTTTCGCTCTCACTGGCAGACTTTGCTGCGGCATCGCTGCCCGGCTCGAATTCGATAATCTCGGAATGGTGATCTCGATTTTCGGCAATGATGTTTACAATCTCGATACCCCCACGCTCCATGTCATGCATCAGGGTTCTGGCATAGGCGAGCAGAAAAGAATAGATCACAAAAGTCGGCACGGCAACCATCAGCCCGGCGGCAGAGCTGATCAGGCTTTCATACACACCTTTGGAAATCTCAGTGGCCGTGGCATAACCACCGGTGGCATTCACCTGGACGAAAGTATTAACCAGTCCCAGAATAGTTCCCAACAGACCAATCAGCGGAGCGACGTAGGCAATCGAAAGCAAGACAGCAAGATGCTTCTCCAGCTTGGGCATCTCAAGCTGACCCGTTTCCTGCACAATTTCTTTCAGATCGGTACGCGGCGCCCCATGATGAAGGATGGCTGAATGAATCACTCGTGCAACCGGCCCGGGAGTACCAGCACATTCATGTATAGCTTCGGCAAAATTCTTTTTCCGGATCAGGTTCCTCAAGCCGTATAGCAGGTCTCCTACATCAATCCGCGAGCGGTGAAAGTGAAAATAGCGCTCCAAAGCAATGGCAATCGCCAAAATGCTGCATCCAAGGAGTAACCACATCAACGGCCCTCCCTTGAAAATCAGATCCATCATAAGTCTAAAAAATACGCGCCGCCGGACACCCTAAGCCCCTCGAACAACGTTGATGGAAATCTACCACAAGCCCCCTCGATTTCAAAGAATCAAATGCCAGACTTTATTTTGGCGGCCGCCTGGGTGATGAGCAGTAATTTTTCCCACAGCCCCGGCTGCGGATTTTCATCGGGATGGCGTGCCATCAGAGAAAGCCCGACACAGGAAAAACAGCTGACTGAAGAGCTGCCCGAACGCAGTAAAACCCCATCTGACTGATCCAAACCAAGAAGAGTGAGACCAGATTGCAAAAATTCTGGCGAGGGGGAATTTGGTGCCAGTTCAACGGTTTGAACACTTCCCGACTCTGCACTAGCCAACAAGGCACGGTCAGAATTTTGAATGAGGCAAGACGTAATGCCCGGAAGCCTGGCCGTCAGGGCAACAATGCTTTCGAGGGTGAAGGGTTCTGTCACGCTAAAAACTGCGCGCAGTTGAATTTCCGCATCCCGCTGCCCATCAACAGATGGATTCGAACCGGGGCTGCCGTTTGAGGAATCTGTCTCCGTAGAGACAAACGGCTCAAGCTCGTCAAGGCTATCGAGTTGCGACGACTTGCCTACACTTTCCCGGGCAGAAGGTTCCGGCTCTAGTGAATCCAGAGCATAGACAACAGCTTCATCAGATTGAAATTCTACCTCTTGCCCACTGCATGCAGGCGTTGCAGTCAGGGCCACCTGATCGGGAGATTGAGCCGTCAGTGGTCCCGGAATGCCAGATCTGAAAGAGGCCGACGTTGCCTCTTTAGCCTTTGCGGGGGGAACAGGCCTCGTCCGGCGCTCGGATGCCCCGCGCTGCAGCAGATTCGCAGATCCAGCCTGCGCTGGCTGATCATCATCGGTGTAGAGACTGCGAAAAGAAAACCCCATGTTTATACTGTCTCTTACAAGTAAGATCCTTGTCCGGAATACGAACGAATCAATGGCCATCTATCCTGGAACCGTAACCACTAAGGCCGATTATGCCTTAATTTATCCAGATAGTCAATATATACGAATCACCAGTTTTTGATCTTTCAGGCTTTTTCTGGAACCGCCTCTATCAGGCGTTCTATTATTTGATCAACCGTGACATTCTCTGCTTCCGCCCGATAATTGATCAGAATGCGATGCCTGAGTACCGGTTGAGCCAAGGATCGAATGTCATCAAAAGTGACATGGGTATTTCCTTCCAATAAAGCCCGGGTCTTGGCGCCGAGGACGAGGAATTGCCCGGCTCGTGTACCTGCCCCCCAGTTGACCCACTCGTTGATAAAATCAGGTGCCCCCTCTTGTCCGGGACGCGAGGCGGCCGCCAGACGGACTGCGTAGCGAACCACTTCTTCCGCCACCGGCACCTGACGCACGATTTCGTGACACTGAATCAAGTCCTCTCCGGAGTATAAGGGCTGCACGGATTCATTCGAGCCCCCCGTCGTTTTTGCCACCACCGTCACCTCTTCATCTTCACTGAGGTATTTGACAACAATGTTGAACATGAAACGGTCAAGTTGTGCTTCAGGCAAAGGATAAGTGCCTTCCATTTCGATCGGGTTTTGAGTCGCAAGCACAAAAAAAGGTTCCTCCAGAGGCATGGTTTGCCCCGCCACGGTCACCTGATGCTCCTGCATCGCCTCCAGAAGAGCCGCCTGGGTTTTGGGGGGGGTGCGATTGATTTCATCTGCCAGTACGATATTGGCAAAAATTGGCCCCTTGCTGAATACCAGTTCCCGTTTCCCGTCACTGCGGTCCTCGAGAATTTCCGTGCCAGTGATATCGGATGGCATCAGGTCGGGGGTGAATTGAATACGATGAAAGGACAGGTGAAAGACCTGGGCCAAGGTCCTGACAAGTAATGTTTTGGCCAGACCGGGAGCCCCGGTGATCAGACAATGCCCTCCCGATAACAGCGCGATCAACAGTTGCTCCACCGCCTCCTCCTGGCCAACGATCACTTTGCCAAGTTCCTTACCGATGGCACTGTGTGCCTCGGCAAGTTTTTCAACCAACTCACGCTCCGACACAGGGGGTTTTTCCGACTTTGTAATCATGATAAATGTGATGAATTCAGAATTTTCTCCTAACTCCTAACTTGCTCTTCAATGCGTCATCGCATAAAAAATAATATTTATACCGAGAGGATAAGCGTATTTCTCTGAAAATGTTTTGAAATACCAGGGATCGGTTCCCTCTTCCTCCCAGCCATCACCCAGGTCGGTGTTAAAACAGATGACCATGCACATGCGGCCGTCATCGTCATAGACGGCACGATAGTGCGGAGTTTCGGTGCCGGGTTTATCCCACTCATAGGTAATCCCCCGCTCACGTCCCATCATCGCAATGCCTACCGCAGGAATTTGAGGTTTCATATCAATCTGGAAGACCATGTTAAAAATAGGGTGATCCAGTTCCAATTCCACCGGCTCCCGATCGGGGAAAATCTGTTTGAGTCCTTGATAAAACACTTCCCATTCATCTGTGCCCCAGAAATCATCAACCATGATGAATCCTCCATTGAGCAAATACTCGCGCAAAATTCGGGCCTCCTCATCCGTCAGGTAGATATCACCTGGCTCGATCATGTAAACGAAGGGGTAGTGCCTCAGCTGTTCCTCATCGATATCTACGATCGCCCCTTTGGGGTTCACTTCCATTGAGGTCAATTGCTGCAGGCGATAGGAAAAATTCAGATCAGCATCAGGATAATCGATCAGCCATTTTGGCCGGCGCCGCTGCCACATGCCCGAGTTATACCGCAGACGCGCAAAGGTAAATACGTCATTAGGCAATTCAGCACTGGTTTTCCAAGTGGGGAAGTCCTGCAATTGCCCCCCAAAAGCATCACGCGGATCTTCCGGCACCTCTGCATCCTTGACTCCAAAATTAGTGGGGCCAGAACCAGATGGCGATGAGGAAAGCGGCAACGAAGGCTCTTTCGCCCACACCCACCACCCTGCTCCAAAAAGCACAAGCACAAGCACAAGCGGGGTTAGCGCTACTGTTCGCAGTTTATTACTCATCACTTGGCGGGCACGCTATCTGCATCATGCATGTTTTTGTTTTTTGCCATTTCGAGCAACAATTTTCTGGCCTCTCTGTATCTCGGAGCATCAGCCAAAGAGTCGAGCACACGACGTTTTGCCTGCAAGGGGTCACTGGCCTGTAGATTGCTTGCCAGGGCAAAGTTTACCTCGGCTGGATTCGCCGGTTGAAGAGTTAATAAGCGTTTGTAGGAGGCAACTGCTTTTTCATTTTCGCCAAGCCCCTGCCAGGCACGCCCCCGGCTCCAATGAGCCTGTTTTAAAAATGGGTTGATGGCGAGGGCTCGACTGGTGTTTAGCAGCAGCCCTTGCCAGTTGCCCAATGCCAGATCAATATCAAGAAGCCGCAAGTAAGTATTCAAAGCCTCCCCCGAGCGCCAGGCCAATTCGCGTAAAGCGGCGGCTTCCTTTTTCGGCTGGTTCAAGGCCCGGTGAGCCACCGCCTTCATCACGTAGGCGTTGTCTCCCTCAACATACTCCGGGAAAAGCTCGATCATCCAGAGTGCTGATTCGATAACTTCTTTCCAGCGCTTCGCCGCCAGCAAATTCGAAGTGTGGATCTGAAGAATCCTGAAATTATCCGGATTAACTTTGGTGTAAGCTTCAACCATATCAGGAGCTGCCAGATCCACTTTTTCCGGATCCGGATCCATCCAGTCAACACCCGGGCCAAGATTGATGGCCAGCAACCTGACTTCCTCCGCAAAGCCTTCTTCCAATTCCTCCATTGCCCCCGTCTGCCGGGCGATGGCATCATTGATCAACACGCCATTTCCAAGATCATTGAGGATTTTTCGCAAGGACTCCATACCAAAAGTGCGGACGAGATAATCGACAAACAAATACGATTCAAAATAAGCAAACATCAGATGCTCCCCATCCTTGGCATTCAAAAAAGCACTGCTCAAGTTGCCGACCGGAGTCAGTGCATCCTCTTCCAGAATCATTTTTCGGTAGCGGGGCGTCATGCTCTGGCCCCAGGCCGGATTGTGTTGCCGCTCTTCGTAAACGGAAATGCCTTCACTCAACCAGCGTGGCATGCGGTTATTGGTCAGGGTCAAAGTGACCACGTGGCAAAATTCATGCCAGAGAGTCGCTTCCCAGTTATTTCGCTCAGCAGTGAGCCCGCCCGGGCTGTTGACGGTGATGACCGATCCAAAACACGCACCAAGAATTCCGGCACCACCAAGATTACCCAGGGTGCGAATGGCAAAATCCTGCTGGTTGGGAAAAAATTCAACCAAAATAGGCTTATTCAGTTCAAGCCCATACTTCTGACAGAGAACTTGTTTGGCTTCATTCAACAGCAAAAGCGCCCGGTCACCGTAAATCCCCACTTCGTTTTCCGGCATGCGAATGGTGAAGTCCCTTGTCTCGATAGTGACAAATTTTTGCATTTCCTCCTGCAGCAATCCCAGGTTATATGCCGCCACGTTGTAGGGATCTGCATCAGCCACCGCAGCAGCCAGTTTCCAGGCATCCTCTTCATCTCCCAGACGGAGAAGGTCGTCAGCCAGTTGCAGGGTGGCATTTTGAAAATTTCCGTCCAGGGAAAGGGCCTGACGTTGGTACTCAGCTCCCTTGCTGAAACGATATGCACGGGTCAGCACTTTGCCAATAACATGATCAACCTGTGGATTTTTTGCCCACAGCTTCAGCCCGTTTTTGCGATACATGGCCGTGGTCTTGACGTCAGCCGCAGTCAGCTCTGCCAGTGCCGCCTTCATCGCCCAGGCCTGTGGGCTGCTTTCATTGACAGACAACACTCGATCCAGGTAGGTTGCTCCTTCGATAAAATTTTCCGCACCAATCGCATGCTGTGCCAGCAATAACAACGCCCCTTCATGCGCGGGGTTTGTCTGCAGGGTTCGGTTGAGATACTGCAGTGATTTCCTCTGATCGTCCGGGTAAAAGGATTGGGCGAGACCAAAGCGCAGATCGGGATGATTGGGTGCCAGTTTCAGACCTGCAGAAAATTCCCTGGCGGCTTTGGCATAATCAGATTTTTCCAGAGCCAGATTGCCTACCGCCTGATAAGCCGCCACCACATCGTAAGGAGTTTGATTCTTGAACTGGGGAGCGGATTTTTTCTTTTTGGCCGGCTCATAATACTGGCTGATCACTTTTCCCGGATCTGCACCGAGAGCAACAGCCGCTTTTCCCAGAGCAACCAAATCTGATGCCGAGCGCTCTTTCCTGTTTTTTTCCAGAGCCACACGATTAACACGCGTTAAAATATCGGCTGCAGCTGAAGTTTCCCCAATTTGCCTCGCCAGCTCATAAGTGACCATCAGGGCCGTCAGGTCTTTCCCCGTGCGAGTATCCAATCGTGTTTGAGCCAGCTCAAAGGCTGCCACCACACGGCCTTGAAGCGCCAAGGCTTGCCATTGCATCACCTCCCAGTCGGGCGAAGGCTGGCCTTTTGATTGAGCGTATTCGCAAAGACGTTCGACGAGATCGTATTTGCCGGAAGCTAACAACTCACGTACGGCGGGAATATTTCGCTCATCAAAAAAACGCTTGTAATCATTCTGTGCCTGGGCCGATGCCAGAGTGAATGCCAAACAGAGCAAAAGCAGCCACCACAGGGATCTGCGATTTTGTAGAGCTGGCGGCATGGGGGGTGCAAACACATGATCAATGAAGCGGAGATTGGCCTGCGGGTAAAGCCTGCAGTTTTTTGTTTTTTTGTGAGCGGATTTATTGCGCCGGTTTTTTAGCTATGAAGCGATCTGGTCGGAAACAAAAGTAGCATTCACTCTCCCTGTTTGAAGATACACAGAAATGAGGGCCATAAAATACTGCAGAATGAGCAGAAGAGAAAGAAGCCCCGAGGAATTGCCAATGTAAAGGGGAATGCTGTAACGCAAAGAGACTACCGCACCTGCGGCTATCATGAAGGCAATGAAAATCCCGGTGAGGAATACGGGGAGGCTTATCAGGGCAAACAGGATATAAGCTGCAATAAAAGCGGTCAAGGAGCGGTCTTTTTTACGAATGAATACGTAGCGGAAAAGGCGCGGCAATCCAAGGCCGACAATGAGATAGAGCGAATAAAACACATTAGCTTGAATAATAATCATTCCAAAGATACCCAGAGCATCCTCGAGTGGCTCTGCTTTGGTGAAATAAAGGATCAGAGCGAGGTGAAACAGTATTGCCAAGACCTCCCTGATTGCAGGAACACGCGCCTGTGGAAAGGTATATGGGAAGTGATAAAACATTCGCAGCACATAAAAAGCAATGCCTGCTAACAGACCTAAATAAGCAAAATCTGTCCATCCCGGGTCTAGTTGAAAAAGTCCGTTTTGCTGAATTTTAACAGCTGCTATGCCCACAAATATTGCCGGGATAAGGACGGTTATAAAAAATTGAATGAGATAGAGAGTTTTATTAAGCCTGTCCCGGTCGGTAAATCTCGTGGCAGTGTATTCTCTCATGAGCGGTGTAATAATTGGACACTATAGGGTATCAGCTAGAACTTTACCAAAAACGGCACTATGAAATGAGACTTCATTTTGCATGAAAAAATTCAATGATGCCACTCCCGGTCAAGCAGTTTACACAAAACGCATGCTCGGAATTTACGATTTTTTGGTTCTCGGTATTTCCAATCAGTGGATATGGAAATGCCCGACATCTCATTTGCTTGAGTTTTATAACCGGCAAATCAGCAGCAATCACCTTGATGTGGGGGTGGGTACTGGATATTTCCTGGATCACTGTGTGTTTTCTAATACTGATCCGCGGGTGGCGCTGATGGATCTGAATCTGAATAGCTTGGCCAGTGCGGCTGCGCGAATCGAACGCTACAAGCCGGAGACTTATCGGGCCAATGTTCTCGAGGCGATTGATATTGATGCAGCCGCTTTTGAATCCATCGGGGTGAACTATCTGCTCCATTGTCTGCCGGGGAGCATGGCAGAAAAAGCGGTCTGTTTTGATCATTTGAGCCCATGCCTCGCTGCTGGAGGCAAGCTGTTTGGCAGTACGATTTTATCCGGGGGAGTGAAACGTAACTGGGCAGCCAAACGGTTGATGGCTTTTTATAATAAAAAGGGGATTTTTGGCAATGAAGAGGATGAACTGAAGGGTTTGCATGAGGCTTTGGAAGAACGTTTTGTTGAGGTGAAAATAAAAGTTATCGGCTGTGTTGTGTTGTTTTGTGGAAGCAAGAAATGAACCGGATGACTTACCTGTGAAGCTGGAGCGCAAGGGGAGCCTGGGTGATAAATATCACCTGCGATCAGCTTAGGCTCTGATTCCCCCATACGCACCCTGTGTCGCGAAATCCTTTTTTGCTCAACGGATTTTCGAAGTGGATTACAACACCCATGGAAGCCACAGTACGGCGGCAAGGCCGGAGTGGTTCGACTATCAGCGACGTGCCGCACCGAAGCTGGAATCGTAGGCGGATAGCGTTTGATATTGGAATGTGTAGAAATTTGCGTTTTCCAAGATCTGTTCGCCGCACCCAACGCTTCTCCACACGGACAGACTGTCCGTGCTACAATTCCGATTATGGCTCGGCCGAACCATGTAACTCACTTCACCACCTTCATCACTCCACGCATGATGCGCCAGTGGCCGGGGAAAGTGCAGATGTAGGGATACTCACCGGGTTCAGTCGGAGCAAAGAAGTTCAGCTTGAACGAACGCGCAATACCCAGAGTAATCTGCGGGGTGAAATGCAATACATCGGGATCATCGGGTACGTAATTTTTATCCAGTCCATCCGGCTGTCCCGCCATCATGTCAGCCTTCAGACCAACCTTGTCGAGGGCCCCCGCATTCACGATCACCAGATTGTGATAGAGGTTGTCCGGATTGCGAAACAACAACTGCACCGCAGAGCCTGCTTTCACCGTAAACTCCGTGGGTGTGAATTTCAGATCAGGCGTCGCTGACACCGTTACATTTGAGAGAATGCGATTGCTGTATTCCGGTGGCCACACATTACTCGGAATTTTTTTCATCGCCTCAAGAGCTGAAAAGGCCAGGGCGATGTTTGTCTCAGCGTATTTATCGGAAGTTTCCACGAGCAACTTGAGACTTTCCTGGTCCTTCGATGGAAAACTGGCAACTGCCGGCATCATGTTCTTTACCAAACCTACCGTAGCTTTTTCTCCGGTCATTAATTTGGTGAAGCGCGGATAAAGTGAATCCGATGCTTTTCCCCGTCCCGCTTTGGCGACGGCAAGCGCAAGCAAGGTATCACTCTTCAAAAGCTTATCGGGAGTATCTGCCGCACCGGCTCTCATCAGAACCGCCTGGGCCCCGATTCGAATGCTCGACGATTTGCCATCGCCCATCAGCGCCACAATCTCATCCGAATGTTTTTTTACATCCTCCAGGGACCAGGCAAGCAAGAGGCGCTCCAGAGAGGGCATGGCCGGATCGGGGGTTTTTGTAGTCGATTTGTCCATGAGCCCCAACAGATACTTGAGCGAATCTTTCTGCCCGGATTTCCCGGCAAGGAAATCCAAAGCGGTGCGCTGTTGGGCAATATCAAGTGTAGGCCGTTTGAGATATTCACCCGCCACCTCTTTATCCAGCTTCATCGTCAGCAATCGATTTTTACTGGAGAAAGGCAGTAAAAAGTTATCCACCTTCCTGACCGGAACATCTGTCTGACTGGTCAAATAAGTGAACACATCATATGCGGCGTTCACACAGCCCGCATCCATCTCCTGATCGACCACCAGAGCCGCCACCGGCAAAGCCTGACCCGGGTCAGAATAATAACTCAAGTCGATTAAAGCCTCGAGCCGCACCCGTTGGGACTTGTCCTGGATCGCCGCCTTGAACAAAACCAGCACCTCTTTCTGATCCATCTGCGCTTGCCAGTAACGCAATACCCTCAGCGCAGCGGTGCGCACGTGATGATCGGGAGCCGTCAGCAGGGTTTTCAACAGCTTGAGATCGTAGTTGTTGAAATTTTGATTCAACCACAGAGCTTCGACCATTTTCCGGGCATCTTCCTTTTTATCGACGGAAGCCCCCTCAATCCACTTTTTAACCACTGGCAACACATCCTCCGATTTGCGCTGGTGCAATTCGTGGCGGGAAAAATAACGCGCGCGGTCATTGCTATGATTCAAGTTGGCCAACAGCGCCGGAACCGGTTCACCATATATTTTCGGCTGCCAGTCCAGTGGACGGGTTTTGTGAGTGATACGCCACACCCGGCCGTGGGTTTTAATATGACGAGGATCGCGAAAGCTGTAAGTCGTATGACCAACGATGGGATTGTAATAATCCAGGACATAAAGCGCCCCATCGGGTCCAATTTGCTGAGCGACCGGGCGGAACATGATATCCGTTGTGGTGAGTAATTCGTTGTCCTCGCCGTAAGGCTGGCTCGCTTTCACCCCCGAACCACTTTCTTCCAGCTTGTACCAACGCACCCCGTGCCAACCCTTCATTTGGTTGGTGGTGTACCATCCACGCACTTCGGGTGGGAAGTGATTCGACAAAAGCAGTTCGTTGCCACAGGAAGGACGGCGGCCTGAGGGCGTAAAAGAAACCTCGTTGCGTCGGCCCATCCAGTTGCCGTATTTGTCCGGCTTGGGATAAGTGAAATTACTCGTCGTATGCGACATGTAATAATTCAGCGCAGGCGAAGCGTCCGCGAGAAAGGGCTGTCCCCAGTCATCAAAAATAATCCCCCACACATTCGACCAACCAAAACTGGCAAAGACCTCCAACCTGTTGTCACGGGGATCATGGCGAAACACAGCTGCCTGATGCGCCCTGACCGGACCGTAGGTCGTCTCGACCTGGGTATTCAAAAACAATCCCTGCCCGGAATAGAGCCTGCCGTCCGGCCCCCACTGAAAGGCTGAGATGAAGTGGTGATTGTCCTCGGTGCCGAAGCCCTCCAGCATGATCTCTTTTTTGTCCGCCTTGCCATCACCATCGGTATCGGTCAGTTTCACCAGATTCGGCTCGTCGGTCACGTAAACGGTTTTGCCTCCATCCGCCACCGCAAGACCCAGCGGTAAATACAAACCTTCAGCAAAAACCGTGTGTTTGTCCGCCTTGCCATCCTTGTTGGTGTCCTCAAGAACGATCACAGAATCCTTCAAAGGCACACCGGGTTTAGCATGCGGCTGACTCGGGATGTTGCCCACCCACAACCTGCCCTGCGAATCAAAGGTCATCGCTGCCGGACTGTGCAGAGGAAACTCCACTTCTGAAGCATACAAATTGATCTGATAATCAGGGTGCAGTTTGAATTTTTTGCGCGATTCCTCAGGCGTCAACAGCGGCGCTTGCTCACCACCGATCAAGTCGGTCGCCTGAGCGGTCTCGTTTATTCCAACGAGACCCAGAGTAAGAAGAAACAGTGTGGAAAGAACAGATTTCATTTTGAGGATTTTAATTTTTTCGCTTCAGAATAAATCTTTTGTTCCAAGCCTGCGATTATTTTATCCCACTCCGCCATCTCAGGCGGATAGGAAATGATACCGAAGGGATCCCGGCGACGGCCGTAGACATACTCACCATTGATCGGACGCCAGCGATACTGGAACTGTTTGTTTTTATCCACGATCAACTTCCGTATCGGCTCAAGTTTGTCGGACCAGGGATCAGTGATTCCTAATCCGGTCGCCAAAGCTTCCGCAACGATTTTTTGTCCGTGGGCATTGAGCTGCGAACCATCAATGGTCAGATGCTTGCCTTGTGTCTGACTCATCCGGGTGAAGGTCGGAGCAAAAAGGTCGACGAAGAGCAGACCATTTTTCTTGGCGACCTCTGCGGTTTTAGCCGCGTAGAGCTTGAGATTCTGATTCCGCTCTTTCGGATCTGAATAGGGCGCCCCCAGTTTTTCCTGGGCGATAGGCGATACGATGATGAGACGTGCTTTTGATTTGCCATTGAATTTTTTCTTCGACAAATGCTCAATCAGCTTCTGGTAATCCTCAGCATATTTGTCGAGCCCCGCCTCTCCTTTAAAAGATTCATTGGCACCAAAACACAGCAAAAGAGTATCTGCCTTTTGAGCCTCGAGATGCGCCATCAGAGTTTCGTGATCCGCGTCGGACTCAAATGAAAATTTGTACCCAGGATCAGGGTCGTCCTCCGCTCCCGTCCCTGCTGAAATAACAAAGTTATACGGCCGCGGCATCAAAGCCACTTCATCACCGGGCCAGGCCATATTTCTCACTACCAGATCACGCGCACTTTCATGGCGGGACAGCAGGGATTCAAAATAACCAAAATACTGCAGACGTTCGGCGAAGGTTCCTCCCAGAAGGATCACATGTTCGCCTTTGGCTGAGCCAAACGCAGAATCGGCCTGAACAGAAGAAATAGACGCAGAGGAAATGAGCAGGCTGATCGCAGCCAGGCAAAATAGCTGACTCTGCCGGATTCGGCTTTTACTAAAGGGGGTCATTATATCAGTGTGGGATCTATTTGATAATTCGCAACCCGCTTTGTTCAAAGAAAAAAGCCTGCCCGAAATTTCGGGCAGGCTTTAAAAATTGTTTAGCGAGAACTATTTCCCTGAAGTCGCTTTTTCCATCGCAAGGTTGGCCATGACCTGAATGGAACCTGCCGAAAGTGTACCCAGAATTCCCGAGCGTTTGCCATCTACGATACGCTCAAGCGTCACCCCGATCGGGCTGCCCTCCAAGGTAAAGACGGGAATTCCCTGGGCCGTGCCTGCAGTTGTGACATAATAAGTGCGGTCCCCTTTGAAAACCCCTGTGATATACCCCATGATCACTGTTGGCATGTAGCTGTAAACCGCTGACGACCTTGACAAGCCCACTACATTGTCTGCCGGTTTGGCGGTTGTCGCAAACTTTGAAAGATCTATTGCTGTGAATGTTTTTCCCAGTTTTTTGGCGGCACCCGCATCAGGCAAAACAAAAGCCAGATCGATTTCCGGCCGTTGTGCGATCACCCGGCCGGGCAAGACCACAGCATCCCCATAGCTAATTTCCACTTTGGAAAATTCACTCTTAGCCGAGGCAATCGTTACCAGCTTCGGTTTGCCATCCTTTCCCTGGATTCGCACTTTCTGCTGAACCAAACCAACACTGGCATCGAGGGCGCTGTTTGAACAGACGATCAAACCATTGGGAAACACGGTTGTGCCCAGCGTCCGGCGTTGCTGGGATTTGGTCGGCAAAGGATCGGCATCGGTCGTGGTGACCACTTTACTTTCTGCTGTCACTACCACCAGCGCTCCCTTGTATTTCTCCATCAGCCCCCTCGCTGCGTCATTCACCTCTTTTTGAGCAGAAAGGTGCTGTGGCAGGCCAAAGGCGAGCAACACTGAAAATAACGCAGTCGTCTTGATAAGACTGCGAAACGAAAGCAATGAGCTATTTTGTAACATTGATCAGAATAAGGTTTAAGGTAATACGAAAGAAGGCACGTTATAACGGGTTTCCCCAGCCTTCCAAAGCTTTTTTGTGATTAAGGCTGCGTTTGTGACAGAAATTCGTCGTAAAAATGAAAAAAAACTCTCGAACCCGGTTTCCCGAGTGTGAGAGCTCTTATCTCTTCCCAGATAGCACACTGCCACACCGGGCAGACACCAAGGGAAATTCTTATTCCAGGATGATTAACGTGAATACAACTCAACAACCAACTGCTCGTTGACCATCGGATCAATTTCATCGCGCTCCGGTGCCCGGTTAACGGTTCCTTTGAGACTGTCCCGATCCATCGTCAACCACTCTGACTCAGGTCTGGCTTGAGTTGCATCCAGCAAGCGCATGGCCAATTGCTGGGAGCGATTGTTTTCACACACGGTGACGACGTCACCTGATTTGCATTGGTAAGATGGAATGTCCACTTTTTTGCCATTCACCAGAATGTGCCCGTGATTCACAAATTGCCTTGCCGCACGACGTGTTGTTCCCATTCCGAAACGATAAACCATATTGTCCAGACGCATTTCCAGCAACTGCAGCAAAATAATGCCCGTCACACCACGGCGACGTTGCGCTTCGGCAAAATAACGGCGGAATTGTTTTTCCATCACACCATACTGGAAACGCAGCTTCTGCTTTTCAGCCAGTGCGATCGAGTAATCTGATTGCTTGCGACGGCGGCCTCCACGGGGTCCGTGTTGTCCGGGCCCGTAAGGGCGACGTTCCAACGCCTTGGAAGGGCCAAACAACGGCACTCCAAAACGGCGATTGATTCTTTCAATAGGTCCAGTGTATCTAGCCATGAGTCTTAGTTAGAAAAAATTATAATTAATAGGATACTAGCCGCTACACACGACGCGCTTTAGGAGGACGACAGCCATTATGTGGCACCGGTGTGACATCGGTAATCTTGGTGATTTCCACTCCGATGGCCTGAACCGCACGAACAGCCGATTCACGACCCACTCCGGGGCCCTTGACTCTAACTTCAGCCTGCTTGAGGCCGTGGCTCATTGCCTGGCGTAAAGCATCCTGGCAGACCAACTGTCCCGCATAAGCCGTGCTTTTTCTTGATCCACGAAAACCGAGCTTGCCCGAGCTTGACCACCCGATCGAGTTTCCTTTTTGGTCAGTGATCGTAACAATCGTATTATTGAAGGTCGCCCGCACATGCACAATGCCGGAATGAACATTCTTACTGCTTTTGGATTTGAGAATCTTGGGTGCATCCGCTTCGCTTGGATCCAGCTCCAGGAAAATATCCGCTGCGGTTTTTTCCTTTTTTGGTTCCTCTGCTACGACCGGCTCATCCGCTTTTTTCTCCTCAGCAGCGGCAGGGGCCTCGGCAGCCTCTTTCTTCGGCTCTTCGCTGACAGCTTCCGCCGCCGGTGCTTCCGCTGTTTCTGTAGCTTTGTCCGCAGTTTCTTCCACTGCAGCTTCTTTCACCACTTCTTCTTCTTTTTCTGATTCTTCAGCCATGATAGATGATCTTTCTCTCGCCTATGAATAATTGATTACAAATTCGCTGATTAGCTCGCACGAACAACCCCGACGGTTCTACGTTTGCCCTTACGGGTACGACTGTTGGTAGAAGTCCTCTGACCTCGCACCGGCAAGCCTTTACGATGACGAATGCCGCGGTAACAGTTGATCGAGGCAATGCGTTTCATGTGGCCCTGTAATTCCCGGCGCAAATCGCCTTCGATCAGCAGCTTTCCACCCTCACAATTCAGCGTTTCACTCTCAGTGATCACATGGGCAATCTTACTGATCTGCTCATCGCTCAATTCTCCCGTGCGGATATCCGGCTCAACTCCGGCTTGCTCCAGAATTCTCTTAGCCGTCGTCGGGCCGATGCCGTAAACATAAGGCAATGAAGCCTCAATCCGTTTTTCGTTTGGTATTTCTACTCCTAGCAATCTCGCCATTGTATTTCTGTGCCTCCTGAAATGATATTCCGTTAAATAAAACCTGATAAATTCAACCCTGACGCTGTTTGTGGCGTGGGTTGCTACAAATGACGCGTACAATGCCGTGACGTCGAATGATCCGGCATTCGGTGCACATACGTTTTACAGATGGTCTGACTTTCATAGTTTTGTCCTGTGATTTATTAGCCGCCCACTCGTGTGAACCGACTTGATACCTGATTCAAAATCCAAGCATCTGAAATCCTTCCCAACCGCAGCAAATACGGCGGGAGGGAATCTGTATCACAACTTTGCCAAGAGGCAAGCTGTGTTTCCCATTCAGATTGATGATTTTTATAAAATTTCACTAGTTATAAATACTGTTATAGCAATCATTGCGCCGCTGAGGCCGGTGAAGCGGTCAGATTTGGCACCATCCGCTCCCGAAAAGTAAGGATTTCCGGTTCATCTTCAGTGATCAGCACGGTATGCTCAAAGTGCGCTGAAAGGGAGCGGTCTGCCGTTTCAACCGTCCATTGATCCTCAAGAACCCGCACCGCAGCACCTCCCGCATTCACCATCGGTTCAATTGCCAGGATCATGCCCGCCCGCAAACGCGGCCCCTTTCCCATTGAGCTTTTATCCCAATGATTCGGTACTTGTGGCTCTTCGTGCAAATTTTTTCCCACCCCGTGTCCGACAAATTCCTTCACTACGGTGAAACCATATTCATCAGTGCATTTTTCCACCGAGGCACACAATTGCGCCAAACGGACTCCATCACGCGCCTGATCAATGGCTGCCTGCAAGGACTCCTCGGTTGCGTACAACAAACGCTCGGTTTCCGGTGACATCGAGCCCACCGGCACTGTCAACGCATTATCACCGACCCAGCCGTCTTTCACAATTCCTACATCGATTTTGACAATATCCTGATACTGGATCACCCGCTCGCCACCGATGCCATGCACTACCTCTTCATTCATCGAAATGCAAATATGTCCGGGAAAACCCCGATACCCTAGAAAAGCACTCACACACCCACGCTCGGCAATAAACTGCGCCGCTGCATCATCAACCTCACCCGTCGTCACCCCTGGACGAATTTCCTTGGCAGTCAATTGCAATACCTCTGCCGCGATCTCACCCGCCCGGCGCATGTAGTCCAGTTGTCGCCCTTTTCGAATCGGTATCGCACTCATGCCTCTTGTCTCCTCCCGCCAATCCCATCAAAAATACTTCGTCCCAATCAGCCCTTTGCAACAATTGAATAAGTTACTCCAACGATGACCAGCACCGCCACCACCAGATACAACCACACCATTCCGCTGCCTGCAGATACTCCGGCGGCCCCCGCGTTGCGATCAAAACGTCCACGGATTTTCCCTTTGCGCAAAAACCCGTCGTAGTGGCGTTGGATCAAATGGGTTTCCACCTGACGCATGATGTCTAGTAATACCCCGACCAAAATCAGTAAACTGGTGCCACCAAAAAATTGGGCTGCCTGAAAGGGAACCCCCATTTGCCTGCTCAACATACTGGGCAAAACAGCGATAATGGTGAGGAAAATGGCACCAGCAAAGGTCAAACGACTCATCGTGCGGTCAAGGAACTCTGCGGTTGCTTTACCAGGTCGCACACCAGGAAGGTAACCTCCATTGCGCTTGAGATCCTCCGCAATCTGATTGGGTTGGAACATCGTCGCCACCCAGAAGTAGGAGAAAAAGAAAATCATCAAGGCTGACAAGGTGTAATACATCCAGCCACTGCCACCGAGATTAGCGGCCAGTTTATTCGCCCATGCCTCATCAGGGAAAGCAAACATCAAAATCTGCGAAGGGAATAAAAGGATCGCCTGGGCAAAAATGATCGGCATCACACCGGCGTAGTTGACCTTGAGCGGCATATACTGTGTCTGTCCGCCATAGACCTTGCGACCCACCACTCGTTTGGCGTAGTGCACACTGAGCCGTCGTTGCGCCTGGGTGATCGAAATAACCCCTGCAATCACAAAAAACAGGAAGGCGATCAAAGCCACCAGCATCAACGGTTTCATAGGATCCTCAGCCGCCCCTTCCACAAAAGTCACATAGACCTGCCCAAGTGCTGCTGGCAGAGCTGAAATGATGTTCGCCGTGATGATCAGTGAAATACCGTTACCAATGCCGCGGTCAGTGATCTGGTCACCCATCCACATCAGCAACAAAGTCCCCGCCGTGATCACAATGATGGTAACTATAATAAAAGCCGTACCACCATCCGGCACCAGCTCCCGGGTATCATTCTGATCAATAATACCCCTCAGCAAAAAGTTCGACTGTGGATTGATCAAGGATTTGGCCAGCATGTAGCCTTGGAAAACACACAGCACAATCGCGACGTAGCGCGTATACATGTTAATCTTCTGTCGCCCTCCTTCTTCCCGTGACAGCTTACCGAGACTCGGCACCACCGCTGTCATCAACTGCATCATGATGGATGCACTGATGTAGGGCATGATCCCCAGGGCAAAAATCGCACAGTTCTGCAAACCTCCACCACTGAACACGTTCATCAAGGCCGCCATCGCAGCTACCCCCTGGCTTTCCTGCGCTTTTTCCACGCCCTCTTTCAGCCAAGCCTGCAGCACCGTCACATCAACACCCGGCAGAGTAATCGAAGCACCGAGCCGGATAATCACCAGCATCAACAGCGTAAACATAATACGCTGCCGCAGCTCGGGAATTTTGAAGGAGTTTGTAAATGCGGATATCATGCTCGCTAGTCAGGTCAAAACGAAAAAATAAGATCGATCGAATACATTCTTCAGGCCCGCAGGCCGGGGATCATAAGATCACTAGGCCGATACGATTTCGCCACCGGCTTTCTCAATCTTCTCACGTGCAGTGGCCGAGATTTTGTCTGCCTGCACTTTCAACTTTTTCGACAAATCCCCGTCACCGAGAATCTTGACGCCATCCTGGGTCCCTTTCACCAGGCCAACTGCGCGCAGCGATGCTTCATCCACACTCGCTCCAGCTTCAAAAAAGACTTCCAGATCAGAGACATTCAGAATCGCATAAGTTTCCTTAAAACGACCATTGGTGAATCCCTTTTTAGGCAAACGACGTGCGATGGGCATCTGCCCACCCTCGAAACCAGGTCGGATCGAAGCTCCCGAACGGGACTTCTGACCTTTATGACCTTTGCCTGATGTTTTGCCTTTGCCTGAGCTTTCGCCACAGCCAAGACGTTTGCGACGGTGTTTGGTGCCGTGCTTGGGTTTTAAATCGTTTAATCGCATGATGCTCGAATTCCTCCAGCTTTATAGTTCAAATTAATCGGAATCAATCCACCCTTACAGAGCAGCATTTTCCTTCATCTTTTTCCCGCGCAGCTTCCAGATCTGCTCTTTGGTGCGCAAAGATTGTAGCGCTTTTAAAGTCGCTTTCACGACATTGTTGTGATTGTTGGATCCCATCGATTTCGCCAGCACATCTTTGATGCCAGCAGCTTCCACCACTGCGCGGACTCCGCCACCAGCGATGATCCCTGTTCCCGGAGAAGCCGGACGAAGCAATACGCGTCCGCCACCATGCTCACCGATCACTGCATGTGGAATCGTATTGTCCTTCAGCGCGACCGACACCATGGATCTCTTGGAGATTTCGCTGCCTTTGCGAATGCAATCCGCTACCTCGTTCGCTTTACCAAAACCGTA
>DAOUQC010000122.1 GCA_030625775.1 Verrucomicrobiota bacterium
GCTGCAAATTTCCCTGTCAAAAAAATCGGGATCCTTACGACCTCCGGTTTCCCGGGGATCGGGTACAAAAAATTCAGACTGGGCGAGGGTAGTGGCCGAAAAAGTATTGGTTTCGACAATATCCGAACCCGCTTCGTAGAAGCGTTTGTGGATGTCAGCAATGACATCTGCCTGGGTGAGTGAGAGGATGTCTCCGTTGTTGAGCAGATCCTTGTCGTTTTTAGTAAAGCGTTCTCCACGTGCCGCGCCCTCGTCGAGCTTGTACTCCCGGATAGTGGTGCCCATCGCACCATCAAGCACGACGATGCGTTCACGGATTAGTTTTTGCAGCGGATGTTCAGACATGAAATCAAGGGCACTATGCAGTGTGTTGCCTGTTCTGCATCAGTAGATTAATAAGTTTTGCTGTATGTTTATCAAAAAACAGGCAGCCATCGATGAATGGCAGCCTGCTCGGATTATGATGATGTGCCCTGCGGGCTTGCCGGGCTATTTGCTTTGCATTCAAAAAGTAAGCCGCACACCTCCAAAGGCACCAAACCCCCGTGCTCGATATCCGCTTGTGGTTTCGTAATTTTCGTCAAAAACATTCTCCATGCGTGCAAAGAGCTCAATATTGTCGCGTAGATAATAGCTGCCGTAAATACGCGCCACCGTGTAGTCCCCAAGGGTCACATTCGGCCCGTCGAGACGATCATAGCCTCCGCGCACTTCGGCTCCGAGTTTCCAATCCATGGTGCGGTAAATCAAACCGCCGCTCAGGGTGTGACGTGGTCTGCGCGGCAGACGATCCCCCGGGCCACCACCGAATCCGCCGAAGTACTGCCCGCGGGTGATCACGGCATTCAGGTAAGTGTAGTTGGTGTATAGAGTGAGGCCTTGGACAGGTGTCAGATCCAGGCCAAATTCGAAGCCATCCATTTTGGTGTCTACTGCAGCTGGGAAAGCGGGAAAACCAACCGAGTCGATGAGGTTTTCAAGCTCGGTATTGAAATAGACGATGGAGATATTACCAATTTGATTGGGAAGTGCCTGGCGGATACCAAACTCGAAAGAGAGACTTTCTTCGGGTGAAAGAGAGTCGGGATCCACCGAGGGATCGAGGAAGACAAAGTCCTGACCGGAAGGAGCTTTGTAACCAGTGGCGACTTTGGCGAACAATTGAGTGTTAGTGGGTTCAATCTGGTGGGCCAGTTGAATGGAATAAGTGCCTTTGCTTTCGAAGCTATCGTGTTCATCCCAACGGGCGCTGGCGAGCAGGTTGAGGTTCAGGGGCAGGTCAACATCAGCCTGACTGAAAAAGCTCCAGTAGCCGTATTCTTTTGCTCCGGGAGTATTAAAGGCACCCGCAACCAGAGGGGTACGGGAGAAATCGTAGTCAAAGTAGCCGACACCCAGAGTGTAAATGCCATTGTCGGTCGGGTGGATGTTGAGCTGGATTTCGACTTCGTTCGAAGCTTGCTCGAGGCGATTGTCCTGCAGGAAAACATCGCGTGTCGCATCGAGGCGGCTCGAGTTGTAAGAATAATAAGCTTCCAGATCCCAGCTGTCCCGCTCAATGGTCAGGCGGGGTGAGAGCAACCAGCTGCGGTTGTCATTGAGTTGATCTTCCGGATAGAAGGGGCTGAGCGTGGAGCCCGGCACTTCGAGCTGCGAATCCTGTAAGTAGCCAAGCAAGTCGAGAGTGACCCCGTCAGCGATTTCAACGGCGATGTTGGAGCGCAGGTTGAGATTGCGAAAATCATTTTTCGGCTGGTCGTTGGCAGTGTCAAGGTAGGACACATCAAAGACAACACCGACCGGCCCTTGACCGTAAGTGATCTGTGATCCGGTGCGGATGCTATCAAAAGAGCCACCCTCAATGAACACCTGCCCTTGTGTGCCGTCTGCCACCTGGCGGGCATCGGCCATGCGCAAGTCCAGTGCGCCGGCAATGGCATCGGAACCGTAGAGTGAAGAAATCGGGCCGCGGTAAAGTTCCACACTTTCCAGAAAGGTCGTATCGAGTAACTCGAGGTTGTAACCACCTGCCAGCCCTGGAGCCAAGCGGCGGCCATTGAGCAAGGTCACGGCGTGATTGCTCTCCATGCCGCGGATGAACAAGGAACTTTGCGCTCCGGTTTGCCCGGTTTGAACCACTGAAACACCTGGCATGAAGCTTAGCACGTTTTCCAGCTGATAGAGTTGGCGAACTTTCAATTCCCCACCTGATACGGCATCAACGGAAGGTGACACGCCCGAGGCCGCCTTGGGGGTTTTGGTTGCCACCCAGATGGTTTTTTCAACTTCATTGTCCTTGTCCACTTCAGTGGTAGTGGTCACGATGGCTTCATCGGGCTTTTTCTTTTCATCAGCAGCATTGGCTGCATTGAAAGCGCTGCCGCAAAGAGTGACAGATAAAAAGAGGCCGGAGCGGAGAAAGAACGGATGGGAGAATAGCATGGTGGTAGTAGTTGGCTTTGATGCATCAAGAAATCTTGATTTGTTGGTATAACATATTTAAGAGTGCTGCCAACATTTTTTTGAATAAAAATAAGGACTGGTTTTGTCTCGGTTGGAAAGTGGTGAGGTGAACTGGCATTAAACTAGTAAACTAGGGGACAGACCCCCAGGTGTCCACCCCCAAGCGTCCTCCCGGTCTGTAGGGTGAACTTGATAAAGTCCTATCAGGGTGAAGGTCCAGGCTTTGGAGAAAGGGATGGTCCTTATTAAGGGCTGCATCCTCTCCTAAAGTATGGATGTGGCCAGTGCGGTTGCGCTTATTGTGACGACATGGATAAAAGATGAATGGAGATGCCTTTTTGTAGCCCTGTGTAGCTTGAGATTGATTCCGGCTGTTACAGAGTTGAATAGTTATAAAGAACGAACCAGATCACTACATGTCAGATTCTAATCACCCATCATCATCACCGGCTATCGGTATCATCGGCGGCTCCGGTCTCTACGAAATCGATGGCTTTGAAAATACCGAAGAGATCACGATTGAGACTCCTTTCGGCCCTCCGTCAGACACTGTGATCGGGGGTGATTTGGCTGGTCGCCGGGTCTACTTCCTGCCGCGCCATGCTCGTGGCCACAAGTTGTTGCCGACGGAGTTGAACCACCGCGCCAATATCTGGGCGCTGCGTTCGTTGAATGTTCGCTGGATTATCTGTGTCACCGCCGTGGGCAGCCTGCAGGAGGAATACCGTCCGCGTGACATTGTTTTGCCCGACCAGTTTTTTGACCGCACCAGCCAGCGTCGGGATCACACCTTTTTTGGCAATGGCATCGTGGCTCATATTGCTTTCAGCGATCCGATATCCACAGGCTTGCGCCAGATTCTAGCTGATTGTGGGCAGGCGGAGGATCTCACGATTCACAATGGCGGCACTTACGTGAACATGGATGGGCCGGCTTTTTCAACCCGTGCGGAATCGGAAACTAATCGCAAACTCGGTTTTGATGTGATCGGCATGACCAATTTACCCGAGGCGAAACTCGCTCGGGAAGCTGAGGTCGCCCTCGCCACCCTGGCGATGATCACCGATTACGATTGCTGGAGGGAGGACGAAGAAGCCGTGAATGCCCATGCGGTGGTAGAACACCTTCAAGCCAATGCTGAAGCTGCGAAAAAAATCATCGCAGCGGCTATATCACACATCCCGACAACACCTGACTGGCCGGAACACCATTCCCTGGACACGGCTTTGTTCACCTCCCGCGATGCCTGGCCTAAAGAAACCAGGGAGCGGTTAGCACCCCTTCTAGGGCGTTTTTTGGCAGATGATTGAAGCAGGGGGCTAGCTTATCCAACGGATACTTGCCGTTTCGACAAGATCATCTATGTTACACGCGTTTTCATCCATTGACTCCCCCTACTCAATTCATTTTCACCATTGATCCTGTGAAGACTTCTGACTCCAACTATTCTCCGCGTCTGATTCTGCTGGGTTCTGCCGTACTGGCAGTGGCCTTGTTGTTGCCTTCCTGCAAAACTCCCGAGGAGTTGGCGATAGATAAACGGGATAAAGTTTACGTTGCCGGAAAAGGGAAAAAGAAAGGAAAAAAATCGGGATCTGCGGACACGGCCGCTTATCAATCAGTGGATCGTGGCTGGAATCCCTCCGTCAATGTGCCACGCGGAGGCACGGGCAACAGCTTGTCCTATTCGCGGGTCAGTGTCAGCGAGCCCTATGTCGCCATGACTTTTGACGATGGTCCCCATCCCAGTAATACCCCACGCTTGCTCGATATCCTGAAAGCACGCAACATCAAGGCCACTTTTTATGTGGTGGGAACCAATGCGACCGCCTACCCCCACATTCTCCGTCGTATGATCGCCGAGGGTCATGAAATCGGTAATCACACCAAGACCCATGCTTATCTGACCAAACTGTCGGCTGACGCGGTGCGCAACGAAATGGGATTCACTCACCGGGCGATTGTCCAGGCGACCGGGGTAGCACCAAAAACCATGCGCCCTCCCTATGGAGCCACCAACAGCGGACTGAGAACACGGATCAAACAAGAGTTCGGCTACCCTTCCATTATGTGGGCAGTCGATCCGCAGGACTGGAAACGTCCGGGATCCCAGGTGGTGGCCAATCGTATCGTTTCAGCGACCAACAAGGGTGCGATCATTCTCGCTCACGACATCCACGCCCCGACGATCACCGCCATGCCCAACGCCCTCGACCGGCTGTTGGCTAAAGGATACAAGTTTGTCACCGTTACCCAGTTGATCGCTCTGGGGGAAGGCGGGGCGGAGTAGTTTGCCAGCGGTTCAAACTTGCGGAAAAATCCACTCAAGAATATAGTATTGACATTGGCCATACGGTCAATGCATAGTCAATACACACAACTGTTCTGAGTGATGAAAAAAATTGCGACTTCTTTGTTCCTGGTTTTGGCCATACACATGCCGACCTGGACTTTACAGGCGATACCAAATCAGATTGGCAATGTTGGCTTTGTAAATCCTGCAGGCATGCGGTTCGAAAATTTTGCCGGGGAGGCCAAGACCTGGAAAGCCAATGTCAAATTGCCGGGCAATTGGGAAAATTGGAGTGATCCAAAAAACCAGGACAGCCATATTCTGGTTTATCGTCTCGACATGCCGGCGGATGTATTCGGTATTCGTGCTTCCCAAGTGACGGCACAGCTGAAAAATGACAAGGTTTTGCAGTTTAAAATCGTTTTTGAAAAAAGTAGCAGCCAATCAGCATCCCTGATCGATCAATTGACAACAAACATCCAGAGTTTTACGGGAGAAAGTGGTGGGACGAATAAAAATTCTTTCCGCTACAAAAAAATTAACATCCAGCTCAAGGGCGGATCCAATGGCGCGGTGGTCGTGACGATCAGTCCGCAGGCCAAAGCCGTCGTGCTGCGGTGAGACTATCGTTATCCAGATTGGCTGTTGGCAGGGCTGGGTGGATTGGCATCCTCCTGTTCGTAATTGCCCAGGCTCACATTCAAGCAGAGAATCACCCTTTCCCGCTGCCCGCTGCCCTGAAGGATCCGGGCATCTGGGATCAGCCGGATTTTGTTGCAGCCTGGCAACCGGCAAAATCAACGGCTAAAATCGCGCATAAAATCTGGCCGAATACGCCTGGAATATTTGGGCTTCACCCGCATCAGGTTTCGGGCCACTTCATCGGCAATCGACTCGACTCAATCACTTTGCTGTTTTTGGACTCAGGCACACATTTTGGTTATGTCTCCAGAGACAAGGCAGCGATGACAAAAAAAATGAACCGTGAAACGTTTCAAGCCCTGCATCGTACCACTGCCGAGGATGTTCTTGCCGGACTGGAAAAACTCACTGACAGCAAGGGCTATCCACTTACCCTGGGCCTCACTCCCATGCTCCAACAGCAGGTGCTTATGTTTGCTTCGGGGAAATTGACGGCACGTTATTTTTCGATTCCCGAGCAACTGGTCAAAGTCACTTTTTACCGTGACAAAAAAAAAGCAAAATCACTGTTACTGGATCCATCGCTTGCAGACATCAAACGCCGTGACCGGATCAAACAATTAACGCAGAATATGCATGAAGTCGAAAATGGGGACCGCTTGCTGGAAAGTATTCCCCTATTTATCCAGGGAGACCGTGCCTACTGCGGGGTTTCCGCACTGTCGATGAGCATGCAGTATCTTGGCCTGAATCTTGATACGGAGGACTATGCGGCTGCAGCCGGAATCCGCTGGGGCAGCACCAAGGGTTCGAAAATCAGGGAGGTTTACGAAGCGGCCGGACGTGAGGCCAACATGCGGTTGTCCCGCTCAACTAAATTTGATTTCCGTAAGGCAAGGTCTGCTCTTGATGCTGGACTGCCGGTAATCGTTTGGCGCCGTTGGGCGAAGGAGCGGGATTACGTGCACACCACGTTTGCTGCTCGATTTGCAGAAAACCCAGCGATTGAATTGCCCAAAGCGGACATGAACGACCGGGCAACCTGGCCGGATAAAAAAGCCTACAGCCATGCCTCGGTGATCACCGGGTACAATGCCAAAAGAGGTGAGGTGATATTTACCGAAAGCTGGGGTGAATCGGCGCGTAACCGGCGTATGCGCTACGAAGAGATGGAGGGCACTGTGTACTATACATTTTATCCCAGGTTATGATCGGCAAAGTGTGGCTGTGTGGGTGCCTGATGGTGACTTTGCTCCAGGCCCAAAGTTCGGAAGAGGAACCGCTGCGTTTTTGGAAAGACATCAAAGGCCGGGAGATCATCGGCGAACTGGTTGCCAGTGATGGCATCCGGGTGACTCTCCGGATTGAGGACAATTCAAAAAAAGTGTTCCCGCTGAATTTTTTCAGTGCGGCGGATCGGAAGTTTGTGTCCAGCTGGCGTGATGAGAACCCGCAAGCCCCCTGGATAGATCCGCAGACCATGCCCGCCTGGCCGCAGAAAATTGGCAAGGGGCTGGTCGAAGTACGTCAGCTTGCGTCGGCAGATGACGAGTTCTCATATTCTTATCGCAGTCGACATTTCGAAATGCTCTCGGATGTGGAATTACCGCTGCCCCTTGTTCGTGACATGGCCACTATATTCGAAACCACCAGACTGGTAGTCCATGCCTTGCCTTTGGGTCTGGCCGCAAGCCCCCCGGTTCCTTTGATGCAGATTCGCTTGCAACAAAAGTATCCCCAGCTGAAATATGATCCCAAGCTGTTGCGGGTGCAATTGTATGGCAATGCACAATCCTTTGCCCAATCGGGTGCTCCCGCCGGCAGCGGGGGATTCTACCACACGCTCCAAAACCGCACCCTATTGTCACTGGAAAATCTGGGCATCAAAGGCAGAGAGGGGCTGTCTCGTATTGATTTTATGAAGAGTGATTTTGTATTGAAACATGAGATCACCCATCACTTGCTGCACGATTGGTTTCCCTATCTGCCAGTGTGGTTTCAGGAAGGTTTTGCAGAATATATGGGGGCGGCACCCTACTCCCAGGGTCGCTACCAGTTTGTCACCATGGATAGGGATTTGCATAAATACCTCAACAGGTGGCGCTTCGATGAAGACCCCAATCGTTTGCCCATCATGAAAATGGCAGAGCTCATGACGAGCAGTCGCGAGGATTGGTCGGCACGCCTGCTTAGGACTACCCCGATTTTGGAATACAATTCCGCCGCCATGCTGGTTCACTTTTTCATTCACCATGACGGCAAAGGTGACGCCTCCCATCTCGCCGCCTATCTGAATGACATTCGCCTGGGAATCTCACCGGCGGAAGCAGAAAAAGTGCATTTGTTGCGCGGTCGCAGTTACGAACAAATTGATGAAGAACTGCAGCGGGTGTGGAAACAACAGCGGATCACTTTGGAACGGGTGGGTGAGGTGGATCCGTTTGAGTAGAAGGTTGGGTGTTTAGTAGTTGGAGCATCAGCTTAAGCGGCGGAGTAAAGATAGAGCTTCCTGCTACTAATCCAGGTAGGGTGCAACTGTCCAGGGTATCCCAGTGACGACGGTCTCGCGGTCGGTAAATCGAAATCGCCAAACGACGATCGCCCGAGCAGTGTTACCGACTGACCAACCCCAAACCCTATAAAGTGATACCTGCCATGTTCACCTGCATACGGCAGGGGCGGAACCGTTCGACTCCAGCGAAAGTGTTGAGTATTCGGCCCCTTTTCTAAATCTCAAATCTCTTTCATGGATCAATTACACGTTCATTATTCTTAAGATTTTTGAATAAATTCCGCTTTGGATCGAATTCCAAATTCCTATCATCCGGCTTGGGATTGTAGTAGTAGGTAAATTCCACGGCTCCATATTCAACAGGATGCTTTTTCCTGTAAGGCTCTTCTAAAAATCTTCCTCCCCCCATTACAAACCCTAACCCATCTTTTAGCTTGCTATAATTAAAGAGATACTTCTCTGCCACAATTTTTTTTGCCCTGGTGCGAAAAAAATAAGACGTATGAATGGGTTTGGTTTTATTCTCGTATCCCGCCTCAATCCGCTTAAGAACTCTTCGGTATCCAGTTTCCAGAGCTTCATTAGGCATAGGTAGTTGATTAAGGAAAATGTATCCACTTTCCCTATTAACTGAAACAAACCCTTCTTGCTCGTGCGGGAAAGAAATTTCTAATTCTCCAGCAAGTTTGCTCGTTGTGTCTTTTACAACAATTACCTTGAAAAAAATATCTGTCTTTTCCCCTCTGCCATGAGGAGTAACCCAATCACCTATTTCAAAATCAAAGCCATGAGCGTTTCCTATGTCAGGGATTTTACCCCAAAACTTGCGAGCATAAAGCGGTATGGGGTCCTTCATTTTCCTCAAAACAAAAATCATATCATGGTCTTCCTTGCGGCTGAGTCGACCAGAAGATGTTTTGTAATAGCCAGACTTACCCATCCTGGCGTTCATTCTTAA
>DAOUQC010000040.1 GCA_030625775.1 Verrucomicrobiota bacterium
GAATCCCCTTTCCCCACCACAGGCATCAGGGCAGCGGCAAGAGTGATTACGTGATCATTTGCACCGACTCTGAGCGCCGCCTCGATGGTTTCGACGGCACGCTGCGGGGACTCGGAGGATGCAGCGATCAGTGCAGACAAGGTCCAATCGTCAGCAGCAGCTCCAGCCTGCTTAACAAGGGCCGCAGGGTCTTTACTCGCGGCAGCCTTGACGTATGCCCGAAGTGCATCACTTCCAACCAGCCCCGGTGTCACGTCGTGGTTTTCCCACAGCAACCGCAGCGCCGTCTCCCGAGTATGCTTGTTAACACTTTTCGCAGACTCTCGCAGTGCAAGCTGATCCTTTGCATCCAGATCAAGCGGAGGCAAAGAGTGAGCATTCTTGTGCTGCACCCGCCAGATACGACCATAATAATGATCACGGTCAGGACGAACCGCCGCATGGGCTGGGCCATGAGCAGGGCCGCGAGTATCGTTGTGAATGATTGCCTGATTGCAGAAATCAACTAGATACAGAGCTCCATCAGGGCCGCTACGCACCTCGATAGGACGGAACCAGAGATTGCGGCTGCGAACGAACTCCGTATTCTCGCGCCCTTTTTCGCTGGCCGCCTTGTAAGTAACGCCATCCTTCTCAACAAAAAAATGCCCTACTATATTGACTGTCGGTTCAGTGGTGAAATAACTGTGGTTCCACTTTTCAGGCCAGGCACCGCCCTCATAAATGACGCAGCCCGAACCCGCTGTATAACGCCCTACCTGATCGATCTGTACATAGGCCTGTTGTTCCCATTTCATAGCCGGATGAACCTCTGCTCCAGCTAACAAGCCAATAGTACCACCGGTACCCGGCACTTTCCCCTTAGCGAGAATATATTCAGGTAAGACCACGTGGACCAGTGGATTACCTGTGGTCGGCTGGGTATAAAAAACTTCTCCATCGCCAGTGATTTCCAGCCCCCAGGTATTCCCCCCCTTGGATGCATACTGCTCAAATGCAGAGCCGTCCGGCTTAAACCTGACAACTCCACTGCCAATGGCACCAAATGATCTACTTCCGTCACCACTGGTGACATTGTCGCTTGAAGAATAACCATGGGTCGCATAAACCCAGCCATCTCGCCCCCAACGCATGTTGTTGATCACCGCATGTGTGTCCTTGGTCCCTAGGTTAGTGTAAAGCTTGGTGCGTTTGTCCGCCACATCATCTCCATCGCTGTCTTCGAGAAACCAAACGTCTGGCGCCGCACAGGCAATCACCCCCTTACCGTATAATACAAAACTGGTGACCAGTTCCAGCTTGTCGGCAAAAACCTTTTTCCCATCCATGATCCCGTCTCCGTCGCGGTCTGACAGAATACTGATCTTATCGAGCGGATCACGCTCATACAACGCAGGTTTTACCGAACCACTGTCCTTCCATGAATCCACATTCACCTGACGCAATCCGTTGGGATACTCGGGCGATTCACAAACCCACAGACGCCCCTTTTCATCCCAGGTGATGTTCAGCGGATTGTTGATCAGTGGCTCAGAGGCAACCAGTGAAAGCTCAAAGTCAGGGTGTACCTCCAGCTCTTTGAGCAATTTTTCGGGGCGTGGAACACCTCCCTCTACATAGCGCAACGCATCGCCAAGTTCCTCCGCTTTGCAAAGCTCATCGACATTCTCACGTTTGCCCGCCCAGGCGATGCCTCGCAGCAACAGGGTGCGAACACCATTATGGGAAAAATTGCGGTGATAATGCCCGGGAATGTTCACAAAAGCCCGGTAAGGACTCGCGCCACCCTCAATCGTGTTTTCGTATGTCCAGATCTGCGGCTGGATGTCGTAAATATTGACGGCCTTTTTCTTGGCGACTGCCTCTGCCGCCCGCGCCTGGGCCTCCTTGTTACCCCGCCCGCCTGTATCGATCGCCTTGGGCGTATAGGCAGCAGCCAATACATGCACCCCGGGCAGAAGATCCATGTCGTAGTATATCTCATCATCAAGATCAAAATTAGACAGCTCTTTCGTTATTGGGTTATCGTGATCTGTAAAATATAGGCTCATGGGTGCCTCCAGCCATTTGGTAAGGCCATGGCGCCAGGAACCACCGATAATCGCCTTATACCAGTCCGGATCACGCGAAACAGCTCCTGCATGCACAACCACCAGTCCGCCACCTCGTTTCAGAAAAGATTCCAGGTTTTTGCGTTCCTCACCCTCGATGTTACCGGCCTCCTCTGAATGCAATACCAGCACATCCGTTTTGGTGAGCTGCTCTCGTATCGGAAACTCCAGCCCGCCATCGCAGACCGCACCACGCTCCTCCAGCAGGGTGCTCCACTCTTTCAGAAAACGCGGAAAATCGTGAGCGCCGGGGCCGTGCGTTTTTTTTCCGCTGCGAATGAAAACACGCAGTGGCTCAACCGCTTCCACATTGGAAAGCACACAAGCACATACGATAAGAAGGGTGAGGATTTTTCGGATCATAATATTATTACTCAAATTTACTAACCGGCCCACCTTCCAATTCTTTTACGATGGCAGGCTGCTCGTCAATGATTGTCCAATCCGGCAGCGGCACTTTTTCTCCCCCCTTCAATGCTGATTCATGGGAAAGAATACCGCTGCAGGTGATGTTTGCCCCCTGCCTGGCATTTGGATAAGGCTCACGCTCCTCCTTCAAAGCGGAAATAAATTCGTGTACCAAATGTGGGTGTGATCCTCCGTGCCCACCACCTTGAGTAAAACTCAGGTGCTGCTCCCCCCCCTCACCACCGTAGACTCCGCCAGTCGTAAAACACTGAATCTCTTCCGGCAACCGATGCGCGTAATCCGGAATTTCAACTCTCTCGGGTTTTTCCCCGCGATGAATAATATGGCCGGCATCCTCGATCAAGCTCCACTCGAAACTCTTTTTCTCGGCATAAACATCAAAGCTCTCCCGATACTGGCGCGACACATTAAATAACGAACGGGTCACTTCAGCAAACAGATCACTGTCCTTGAACTTGATGTGCGTCGATTCGATGCAAAAAGGAGAATCGTAATTTTTATGCATGTGCTGCTCAATAGTTCCCGACCCTATGCAACGAACCCACTCCGCCTGGTTTTGCCCCAGGGCCAGAGTTGGCGAAATCGCATGGGTGCCATTATACATTGGAGGCAACCCTTCCCAGTATTCCGGCCAGCCCCCCATATCCTGAACATGCGAGGAACGAAAAAACTGTAACTTACCCAAGTCCCCCTTGTCGTAGAGTTCCTTCACAAACAAATACTCCCGGCTGTAAACCACCGTCTCCATCATCATATAAGTTTTTCCGCTTGCGACCTGTGCATCCACGATGCGTTTGCAGTCCGCCACCGAAACTGCCATGGGAATCGTACAGGCCACATGTTTGCCTGCCTCAAGCGCCTTCACCGTTTGATCAGCATGAAGAAAAGGCGGCGTATTGATGTGAACAATGTCGATACGATCATCCTGCAACATCTGCTCGTAGTCACAGTAGCGCCCGGCCTCCGGTATCCCAAAGGACTCACCCACCTTATTGAGCTCTGCTTCGGTTCGCTGACAAATGGCCACCATTTCAGTATCCGGATGCCGCTGGTATATAGGGATGAATTCTGCGCCAAAGCTTAGACCGACAATGGCTACTCGATATGGATTATTCGAAGTCATGATATTGTTTTTTATGAGGGATTCTAATAGCGGCAAACTGGCAATATTCCCCTGTGACTTGAACAAATTAAACCACAACTATCTACTCATCTTGTCGTTTTCAGATTTGTTTTAGTATTAATACGACAAATTTTCGTATATTTTTTTAAAAAAGCGACTCAATTGCCCTCTCCCTCTCAATGGCTCTGTATCAATCGACTTCCTCCGTCTTCCGCCATGACCTTCGATCAAACACAAAAAAAAAGAGCCCGCCTGTTTGAATTGCTGGCCCCGGAAAGCCGTTTTTATCATCTATTCAATTTTGTTGATGGACTCTCATTCTTTGCAAAAGATACCGAAGGAGTGCTTTTAGCTGCCAACCAACACCTTGTTTCCCTCTATGGATTCCAAAGCGAAAACGAATTGATAGGACTCACCGATTTTGATTTATTACCTGGTCAACTGGCTGAGAAATACCGGAGTGATGATTTATTTATCATGAAATCGCGCCGCCCCACCATCAATCTGGTTGAGCTGTTTCTTAATCCCCAAGGCATACCCTCTTGGTTTTTGACCACAAAACTCCCCATGCTCTCCAATACCGGAGAGGTGCTCGGTGTCATGGGAATCATCCAAAGTTACGATCAATACCGGAAGAAGCACCCTGACCAGGGTAGTATTCAAATCGCGATGGATACAATGGCCCGGGAATACCGCCGCAAACTATCCGTTCAGGAACTAGCCCAATCGTGCCAGCTTTCACTGCGACAATTCGAACGCAAGTTCAAAGCCCACTTCAACCTGAGTCCACAGGAGTTCATCATCAAATTGCGCATTTGCGACGCCTGCTCCCTGCTGCGCAAAAAATCACAAGCCATCGGTGAAATATCCATCGACCTTGGTTTTTATGATCAAAGCTCCTTCACCCGGCAATTTAAAAAAGCCACTGGGCTCACCCCGCTGCAATATCAAAAGCAGTTTTTATGATTTTCAGAGAATTGTTGTATATTTTCACCCTTTGATACTTTGATAGGATGACCAATCTAAACCTATCCGCTTGAATTCATAAAACTGAGAGCATACCGACTTTACCCCGGCGCCCTTACCTAAAACAACCAAAACAGGCAGTATCAGAATTTTTCTACATTACGGCTAAGAAACATTACGGCTAAGAACTATGCACTCCGAAGCCCAAACCAAGCTCCTCTCTCTTTTGCGTCATGAAGAAGTCGAATCCTTATTCAATTTTCTCGGTGACATCCAATTTTGGATCAAGGAAGCGGCGGGAGGCTACCTACGGGTGAATCGTGCCTTTCAGCTAAATTATTCACTATCAAGTATCGAGGAAGCAATAGGGAAAACGGATTTCGATCTGTCGCCGCCCTGGTTAGCTGAAGCATTCCGGGCCGATGACGAGCTGGCGCTTGAAGGAAAGCAAATCGTGAACCGCATTGAACTGGTAGGTAGATTTGACATGGCCGAGCGGTGGTTTTGCACCTCAAAGGTTCCTGTGCACGATGCGGCTGGGCACATTGTCGCAACTGCTGGAGTATCTCAACCCTTACCGGAATTACAGGCGCCTGACTTCCCTGTGCCGGAACTGGCGGCCGCTCTGGCAGGCTTGCAGCAGGCCCCCGAGAAATCATGGACCAACGAAGCCCTGGCTCGTTTGGTGGGTATGTCGGTGAGCTCGTTCGAGCGCCGTTTCCGACAACATTTGCAAACGTCGCCCATGCAGTTTCTGAAACGCCTGCGTTTGGCACATGCTGCCGCCAGCCTTATTCAATCCTCACATTCGATTTCAGAGATTGCGATTGAAAATGGATTCAGTGATCAAGCCCATTTATCACGGGAATTCAAACGACTATTTGGTGCGACTCCTAGCGGATGGCGGGCGAGTCATTCTTCCAGAGATTGAATAATGACGCCGCTTTTATTCAAATATCTGAGGTGCAAATACAAGACGTGTTGGTCTGGCCTGTGATAGCGTGCACTCATTAAGAAGGAAAGTGGAGCCACGATTATGACGATTATTACTAATGGAACCCTGATTGACGGGACGGGCGCCCCCCCCGTTCCTGATGGGTGCGTGATTGTTATAAACGGACGCATCACTTATGCGGGGCCGACTGAAGGCGCTCCGGAATCACCACCTGACGCTTGCCAGATTGATGCCCGAAATGGCACAATAATGCCGGGTCTGGTGGAGGCTCATTTTCACGCCACCTACTTCAATATCGAGGAACTGCAGGATCTCGACATCAAATACCCAGTCGAATACGTCAGCATGCTTGCAACCGTAAATGCTAAGCTAGATTTAGAATGTGGCTATACGGCGGCACGTAGCGGAGGGTGTTTATTCAATACCGATGTCTGGCTGAAAAAAGCCATTGAGGACGGGCTCATCCCTGGCCCGCATCTCTCCACATCAGGGCGCGAGATTTGTAGTGCAGGTGGATTGATGGATTGGAACCCCGAGTTTCGAAAAATGGGCATGCGGGGTCTCGTATTCATTATCAACGGGGTTAAAGATGCCCGCAGCGCCGTGCGTGCGCTCGTTAAAGACGGCATCGAGTGGGTAAAAACCTATCCTGCCGGTGATGCCGCATCACCCGACGCCAATGATCACCACACGCTTTGCATGTCCTTCGAGGAAATGAACGCCGTAGTGCAAACCGCGCATAATCACAATCTCAAAGTCACCGACCACTGCCGTGCTACGCAAGGCATCAAGAACACCTTGCAGGCAGGATACGATCCACACTTGCACTACTAACAGGACCAACTCACCAACATGAAATCAGCCACTTACCTTTTCATTATCCTGTTCACTTTTCTCGCATCGCTTCACGCTGAGCAGGACACGCTTTTTGAAAAATCCAATCTTGCTGCGTGGTGCATCGTGCCATTCGATGCTGGTAAACGAGGCCCGGAAGAACGTGCCGCGATGCTGGAGAAGATAGGGATAAATAAATTTGTCTATGACTATCGTGCTGAACACATCCCATTCTGGGATGATGAAATGAATGCGCTCAAAAAACATCATATTGAGCTGGTGGGCTGGTGGTTTCCTGGTTCACTCAATCATAAAGCAAAAAAAACGCTCGAACTTTTCAAGCGTCATGGTGTGCATCCACAGCTTTGGATTAGCGGAGGGGGTGGGACAAGCACGGTGAAAGATGAAGCGGATCAAAAAAACCGCATCTCAAAGGAAGTTGCACGCTTCAAACCAATCTGTGAAGCCGCCGCCCGGTTGGGCTGTCAGGTTGGAATTTACAACCATGGCGGCTGGGGCGGAGAACCAGAGAACGCACTCGCTGTCACCAAGGCCTTGAAAGCGCAGGGTATAAAAAATATAGGAATCGTTTATAACCTCCATCACGGCCATGCTCATCTTGATCGTCTGGAAAAAGTAATGGCGCTAATGTTGCCACATCTGCTCTGCGTTAATCTCAACGGAATGGACATCGATGGCGAAGCGAAGGGGAGAAAGATTCTCCCACTCGGCGCAGGCACCGAAGATCTGAAGGTGCTGCGTATCATCCGCTCCAGCGGCTATCAAGGCCCCATTGGCATTCTAAATCACACGGACAAGGATGCGGAAAGCCGTCTGCTCGATAACCTCGACGGCCTGAGTTGGCTTCTACCTCAACTCGACGACAATCCGCCCACTGAAAAACCGAAGTATCGTACCTGGATAGAAAAACCGGTCAAGACAGCACTCGACGACACATCCAGGTTTCCCATTACAGGCCAGACTGTGCCTTCCTTGAATAAGGAATATGGCGAGGCATTAAAAGGTAGCCTGTTTCAGCAAGATAATGAAGTGTTCCGCACGCTGCCGATCTCTATTGAGTGCCGAGTGAAACTGACAAGCAAAGATAATTACAACATCATCATCGCATCCGATACCAAAGCTTCCGCCACTCATTGGGAGCTTTACACCCATGCCGGTCGCGGCACACTAGCCCTCTTCCTGCCGGGCCGTGGTGGTGACTACGATTCACAGGTAAATATTTGCGATGGACAGTGGCATGATGTGCTGGCCAGTATCGATGAAAAAGCCGTGGTGCTTTGGGTGGATGGCAAACAGGTTTTGGATAAGCCTGTGCAAACTCTCAGAGGTGATTCGAAATCCGGCGGCATCTCCTTCGGTCAACTCGTCAAAGGCGGCATAGGTTGTGATGGAATTATTGATGATGTGCGTATTTCACGCGGCACGTTGAAACCCCACGCAAGTGATTCACCTAGAATGCGAATGGACAACACGCTTGGCCTTTGGGATTTCGATCATCTTGTTTCAATGTTGCCCACGAAAACGCCCACACTTGCCGACTTCAATCCTGGCCTCAAACCGTTGCGACCAGAAGACGCCCGGCACTGGCAGGCATTCGTTAATCGTGACCGCATTTTCGACTATTACGCAAAACAGGCGCTGCACTTCATGAAGCAAAAGCAGTTGCCCGGTCTCATCCCTTCTTTTCCCGGCCTCGACGGCGGCAAACAAGGGCATTGGGGCAATCAAAACGACAAAGAGACATGGAAGGATGGACGCTTTGCGAACTCCGATCTAGGATCTGTTTTTTGCACTGTCTTTAAAGGCGGCGGCATGACGATCCCAAAGGGTATTTGTGTCAAAACTGCAGATAAATCGGCCTGTTTTGACCCAATGACACTGAGCTTCCCGGTGATCTGGAATGGCGGTTTCATTGAGCTTAATCACTTTCGCCATGGTTTCATGGGCGGAGGTAAGATGACTGGTAAACTGATTAGCAAAGAGGAAAGCAAAGGTGCTGATGATCCAGGCGTATATCACGGCTTCTATCGTCACGGGGAAAATGTCATCTTCAGTTACTCTATCGAAGGCCATCCTTACCTCGCCACATTGTCAGCCGGGCAACAGGAGCCTGAGAATCTTTTATCCCTTACCAAGGGGGGGCCTCCCCAATGGCCGCAGTGGATCGAAACCAAAGGCTTACTTGGGAAACAGGAAAACTTCGCTACAGATACGATCACAGTTCCATTCAAAAACCCCTATGGAACACTCTTCTTCATTAGCGGCCACGATTTTTTCAGTGATGGCAACGCAGCGATCTCGACAATGACCGGTGAGGTCTGGATTGTACGCGGCATCGACGATAAGCTCAAAAAAATTCGCTGGAAACGTTTTGCCACCGGCTTGCATCAACCTCTGGGCTTAAAGATTGTGAAAGACAAAATTTACGTACTGGGTCGTGATCAAATCACCCGCCTGCATGATCTGAATGGCGATGATGAAGCAGACTTCTACGAGTGCGTGTCCAATGCGATGGAAACTTCGCCGGGTGGCCATGATTTCATCACGGGATTGGAGTGTGATGAGCAGGGAAGATTCTACTTTGCCTCGGGCAATCAGGGTATATGCCGAGTGACAAGTCCTAATCGTTTCAACGAGAAGCTCGATGTTCTCGCTACCGGCATGCGCAATCCGAACGGTCTCGGCATCTCTCCTGACGGACGCTTCATCACCACGAGTGTTCAGGAAGGCAATTGGACACCGGCCTCATCCATTTGCCAGGTCGAGATGGGTAAGAATGAAGGAGCGCATTTTGGTGCAGGTGGCCCGCGCAAAGGTGAAAAGCCAGCATCACCTCTTATGTATTTGCCACGTGGGGAAGACAACTCATCCAGTAGTCAGGCTTTCATCACAGGCGATGCTTGGACGAGTTTGAAAGGCGATGGCAACTTAGTACACCTTTCTTCAGGCGGCGGCAGTGCGTGGCTGGTGATGCGGCAGCAGGTTAATAATCAATGGCAGGGAGCGGCGGTGCGGATCGCCAACAGTTTTGATTCCGGGCCACAGGCGGCAAGATTTAATTCCCGGGATGGGCAATTGTATGTGAGTGGCATGCAGGGTTGGGGCAACTACACCCCAAAGGACGGTTCCTTTCAGCGCATTCGTTTCACTGGAAACTCACCCCCCATGCCGATAAGGTTTGAAGCTCGCAAAAACGGCGTGTTGTTGCAATTCAATCAAGTACTTGATGCGAAAGTACTTGCTGACACCTCCAATCATTTCGTGCAGTGCTGGAATTATCGCTACAGCGCCGCCTATGGATCGCCGGAATATTCCGTGCGCTATGCCGGCACCCCGGGTCACGACCCGCTGGAAGTTCGTAGTGCGCAGGTGCTCGATGGTGGTAAAACGCTTTTTCTAGAGATCCCGCAAATTCTTCCCGCCAGCCAGATTCATTTGCATGTGGGTGTGACCGACAAACGTGCCCACGATATCTTTTTAACTGCGCATGCTTTGGCGCCGGAGTTTACTCAATTCCCAGGTTATGTAAAAATCGCCAAGGCGAGTCATACGGCTCTGAATAGCGTGACCGCACCGACTGGAAGCAAGCCGAACCCCTGGGCTAAAGGCGAGCAAGGTCGCCGGATTGTTGTCGAAGCTGCTCTTGGCCTTCAATATGTGCAGAAGGAACTCAGCGTCAAAGCGGGTGAGCGCATCAGCCTAACTTTCAAGAACCCCGATGTGGTGCCGCACAACTGGATGCTCGGCAAACCCGGCACATTGCATGCTCTTGGCAATCTCGCCGACTTGATGATCACCGATCCTCAGGGATTGGCGAAGCATTACGTGCCTGACTCAAAAGATGTGATTGTTTACACCGACATAACGAATGCGAAGAAGTCGTTCACCATCCACTTCACTGCGCCAAAAGAGAAAGGTGATTACCCCTATCTATGTACTTTCCCCGGCCACTGGGCAGTCATGAATGGAGTCCTCACTGTAGAATGACGTCGTAGTGCCTAGGATTGCAATACAGAGAAGTAATTGCCTTGATGAGAGTAGCTGAGCATTTGCCAAAAATATTTCGATGACAAGCAAAGATAGCTGCCGCACATGCGGCAGCCGAAGAGCAAGCGTAGCATAGTCAATTCGAGCACGGATTTTGATTTTATTTCTTCAAAAAAGTCTTCCAACAAACAATCGCAAATACTCAGAGCATTCACAACCCCCTGGGTGGCAATTAGACTTTTCCTCCAGTAAATAACAATTCTATGCCTAAAATGAAACAGGGGTGGACATTCAGTGAAATTGCCAAAAAGACACATATAAACAGGATTTGGAATTTTTTTGTCCTGCACCCTGCTAGCTTAATAAATTCTCCGCTGATAGAATCTGAAAAGCTTGCATTAGAAACTTTGCGCACCCCCAACTCTGGGGCTAATCTTGGCCCATGAAAATCCTAGTCACCGGCGGGGCCGGATATATCGGCAGCATCGCCACCGAATGCATCGTTAAAGCCGGTCATCAAGCCATCGTATTCGACAACCTCTACATGGGGCATCGTGAAGCCGTTCATCCCGACGCCGCCTTCGTCGAGGGCGACCTTTCCGATCGCCCGCTTCTCGCTGACTGCTTCAAACAACACCAACCCGATGCGGTCATGCACTTTGCCTCCCACACCCAGGTCGGCGAGTCGATGGAGCAGCCTTTCCTCTATCTCGGCGACAACGTGAAAAATGCCCTCAACCTATTGCAGGTCATGGATGAGCATAATGTTCGCCGCTTCATCCTTTCCTCCACCGCTAATCTTTTTGATGATCCGGAGACCATTCCCATCAATGAAGATGAAGGGCTGGTGCCGGGAAGCCCTTATGGTGAATCAAAATTCATCATCGAACGCTTTCTGCACTGGCTGCGGATCACCAAAGGTTTTCGTTACGCCTGCCTGCGTTATTTCAATGCTGCAGGCGCCACCGCCGAACGAGGCGAAGACCACACTCCGGAGTCCCATCTCATCCCCCTCGTCCTGCAGGTCGCTCTCGGACAACGCGATTCGCTGAAAATTTTCGGTGATGATTACGACACCCCCGACGGCACCTGCGTGCGCGATTACATCCACATCGCCGATCTGGCCCAGGCCCACCTGTTGGCTCTGGGGTCTTTGGAAAATACCGAATGCTGTCACTACAATCTTGGTAATGGTGCCGGTTTCAGCGTCAAACAAGTCATCGACACCGCACGGGAAATCACCGGTCATGCCATCCCGGCAGAAACGGTCGCCCGCCGCGCTGGAGATCCCGCGACTCTGGTCGCCGACAGCAGCAAAATCCGTGCCGAACTCGGCTGGGAACCCACTTACCCAAGCCTCGAAGCCATCATCCAAAGCGCCTGGGACTGGCACAAAAACAATCCCAAGGGATACGCCTGCAAACAAAGCTAAAATGGCTGAGAACACCCAACCAATCCCGATAAAGGGATTGGAACAGATCGACGAGCAAGCCTCTGCTCTAAGCGACCATCTTACCCGATGGCTGCATAAACAATCGTGGATTGCCGTAGAATTTGAAGCGATTGCCGCCCTGCTCGCCTTGAGCGCAGTACTCATCCTGCTCTCAGCGCTACTCTACCTCATTGTACGCCCGCTTCTTTTGCATTGGATGCACGCAGTGGTCAAACGCACCCGTTTTTCCTGGGATGACAAACTCTTTGGTTTTGGTGTGTTCCGCTGGGCCACCCATTTTTTTCCTGCACTTTTCATCTACCTGATCACCCCGGGGCTGTTCAAAAATTTCCCCGTGCTGGTGGCCTTCACCAATTCAGTAGCTCTGATTTACATGGTGATCGCAGCTTATTTCACCATCGACTCGTTACTGAACGTCGTTCACGTTATTTATCGCCAAAGAGAATCGGCGCAGAGATTCATCGTCGGCACCTTCATTCAGGTGGTCAAGTTGTTCACTACTCTGATCGCCCTCATCCTCATTATCGCCATCCTCATCGGTAAATCCCCGCTGATCCTGCTTGGCGGACTGGGTATGTTCGCATCAGTGCTGATGCTGGTTTTTAAAGACGTCATCCTTGGTTTTGTCGCCGGCATCCAACTCGCTTCCAACAAAATGCTCAACCCCGGTGACTGGTTGGAAATGCCCAGCCAGGGTGCCGATGGCGATGTCGATGAAATCGGTCTCACCGTGGTAAAAGTGCGCAACTTTGATAATACGGTCACCACTATTCCAACCTACTCCCTGATCAGCCAATCCTTTAAAAACTGGCAAGGCATGACTGAAAGCGGGGGGCGACGAATCAAACGCAGTTTGCTCATTGATGTGAATTCCATCTGCCTCGCTGATGAAGCCCTGTTGAAACGCTTCCGGGAAATCGAATACATCGGTGACTATTTAGAAAGAAAAGAAGCGGATGTCGCCACCTGGAATAAACAACACTCCACTTCAGGAAACAAAAGCCGCGTCAACGGGCGCCGCCTAAGCAATGTCGGCACTTTCCGCTCCTACATCGAAGCCTACCTGAAAAACCACCCCCGGATCCATCAGCAGGGCATGACCCTATTGGTTCGCCAACTGGCACCCAACGAGCAAGGACTTCCGATCGAAATCTACTGTTTCACCACCACCACCGCCTGGAAAGAATACGAAGAAATCCAAGCCGATATATTTGATCACTTGCTGGCCGTCGCCCCGGAATTCGGCTTACGCATTTTCCAGCAGCCCAGCGGAAGCGATATCCGCGAAACCCTCGGGAAAGGCAGGCAACCAGTCGGCTGAGCCCCTCTTTATTGTCAATTACCCACTAATTGGGAATTGAACTCACACCTCCTGCGAACGCGGCTCGCGATGCACGCTGCTCTTGTCCGTCGCGCAGGTCACAAAGGGACCACCCGCAAGTGGGGCTGCTTCCGTAAACGCCACATCTGGCATTTCGCTGGGTTTGCCCGCCAGCGGAAAATCCTTACGCAGGGGAAAATACGGATACCCCTCCCACATCAGAATTCGTGTCAGGTCAGGATGACCGTCAAACTTGATACCCATCATGTCATAAACCTCACGCTCATGCCAGTTGGCCGTGGGCCACAGATCAGAAACCGTATCGACCTCTTCATCTTCAGCGACCATGCACTTGATGCGAAGATGCTCCCCGGCCGCCAGACGGCACAATTCATAAACCATCTCAAAACGAGGCTCGCTGCCCAAATAATCGACACTGCTGACATCAAGCAGGTAATCAAAACCCAGTTCATCCCGGCAATGTTTCAGCAGCTCCTTCGTTTTATCTTTTTTCACCAGCAAAGTGTTTTCACCACGGAACTCAATGGTTCCGGTGATCGCTTTACCGAATTTTTTCTTCAGACCTGAAATGACTTTTTTCATGGCAGAGATCAATAATCACGCACTCAAGCTTCTACTTCTTCCGGACTTGCTTCCGGTGTTTTCAACAGGGCGACTGCCGATTCTTCCGCATCAACCTTCTCCTGCAGCCTCATCAGACCTTCCAGCAAAGCCTCCGGACGCGGCGGGCAGCCTGAAACATAAACATCAACCGGAATCAACTGGTCGATCCCCTGAAGAACGGCATAAGAACGATACATCCCGCCACTGGAAGCACAGGCCCCCATCGCGATGCACCACTTCGGCTCGGGCATCTGGTCCCACACCCGTTTGACTGCCAGGGACATTTTGTAAGTCACCGTGCCGGCCACAATCATGACATCGGCTTGACGGGGAGAAAAGCGCATCACCTCTGCACCAAAACGAGAGATATCGAATCGGGAAGCTCCGGTCGCCATCAACTCAATCGCGCAACAAGCCAATCCCATCGGCATTGGCCACAAGGAATTTTTACGCATCCAGTTAATCGTCGCATCCAGACGGGTGAATATCACGTTGCCCTCGATTTTCGAGTCGTAGGCGACAGACGCCTGCTGGTTATCGGTATCAGCCATGGCAAAATAAAAACAGCGATTAAAACTCGGGTCGATGAAAGCCTCTTGCTTGCACCTCCCTTTCGCTTAAACAGATCATACGACTCGCCCTCCGCCTCGCAAGTGCTTTGTGAAAAATTTCACAAACTTCTGCAATTAAAAAAAATACCCAAAAACTCCCCTTTTGCTTCCATTCACCTACCTACAGCCTAAACTTCTGCAGCCTACCATCATGACTGAATCATCTACCAGCACTCAACTCGAGCAACTCAAGTCCCTCACCACCATCGTAGCTGACACGGGTGATTTTGAAAGCATGCGGCAATACAATCCGCAGGATGCAACAACCAATCCCTCTTTGATCCTCAAAGCTTCCCAACAGGCAGAATACCGTCATCTGGTTGATCAGGCGATCACAGAACTCAAAAGCGGACCACTCAGCGGCGACACTCTGGTAGAAGCGATCATTGACCGCATCCTCATTCTCTTCGGTAAAAAAATCCTCGACATCGTACCCGGCCGGGTTTCTACAGAAACGGATGCCCGCCTGTCATTCGACTCGAATGGCACGGTGGAAAAAGCCCGAACCCTGATCGACCTTTACGAAAAAGACGGCATCAGCCGTGATCGCATCCTGATTAAAATCGCTTCGACCTGGGAGGGCATTCGAGCCGCCGAAGTTCTGGGAAAAGAAGGCATCCACTGCAATCTGACCCTACTGTTTTCATTGACCCAGGCTATCGCCTGCGCCGAGGCAAAGGTACAATTGATCTCCCCCTTTGTTGGCCGGATTTACGACTGGTTCAAAGCTGAAACCGGCAAAGATTACATTGGAGCCGATGATCCGGGAGTGCAGTCCGTCGTCAGCATATACGACTATTACAAAAAATTCGGTTATTCAACCGAAGTGATGGGAGCCAGTTTCCGCAACAAAGGACAAATTATCGCCCTTGCAGGCTGTGATCTATTGACGATCAGCCCAAGCCTGCTGGAAGAACTGCAAAGCTCCAGTGACCCAGTGCCTCCGGTGCTAAGTTTGGAAAACGCCCATGCCAGTGATGCTAGACAAATCCAGCTCGATGAGAAAAGCTTCCGCTACCAGCTCAACGATGACGCCATGGCTACCGAAAAAACCGCCGAAGGCATACGCAAGTTTGCCGTCGACATGATCGCCTTGGAAGATCTCATCAAACAAGCGCTGAGCTAAGCTTCAGGGCACTTCCTGAAATCTGCCGTTGAGATAAAATATCTGAAAAATTCAGGCTGACAAGGAAATAGGGAGATCCGCTAGCTTGAGATAGAGGGATTCCCATCGACGCCGTCAGCGGGAATTTTTACCAGTTTCAGCCAATATGAGCTTTTCGGAGGACGGAGGAGCTCTTCAATACATGATCTCCACCGGAGTCCCCACCCGGGTCTTGGAGAAGATCAAAGGCTGCACTTCCCGTGGCACCCTGATGCAGCCGTGACTCGCAGCATACAAAGGCACATAACCAATGTGCATGCCCACTCCACGCCAAGTCACCCTCATCCAATAGGGCATCGCCGTCCCACGAAATTCTGCATTTTCTGAAGGCCGCTTATATGAGTCTCCATCGCTGACCAGAGTTGCCCCGGAGTCAGCGTTCACCCATTTGCCGTAACGATTGGACTTCTTATCCACTTTTTTCTCCAGAATGGAAAATTTTCCTGTTGGGGTCGGATGCCCCTCGTTGCCGGTCGAGATCTGGGACTCCAGAGCCAGTTGATCCCCACTGAACAATTTCACCCGCTGTTGGGTCAGATTAACCTGCAACTTTGAATCCTGGGGGCTCATGGCTGCCAGCACTTTATCGTTTTTATACAGGTAATGTTGCGGTGCAGACTTCTTGTTAGATTTTGCCGGAGCAGGCTGGGGTTTTCCAAAAGAGAGATTCCCCTCTTTGTTCACGTGACAACTACTGAAGCCAGCTGCAGTCATGCACACTAGCAAAATATACCCTGATTTTTTAATGAACGATTTCATCACACTATACAAAAACTTACGATCCGTGCTCCCTCGCACTCTGGCAATACCCCTCTTAGAAGCCTCGGGCCGAGAATTTAAACAAAAAACCCGCCTCAATGTCAATCCAATTACGCCATAAGCACTACATTACAATTATAAAAACAGCCTCCTGAAAAGTGAACTCGTGAGGTAAAGCGACCTGCTGGCTCACTTCTACGAGAATCAGCTTCACTGGTTCCATTCTGTCATTTCTAAATTTATACGCCGATCTAAACAGCTTTATAATTTTTTCTGTACAAACGAACCTTGATTAGTTGGCAGCAAGAAATCACCCGAATGTGGCGCTTCACCAGAAACAACGGCATCATCCCTCGGCTGTGGGACTTTCATAGGAAAATGAAGCTTATCCAACGCCGTGCTTACGGCTTCAAAAACTTCAACAACTACCGCTTGCGAGTCATCGCTCAATACGGATAATTTAAATACAACACAACCTCAAAAAAATGCCTTTCCCAAAACTTTGGTGTAGACCCAACGTGGCGACCCGTAGGGGAATCGAACCCCTATTGCCGGGATGAAAACCCGGTGTCCTAACCGTTAGACGAACGGGTCATACCGTTGGTAGCCGGAGAACCGGCGGTTGGAAGGCGCAACTCACCATATTTCCAACAATCTGCAAGTGGAAAATGCAGTATTTCACCCCAAAAATGCAGATATTGTTATCCACAAATTACTTTTACGGTCCGACGGGCTGCTCCCCGGTGTCGGTCAAGGGCCTCTCGCCCCCTTTCAGCCATCAAATCCGACTCGTCAGTATTCTCCAATACAGCTCTGATCGCCGGTGAAAGCCTGTCCTCACCAGAAACCTGCAGCAGGCCTTTTACCTGCAGCAATTGCTCCATCACTGCTTTAAAATTCTCCATATGCGGCCCGGTGACCACGGCTTTCCCTGCCATGACAGGCTCCACAGGATTTTGTCCTCCCTTGCCTAAAAAACTCTTTCCCACCACCACCACCGATGCCAAATGATACCAGGCACGCAATTCACCGGTTGTATTCACCACCAGACACAGTGGCTTCCCCGCTTCGGGAAGCTCTGCTCCATCATTGACCCTGCTCCCCACCCGCTGCTCCGACCTCAAGTGAGGGGTCAAACCGATACTTTCAAGATCTTTCACTACTTCAGTACTTCGCTCCACGTGTCTCGGCACCACAATATAAACCAAATCAGGCCACAACTCGCAAAGAGCTCGATAGGCATTGCCAATCAGAGCCTCTTCCCCGGCATGAGTGCTGCCTGCCAATAACACAGGCTGGCAGGAACGAATCCCCAGACCTCGTAGAAGGCTCTCCATCTCTGCGATTTGAGCGACCGGTTTTTCCTTCTCACCCTCATCATACTTGATGCTGCCCACTTCGTATATCCGCTGCAATTCCACTCCCAATCCCTGCCAACGCTTCACATCCCGCTCAAATTGCACACACACGTGGTCCAGCATGCCAAAAAGCGGGCGGGTCAAAACTCCGAATTTTTGAAAGCGCCTCTCAGAGCGTTCTGACAATCGAGCGTTCACCAGGGAGACGCTCACTCCTCGCCGCTTGGCCTGGGACACCAGATTCGGCCAAACCTCCGCTTCGACAAGAATCAAATGCCCTGGACAAATTTTATCCAAGGCCCCGCGAACCACCCAGGGCAAATCCACCGGATTGTAAATCACACAAACCGATTCCGGACATTCATCTTTTGCCAGACGGTAACCCGTTGGAGTTGTCGTCGAGAGAATCAATCCCCTGCCAGCGTCCTCATCCAACAATGAGTGAATCACTTTTAAAGCGACCAGCACCTCCCCGACACTCACTGCATGAATCCATATACGCTTGTCGCTGTTTTCATTCTCCTGCTGCCAGCGATCCAATACCGTCTGGTCGTAGCGGCCAAAACGCTGGGCGAAATTATCCCGAGCCCCCCCTCGTCGAATCGCTTTGATAAGATAGCGAGGCAGGCCGAAAACCAGTGCCAGAGGCAACAGCAAATTATAGATCAATAACACCTGCCTGAGTTTCATTTTTCAGCAATCTGTCGATGGGTTCTTCACCAGAAAAGAAATCCGGGTTTCTCCAAAACATCTTTCATCGCGCAGATCCCAGCGTTGCGCAATCGTTTCAGGCAATTCTGCCGATGATAGTGTTTCGAGCACCAACACCCCTTTTTCTGCCAACAAGCCTCCCAGATAATCGCTAACGACCAAACTCAGTAATTCCACTTCAGCTTCCCTATTCTTGGCATAGGGAGGATCTGCAAAAATCAAATCGTAGCCTCCTTCAGCAATCCGATGACTGCGTAAAAACTTCGCTACCTGGGAGCGCCTGACGATAGCTCCTTCAAGACGAGCCTTGTCCAGATTCGCCTGAATCACCTCACAGGCCTTCCGCTCCTGCTCGATAAAAAGAGCCGATGCCGCTCCCCTGCTCAGGGCTTCGATTCCCAATGCACCCGACCCCGCATATAAATCCAATACCGCCGCTCCCGGTAACAAAGTGCCCAGAGAGGCAAACAAGGATTCCCGAGCCCTGTCTGTCGTGGGGCGAGTCAAGGCACCTGGTGTTTTTAATGGTATTCCCCCAGCGCTTCCGGCGATGATTCTCATAATAATGTGAACCAACCGTCCCTCACTTACCCGTCTAGTTCAACGCCAAATCCTCACCCTATTTCCAAGATGCTTCCAGTTCGTAAACCTCAAGAGAGATCAGTTTGGCCTCCCCTCCCTGCGCAAAAGCCTGGACTGATTCTATGTTCAGATCGTTCTCATAAGCCGCAGTGATCACCATCTGCCCTTTGTTGACAAAAGTCTCCATCATCGGCCGGTCGATCAGAAGTTGAACACTGATCTTGCCGTCAACCGGCTTGAGATCCTGCTTATTATGTTTCCCTGATTCGACGTCATAGGTGAACGCCGGCTTGCCGTCCACATTCAGACCAATGCGCTTGGCATTCCCCACCTCAAAAGTGGCGCGTATATCGAAGAGTGCTCCGGAGGTGACCAGATCAAACGCCTGATTATCAGATAATGACTTGTTCTCAGCACTGTGTTTCTCCCCGTGAATCTTCTCGATCTCCCCTACCGGCTCGCCAAACATACGAATCCCCTCATCCGTCGTTCTCAAGCTTAGTTCTGTTGGAAATGTAAAAGTCTGATTGAACGACATCCCATCCAGGGCAATTCTCACCCAGCCTATCTGGATCCGGCGTCCACCAGGTGCATCGGAGAAAAGTTGCGAAGCATAGAACGGGCCAGAATGCAGCTGGTGTTGCCCCTCGTGTCCAGGTTTAAAAACCTTGCCATCAAAGCTACCCACTGCGTAACGTGCATCAGCCGCAAAGATGACCCAGCGAACCTTCTCCTTGTCACCGTCCACAGGTAGGCTGAAAATCTCTGCACACTCATAGTAGCCGGGCAGTTTGCTCTGCAATTCCCACTCTTTCAGGTTGGTCGAGGTGTAGATGGCGATACCCCTGCCGTATTCTTTGTCCTCGTCGTAAATGGCGAGAACCCAATGACCGCCTAGCTCTGCCGCCTCATCGGATAGAGGGTTCTCATTGTCGGCATAACTGTACCACAAAGGTTTGGGATCCCGTCCTTTATGCTTGATGACAGGATTGCCTTCGTACTCGGTGAAGCTGCGCCCCTTGTCGTTGCTGTAGGCGATGCACTCCCCGCGTCCCGTACTGGTCCATGTGATGAAAACAACATCGTTCTCACCCGTTTTCCAGCCTCCCGTATTTTTCCAATCAACTGCACCACCACCAGAAAACATGGCATCCTTCTCCTTGTGGTGCAGCGCATTGGGAAGTTGCTGCCAATGAACCAGGTCTTTGGTAACACCGTGAGCCCAGGTCATGTTACCCCAATTCCAACCGACGGGGTTGTGCTGCAGATACAGATGCCATTCCCCGTCATAGTAGACCATGCCGTTCGGATCGTTGTTCCAGCCGACCTTTTGCGAGAAATGAAACTGTGGCCGCAGTGCTTCCTCCCCCCATTTCTCCTCACCCGGCACTGAGTCCGATTGTTTGATCAACTTGAAACCAGCCTCCGAGACGCCCCCAACAGTCAGTATCACTTGTTTCCCTTTGAACTCACTCACATCCTCAAAAGCCCACCAACTGATATCGTCTGCTGAGGAAGCCAGCTCCGCAGTCTCAAAATAACGCACATCTTTACCTTCAAGCGAAAGGCTTACCCACGGCCTGGGTGCTCCATTCTTGATCGGAAACAGCAGGAATTTTTTGGTGAGCGTTATCTTTGTACTTTGTTCCGGACCCGTCAGAGGCAATTTTTTCCGCTTTCCAGCTCCCCCCTGCCCCGGTTTTTTCAGATCCGCCCTCTTCGTCTCAAGTGGCTTGCTCGTCCTGGCAAGTGGATCATTCGACCCGGTAAAATTATCTGCATTAATATGCCCCCAGCCTCCCTTGACATTGTCGAGAATGACGAGCTTCCCCTTCTTACCATTGAACGCTCTTACATCCGCTGAGATCTGGTGCATCGTCTCACTGCTCGGGCCGGAAGCCAACAGATAAGTCTTCCCATCAACCAACAGCCTAACCGATGTCTCCAGATGAGATCCGGCTCCCACGATGAAGTTAATAAAATTATGACTGATTGTGAATTCTTTCGAACTCAGGCGACCCGTGGGCACATCTCCCTGAACATCCCCGGCTTGGCCGCTCTTGCCCGTGTAAGCTTCAAATGTGCCAATCCAGTAAGCCCCCTGGTTTTTGCTCCCATCTGATCGGCCACGTTCCGTTGGATTGTCCCCTTTTGTCGGCTGTAATTTGAACGCATTACCCTCTGAACTCCAGTTTTCCAGTGTCCCTTTTTCAAAATCACTGTTCTCAAACAACAAATATGTTTCAGGAGCTGCAAAAATGCTGACTGTAGTCATCAATATGCCCACCACGGAGATTTTGATACGGTTTTTTTTGTTCATCTTGGTTTTGGTTTTGAGTTTATATATTCATGATGCCTCTTAAGGAGCACCGGGAAGCCCGGGCACAGCACCGGAGTGGTTACATGCAGCTGCAGCAGTTTTGCAGGCATCAAAAGTGACCTTGTTGAGCGATCCACCACGAAGGAGACCAAGAACAAACGAGGCGACGAAAGCATCTCCGGCACCAACAGTGTCTTGAACCTGTGTCTGGATACCCGCTTGATCGATAGTTTTGTCAGCTGAAACAACAATGGCTCCTTCAGCTCCACGTGTCATCACAACCAGATCGAGATGAAAACGCTCGAGCAAAACACGCAGCTTTGCTTCACAACCATAGGCCGAATTGATTTCGCAGGCAGCCACGACCTGCTCCAGTTCGTCATCACTGAGTTTCAATACGCTGGCAAGTTCTATTGATTCTTGAATCAAGGCTGCATCAAAAAAAGGCTTCCGAAGATTAACATCGAGAATCCGAAGAACACCTGATGCCTTCGCCAAGCCCAGAGCACTATGGATGGTCGCCCGGGATACTTCCCCGCGTTGTCCCAGAGTGCCGAAGTAGATGCCATCTGACTCGACAATCCGTGCCTCCAACTCTGGAATCCAGGCAATCCCATCCCATGCGGAACCCTCGTGGACGGTGAAGGTCGGCTTGCCTTTTGCGTCCAAAATGACCCCCACCTCACCAGTCGGTGCATCTGTAATTGACTGGATCAACGAAACATCAATGTCGTAGGCCTGAAGAATTTTAATGGCCTCTCGTCCTCGCGGGTCATCACCCACTGCACTAACCATGGCAACTTTAGCTCCAAGTGCAGCCACATGGCAGGCGAAATTCGCAGGGGCGCCACCAAAACGAGTATCTTCTGGAAAGAGGTCCCAGAGAACTTCACCAATAGATAGGATAGTGCACTCTTTCATGATGATGCGCTCAGCTCATGTTCAATTTGCTCCAAAGGATGCCCCTTGGTTTCCGGTACCATAATTTTCACCCAGATGAGCTGGAGAACCATCATAAAGCAGAAGAAAAGAAAAACATATCCAGGGGAAAAGGCGGTGACCATCGAAGGAAAAAAAACAGTCAACAGGGCTGCAAAAAACCAGTGAGTGAAGCTGCCCAACGACTGACCTTCAGCTCGATGCCGGTTCGGGAAAATCTCAGAAATAAAAACCCAGATAACGGCACCTTGACCCACCGCGTGTGCGGCAATGAAAGCAAAGATGCAGGCGGGCACAATCGCATAATTCTCAGTTTGGAAAGCCCACGAGCAAAGACCCAGCGAAACAATGTAGCCGAAGGAGCCAATGTAGAGCAGCGTCCGTCGTCCCAGCCGGTCGATGAGCCAGAGGCCGACAAATGTGAAAATCAAGTTGGTGATTCCAATACCGACGGATTGCAGGAGCGCTGCTTTTTCCTCAAGTCCAGTCAGCTCAAAAATACGTGGTGCAAAATAGAGGATGGCGTTGATGCCGGAAAGCTGGTTAAAAAATGCAATGAAAAAAGCCAAAAGAATGGGTGTTTTGAGACGCTTACTCCAAAAACCACCAGTACTGCCTGATTCATGGGAAACTGCTGCGATTTTTTTCACCTTTGTTTCGATTTCAGCTGCCGTCGCTTCCGGCTCAATGAGTCGCAACACTGCGGCACCACCGGCAAGATCGCCCTTCCGCCCGATCAGCCAACGTGGGCTTTCGGGAAGGCTTAAACACATCAGACTGTAGATCAGTGCAGGTATAGCCTCAGCCCCAAGCATCCAACGCCAGGCATCCTCACCAATTCCCCCTAACAAAGTATTTGAGACAAAAGCAATAAGAATACCGAATACAATGTTGAACTGGAACATCCCCGCAAGCCGTCCTCGATATTGAGCCGGGGCAATCTCTGAAATAAAAAGCGGTGCAACCACAGTCGAAATACCGACGCCAAGACCGCCTATGAAACGGGCCGCCATGAACGACCCTACATCAGCAGCCAGACCTGACCATATTGCTGAGACAAAATATAAAACACCAATCCAGAGTAAAGTCTTTTTCCGGCCAAAACGGTCGGTGGGCCAAGCACCGACAAGCGAACCGAGAACCGTGCCCCATAGCGCCATGCTCATAGTCAGCCCATGAATGGCTGGACTCAGATTCCACAGATCCTGAATTGTCTGCTCCGCTCCCGAGATAACCACTGTGTCGAAGCCAAATAGAAATCCGGCGAGAGAGGCAGTAAGAGACCAGATAAAAAGACGTATTTTCATGGAGTTTATTCTATGGAACCCATTCCGGAGACAGCAAAAGAATAGACTGCATGGCTATCTGAACAATTAACATTTGCCAAAAGTAGTAAAATATCTGTTATTACAAATCGACAAATTGTAATAACTGCTTTTATGGCAAAACACGAAGTCATTTCCCGGGAACTACGTGCTGAAATTGCCGCGAACAAATATGGCTCTGCTGGCCAACTGCCCAGTGAGGCACAACTTGTTGAGCGATTCAAAGTGTCCCGCCCAACTGTCGCTAGAGCCTTACGCGACATGCAGGATGAAGGACTGATCCTTCGCCGCGCAGGATCCGGCACCTTTGTCCGCCCCCAGACAGCCTCCAAAAGTGGAGTACAGGTTCTAGGCCTTCTCTTACCGGAACGGGGAACAACTGAAATTTTCGATGCTATCTGCGGCGAACTGGGTGCTTTAGCCCGTGTTCAGGGATTCGGACTTTTGTGGGGAGGCTCACCACTTCCACATGCGGATCGCGACTCCACCCCGGAGCATGCTCGTGAGGTATGCCGACAATTCATCGAAAAAAACGTGGCCGGTGTTTTTTTTGCGCCTCTGGAATCCCCGGCTGAAGCGGAAGCGATCAACAAGGAACTACTGGAGCTCTTTCGCCAGGCTGGAATTCCAGTTGTCTTGCTTGACCGTGACGTAACCCCCTTTCCCACGAGAAGCGCTTCCGACCTTGTCTCATTGGACAACTTCAGTGCAGGCTTTATGCTTGCCGAACACTTGGTGCGACTCGGGTGCAAGAAGCTACTCTTTGTCGCTCGTCCTGGATCAGCGCCCACAGTCGATGCACGCATCAGCGGAGTGAGGGAGGCCCTATTGCGATACGGACTTGATCCAAATGCAAACATAGTGGCGCAAGGCGACCCGACGGACGCCAAGTTTGTGCGCAAGCTCCAGGCCGGGCATGCCTGTGATGGAATTCTCTGTGCCAATGACTTCACTGCTGCCGAGTTACTGAAGACCTTGCACACACTTAAGATCCAGGTTCCCGCCAAGGTGCGCGTCGCCGGATTCGATGACATGCGCTATGCCACCCTGTTACCGGTTGCCCTGACGACCATCCATCAACCCTGTGGTGAACTCGCCGAAGTCGCTTTTCGCGCAATGCAGGAACGCATCCGCGAACCCGGTATTCCACCGAGAACGCTGACGGTGGCACCTCGCCTGGTAGTGCGCGAGTCGTGTGGAACATATCAAATTTGAGTCTGGAAACCCAGGAACCCCAAGTTTAAAGTTCACTTATCATCTTTAATCAAAGGCAAATCCTCGCTCTTTTTTTTCTGTGTCAACTGACTCAGCGGCATCCAGAAAACCTCTCCATTCAGTGGTCCGGATAACACTTCAATGGAAACCGTACCCGCATCCCGCCGCTTAACCCTGATTTTCACCTCTGCAGACAAACTGCGCACTTTGGCTGCGTCGATATCTGCGTTCATGCGTGCATTCTCTGTTTTATATCGAATGTAGAAGTCCTTGATGCTCTGGTTTTTTTCCGCCAGATAAATCATCCTTCCCTCCCCCCCGATCATAATTTCGTCCCCCCTCAAAACATCTACTTTTTTTCCCACCCATTCCGGTAGATTTTTTTTCGCCAGACAAATCCCCACCCACGCACTCCCTCCTAGAGCCGCCAGAAACAGCACTGCAACAATCAACCACATCACCCCCTTCAGCCACTTATTTCCCGACTTAGCCATTCTTATAATTACCTTTGTTCAGTATAGCTTTGAACGCTTCGCTTGCCCCTTCGAACCACCTGTCTCGTCCTGCGGCTGGGGGGCTCGGCTCTCAATTCTCAATTCCTCCCTGTGCGCTTCGTCATCCTCGCCAGTTCTTCACTGTTTTTTTCTAAAATTTGCCGCTCTTCATCTGTCAAGCTCTGCATCCCCTGGGCAGAAATTTTCTCCAGAATCTCATCCACACTGGCAGATATGTAAGGCTGCGTTTTCGTAGATTTGAACCACGATGATTTTTTCTCACTTGCTTCCGTCATTTCCGCATCCACTACCTGGTTGCCACCAAAACGATTCAGCCAACGGTCGGTCTGATCTGGAGATGGAGCTCGTCGGATCGAAGCAGAAAGTCCCCGTTTGATATAAATCCATCCAAACAGAGCGCCTCCCAAATGCGCCAAATTTCCAATCCCTAACGACCAGGCTCCTAACATTTCTCCAAACAACATCGCCAGATCAATCACAACAAAAACCACCGCCAGGGTTTTCATTTTCATGCGAATGGGAATCACAAAAAACAACAGCAGATAAACTTTTTGCTCCGGCATAAGAGCGGCCATGGCGATCAAGGTCGCAACCACACCCGCCGATGCGCCAATAAGCGGACTGTTCCAGCCAATCAGCAAACCGAGAAAAACCTGCAAGAGTCCTCCCACTACGCCTCCCCCAAAATAAATTGTGAGAAAATGCCGACGCCCCAACATCGCCAACACATTGCGTCCGGCAAAAAAGAGCACGAACATGTTACCTGCCAAATGAATCAGGCTCCCATGCAGGAACATATAGCTAAGCAGCGTCCAGATTTTTCCTGCCTGCAACTGCTGCCAAGACAAACTGCCAAAGTTTACTATTGCCTCTTCTCCGAAACCCTGCAGCACGTACACCGCTACGTTAATCACCAGCAACCACGTCACCACCGACCACGACTGCGGACCACGAGCACGTGATCCACCTTGATAATTCGCTCGCATATAGTCGCGCTCAAAAACTCCCATATCCCAACACGGTATACTGTCGATCAATCAAAGCAAGCACTCGGAGCTCCCTTCAATTTCAAATCACAAATCATTCCTCACAAGGCACTCGGCACATTCACTCCAGCCTCTTGCTCCTTCTCGGTGATGACATCTTTATACGTCATCCCTCCCGGAATCATCGGTAGCACGTGCTCGGTGTATGGCACCATGACGTCCAGCACATAGGGTTCATCCGAAGCCAACATACGCTCCATCGCCGGACGCAAGTCCTCTTTGTGCAGCACTCGCTCACAAGTCACGCCGAAAGATTCACACATCTTGACATAGTCAGGATAGATCAGCTCTTCCTTTTTGTGGCCAGGGTCGTATTCACGACTTGGATCCCCGAGAAAAGTATTTGCCCGGTTGCCCCCGTATTTCAAATCCTCCCACTGCACCACCATACCCAGGTGCTGGTTATTCAATACCAGCGCCTTGGCCGCAATTTTCTCCACCTTGGCTGTGGCCAGCTCCTGGATGTTCATCAAAAACGAGCCATCTCCGTCGATGTCTACCACCTGCCGGTCAGGAAAAGCCACCTTGGCGCCCAAAGCCGCCGGGTAACCATAACCCATCGTTCCCAGTCCCGCCGAAGTGAAAAAATTACGCGGCTCATCGAATTGGCAATACTGCGCCGCCCACATCTGATGCTGCCCAACACCGGTAGTGATAATCACATCATCATCGGTGAGTTCGTTCAACAACTCGATCGCATACTGCGGCTGAATCACCTCATCCGTGTCGGTGTATTTCAAGGGCTGGTCACGTTTCCACTCGGCAATCTGTTTGAACCATGCAGGGTGAAAATCGTAATCAGCTGTCTTCTCTTCGTATCCTCTGGCCTCAAGCAAGCCATTCATACATTCCAAAGCCTCACGGATATTTGCCAGAATAGGGAACTCCACTGACTTGTTTTTGTTCAGTTCGGAGTTGTCGATATCGATGTGAACAATCGTGCCGTGTTTGGCAAACTCATCCACCTTGCCCGTTACCCGGTCATCAAAACGCACACCCAGAGCCAACAGCAAATCACCTTCATTCACGGCATTGTTGGCGTAAACCGTACCGTGCATGCCCAACCAATGCAGACTCAATTCGTGGGATTGAGGAAATCCTCCAATCCCCATCAAAGTGGTAGCCACGGGAATCTGGGCTCGTTGAGCAAATTCCAATAACGCCTTATGCGCATCCGAAGTGATGATCCCTCCGCCTGCGTAAATCACCGGTCTTTTGGCATTTTTCAACAAGTCGATCACCTCGGCCAAAGTTTCCTCATCAAGGGAACGCTCCGGGCTGTAACCACGCAGCTCAATCTCTTCCGTGAACACGGGATAGACCTTGGCTTCCTGCACATCCTTTGGCATATCAATGACCACCGGTCCCGGACGCCCGGAAATTGCAATGTACATCGCCTCTTTCACCACCCGCGGAATATCATTCGGGTCAGTCACCAAATAACTGTGTTTCACCACTGGGAGCGTCATTCCAAAAAAATCAGTTTCCTGGAAAGCACCACGGCCAATCATTGTGCTCGGCACCTGACCAGAAATCGCCAACAAAGCCGTAGAGTCCAAAAATGCATCGGCGATCGAAGTCACCAGATTAGTTGCTCCGGGACCCGACGTTCCCATGCAAACCCCCACCTTACCCGTCACCCGCGCATAACCTTCGGCAGCAAAACCACCTCCCTGCTCATGCCTAGGTAGAATCGTGCGGATTTTATTCGAGTGACTCAAAGCCTGGTGAATCGGCATGCTCGCTCCCCCGGGGTAGGCAAACATCACTTCGACCCCTTCCCTCTCCAAACACGCGACCAGCAGCTCAGCTCCAGTCATCGCTTCACCGCGTTCCACTACTTTACCTGCTCCATTCGAGCTTTTTTCAGTGGATATTTTCGAAGTTTTTGATTCTGCACTCATTATAATTAGATTCTGCTCAGTCACCCGACATCCGGATTGCTTTCAATCCGTGGTCTGGCAACAAAAAAGCGTGAACTTTACATTCTAATTCATAAAAATCCAGCTTTCACCCGATTTCAGGTGAAATTGCGCTCAATCGTGATCTCGTTCACTAATGCTGACTCGGGAACAAATCGCTGACATTTTCGAAAAAATTGCCCTGCTGCTTGATCTCCAGGACGAAAATCCATTCAAAATCCGTGCTTACAAAACTGGAGCGGAAGTGGTCGAGAGCTACCAGGGCGACCTGTTGAAAATCGCTGCCTCGGACGATTACAAAGATCTCAGTAAAACCAAAGGCATCGGCAAAGCCCTGAGCGATAAACTGCACGAACTGGCCACCACTGGGAAACTTGAGTATTACAATAATCTCAAAGCGGAATTCCCCGACACGGTCTTTGATCTCTTTCGAATCCAGGGGCTTGGACCCAAACGAATCAAGGATCTCTACAAAAAACTGGGCATTGCCTCCATTGCCGACCTCAAGAAAGCCTGCGAGAACGATCGCATTGCCCAGTTGCCCGGTTTTGGTAAAAAAACCCAGGGCAAACTGCTTGAAGCCATCACCTTCCGCGAACAAAATGCCGACCGTTTTCGTCTCGGTGATGTGGCAGGTCAAGCCGAGCTGATCCTGCATGAGCTCAAATCCCATCCCGATTGCCTGCGCGCTGAAGTCGCCGGAAGTTACCGACGCGGCAAGGAAACCCTGCATGACCTCGACTTCCTCGTCGCCACCGGCAATGCCCCGGGCATAATGGATTATTTTATTGTTTTGCCGGAAGTAGATTCCATCATCAACCACGGTGCTACCAAATCCAGTGTGCGACTGACCAGCGGAATACAATGTGATCTCCGTGCGGTCAGTAATGAAGAATTCTCCTGTGCCCTGGTTTATTTCACCGGCAGCAAGGAACACAACGTCGCCCTGCGCGGACTCGCCCGCGAGCAGGGATATACGCTCAACGAATACCGCCTCGCCCCCATCGATCCCGACACCACCCAGCCCACCCACGAGTTTCACGACGAAGCCGGCCTCTACGCTGCCCTCGGCCTCGATTGCCCACCCGCCGAATTGCGTGAAAACCAAGGCGAAATCGAAGCCGCGACTGAGCATACCTTGCCGCGACTGGTCGAACTTGAAAACCTGCGTGGCACCTTTCATAACCACACCACCGCCAGCGATGGACACAGTTCCTTGATGGAAATGGCCAACGCTGCCATCGAACTCGGTCTGCAATACCTGGGCATCGCCGACCACTCCAAAGCCTCCGTTCAAGCTAATGGACTCAACGAAAAACGCCTGCTCAACCAGGTTCGCGACATTCGCAATATCAACGAAAATTTCAAGGATGAAGACATCGACTTCCGCCTGCTGAGTGGCAGCGAAGTTGATATCCTCAAAGACGGCAGCCTTGATTTTGATGACGAGCTCATGGCTCAACTCGATTACACTGTCGCCTCCGTCCACAACGCTTTCACCCTGCCCGAGGCAGAAATGACCAAACGCATCATAGCTGCCATTGAGAATCCCTATGTCACCATGGTCGGACACCCCACCGGCCGCTTGCTGCTTGAGCGTGAACCCTACGCAGTCAACATCCCCGACATTATCGATGCCTGCGCCGCCACTGGCACCATCATCGAGCTCAACTGCAACCCCTGGCGCCTGGACATGGACTGGCGCTGGTGGAAACTGGCAGCACAAAAAGGTGTGAAATGCGCCATCAACCCCGATGCTCACCGCGCCTGCGATCTGGACAGCCTGTTTTTCGGTATCAAAATTGCCCGCAAAGGCTGGCTGACACGCAATGACGTCATCAACTGCCTGCCTCTGGAGGAAATCACGGATGCTCTAGCCACAAAACTCAGTTGATTCCTCCATCGACTTTTATCATATTTCTGTCATCATTCCAGCCTATTATCATGACGGGTATCGAATTATTAACGGCGGGTATTCTTATCCTTACTGGCTATCTCATTGGATCCATCCCCTTTGGTTTTCTCGCAGGCAAACTTCGCGGAATTGATATCCGAGAACATGGTAGTGGCAACATCGGTGCCACCAATGTTCTGCGCACTCTGGGCAAACCCATCGGCATCAGCGTTCTCATTCTCGATATGCTGAAGGGTCTGGCCCCTGTTCTGATTGCCCAGCACTTTTCTGACAGCGGCCTGATCCACATTCTCACCGCTTTCGCCACTATCATGGGCCACAATTATACCTTCTGGCTAGGCTTCAAAGGAGGCAAAGGCATTGCCACCTCCGCTGGCGCACTTTTGCCCATCATCTTTATTCCGCTGCTACTTGCCGTAGCCGTGTGGCTCTTGTTATTCTTCACTAGCCGCTACGTTTCGATCGCCTCAATAGGGGCGGCCCTGACCATCCCCATCACCACTGTCTATCTCCAGAGCTGGAATTACCCCCTGATCACCTTCACCATAATACTAGCCATTCTGGCCGTTTGGAAACATCGCGGCAATATACGTAAACTCTGTAACGGAACCGAACATCGTTTCACTCCAAAATCCAAAAAACCAACCACCACTTGAATGTCTGAACCTGAACTCACAAGCGCCGCCGTCCTAGGGTCCGGAAGTTGGGGCACCGCCCTGGCTGTCGTCCTCGGTGAAAGAGGATTAAAAACCACTGTCTACGGGATTGAAGAAAATGTCCTCGAAGACATCAATCAAAATCACGCCAACTCTCGCTACCTGCCTGATATCGAGCTGCCCAAAAACATCAGTGCCACCAGTAGTATGGCGGACATCATCGACGAGCCCCTCATCCTGTTGGTTGTGCCCTCCCAAGTCGCTCGCCTGGTTATTAAGCAACTGCAGCAAAGCGGAGTGAGTGAAGACACCGTCTTTCTGGCCTGCACCAAAGGAATCGAATCGGCTACAGGCCTATCAATGACCCAACTGCTGCGCGAGTTTTTCCCCAATAATCCGATTGCCGCCCTGTCCGGCCCCACCCACGCAGAAGAAGTGGCTCGCCGTATGGCCACCGCCACCGTCATCGGTTGCCCGGATCACGAAACCGCTGTGCGCTTGCAGGAAGTGTTCACCCTGCCGTGGTTTCGTTCCTATACCCGTGAAGACATGGAAGGCATCGAAATTGGCGCCACCGTCAAAAATGTTTTTGCCATCGCTGCGGGTATTGCCGACGGCTTGGGCTTAGGTGACAACGCCAAAGCTGCCATGGTCACCCGCGGCCTGGCTGAAATGATAAGACTCGGAACCGCCTTGGGAGGAAAACCCAGCACCTTCCAGGGGCTCAGCGGAGTAGGCGACCTCATCGTCACCTGCTACAGCCAGCACAGCCGCAACAACAGTCTCGGACGCATGCTCGGGGAGGGGCTCTCACTGGAAAAAGCCCTCGATAAAATGACCCAGGTCGCTGAAGGCTTGCCTAATACCGAAAGCGTATATAAACTCGCCAAAAAAGCGGGGATTCGCACCCCCCTGATCGACCAGATATACGCCATCCTCTATGAGAACAAACCCGCCGACAAAGCTCTGACAGAACTGCTCAGTCGTGACCCGCGTCCAGAAGGAGATTCCTGAACTATAACATTGATGATTTCGCATTTAGCATTTTAATTCCTCCATCATCTGGATAGCAAGCTAAGACGGCACCTCTTGTGTCCCCAGGATTAATTCTAAATTCCTAAATCTAAATGCCTACCCCTTTCCATCCCGGCTTACCTGCTTGGCATCGATTTGCCCTCCTCCCGCTTCTTGCACTGGGCTTACTGGCTCCCACGCTGTCGCAAGCCATTGATCTCGACTGGACACGAGATGGCAAAGAAGCTGTTTACGGAGAGCTGACTCACTTTGACTTCAGCAGGAAAACCATCACGATTCAAATTGCTGATTCTGATGAGGAAATCAAATTTTCCAGCTCAGAACTCGACTCACGCTCCAGATGGATGGCATTGTTTTCCACCAACTTTCTACAAAGTATTCCCAACGACAACTTTCAAAGCGAGCACTGGCACCTGGCCATCATCTTCATCGCCATCCCTGTGGTGCTCTACCTGTTTTCCTTCTGGATCAGCGCCATGCTCATCACTCGAAAAATCAACCCCCTGCGTGCCATTATCGCCTTGCCGGGCGCTTGGTTATTGAGCGGTTTTCTTATTGTTTTTTACGTATTCATGATAGGCCGCTCCCCGGACAAAACCCTGCTTATCTGCATCCTGGGAGGACTGGTCACCCTGACCGTCGCTTCATTGTTCGTATCGATCATCTATCACAAAACCATAATCCACGGACTGGCCATCATCATCTTCCACTCCATTCTTGCGCCGCTTATTTTTGCATCAACGATCTACGCTACTTACAAATTCGGCGATACTGAAAAGGTCGATACCTTCTTTAATGAGCACGTCTTCACCGCCACCGGCCTGCTACCGGAAAAAGAAAACGAAGCGTAACAGCACAATCACTCATCACTTCCGCCCTTCTCCTCCGACACTTCCAGCGGCTTGTCTCCGGCCCATTTTCCTGTCTCCGGCATATAGACCATCGAGAACGAGGTCTGCAGTGGGTAGTTGCACACACAACCCGTCGCAAAGCTCGGCACGTTCAGTAATCCTCCAGCAGCCACCAAACTGTTGCTGCAACCACTTCTCAGATTACGCAAACTGAACTGCTGTCCCTTTTCCAAATCGACATAAGCCGCACTTTTGTAGCGCAGGAAAAGCAGGCTATCACTGCCTACCGTGTAGTTGCAGGATCCGCGTTTGAATAGAGGCTTTTTAGTGAGAATTTTCCCACTAGTCACCTCGTATCGATGGCCCGCCTGATTGATAAAATTATCCCCCCCAAGAATCAAAGGTTGCAGGCCTGCACTCGCAGAGTGCCACTTTTCCTCCCCTGTTTTTACATCGACAGCCCGCATCTCACTCGACTTCCCGGTCAGCAACAGGCCATGTTCTGTGTTGAAAGCCTGCCAGTCGTCGTAGGGACGAATTGCCAAAGGCCCTCTGCCCAGCATATTGCGGAATTTATAATCATACTGTTTTTGCCATTTGATCGTTCCAGTCCTCTCATCCATAGCGAGAATTTTTGAAGGAAAGGTTTCCGGTACTTTCCCCCGCCTTTCCATCTGGTCTGCCCGTGCAGGAGAAATCGAATCTGCAGCAAATACCAAACCGCCCCCCATGGCGATGGAGTGCAAATTAAAACGCTGCTCAGCTGCAGTCGTCCACAACTGCTTGCCGCTTTTCCGGTCCAGAGCCACCAATACCTTCGCATCCCACAAACCGTGATCCATGGCTCCGTGACTGTGTTCGTTTTCCGGCAGGTCGTAGCCGACCCCGATCAGCAAAATGTTTTCATTTGCCCGCACTGCCACCACCCCTGCTTTTTTTCCCTTCGGCACATCCACCTGTAAAGCCAGACTCTCCTTCACCTCTCCCGTCACCGGGTCGAGCACATCACACTTCAAATCACTTGCCACATACACCGCATCGGCAAAGGTAACATAACGAACCAGGGAAGTGTCCACCTTCCGCTTCCAGAACATACGACCGGTATAAATATCAATCGCCCGCAATTCTTTCTTACCATCATCAAAGGCAATCAAACGCCCCTCCGCCACCTGCGGTTTCACCCCTCGTCCATAATCCTTGTATTTCTCAAATCCGTAATCCGTCCCATCCCCATACCACAGAATCCCCAAGGGAGCCTGAACGCGTTTGTCTGAAGAAAAATACACCCGCGAGGCATCACCGGTTTCATGGGTCCAATCCGCAGAACCTTCCAACGCACCGCGACGCTGGACTATTAACTTAGCACCCGAAGCATTCACGTGTGCTCCCGGCAGCTTCGCTACAATATAACGCGCTCGAAAACTCTCACCATCCTCGGCCACCATCGTGCCTCCATACGGGCGAAGCAATTCATACAGCTCTGCTTCTTTCATCCTCGCCAAAGGACTTTCTTCCCCAGTCTTTTCCGATACAATCAAATTAGCTAAATAAGAAGGCCATTTGATTGACTGCGGATCTGCGACAAACACTTCAGCACGGCCCGCATACAAACCTGCCTCTCTCAGGGTTTTGCGCAAAGCTTCGACTTTTTTCCGGTCCGCATCAACGGCTATCACTTTCATTTCCGACTGGGTGAGCAATTCCTCCACCAGAGCCCCGTTCTCCAAACCCAATACCACCGCATACCCCTGGTTCGTTCCCTCCGAGGCCAGCGCTTCGGCCGCTTTTTTTACCCAGCCGTCGTCCTTGCCACGTTTCACCAATTCCTGTTTCGGCAACTCGTATTTTTTCACCACCTCCACCAATGTATCGGCAAAACAAAGAACCCTTCCCTCTTCCAGAACCACAAACAATTTCCCGTCCGCCACCAGCATGCTGGTCGGAATCCCCTCCAATTCCTGTTTCCAGACTACCTTGGGTTTACCTTCTTTTTCCGGCAGTTCGACAGCCATCAATGTTTTACCAACATGAGTGTAAATGCGTCCACCCGATTTGATGATCACCCGCGTTTTTTCCTTGGAACCAGCTCCCAAAGAAAAATGTTCCCATAGTGATGGAGCATCCCAACGAGCAGGATGGATTAGATGAGGCCCGTCTTTCTTTTCATAAAGCGACACTTCTGCATGATGAACATCCCAGCCGAATAAAGCTCCTTTGCTCACTCCGTAAGCCTTGCCCCCATCCAATGCCGAGCGAAAATCACAGGCAGCCATGAACTTGTATCCATGTAAAGGGCCTTCGAACAAATCCCTTTTACTGCCAACATAACCCTCGGGAGCATCCTTGCCAGCTGACTTCCAGCGGTCACCCACTTCACGCCCGTCCTTCAGACTAACTACTCCCCCGTCACCCACGAACATAAAGCGGTCGGTTGCCGTCACCCGTGAATCTCCACGACGAAAACCCTGTACAAAATAAAGTAGTTTACCTGTCTCCGGTTCAAAGCGTGCCGGCATCGAACGCCCGTTCGGCACCACCACTTTACCGTCGGCAAACAGACAATACCCTTGGGGAGACAAAGCTGCCTCTTCCAGCAAATTGTGGTCAATTCTGACTTTTGACAGATAATTGATGTCACCGTTCGCCCAAACTACCTCACCGGTTTTGGCATCAACCGCTTTAACAAAAACCCCCATCGACGGCCAGATACCGGCTCCAAAATACACCACCCCTTTTTCAATCACCGGTCCACCGCGTACCGGCCACAAGGAGATCAAACGCGAGTTCCCCAACTGACGATAATCCGCCCGGTCATCCGATGCCCCACGCACCTTCCAGCGCAATTCCCCTGTCGCCGCATCCAGGTGATAAAGATAGCCATCATCCGAACCAAAATACAGCCCGTCCTGCCAGGCCACCGGAGCAAACCGAATCGGCCCTTCACTATAAAACTTCCACAACTCCGCTCCTGATTCCGTATCATAAGCACTCACACTGCCATCCAGAGGAGATCCAACAAACAAACGGTTGCCCTTCACGACCGGCTCGATCGACGCATCAAAATGCAAGCGCGGCTCATTCGGCCAGGCCAAGCGAGCCGGAGCCACCGCCCGCGACCAATTGAGATGCAATTTATCTGCCAGTTTTTCAGAACTGACCCCACTGCGTTTGGCATCGTGCCGCCACATCGGCCAGTCACCTGCGTGAATCCCGGAAATTGGAATCTCAAGCAAAAGTGCACCAATCAGACAAAGTCGAAACAGGAATTTCATAGCAATACCCTTGCCACAATCCCTTTTACTTCTCAACTACTGAGTCCTGCTTCTCTGTTTTTAAAAATAATATTTTGTAAACTATTTATGAGATTTTGTAAACTCTCTCATGCACATTATAAACCCGATGATCACATACCCCCTACTCAAAACCACCTTCACCCTTCTGGCCCTTGTCGCCGGACTTGCAACTCATGCATCCGCTGAACTGCTCATCGGCCAGGCGACAACCAGCATCACACCAGAATTGCCCGTTGCGCTGTCCGGTCAGATGCAAACCCGTATCGCAAAAAAAGTTGAAACCCCAGTGACTGCCTCGGTAGTGGTACTCGAAAAAACATCTACCGACGGCAAATCAGAACAAGCAATTCTGGTCTCCTGTGATCTGGTGGCGATCCGCGAAGGGATACTGGATGCCTTCCGCACCAAGTTGAAAGAAATCGCACCTGAAATCGACGGCCGCAAGATCGTCATCAATGCCACCCACACCCACACCGCACCGGTGATGAGGGAAGGCACCTACGTCATTCCCCCAGACGTGATCCAGCCATTGCAATACCGGAAATTTTTAGTCAATCAGTTGGCCAATATGACTGCCGAAGCATGGAAAAGCCGCCAGCCCGGGGGTGTCAGTTGGGGACTGGGACACGCCGTCGTTGCCCATAACCGACGCATTGTCTATACCGATGGACACGCCCAGATGTATGGAAAAACCGCCCTTCCCAGTTTCAAAAAACTCGAAGGTGCTGAAGATCACGGTGTGGAAGTCCTGTTTTTCTTCAATGCCGACAAAAAACTCACTGCCGCCGCCGTAAACGTCGCCTGCCCCGGACAGGAAGTGGAAAGTCGTTCGGCAGTCAATGCCGACTACTGGCATGAAGTGCGCGAACAATTGCGCGAAAAGCACGGCAAGGATCTGATTGTCTTGAGCTGGGTCGGTGCTGCGGGCGACCAATCCCCACACTTGATGTTACGCAAAGCGGCTGAGAACCGCATGGTGGTCGCCGCCAAACGCACCCGCCTGCAGGAAATCGGACGCCGCATCGCTCGAGCCGTCGATGATGCCTGGCTGGTGGCAAAAAATGACATTCACTTTGATGCCCCTCTCGAACACCAGGTCCGTGACATCGAACTGCCGGTGCGAAAGGTCACCAAAGCAGAACTCGCCGAAGCCAAAGCCGCCATTGCCCAACTGAAGGAAGCCGAAAAAAAGGGCAACAAGGACACCGGCTGGAAACAACGCTGGAACCAGAAAACCGTCGACCGCTTTGCTGCCCAGGATGAAAAACCCTACTTTCCAATGGAGCTTCACGTCCTTAAAATTGGCGACATCGCCATCGCCACCAACCCCTTTGAACTTTTCACCGAATTCGGACTGCGCATGAAAGCCCGCAGCAATGCTCTGCAAACCTTCGTCATTCAACTCAGCCAAAACACCGGAGCTTATCTCGCCACGGATGACGCCACCCGGGGCGGCAGTTACAGCGCCATCATCAACTCTTGCCTGGTCGGCCCGGAAGGTGGTGACCTTCTCACCGATGAAACGGTGAAAGTGATCAACTCACTTTGGGAGAAAAAATAATACTTAAAAAACGCCACCCCCTCAAGCCGTGGTCTTTGCCTGACACTTCTTCAGATATTCAATGCTCTCCTTCGCCAGCCGTTCCGGCCCGGGTTTGTAATTGAATACCTCGACTGAAATCCAACCTTTGTATTTCAGGTCTCGCAACTCCTGCAGGATCGGCACAAAATCCAAATCACCAAATCCCGGCCCCTGCGCATTGGGATCATTCACCTGCACATGCACTGTCAGGTTTTTGTATTTGCGAATGATCTCTGGAATCGGAGTCCCTTCAGTGGACATCGCCAGGCAGTCAAGAATCAGGCGACAGCGTGGATCGTTTACTTTATCGATCAACTCAACCGCTCCCGCTGCTGTACTCATAAAATTAGTCGTGCGCGGTGACAGAGGCTCGAACGCCAATGTCACATTCGCTTTTTCCAAAGCAGGCAGAGCTTCTTCAACCACTTCAGCCGCGTATTCCAAACCTTTTTCTTTAGTAACACCCTCACGTAAATCACGCTGCTTGGGTGAACCGAAAATAAGTTTGTCACCTCCGAGGTCGGCACAGAAACGAGCTAGATCACCAAGATAAGCTGCCGTGCGCTTTCGTTCATCACGATCAGCGCTGGTCAGATGAAATCCCTTGGTCCTCGACAGCAACCAGTGCAGGCCGAGAATTTTGAGCCCCGCAGCTTCCGCTTGAGAATGAACCTTTTTCCTCTTAGCAAGCGTGACATCCCTCACATCATTCGACACCGTGAACGGTGCCACTTCCAAAGCTTTGTATCCGCACTCCGCAGCGAAGGCGAAGGCCTTTTCAAAAGGCCAGTCGCGAAAGGTCTCGTTGCAGATCGCAAACTGCTGATCAAAAATTCCAGCCCCATCTGTTTTTTTTGTTTGAGAAAAAACCGAAGCAGATGGAATCATCGCTCCCCCCAGAGCAACTCCAAGAGCCTTGGAAAACTGGCGTCGACTTTGAGGCAGGATTGATTGAACGGGGGATTTCATGTTGAAAACATAAACTTCAACCCAGCTTGATGGCAAACGTTAATCCATTGCCCTCCTAATCCATTGCCCTCCTTTACCTGCACTCAGAACGATTTGGAGAACCCAAACATAGCGGTATGACTGGAAGCATCCTGTCGCAACAGCTGCCCGTAATAACCGACAGAAACATTCCAACCCCCTGTCGTCAGCAGTTGCACATTAACCCCAAGCCCAAGCCAGTCGGTGCCGGGATGTGCTCCGTTGGCGGTGATGCCCGGGCTAATTCCGCGAGCTAATCCCGCAGGCGTCGTCGCCAAGGAAGCCGTCAAGGGGCTGTCTTCAGGCATGTATTCATGCTCCCAGCCAGCGTAGACATTGCAGATCAGCTGCCCGTAATCAGTAGGTTTGGCGTAATCAATCTCCCATCCAATAGAACTGATCATCGTTTCGTAACTGGTGCCCGCAACGTTGAGATTACCCGCACCAGCTCCGCGTTCGCGGTAACCATCAACACCGCCTTCGCCGTAATCGAGAGCGACGGAAGGCCCCATCACCAAATTTTCACTGCGCACGAGTGCGTAGTCGAGCATCCACGAGATGGTGTTCGAATCACTGTCAGGACTACCCTGTGCCGGACTGCCGATACCGGTGCTGCGAGTGACATCGTTCTGGTAGCTGCCGTAACTGTAAAGCAAACCGCTGCTGAGCGCATTCCAGTTTTTCACCACATAAGCACTGACCACACTCCCTGAGAGATCAATATCACCCTGGCCACCATCAACCGTAGTATCGGTCTCGGCATACGAATAAGCGATGCCTACCATCAGGCTCGGGTCGATCTGATATTCCAGTCCCAAGGTTCCCGTCCAAGTATCGGATTGAAAACCATTAATGGCACCACTGAGACTGTTCTGATCGTAGCGACTGAATGAACCGCTGATAAAAATTTCCCAATCGGCGGGAAGTGCGCTGACAGGAGCCGCTTCAACCGCCACATCCTTGCCCGAGCTGATTTCCCCGGATGGAACCACTACTGTGATTTCCGAAGCTCCGCTGGCCAGGATACTAGGCCCCACGATCATCGCGAACGGATGTCCGGCACTCGTATCAAGATAGGATGCAGCCATCCATTCAGTGAGATCAATCGTCTCTTCGCGTCCTTCTGACATTCCAAGGGCGACTCGGTAATCCACGTGCAGATCGCCCATGAATTGAAAGTAACGGACAAGGCTGGGAGATGGTTCGGGACGGTTTGCAGGTAAAGTGGAGCTGATATTTTTCAGCTGCCCTCCGATTTCATTCAGCTTGCCATCAACCCCCTTGATTTCACCCTCAATCTTTTTCAGATCTTTACCAATATTGCGTTGCTTCCGCTCAAGATCTTTGATCTGCCCCTCATGAACAGCTTTGCCGATTTCGCTTTCCGGAGGCCCCTTCTTATTCAGTCGGTCAAGGTCTTTATCCACCCCATCCAATTCAGCTTGCTGCTTTTTCTTTTTTTTCTCCAGCTTGGCCTTCTTTTTATTCAGTTTTTTTTGTTCGCTTTTCAGTTTTTTCCCCGTTTCTTTTTTCTGTGTTTGATTTTGCAGGTCACTTTTTTCCCCATCTAATTCTCCGTATTCCTCCGAGGCCTTTATCAATTTCGATCGAACATCATTATAAACAGATATTTTTATCTCCTTATCTAAGCCGTCCAAAGGCACATCTCCCTCTTGGTCTAAATCCCTACCGAGGCTTTCGTATTCACTAGTCAAACGGTCTATTTTTTCTCTAGATTTTTTTAATTCCACATCCAGCTCAGCAATCCTGTTTTCCGGTGAAGACGGATTTTTCGCCAAATGAATCATACTCACAAATTTCATCTTCCCCTTGAGTCCCGTTTGAACAGCCCCCGCCGTAGCCTTGCTCCCCTCCCGGGTTGCATTATTAATGCTTGGTAAATTTCCCGCTGAATCCACAGTCTCCTTGGCCTTTTTTGCAGCCGCTGCGGCGGCCTTCTTCTCAGCTTCTTCCTTTTCCCGCGCAAGCCGAGCTCGATCAGCGGCCCCATCATCAACCGGAGAGGTCGCAGGTGGTGGCATTGGGTAGGGATAGGGGAAAGAGTGAAGCATCTCAAGCGACATGCCCAGCGTGCATGTCAAAGCGAGCAGCATTTTAAAATAAGACCTGTAGGTTGGGAGAATGTGTTTCATAGTATGCAAGTCCGATTGTTTATCTAAGATGGTTAGATAAAACCAATTTGAACAATCTGAGTCAATCCTAAAATCTGAAGGCACAGACCCAGATCGCTCCTCTCTTGAAGTGCCTATAAAGCGAGCAAGTCTAAAAAAACCGACTCAATTGCAAATACTCTTACCGTGAGCAAATCAGAAATCATCGACGCGATCCTCCTCGGACTGAAAAAAGACTTCGACACCTTCCAGCGTGCCTCCCAACAAACGCGGCAAAGTGGCAGTGATGATGAGTCGAAAGCTGATGGCAAATACGACACACAATCCACTGAAGCCAACTACCTGGCGGATGGTCAGGCGCGACAAGCTGAGGAACTCGCCCAGGCCGCTTCCACCTATGACGCCATGGAACCACGTGATTTTAACACATTTGATGCCATTGATATCGGTGCCCTGATCGAGCTGAATATCAATAATCAATCGCAGTGGTTTTTCCTCGGTCCCACGTCCGGAGGTTTGGAAATCAAAGTAGGAACCCGGCCAATCACCGTCATCACCCCCGACTCTCCACTCGGCAATCAAGTAATCGGCCTACACCTTGGCGACCAGATCTCATCGCCACAAGCAGAAATTCTTTCAATCACTTAAATCGCCGCCGCTGCACTTGATTTTCACGCCATTTCATACCACTTATCACACCATGACTATCGCCTGTCTCGATCTCGAAGGAGTCCTCGTTCCAGAAATCTGGATCAACGTTGCCCAACGCACCGGCATCGATGCTTTGCGTGCCACCACGCGTGACATCCCGGACTATGACGAACTCATGCAACAACGACTTCGCATCCTCGACGAAAACCAGCTCGGCCTGCCTGATGTGCAGTCGGTCATTGCGGAAATGGGACCTCTGGAGGGAGCCAAGGATTTCCTCGACTGGTTGAAATCTGAATTCCAGGTGGTGATTTTATCGGACACTTTTTACGAGTTTGCCGCCCCCTTGATGAAACAACTCGATTACCCAACTCTGTTCTGTCATCAACTGGAAACCGATCCGGGCAGCGGGAAAATTATCAACTATCACCTGCGCCAGAAAGACCAGAAACGCGAAGCGGTGAAAGCCTTCCACAGCCTGAATTTCAAAACAATCGCTGCGGGAGATTCCTATAACGATACCACCATGTTGGGTGAGGCGAACGCCGGCATCCTGTTCTGCCCCCCGGACAATGTCATCGCAGAATTCCCCCAATTCCCTGTCACCCGAAACTATGAGGAAATGAAGGCTGCCTTTGAGAACGCCTCATCCAAATTCTAACCTAGCCCTATGAAAAAACTCCTCCTCCTTATCACCGCACTTTGTTTTGTAAGCCCGCTTCTTACAAGCGCAACAGAACCCACCGGCCCCAACATTCTTTTTCTGATCGGCGAGCGGGAATACTTTACCGAAAAAAGTCTCTCTGAATTTTATCAAAGTGATCTCAAGCCGCTCGGATACCGTGCCACCTTCATCAGGGCAAAGTCCAACGAAGGCCCGGATCGAAATGATTTCCCCGGTCTCATAGCGGCCTTGAAATCAGCCGACATCCTTTTTGTCAGCGCACGACGACGCGCACCCAAAAAAGCCCAACTGAACGCGATCCGAAAACATTTGGATGCGGGCAAACCTCTGATGGGAATCCGCACCACTTCCCACGCTTTTTCACTGCGTGGCAAACCTGTGCCCGAGGGCTGCGCTGTCTGGGAAAACTTTGATCCGGAAGTGATCGGCGGCAACTACAACGGCCACTTCAACGACGACCCCTTTGAAATTGTCATTGGCACAAGCAAAGACCACGCCATCATGAAGGGAGTCAATCTCACCAAATCTGCCCGTCTCTATCGATCCGGTCCGTTGAAATCAGGAACCACCACATTACTTGTAAGCGTAGCGAAAAA
>DAOUQC010000146.1 GCA_030625775.1 Verrucomicrobiota bacterium
TACTCCGCGATCCGTCAGTCATTGGGTGAGCCCGATCCTTTTCGGCTACGTCACCGGACATTGATCGGACGATTTGTCCGTGAAGTCGTGCAGGGAAAGATGTGCAAAAATGCAGCAGGAAAATGGATCGCCGCTCAGACAAAAGAAAAGCTTCCCAAAAATGAGTGCGCGAGATTCATCGAGGTGATCGATGTCGAACTCAACAGCCTACATATAGGAAACATTGCCCGCTATCGATTGCGGCCGAAGGAGTTTGAGGAATGGGCGAAGGGGTGGAAGTGATTTTGCATTCGTGGAGTTGGCTCTAGCGGGTGTGAATGAAAGTGATGATTTCCTTCCAGATGCATAGTTGATACCTTCGTGGGGCAGATTTCCATGTCTGCGGGGAACAACGTAAGTTGCTATGGCAGATATGGAAATCTGCCCCACATTAGTAAAAGTATCCAACTCTGAAAGTTGATAAATGTCCATCGCTTTCATTCACACCCGGCTCTAGCTAAGCAGCAGTCAATACGGATTTGTTATGCTAGAATCGAAGCCAAAATGTTGAATTTTTGTGATGATTGCGCAAAAAATGAAGACCAATAAAATATTTCGAATAGGTGTTTTGGCTTTTGCGGTAGCTCTAATCAAATCTGTATTTCCTTTTAAGTATACCGTTGTTTCTTCCGGAGCTTTGCCCAGGCCAGGGCATTACTTTCTGTTCACAGACTATGATCTTGATCATAGTCTCTTCATAATTGATTGGGATCGATCACTACTGGAATGTCTGGGTGTATTTGCAATAGTCCTTTTTTCAGGAACAATAGTATCGTCGCTCTGCTACGACAAACAATCCCCCAACCGAGCCCAACGAAGACGTTATGGAATCGCACTGCTTGTCGCTGCTGTTCTGGCTGGTGGCATCTGGACACTTTCTAGTTTTTATGAGCAGTACCGTCGCTACAGTCGATTTCCTGTTCACAGCCTACCCGACTGGCAGCTTTTTCAGTCGACCAAACACGGCAGAACTCAAAATGACATCGTGACAATTGAGTCCGCGATTGATCAATTCTACGCTCATTACCATCGACTTCCCTTTGCTTCACCCGACCGAATCTCACACGAACGTGAATGTGCATTCAGTATTACTATCGGGCACGAATTAAACGGGGTTAAACCCAGCCTGAACCCCGAAAACTCAGACGGCATTGTTTTTTGGGACATTCCTGTAGGCGAGCAGTTAGACGGGTGGGGAAATAATTACCATTACTTCTTTGATCATAACGAGGACGGAGTGGTATCACCCGCAGAAATTCCCGTACATCGTCGAGCTGCAATCTGGTCGAACGGTCCAAATCAAAGGGATGAACACGGAAACGGAGACGATATCAGAAACTGGTAACCAAAAATAAGAGTATGCCTATGATTTTTGCCAGACCAACTACAACTTCTTCAAAATCTCCTGCGCCTTGTCTTCGAACATCTTCTGCCAACCGGGTGCGACCTGCGTGTCGCTATCCTCCTGCGCACCGCCGACATTTTTCAACTGTTCGTCCGTCGGCGCGTAATAGATGTAACCATTGGAATAGGCAGCCACAAAAGTCTTTTCATGCGGTGATGCCTTTTTGATATTCAAACCAATCGGCACGGTCACTTCTCCCGGAAAGCTGACCAATCGGAAGTCACCGATCCGCAATCCCATCACTTCGACATCGACGATGTGTTTTGCATCCGCATCATACTCGGCCTGATGTTTTTTCAGCAACCTGAGATTCGCCGCCACCCGGGTCAGTTTTTCCATGGTGTAAATATTATTCAGGTAGCGCTTCATGTTGTTGCGATTCGCTTCGTCCATCTTCTTCATGTTGTCGCGACCGATCAGCTCATCGTGCAGGTAGCGGTGTGAATAATAAGACGGGTAATTCTCTTTCGCATTATACTTGGTGACTAGCGGCATGAAGGTCTGCCAGTTCAGGCTGGTTCCCGACAACGATTTGAGTAGTTTTTCCTGCTCCGCTTCCATCGATTTGATGTAGGCCTCGTTATTACGCCTCGGCAATTGAAGACGTTCGTTGATCGCCTTGAGAGTTGTCTCCTCATTCGTTTTGATCTTTCTCAAGGCACGCAGTGCGCTGAGCCCCAGTAGATTTCCCAAGGGTTCCGCATCCCGAGGACTCGACACCGCTTTGTATTCCACTGGATTGATATCCCCTCCGCAACCCTGCAGGAATAGAGCGATAGTTCCCTCACTCAAATTGTCCTCGATCACCGTCGAGGCAAAACCGGTCACGTCAGCGGTATTCGCTCCGCTCGGCACTCCTTGGATCGGATGCATGGCAAAGTTGTAAACCACCGCCAGGGTCGTACCATCCTTGCGATCCAAACGCAACAATCCAATCTCCGGATCCACCGGTCCGATTGCTGCAATTTCCTCGTCGGGCGGAAGCGCATAAGCATGACGCACGTCCGCCGTGGTGCCGTCCTTCAATTTGATCCGGCGATTCTCCATCACCCGGTTTTCTGAACCCGAACCGGAACCAATCAACACTGACTCCATATTTTCCATCGCCATTTTTACCGCTTTGACGGTGCGCTCCGCGACATCCGGACAAAGTCTCGCGTGACAATGACTGGCGTTGAGCAGCACATTCACCCCTTCGATACCCAGATCTTTCTTCAGCTGCTCCCTAACTTTCGGAATATAATCATTCTTGATCGAACCAATCTCAGCAACTGCCACGGCGTCCACGGTAATGATCACTGCCTTCGTTGAGCCGTCATCCAATACCAGAGCTTTCACATAAGGCGGGTCATTGATCGGTCCACCTTCAGCTGCAATGTCCACTTTGGCCGCCCCGGCTTTCAGTTCGCCTGACCGCGCACTCGTAGATGAAAACATGGCAAGCACACCAATGGCACACAGACATAATGTGAATCGGATGCAGGGGTTGAAAGGGAATTGGAGCTTAGTCATAAAAAACGGAGGATGCAGTAAGCCAAAAATATGTGCTCGAATTCCGCCGAGTCAAAGATTTCTCCCTATCCGGACTCTCATTTTCATTATCACTTCTTAATTGTCTATCCCTAATATTTGTCATAAATTTCCACCCACACTTACCCCCTCCTCATCATTCATCACTCATCACTTATCATTCCTCGCCCCCTTCCCGCTCTACTGCTGACCCTCCTGTTCGGGGCAATCAGCGCAATGGCACAAAACGAACCTCCCTCCCTCCGCTCGCCCTGGAGCACCTCCCGGATTCAAGGAACCCCGGAAGCACCCCTGCCCTACACTTTCGAAGCCGTTTTTCCCAAACTGCAGTTCGACAACGCGCTGGAAATGATCTCGATTGGCGGTCGCATGGTCGTCGTCGAACGCGGTGGGAAAATCTGGTCCTTTCCTGAAGACCCGGCGGTTGATAAAGCAGATCTGCTGATCGACCTGAAAGCCCTGCATCCGAAAGTGGCCTTTGCCTACGGCATCGCTTTTCATCCCCAATGGAAATCGAACAAGGAAGTCTTCATCACCTACACGCTGGCCAGCGGGCTGGAGGACGGAACCCGGCTTTCCCGTTTTCGGCTCAAGGAGGGTGACATCCCCGAAATCGATCCCTCCAGCGAGGAAATTCTGCTCACCTGGCTGAGCGGAGGACACAACGGAGCCAACATCCGCTTCGGTGCGGACGGCATGCTTTATATCTCTACAGGCGATGCCGCCGTGCCTTCACCCCCAGATATCCTGAATTCGGGTCAGGACAACAGTGATCTGCTTTGTTCCGTCCTCCGCATCAATGTCAATAAATCCGAGAACCCTAATGCTTATGGAGTTCCAAAAGATAATCCCTATATAAACGTAAAAAATGTTCGGCCGGAAATCTGGGCATTTGGTTTCCGGAATCCTTGGAAAATGAGCTTCGATGAGAAAAATCGCCTGTGGGTGGGTGACGTCGGATGGGAACTATGGGAAATGATCCACCTCGTCAAAAAAGGCCACAATGCCGGGTGGAGCGCCATGGAAGCCAGCAACCCGATCAAACCTGAATTGGCCAGCCCGCTGGCTCCGATTACGACTCCCGTCGCCTCTCATCCTCACACCGAGGCGGCCTCGATCACCGGTGGTTACGTTTACCGCGGATCCCGCCTACCCAAACTTCGTGACGCCTATATCTACGGTGATTTCACCACAGGCAAAATCTGGGCCTTGTGGCACGATGGACAGAAAGTCACGAAACACGAGGAAATCGCCGATACCCCCCACCGTATTGTCACTTATGGCGAGGGTAAGGACGGCAATCTCTATTACATTGACTACGGCACTCCCTCGGGCATTTATCGCCTGATCCCGAATCCAAAAGCGGGAAAGAAAAGCGATTTCCCCCGCCGCTTAAGCGAAACCGGATTATTCACCGATACGAGCAAGCAGGCACCCGCTCCGGGTGTCTACGAATACCGGATCATCGAGCCCATGTGGCAGGATGGAGCGAAGTCTCAGCGATTCATTGCCCTGAAGGACAAGAGCAAAATCAATACCAGCATCGAGCGGCACCCGAATGGCAAAATCAAAAAGGCCGAAGTAACGTGGCCCGTGGATACCGTTCTGGCTAAAACGATCAGCACCGGCCAGCCCAGCGATCACAAAATCGAAACCCAGATCCTCCACTACGACGGAGAAAGCTGGAATGGTTACAGTTATCGCTGGAACGAGGACGGCAGTGATGCCGATCTGGTTGAGGCCAAGGGAGAGGAGGTAACGGTTCCCAGTGATGGGTGGAAGGGCGGCAGTCGATACCGGATCCACAGCCGATCCGAATGCAGCCGCTGCCATAATTCGTGGAACAAGTTTGTGCTGGGATTCCAACCCTGGCAGTTAAGAGCATTGCCCCACGCAAAAAAAACCTCGATCCGTGAAAGTGCCATTGCGCTCGGCTTGGTCGATGCCAATTTTTTCGAACGCAATACCCGTGGACTGCTCACCTCCAGTCACGGACGCGGCTCCACCAATGCACAGGCTCGCTCCTGGTTGCATGCCAACTGCTCTGCCTGTCATCGCAGACATGGCGGAGGCAGTGCGCCGCTTGAAGTGAATTTCGAAGTCCCATTGATGGACACCGCGATGTTATACGAAAATCCGACCCGTGGTGATTTCGG
>DAOUQC010000158.1 GCA_030625775.1 Verrucomicrobiota bacterium
CTACATAGCTTCGCTTTTTGCTGAGTTTTGAGTGGCGTTGTAATCCGGAGTAGCTGCTGAGGAAACCCGTGCCTGCAGATGATTTAGTGGATTGACAGCTCGGATGAATCAGGGCCACCAGTGCGAGGCAGAGATAGAGAAAAACAATTTTTGATAGGTTCATGTATCCATTTTTTGCATACTCGTTCTGGGGAATCAAGGAATTGCTTAGAGCCTTTTCAGTCCCGATTACGTATTTTTCTTCATCCAAGTCAGGTATTGACCGGCGAAAGCATCGAGGTTTTGTGAGGATCCTCCTCCGCGAACAGGTGAGCACATTTCATAATTGGCGATCCCGTTAAATCCGCCTTCGATCAAACCCTTGAAGAATCCTTGGTAGTCGATAAACCCCTCACCAAATTTTACCGCACGAACGAGATCGGGTTCTGCAGCACGGTAATTGATCAGCTCGGGCTGGTAGATAAAACGTTTCAAGCGGATGTAATCGGCATTGGTAGTGATGGCGGTGTGGGGTGCCATCTTCTTTGCCGCTTCGTAGAGGTCTTCTCCGCGCAGGGCTGGTGACCAGGCATCGAAGCCGATTTTGCAGTTGTCGCGATCAATGTCGCCAATCATTTCGAGCAGGGCGTCGCTGTGGACGCCGACATCGTGATGGTTTTGAACCACGAGGGTCACGCCATGGGCAAGGGCCCGGTCACACATCTCCTGCAGGGTGGAAACAACCGAAGTCCAGGCGGCATGGGGATTTTGTTTTTCGATTTCGTAAGCAGTGAATACTCGAACATAAGGTGCGCCGAGGGCGGCGGCGATTTGGGAAAGAGATTCAACATAGGAGATTTGCATTTCGAGATAGGGGACTTCGACGGCGTTGGAGGCAGAGAGGTCGGTGTATCCACCGATCACGGAACAGTCGATTTTATTTTCACTGAGAGCAGCTCGAACCTCGGCAATTTTTTCATCGTCGCTGTCCAGCGGAGACAGATGCGGGCGCTTCCCGGCGATCATGACCGAGTCGTAGCCGAGTTGCGCCGATTTGCCGATGAAAGCGTTCAGGTCGAGGGAATCCTGCCCCCAGAATCCGGCGTAGCTGACAGAGAAGAGGCTGAGTTTCATAGTGATGGGGGCTGTTTAGTTTAACAGATGGGAAAGCTTGATTTCGTCACTTGAGAGCCAGGTCCAATCCGGCATGACCTCGTCGATGCGAAAAGCGGTTCCGAAAGGCGCGTCGAGTAGGCTCTGGATATTGATTTTACCCTCTTGAATGTGGATGCAGGGAATTTGCTCTGGTCCCGGGTGATAGAGATCTCCATGATCACGAAGAGTCTGTGACTGAACTTCTTTGGGAAAGGCGCTGAGTCCACGCATGTAATGATGCCCATTGCGTTCCACATGCTTGATTCCGAGGGCATGCATAACGGTTAGATCCTGAAGCAGGGCGACGGGGCCGACATTGACGAGATCTTCTCCGCTGATAATGGGTAGCGGTCCGTTGGGGTTTTGCTGGGCGTGATGTTTTAGAAGGCAGGCGTTGGCGATGCTCTTGAAAATCCCCTTGCAGTTTTTGTGACTGGTTCCGGCGTAACCGAGTTCCAGGGCGCGGGCGCATGATTGCAGGCTGGCATCCGATTCATCGATAATGAATGGCGGGGCATTGGTCCATGAGGTGATTCCGTCGGCGACGTGATCGGCCAGGGCTTCGTCACGGTGCAGGGGTTGCTCGATGAAGAGCAGGTGGGCGGGTGAAAGGAATTCCTTCAGTCTTGCATCCTCGACGCATTGTTTCCAATAATCATGAAAGGCTTCGATGGTCTTGAACTGTTCGTTGCCGTCGAGAGTGAAGTGGTAAGCCGGCACATGTCGGGCAAACAGCTCGGCCAGCGTGGCCATGCGCTCGAGGTCGGTTTCCAGATCACCACACACCTTGACTTTGAACCAGCTCAACCAATAAGTCTGAATGCAATCTTCAAGAGCTTGAGGCAGTCCATCGTCGGCCCGGTCTTCATCGGTGATGTCGGACTCAGTAAGCGGATCGGCCAGACCAATGGTGTGACGGGCGAGGCGTGTGGGCGGTTGGCTGCCGGGGGCAGGGAGGAAGTCGGCAGGTGCACGGCTGTCGAGTTCCGGGTGGAGTTCGTCGAGTTTGATGCCAAAACGGTTTTCTGTGAGTGCCTGGGCAAAGGTGGTATCTTTCGC
>DAOUQC010000049.1 GCA_030625775.1 Verrucomicrobiota bacterium
TTTTCTGCGGCAGGGATGCCAGTTGATTTTCGCGGGGATGAAGAAAAGTTTAAGAAAGGTCTGGCAGCCTTACCTGAGCAGGCGGCTGTTTTACAGCGGGCCGGAGTGACGCGGATTGGCACCTGGTTGAAACCGTTTCACGATGAATTGACTTACATGCAGAATTTTCGCCAGCATGGAGTGCGGTTACGTGAGGTTGGAAAAATTCTGGCGGATCACGGATTGAGATTTGGATTGGAGTACGTCGGGCCGAAAACCTTATGGTCGAGCAAGCGTTATTCCTTTGTTCACTCGATGGCGGAAACGAAAGATTTGCTGAGTGAAATCAATGTGCCGACTGTGGGCTTTGTTTTGGATAGCTGGCATTGGTACACCGCTCACGAAACGGGTGAGGACATTCTTTCGCTGAGCAATGAGCAGATCGTCGCGGTGGATTTGAATGACGCACCGGGAGGGATTGAGATTGATGAACAAATTGATAACAAGCGCGAGTTGCCGATGGTGACAGGTGTGATTGATGTGGCGACTTTTTTGAAGGCACTGAATCAAATTGGCTATGACGGTCCGGTTCGCGCGGAGCCATTTAATGCAGCACTGAGGAAATTGCCTGCGGAGGAAGCGGTGGCAAAGACTGCAGCGGCGATGAAGAAGGCCTTTGCGTTGATCTAGGAGGAGGGATCTCGCAAGGCGCTAAGAGAGCAAAGGGTGGATGGGATTACCACAGATGAGAGCTTAGATATTATCAACTTTTTAAATCTGATGCGATATCGATTATGCCGTATGTAAACATTCAAATTACCGAAGGTGCTACTCGGGAACAAAAAGCGCAGCTGGTGGAAGAGGTGACCGGGTCATTGGTTCGCGTGCTTGATAAAAAACCAGAGCACATCCATGTTGTCATTCAGGAGATCAAAGAAGAAAACTGGGGGTTTTCCGGCCGATTGACTGACGACTGGAAAAAAAATCATAATCAGTCGTCTGAAGAAAATTGATGGTTTGAATTTTTTTTAAGGTTTTGCGTATTTCTCCACCGGGTGGTTTTCCCAATCAGGCAGGCTGGCGGCTTGTTCGATGGTACTGTCGCTCAAGGGGAGGTTCCAGGTTTGCCAGAAGGGAGCCAGGTTTTTGCCGCAGGCTTTGGATAGGCGGATGACAAACTGGTCGTTTTTTTCCTGCTGGGTTTTTGGCCAGTCTTGTTTGGGGAGATTATTGTATTCATCGAAGAGTTTTTTGAAGGGCTCCCAACCGAACTCTTCCTGGATCATCAGATAGCTGTCGAGGGCGGTCCACATGCTCCAGTCGGGATCAAATTTCCGACCTCCTTTAAAATAGGCCTCGCGTCGTTCTTTGCGTTTGTCGGCTTTGACTGCGCCATGGGTATTGGTGCTCTTTTTGCCGATTAGCTTTTCGTAGATGTAAACCGACCAGAGATTGCAGGTGGTTTCGCCGGTGCCCGGCAGAGCCCAGAGGTCGTGTTGGTGGTTGTGGCCGTATTCATGGAAGAATCCCCAGTTGCCGTTTTGCCTGAGGTCTCGGGCATTGACGGCTTGCAGCGCATTTTTGTCCAGGTGAGCAGCGACCGGATAACTTGAATGCATGTAACCGGCGGACAGTTGTCGTTCGAAAACGAGACGCTCGGCGCGGTAGTCACTGCGATCTACTACCACCAGTTCCGCTGCGGTGTCGATGATTTCATTCCAGATGTCCATCACCTTGTCGGGATCGTTCAGTCGGCGAATGTAGTCCGAGGGCAGGGCGATGATCATGCGTTCGGAAACAAGCTCTGTCCAAGGCGCGGGGTATTTGCGGATCGTTTGTTTCCAATCGCTGAGGCTGGTTTTGCCGTGCACATACATCGGAGCGCGCACTCCGCCTTCGATGGTGATTTTGAAGGGCGCGTAATCCGCGTCACGAGGGACACGAATGGTGACCAGTCCGCCGAGTCCGTTGGCGGCTTCGGTGATGTTTTTGTCGATGTCGAAATCGTTGCGCAGGCGTGGGTAGCGGGTCCATTTGTCTTTGTCGAGCAGGCTGCCGCCGTAGGCACCGATGACGACTTCGAATCCTTTGCTGACGAGTTGCTTGGGAAAAGTGACTTTGATGAGTTCACCGGGAGGTGCGTAGATGCCGGTCGGGCGCATTTCCTTGGCGGCCCAGGCGCCGGCTCCACGTCCGGACAACCAGCCACGGTATTTGCCGTCAATGGTCAGGGTCTGGCTAATACGTTTAGCACTTTTAGGGACAGTGCCCGGATAATCATCGGCAGCCGGGATCCGGGTGATGAATCTGGCCGGGGCGTTTTGATTGATGTAGTCACGTAAACGAATGACGGTTTCGGGCAGCTCACGGGATCCGCTGTTACTCGCGGGTTTGATCGGGTCTTTTTTTGTCGGAATGACCAGACCTGTCGCCACTTCAAGTTGATCGAGGGCTTGTAGGAATTCGGTCAGGCTGGAACCAGTGAGGTGTTTGCCTTCGTCGAGATCAGAGATCAATTTCGAGAGCTCGGCGGGCTTGAGTTTTTTGTGGTTTTTGGTGAGTTGTTGGGCGGCGGCGATGGCATTTGAACCTGGTGTTTTTGGGCTGATAACAATGGGAGCTTTGTTAGCGGTGCCGTTTGGCAGGTATATCAGGCCAGCCGCTTTGGTGAGTTGGTTTCCAGGGAAGTTGGAGTAGTCCGGGTATTTTTTAGTGAAAGCCCAGGGCGTGGTGGCGGTGAGCAGTCCGCCTCCGTTGGCGACAAATTGGTTGATGGTTTGAATTTCTTTTTCATCACTGATGTTGTGACTGATGGCCGCATAAACATCAACTTTCTTCAAATTCCGGCTTAGCTGGTCCGCAGGAATGAGCGTGACTTTAAATCCTTTTTTTTCCAGATAGGTGGCTAGTTTCTTGAGCGAAGAGGCAAGACCTACTTTTGGTTTTTGGGATTGGCCCGACCAGCGGAAAGAGTTCAGGATGAAATCAGACCCTGGTTTTTGATCGAGGAATCCACCGGTCAAAAAACTACCGTGACTGAAAGCGATCACGCGCCCCTTTCCCGCAAAACCGGCAGCTGCGATGCTGCTGGCATTGGCATCCGAAAGCAGGGCAAAACCTTGGTTGCCGGTGATCTTGATCTTTCCGGGAACCGACTTGCCGAGAGTGATTTCACCTCCGCCCGAGTTGATCAGTTCACGATGTTTGGCAGAAGGTGTTGTATTTTCCTGCGCGGACAGAGGGAGGACTGTCAGAGTGATGACAAGCAGGAAGGCGTGTGAAATATTTTTCATTGTGGTTTTGCTATCAGGTCGAATTGCAGTGGCTGCATATCGGCTGCGATATGAATAGATAACGGTTGGGCATCATTTTGTGACAAACGGTCCGTGTGTATGACACGGTCTTCCGGGTTTCGGGTGGTATCCCAAATCGAAGCTTCGAAGGAAACCCGGGACGGGGCGGCAGTGGGGCCATTTGCCGGGGTGGCCTGGAACTTTCCACCACGCACCACAGTAGAAGTGAAGGGCAAGTTGGGATCATCGGGGGTGAATGTGATTGAACCCCAGTTGACGGGTGTGCCGTTGAGCGAAACTTTTCCTGACGCCGCAACGCGTTTTGGACTTCCGGCGGGAGCGAGGAAGCCGTTGGTGCGAAGCCAATCCTTGAGGTGCCCACCCCAGGTGCCGAGAATGGGGTCGCCGGTCTGAAGGCCAACGCCGTGTGGTCCTTTCTGGTAAAGATGCAACTCGGCGGGAACCTTATGTTGGCGAAGGCCGAGGTAGAAGCGGATCGAATTTTCTGGAGGCACGGCGGTGTCTTCATTGGTGTGGAAGAGAAAAGTTGGTGGTGTCTGGGCGGTGACATTGAGATCGGAAGAGACGTGGTCTGCCGCTTTTGCATCATTTGCTTTATCCTCACCGAGAAGATTTTTTCGAGATCCTTTGTGAGTGAATTCCGAATTCATCGAAATGACCGGATAACACAGCACGGCGAAGTCAGGTCGTGCGGAAACTTGATCAATCGGATCACTGGCATCGTATGTTTTTTCGTCGAATTTGGTGGCAGCCATTGAGCTCAGGTGGCCGCCAGCGGAGAAGCCCATCACGCCAATGCGTTTTGGGTCGATGTGATATTGGGTCGACTGACTGCGTGCGAACCGTATGGCCCGCTGCACGTCGGCGAGTTGAGTGGGGAAGTGGTAACCGTGTGTACCAAGTCGGTAGTGCAGGACGAATGCTGTAACTCCGAAACTATTGTAAAACTGGGCGATCTGGTTGCCCTCATGATCAAGGGCGAGTCCTCCGTATCCGCCGCCGGGACAGACGACGACTGCAGCCCCGTTGCGCATTTTTTCATTGGGAAGATAAACGTCAACAAAAGGTTGGTCGGTTTTGCTGTCGCCTTTGGCATAAGGAGCGCCTTTGGGCCAGAGGGGGATTTGGGAGGGTTCTTCGGCGGAAATCGCAGTAAAAGGGTGATTCATGAATAGTGCTGTAAGAAGGGCGAGTGATGTGGTTGCTTTTTTCATAGATATTCGGGTCAATCGGAGGTGAAACTACAGGACGATAGGGGGAATTGCGAGAGAGAGTCAGCGATTGATTTGCAGCGGTGTGGAAAATAGGTTAAGTAGAGGGATGCAAACGCTGACTGCTGAAACAACTATTGACGAGAAAATCCAGGAATTGTGCGAAACCATTCTTGCGGATGAAGAATACCGCGAACGGGTTGCGTGTATCGAATCTCTTCTGGATGACCCTGCCTCCAAGGAGGTTTATGTGAAATTTGCCCAAAAGGGGGAAGAAATGCACCAGAAACAACATTCCGGAGCAGAAGTGACGGATGGTGATCTGGATGAATACGAAACTTTGCGCCAAGCTGCGGATGAAAATCCGAAGGTGAAAAATTTCATGAGCGCACAGAATGAACTGAATGCCTTGCACCAGAAGGTGTCAAAGTACGTTTCCAAAACAATTGAAAACGGTAAGGTTCCAACAAGCGAAGAAATGGAAAGCAAAGACGGTTGCTGTGGAGGGGGCTGTGGTTGTGACTGAGTTCAAGGCCATGAATGAGTATTTAATAAGAAAGCGGGCGTTTAGCCCGCTTTTTTTTGGTTCTTTATTCTTGGTTCTTTGTGCTTTATTTTTGAAGTCGGAGAGTGGGGTGGCTTTGGCGGCTGAAAAGAAATCAAAACCTTGGCAAGCAAAGCCAGGGAAAACTTCGGGTTGGTTAAAAGCCTTTGCAAGAGGTAATGAAATAGAAGCGAGGTTAATGATTCCTGTTTGTTTTTTGAACTTGTGTCGTAGCCTAAGTATTCATGGAATGGTTTTGCGAAAAAGAAGGGCTGCTGACTTGGTGCGGAAGCTGGATGCGGGTGAACCAGCTTGAACTGGAGGTAGCGTGAAATGCGACGTGATCGTCTGGTGGCTCCGGGGGTGAGTTTGCTCGCGGTATTGGCTTTACTGCTGGTAGCGAGAACTTATGAGGCTTTGCCAGTGAAACCTCCCCCCTGTTCCCTGCGTAATCTGACGGGCATACCCTGTGTGGGCTGTGGAGGCACCCGTTCGATGAAGGCACTGGCGAGAGGAGAAGTTGTCGAAGCTGCGGCTTTTAATCCTTTGGCTGTGTTGGGGGTGTTTGCGGTGGTGCTTTGGTTTGTCTGGACGGTGACGACGATGAAGATGGAGCGTTATCAAGGTGGCGCGGTGGCCGAAACGGCAAGTGCTGCGCTTGGGAAATCCGGCAGGCGGTGGGGCTTGGTGATCACTGTGTTGGTGGTGCTCAACTGGATATATCTGATTTGTTATTTGCCGTCATGAATGGCTGTTTCTTGCAAAACAGCGTGTCTTGTGGCAGGAAAAGGTCATGAAAAAACTCCTTTTATTTTCTTTGACCGTTCTTTCCCTGGGTATTTTGAGCAGCACTGCTTTGCAGGCTCAGAAAAAAAAGAAAGCTGACGGCCCTGCACCGATTCGAGCTTTGCTGATCACAGGAGGGTGCTGTCACGACTATGATATGCAGAAGCGCATCATCATGGATGGAGTCAGTAAACGAGCTAATGTGGTGTGGGATCTGGTTTACGAGCAGTTTGAAGGCAGGGAACATCAGATCGGAATCTATAAGAGGGAAGATTGGGCGAAGGGCTACGATGTGATTGTCCATAATGAATGTTATGGCGGGGTGAAGGATGATGAATTTGTCAACGCCATGGTCAAGGCGCATACCGATCACGGCGTTGGAGTCGTTGTGTTGCATTGCTCGATGCACTCTTACCGTGCGGCGAAGACTGATGAATACCGCAAGTTGATTGGGATCAGCTCTTTTAATCACGGCAAAAAAAGTCCGATCAAAGTGACAAAACTGAACAAGGTGCATCCGGTGATCAAGTCATTGCCTGATGACTGGGTGACTCCGGAAGGGGAGCTTTATAATACGAATTCGAAAGCCCACCCCGATGCGAAGATGTGGGGTTCGGCAACAGCCTTGGCTGAGGGCAAAATTCCATCGACGGAAGCGGCCCAGACTTGCATCTGGGTGAACGAATACAAAGGTTGTAAAACGTTTGGAACGACGATCGGTCATCACAACGAGACGATGATGGATCCGGTTTATCTGGATCTTTTGACACGCGGGCTGCTGTGGACTTGTGGCAAGCTGCAGGAGGATGGTACGCCGGCGAATGGGTATGAGAAGTAGGGGAAGTGATCTCGCAAAGGAGTCAAGCACGCAAAGGGGGAAAGAGTTTTATTACTGAGCAGGATGAGAGAGAAAGCGGGGGCGAATATTTGGTGGGTGCTTGCAGTTCTGTTTGTTACCAATAGCACTGCCGGTGCGCAGGATTTCAGGCTGAAAAAAGTCAGGGTTCACCCTGATATGAATGAAGGGCTCCATGTGGAAGGCCCGGTAATATTCACTTACGTGGATGAAAAGCGCCGTCGTCGTTTGTCACTGGATTTATACAAACCGGCTAAACATGAGGGGAACTTACCTGCGATTGTAATGTATTTTGGTGGGGGGTGGCAGAACGGGCGCCCTGGATTGTTTGCTGCATTGGCACAAGGCCTGGCGCAGAAAGGTTATGTGACGATTGTGCCCAACTATCGTCTGTCGGGGGAGGCGCCCTTTCCTGCCCCGGTGCATGATTGCAAAGCGGCCGTGCGCTGGGTGCGTGCGAATGCCAAACGTTTTAAAATCGACCCGGATCATATTGCGGTGATGGGTGGATCAGCAGGCGGACATCTGGCAGGTTTTGTCGCAGCGACCAATGGCATGGAAGAGTTTGAAGGTAATGGGGATCATCGGGAGCAGTCCTCGGTAGTGCAAGCGGCGATTGTGATGGCAGGGCCAATGGATTTGAGTGATTCGGTGGTGGCAGAGAGAGTGGCTAGCTCTGTAGCTGCGGGCAAAGGTAGTCCCTATGTCGTTTTTCTCGGAGGGGCGATGCCTGATAAAGACCCTGAAGTGTACCGCAAGGCTTCCCCCTTGACTCATCTGGGCAAGTCCATGCCGCCAGCATTATTTATTGATGGAGAAATGGATCGACCAAAACTGCGCTACCCTGAATTCTGGAAAAAAATGGATCAATTGGGGATTAATTACGAATTTGTTCTGATGCCCAAAGGGCCGCATCCTTTCTGGGTGTATGAAACCTGGTTCACGCCAACAGTGAATGCGACGGATGTATTTTTGAGAAAAGTCTGGAAGTGAAATTGAAGCTTCGGGTTAAGCCATGATCCTGCGAATCACTTTTCCCTCCACTCCTGTTAGTCGGCGATCAAGGCCGTTGTTATAGTAGCTGAGTTTTTCGTGGTCGAAGCCGAGTAGGTGCAGAACGGTGGCGTAAAAATCCCAGACGGTGGTGGGATTCTGCTCGGCTCGACGGCCGAACTCATCGGTGGCACCGTAACTCACGCCGCCTTTGATTCCTCCGCCCATCATCCAGCAGGTGAAGCCATCGGGATTGTGGTCGCGACCGGCGGTGCCGGCTTGATGGGTGGGCATGCGGCCGAATTCTGTTGTCCAGAGGATGAGGGTATCATCGAGCATGCCGCGCTGCTTCAGGTCGGTGAGAAGAGCGGCGGTCGGTTGGTCGAGCACCGGACAGTGACGTTCGTAATCGGACTTGAGCGTTTTGTGGGCGTCCCAGTTGAGCAGGCCGTCAACACCAGAGGCCCGGGAGGAACAGTAGAGGTTTACATAGCGGACACCGCGCTCCAGAAAGCGGCGGGCGAGCAGGCAGTTTCTGGCATAAGCGGACTTCAATTTGTTGGGGTCTTCCGTTCCGTAAAGTTTGTGGATGGATTTGGGCTCTGATTTGAGATCGGAAACTTCCGGTGCGGATAACTGCATACGCGCGGCGAGATCGTAAGCAGCCATGCGAGCCTGCAGATTGGAATCGCCAGGATTTTTTTTGAGATGATCCTTGTTGAGTTGTCGCAGAAAATCGCGGGATGCCGATTCCTGCTTTGAATTGATACCTGCAGGCAGGGTTAGATTTCTGATTGGCTGCTGGGCGTTCATTACGATGGCCTGATTCTGTGCTGGCAGGAAACCGCTGCTCCAGTTGGCCTTTCCATTTGGAGGTTCACCACGGATATCGGGGATGGAAATATAAGTGGGCAGGTTTTGATTGGCGCTGCCGAGAGCATAACTGAGCCAGGAACCAGCACTGGGAAAACCTTCGGTGGGTTGCCCGGTATTCATGAATACACAGCCGGGGCCATGGGTATTGGTTTCAGAATGCATGGAGTGGATGAAAGCAATGTCATCAACATGCTGGCCGAGATAGGGGAGTTGGGAGGTGATGGCTTTACCGGATTGGCCGTATTTTTGAAAAGGCCACGGTGACTTCATCAGGTTGCCGTTTTTACCCTGGAAGGAGACAAGGTTTTCTTCGCCGGGCAGAGGTTTTCCGTGCCACTTTTCGAGCGAGGGTTTGTGTTCCCACAAGTCCATGTGAGAAGCGGCACCGGGACAAAAAATCTGTAGCACACGTTTTGCTTTTGGGCTGTGGTGGCATTGTCCGCGACCGGGCAGCCATTGGGCGTGTTGGGCAAGCGAGGATGAAGAGTTTGCAGAAAGTTCGTTTTGCAGCAGTTCGGATAAAGCGATGCCCATCAGGCCGGTCTGGATGTTTCCCAGGAAGCGGCGGCGGGATCGGATGTGGGGTTGCTCTTTCATAGCGGAGGTTGTGATTTTTGATTCGTAAGGCGGATTTCCATATCCGCCATATCCTTGGATTTGAGACGGGATCGGTGCCGGAGCGCAGCGGAGACCGCTGCAGGCAATTCCGTCTCACATTTGGTTCAATTGAGGTAGATCAATTCGTTGGAATTCAGTAGTGCCCTACAAAAAGCAGTGAGGCCGTGTTGTTTGATAAGCGTTGTCGCAGCTTTTTTTTCTTTGGAATCAGGGTGCCGACCGTATGCGAGAGTGAAAGCCTTGGTGATCTGTGAATCGAGCGAAGCCAGTTTATCTTCGTTGGCGGCAGCACTTTTTTGTTTGAGTCGCTCAGCAAAAAAGCCTGCCATTTCGACGGTGAAGCTGTGATTCATCAAGGTGAGAGCTTGGAGCGGGGTTGTGGTGGAGGAACGTCTCGGTGTAGCAAAGGCGTTGTCGGGGCAGTCGAATTCAGTGAGCAGATCGACAAAGGCAGCTCGTGCATTTTGATGATAAACGGAGCGGCGCCAGGTTTCCGGACCGTGTTTATCGAGTGGGACATAGGTCGATACGTTGTCCACCAGGTATTGGTAAAGACGGAATCCGGGGCCACCCATTTTGCCATCGAGCTTGCCAGAGATCACAAGTAAGGTGTCGCGAATTTCTTCAGCGGAGAGGCGTCGTGGTGGGAAACGCCACAGCAGACGCGAATCGGAGTCGACTTTGGCAGCATCGGCGCGGTAGGCTGCAGATTGCTGGTAAGTCTGCGAGAGCAAAATGTCGCGATGTAAGTCTTTTAAGCGCCAGCCATTCTGCTGGAGCCGGCGAGCAAGCCAGTCGAGTAATTCGGGGTGAGTGGGTTTGGAGCCCATGTAACCGAAGTCACTTGGAGTATCCACCAGTCCGGTTCCAAAGTGGTAGTGCCAGAGGCGATTGGCGAGGACACGCGGGGTGAGTGGATTATCTGTGTGGGTGATCCATTTTGCCAGAGCCAGGCGGCGATCTTTTTCAGGAGTTTCGTTTTTCAACTGATAGGCGGGAGCAACTTCGCTCAGGGTTGAGAGACTGCTTGGCAAGACGCTTACGCCCAGACGTTGTGGGCTGCCTCCGGTGAAGACGTGAAAGTTTTTTTCCGGAGGTTCGGCATATTGACCGATCCACCAGGTTGGCAGGGCAGGCACCGCAGCAATGGCTACCGTAGTTTTTGCGAGGTTGGCCGAAATCGCACCGAGCTGTTTTTGTTCTACAGCTGTGGTTTCGAGTTTGAGGAAGCGTTTTTTCCGTTGGGCGGGTGTGGCTGGTTTGCGATTATGGGAGTTGGTAACTTCAATCCACTTTTTGCCATCGCTGGAAACTTCGATGCGGTATTCACCGACAAAGGTGGTTTTCCTGTGTTTTTCCAATTGCTTGAGCCGGTCGCTGGAGAACAAAACATGGTCGATGGTTTCCGGCTTGGCGAAGGTGAGGGTAAGATCCGGTGAAGAGGCCACCCAGCGGGATCCGAATTTGCCGTCGATGGTCAGTTGGGCACCGTAGGCACCGGCAAAGTCACCGGCAATGCGGCTTTTGCCGTTTGCTGTTCCGCCATTGGCGGCGAGGGCAACATTGCGTGGAGTGTTGCCGGCGGTCCAGACTTCGAATTCATCGAGACGAAATCCAGAGCTGGCGTTGGGATTGGTGTCCAGTCCTTCGGAAATGAAACGCAGGTGTTTGGCTTTGATCGGGGTGAAGGTTTCCTCGGTGCCGTAGCGGTCGGTTGCCGGGCGAGTGTAAGAGGCGTCATAGCTGGTGGATTTTTTTTCTGCACGTGCCATGATCACGTTTTCCAAATGGGCTTTTTCTAAACTGAGCTTATTTTTTTTGTCAGTGAGGCCTTTCAATTTGGCACCGCGAGATTTTTTGTCAGCTTCGGGAGCCATGACTCGTTCACCGTGTTTGACGCCGGCGAAGGTGGCATAAAGGGAGTAATAATCTTCCTGCAGAACCGGATCGAATTTGTGATCGTGACAGCGGGCGCAGCCAATGGTGGTGGCGAGAAAGGCCTCGCCGGTAGCACGGACAATTTCGTCAATGGTATTGGCGCGGATTTGAGCTTTCTGGACGGGATCCTGATTGCCCACATTATCGAATGGGCCACAGACGAGAAAGGTAGTGCCAACTTCGACGGAAGGATCGTTGGGGCCGATGACATCGCCAGCCAGATGCTCAAGAGTCAAGCGGTCGAAGGGCTTGTCGTCGTTGAATGATTTGATGATGTAGTCCCGGAAGGGCCAGGCATTGTCGATGATTCCATTGCGTTCGAATCCAATGCTTTCACCAAAACGAACAACATCCAACCAGTGACGGCCCCAGCGTTCGCCGTATTGCGGTGAGGCTAGTAGGCGGTCGATGAGTTTTCGATAAGCATTGGGTGAGGAGTCGTTGACAAAAGCATCGATTTCTTTTGCTGTGGGCGGAAGTCCGGTTAGATCATAAGTCACTCTCCTTATGAGAGGGTGACGGTCAGCTGGCGGATTGGGATGGAGGTTTTTTTTGCTTAGTCCGGCAAAGATGTAACGATCAATTGGGATTTTATTCCAAGTGGGGGGGATGCCTGCGGGTGTTGGTGGTTTTTCTTTTGATAGAGGGGTGTAGGCCCACCACGATTTGTCACCCTTGGATTTTTCGCGAAGAACAAGTGTGTCTGGCCAGTCGGCACCACTTGCAATCCATTGGCGGATGAGTTCAACATCGTTTACTGAGAGAGCTTCTTTTTTTTTCGGCATGTCCGGATCAGGTCCGGTAATGTATTGAACTAAGCGACTTTTGTCAGGATGGGAGGGAACCAGTCCGGCTCCTTCCTCGCCGCCTTGAAGCGCCTCCTTGAGAGAAGTCAGTGACAAATTTCCTTTACTGACATTGTTGTTGTGACACTCCAGACAATTTGCTTCGAGAATGGGGACAATTTTTGATTCGAAAAGGGATTCGTTTTTTTTGTCTGCTGCTGGACTAGTTAAAGACGTGCTGATAAAAACAGCAGAGATAAAAAGTGAGGGGTAGGCAAGGCGTGAGATCATAGCGGCTTGGTCGGCGAGGGGGAATTCTCAAAGATAGGTTATTAAAGCCGGTCTAGATAGAAAACTCTAGGCTGTTCCACTCAAATTCCAGGATTATTGTCTCAAATTGAGGCTAATTACGGCATTCAAGTCGACATTTATACCGAATTTGCCAGTGCTTCCCAAAGATTGTAGCTTCGAACACCGATGAGTGAACTGACGACCTACTACCTGGAAATGTTGGATCAGGCATCCTTGCGGGCGAAAGCTGGGCCGTCGGATTTCTCCGTATCGATTCTGGTGGAGCCGACGTTTGACCTGAATCGGCAGTTTTATCAGAAAGTCGGCGGGGATTGGCAATGGACAAACCGCTTGAAGTGGTCGGAAGAGCAGTGGCTCACCTATGTCGAGCGACCGGTCCTGGCCACAGGAGTCGTTACCGTGGACGACCAATCCACCGGGTATTTTGAACTCGAAGCGCAGGAAGGTGGCGACGTGGAAATTGTGCAATTGGGTTTGTTGCCGGAATATGTTGGTTGTGGTTTGGGCGGTGCTTTGGTGACGGCGGCGATTGAAGCTGCCTGGTCAATCACTGGAACCCGTCGCGTCTGGCTGCATACCTGCACCCGGGATCATAAAAGCGCCTTGGAAAATTACAAACGCAGAGGATTTGTGGTTTATAAAACGGTGAGGGAATAGTGGTTCCAGGATTACATTGATTGCACCAGAGGAAATTGCTGATTGATATCAATCTTGACTTGTTGATCAGGTTGTTGCATCCACCCTTTTCGGCTTAGGTTGCAGTGAAATTTGGCTGATGGCGACACCAAGACGACGGGTTTCAGGATTGTCTGGGTCAAGTTCGTTAGGGTAAATGCCTTTTGAAATATGAAAGCCGATTCGGATGATCCCTTTTGAGAGTGGTTTTGCCATAATTTCGGGAGACACTGTTCCTTCCAGTTGGAGTTCGTTTCCTTGCTGAGTGAGTTTGATATCTGGAATTCTTATGTCATTTACGCTGATTTCCAGGTGCTCACAAGCCAGGCATTGGATTTGGCAATAAATAAGGGCTGCTCGCTTTCGTAATCGGTGGGGGTAACTCAGATCTACCCATGCATCGTCAGTTAATCCCATCCAGCGAAACGTTGTGTCTCCCTCTTTTTCTGGAATATACCAACCTCGGCAGGGCGGAATTTTATTCCAAGTAAAACTGGAGGCATCCGGGGGAGCTAACAATTGTTTTTCGCCATGCCACCAGGGACGTTTCTCGAATAGGCGTTGTTCTCGTAATAGGATGCGACGCAAAATATCAGGAGAAACAAAATGCTCTGTTCCAAGAAAGGAGTCTACGAAGGCCCGTTGTTCAGGAGTAATTTCTTCAACTGGTTTAGCAAAAAGTCTGTGGGATTCTTTACGATTTTGTTCGTATAAGCTACCTTTCCTACTGTCTATTTTTATATTTTGGATGACTTCACATTTCAGCTCCGGGCCAAGGAGGTAGAAAAAACGACAGCCGGATTCGACAGATAGAAAAAGATTAGTTCCAATCTCATTTGAGGCTGAATAGCGAAACCGGCGGCACAGATCATAAAAGCGATGTAAAAAAAGAGGGTCGTAGCGGTGGCCAGCTGTCACTACAGGAACTCCTGCGTCTTGGTAGATGCGGGTGAGCTCTTTGTCTTTAATAATGTCCGCCCAATAAAGGCAGACATAAGCTGGCTGAAATTGTTTGGGGAGAGATTTTATTTTCTCTGCATAGGTGGCGTGGTCGAAATATACGGTTGTTGTTGGAGTTGATTTAAAAGGTAATACGAGAGTGCCTCTGCGAGCGCTTTCCGGGATAGCCTCCAATCCAAATTTATCAAAAAGTGCTTTTCCGTAGAGAAAGGCGAACCCAATTGGGATAGCGCGTTTTCCAGGTTCCCGTTCGATGACGGCGGAACGGGATTTTGATGATGTTATGAAAGTATTGTATATTGTTTTTTTAGCGAGTTCGGATCGATTGTCATCAAATTTCAATCCGTGCTCCATCGTGAGCCGAAGAGCGTATGCGTGGGGCAGATTGGCATATTCTTTGAATATGTCCGCCAGACCAAAAGGTTTGTTGGCTGGTTGGATTTCCGGACATTCCCATTCTTGATCCCGACAAAGATGTTCCACCCTTTGCTGATCAAATTGAAAATCAAAAGGAGGATCATTCGAACGCATGCCTTGGTTTTGGGCAGGGAGGAAATGAACGCAAAACGATTGTGCTACTGTGCTATCAGTGAGGGAACAGATCTCTAATGGGCTTTTTCAGGAGCCAATGCGGCTTCAACTTTTTTCACCTTTGCTGTCGGAGTCGCATCGGCATCCAGATCCCCGAAAGCGTATTGCAGTCCATCGAGGTAGTGCTGCATCATATTTGCAGCCCAATAGGTTTGTTTGTTGTGCCCGAAGTTAGTGTAAAAGAGGCGCCCCTTGCCGTATTCGCGCAACCAGGAAACGGGGACATCCCGTTTGCCGGGTTTGAAAGCTTTATTGTGTTTGGCGTATTTGGGGTCAGCGAGTTTATCGGAAACATCTTTTTTTGTCATGTCCAAGCTGACGATGATGCGGATGTTCTCCGGCCCGACGAAGGTGGTAGGTTGGTATTGGTAGATCTCGTCCTGATGCCAGAAACCGTTACCCGTAAAAGCTTTGTTAAGCACGTGATTGGGTTCATCCAGACGGAATGCCCAGGTGCCACCAGCAGTCCAGGGGTGACCGCTGAACAATCCTCCCATCAGGGCTGCGCCTTCGGGCCAGGCGTGGAAGCAGTCTCCTGCGGCATGAATGCCGACAATACCTTTGCCGTTTTTAGTGAAATTTAAGATGGCTTCCCGTTGTTTGGGATCGGGGAATTTCAGATGGGTCGTGCTGTTGAACAGAATGGCGTCGTATTGAGCCAGGTTTTCATCAGTGAAAACGGCGTAGTCATCAGCAACATCCGCCGTGAAGGCTCCGGTTTTCCCCCCCATTTCTGCGATGGCGTAGTTGGCTCCGGAAATGGCTGTATGCACATAACCTTCGCAACGATAAAAAATCAATAACTTGCGATTTTTTTTTGCTTTGGCGCTTGCCTTTGCAGGAATGGCAGCGGCGACTTTCTCTTTTTCTTCAGCTGTCAGGGGTTTCAGTTTTGCCGCTTTTTGTTCTTCCCAGGTTTGGGGCTTTTTGTTTTGAGCGCCCAGAGGAGAAGGGAGCCCTTGGGTTAAGGCAAAGAGGGTGATGAGAGCAAAAATACGGGTGTGGGATTTCATGATAATTTAAATATTGCCTGATTCTAACCAGGAAAGCAAATGTTCAATTATCAGGTGGTTTTTGAGCATTTTTTCCAAGTGGTTCAAACAGAGGGTAGTAAAATTCAGCAGGGATAAGTAGCGGTAATCCTTCCGTTGAAAAACAATAGGAATCCATCAAAATGCATTGAGTTGGAAAATGCACTCTCGACATTCTGTTTTTCAGGTAGAAGCTCAATACTGATTTTTTAGTAATGGATTCAAAATCATATATGCCAATCCCTGATCGATTCTGGGAAATTGCGCCAGAGGCTGATAGGTTTTTAGTTTGCTATCCTCGTTCTGGTTCCAGATGGTTGAGATTGTTGCTAAGCGACATTGCTTTCTGCCTATCTGATTTGGATCCCGGTCAGCTTTACGAAAGACGGTATATCGTGGAAACGGGTGGGGCCCCCACTCATCATAATATGAGTGCTATGGATGGGTTTTGTCCCGACATTTATACGCTCATCCAGGAAGCAGGAGTTGAACGGAATCCTGCAATTAAACCCTCATTGGTATCAGTATTTCGATCCCACTCTCTGGCGAGTCTCGATCAATGCCCCGGTTGCAGGGTGATTTACCTTTTTCGTAACCCAACTTCAGTATTGTTGTCTTATATCCATTTTGCCCGGTGTACGGGGCATCTTGGTGACGATTTGGCAGATCTTGAGCCTTTTTGTATAGCGCGGGTCGAGGAGTGGGTCAAACACGTGGAAGATGCGATTTTGTATATGGAAACAGCTGGAGAGAGAGTTTGTATGGTGCGTTATCTTGATGAGGTGCCTTTTTCAGTATCCCAAGTAGGAAAGATTGTGGCGATATTGGGTATTCCTGCGAGCAAAATTCTTATTAGCCAGGCGCTTGTAAGGTTTGAAAAATTATTAGGTCGCTTAAATCGTTCGGGATGTTTTGCCTATGCGCGAGGTTCGAACCAAGGGCAGCTTCAGTCTGTTGCCGGCATGACACCGGAACTCATTAAGGCTGTTCAGGGGCGCATAAAAACTACTTTTGAAAGGGCTAATCGTCTTGCGGTAGCTGCTGATTGAAAAAGGTAGACGATAATGGTGGTAGTTGTGTGGCGGAGCAAGTGAAAGCGTTTTTTCAAGCTATCAAGCTATCAAGCCTGTCGCAGCCTATGCCGACACCATTGAGTTTTACAATCCAGTTCATGATGTCGTGACGCCAATTATTCATTTCCACCATCGACTGACCAGCCGTGTCGTAGCAAATACTGTTCGCTCAAGTAAATGTCGTCAATATCATGAATATCACGTCCACCTTTGTTTTCCACCATGCGAACCCGTCTACCCAGATAGGGGAAAGGTGGGTCGCCATGGACCGGAAAGCAGGAGCTTACTCGTATGGCTCGGGCGGCTCCGTCAAGTATGATGCATGGATCCAGGCTTTGGCGGTTGCTTGATGTAATTACTGGTATATCCAACCAGGGTTCCAGCATTCCTTCAGGATTCAGGCGTCTGGTTCGAAAGGGGTGAACCGCTTTGTCAATGACTCCACTCACGCACGCGTCCGCTTCGGGATGTTTGTCCAGTTCAGCAATGCACTCATCGATCAGACCCGGACGATGGGTGGCGCAGTTGCAATGCATAGTTACGAGATAGTCGATATTCGGGCCAATGACGTCGAGGGCATGCAGAATGCCGTCCACCATTTGAGAGTCATCGCAGGACAGTGCGGGTGGACGAGCAATGATTTCTACGCCCATTTCAGCAGCGATGGCCTTAATGTCAGGGCAGTCGGTGGTCACCATCACCCGATCAATGTGTTCGGCCTGCTGGGCAGCTTGAATGGGATAAGCGGCAAGAGGTCGGCCAAGCACCTGGCAAACATTTTTCCCGGGAATGGACTTGCTGCCACCTCTGCCCATTAAAAGTGCGATGTTCATAGCTTATTTAAACAGTTATTCATTGGTATTTTTTTGTTGATAAAATCGGGGAGCTGCTTGCGTTTGTTTGGAATGCATTTGGCCTTTGCCGCTTGATCGTTAAATATTTCCCATCCCAGGAAACGGAAGCTGGCTTTACGGGGATCGTCGGTAGGTAATTTTTTTTCAATTGAAAGTTCAAAATGGATGGAGATCTCGGTGCCGGAAGCGATGGGAAGCGTGATTTCATAGCCGCCGGGAGGGCAATCAAATTCAATCGGTGCCAGGTCAGCGACAGTGACTCGGAGAGTCAAGGTTTCGGTTATATGCCATGTGGGAAATTCGATATAGGCTCTGAATGTTCGATTTTTATGGGAGGCTTTGAGGGTGAGTCGTGAGTCTGATCCTGCCCATCCGTCGGTATAGATGTGTTTTGGTAGCCACAGGTTCAGGTCAGCTAGTTTTGCCGGATGCAAACAGGCGAAGGTCGAACTTTGTGATTTGAGTAAATAAAGGCGGCTCCAATGGTAGATTTTCCTTATTTTTTTCGGAGTGAGTATGTATTTACTGCCACTTACGAAGTTAACGAGTTTTCGTTGTTTTTCGAGGAGAGCAGGTTGCGGTGGGAATGGTGCCATTTTTTTTAGCTTGGCACCAAGCTCGGATTCTGTGCCCGGTGAGCTAACGTGGTGGACTTTGTCTTTGCCTTCTCTTTCAGTGACTCCTCCAAAATCCTGATAGAAAAAATGGCATCCGCAAAGGACACTGAAGGGGTAGCTGCTTCCGATGGCATTGCCGCAGGAATATTTGAAGCGAGAACAAATATCGATGAAGCGAAATAAAAATCGGGGGTCGAGGATGTACCCGCAAGTCACTACGGGTATTCCTCGCTTCAAATAGGGAAGGTGTCTGTCCTTCAGGTAATCCTTCCAATAAATGCAAACGCAAACGGGATGATATTCTTCCGGCAGGGCGACGAGCCAGTCAGCAAATGCATCAGAGTCAAAAGAGCGATCCTTGTAGATGTGGGATTTGTGGGGGAAGGCGATTGTCCCGCATTTTTTTGTTGGTTTCTGCCATGAGTCGTCTTGCTGCAAAAGTTGAAGGGCGTAGTGGATTCCCGATCCTGCGGCGATGGCCTTTTTGATGCCAAGTTTACGATAGCAGCGAGCTCTCCGTTTGTGAACAGCTAAAAAGGCAGGAAGTTTTGATGCCAGGTCGTAGTCATGGGGAGCCAAGTAATCAAAAGGGATAAAGTGTTCTACAACGAATGGCAGGGGCTCACCCTCGGGGAGCGAAGCGTATCGGCGGAGATTCTCCCCATTTCCATAGTAGACATTGATGCCGTTCAACTCATAGGGAAGGTGAGTTGGTTCATGGGCCAGTGATTCTAAATTCTGTTGATCAAACGACAAGGATTGCAGAATGGAGTTCATTGTCTGGTTCACTGAATGCTACCGGTGCAGGAGTGGGTGCTGAGCTAGTCAGAGCGAAGCACTTTGGTTTCCAGGCTAGATGAAAAATCTTTGTATGCGGATATTAATCCTTGGTTGAGTTTGATCTCGGGTTCCCATCCTAGGGAATTCATGATGCGGGAATCCATCAGTTTGGCAGGGGTGCCGTCGGGTTTCTCAAGATCTTGGACGAATTCACCTTGGTATTCGATGACATCAGCAATCAGTTCAGCCAGTTCTCGAATGGGAATGTCTTTCCCTGCGCCAATGTTGACCAGATCGGGAGGAGTATCGAGTTTGAGCAGGCATAGGATAGCTTCCGCGAGATCGTCGACATGGAGGAACTCGCGGCGCGGGGTTCCGCTGCCCCACAAGGTTACCTGTTTGGCCCCGGTGGTTTTGGCTTCATGAAAACGCCGGATAAGAGCGGGGATGACGTGGGAGTTTTCGGGGTGATAGTTATCGCCGGGGCCATAAAGATTACAGGGCATGGCGGAGTGAAAGAGGCAGTCGTGTTGGCGGCGGTAAAATTTACAGAGCTTGAGTCCTGCGATCTTGGCGATGGCGTAAGCTTCATTGGTGGATTCCAGCGGGCCGGTGAGCAGCGAACTTTCAGCAATCGGTTGAGGGGCCTCGCGTGGGTAGATGCAGGAACTGCCAAGAAAGAGCAAGCGCTTGGTGCCGGTTTTGTAAGCTGCGTGGATGAGGTTACTGGCAATGGCTAAATTGTCGTAGAGGAAGTCTGCGGGCTGGGTGTCATTGGCATGAATGCCGCCGACTTTGGCTGCGGCGATGATGATGACGTCCGGCTTTTCCTCTTCCAAAAAAAACTCGGTTTCCTTTTGTCGAGTTAAATCCAGTTGATGGTGGGATGCGGTGAGGATGTTGGGGTGACCATTCTGCAGGAGTTTACGAACGATGGAGCTGCCTACCATTCCGCTGTGGCCTGCTACATAGATTTTGGCTGAAGCTTGCATGGGAGTGAAAGAGGCGGGTGGTGACGTTGGTGGTGTGGCTATGGTTTTATTTCTCCAGTTGGTCTTCCGCTTTTTGATGGGCTTGCTCGCGGCGGGCGAGTTCCAGATCAGCATCGATCATGAGATTAACCAATTCCTTGAAGCGGATCTTGGGTTGCCAATTGAGTTTTTCCCGGGCTTTGGAGGCATCACCAACGAGCAGATCCACTTCAGCGGGTCGTTCGTAGCCAGCATCGTATTCGACGTGATTTTCCCAGTTGAGTTCGAGTCGGGCAAAGGCGGCTTCGCAGAACTCACGTACGCTGTGGGTTTCGCCGGTGGCGACGACGTAGTCATCTGGTTCATCCTGCTGGAGCATGAGCCACATCATTTCCGCATATTCTCCAGCATAACCCCAGTCGCGTTTGGCATCGAGGTTGCCAAGATAAAGTTTGTCTTGTAATCCAAGTTTGATGCGGGTAGCTGCCCGGGTAATTTTGCGGGTGACGAAGGTTTCACCGCGTCTCGGGGATTCGTGATTGAAGAGGATACCGCTGCTGGCATGCAGGCCATAGGACTCGCGGTAGTTCACGGTCAGGCAATGGGCGTAAACTTTAGCGCAACCGTAAGGCGATCGTGGCCAGAAAGGAGTTGTTTCTGATTGTGGGCACTCCTGGACTTTGCCGAACATTTCCGATGATGAAGCCTGGTAAAAACGGACATGGTCAATGAGTTTGGTATCGCGAATGGCTTCCAGTATGCGCAGGGTACCGAGGCCGACGATGTCGCCGGTGGATTCGGGGATATCAAAAGAAACCCGGACATGACTCTGGGCTCCGAGATTATAGATTTCATCCGGCTGCAGATCGTAGAGCAGTTTGACCAGGGCAGTGGAGTCAGTGAGGTCACCAAAGTGGAGTTTCAGTTGATTGTCCTCGGCATGAGGGTCGTTATAAAGGTGGTCAATGCGGGCGGTGTTGAAATTGGACGCCCGGCGAATGATTCCGTGGACTTCGTAACCTTTGTCGAGCAAGAGTTCGGCCAGATAGGATCCGTCCTGTCCGGTGATGCCGGTGATGAGTGCACGTTTCATTTAAGATTTGGATTTCAGGACGCTTTGGTAGAATTGTTCGAGTTGTTGGACAGTGTCTGCATGGAAACGTTTTTGGGCGAAGGCCCGGGCCCCGTCACCGATTGTTCTGCGCAGTTTGGCATTCTCAAACAGCTCAAGGCATCGTGCAAGTAAGGTTTCAATATTGCAGTTGTCGAGAATCGCGGCATTGATACCATCCTGCAGCTCTGCACCCAGGCCTGCTGTGCTTGTTATAACGCATTTTCCCATCGCAAGGTGTTCAGGCAGACTGGAGGGAAGGCGATAGTTGTCATAGGGATCCGGGTGGGTGGGCATGATAATCAGGTCGGCCGCCGCTATGACCGAGGGGATTTGCATGCGGGGGATAAAACCGAGATCGGTGGTGAAGTGAGCGGGGTCAAAAGGCAGGCTATCGTAAAAATCGAGACTCTGGTTCCCTGTGCGCAGTAGTCGGGTCTTTAGCCCGGATTGATTGAGTCGGTGGATGACGGAGTAGAGGGTTTTGATGTTTTTGATATTTGCGGCGTGAGTGTTGCCTACGTAGGATATGATTTTCTCACTAGTAGTGATGTTGAGTTTTTGACGCAGCTTATTTGCTTCGGCATGATATTTATCAGGGTTGAATAAATCAAAATCCAAGGGAGGTGAGAACTGGTGGGCGGGCAGCGATTCGGGCGCCAGTTTCTGGAGGGAAGGGTGGATGTAGGTGAAGCCATCCGCCTTTGACAAAAATGTTGGCCAGCAGATAGGGCAGCTGAGGCCTGGGGGAATGATTCGTTCATGAATTTGATCATGAGGAAGATTGCGGATTTTTTCTATGGAGCGACGAGTGAAACGTTTGGTGAGTTCGTCTTCATTGTCTTCGAGGTGAATAATTAAGGGGGTATTGTGGTCTTGAGAATAGTCTTCTATAAAGCGTCTGATAATTTCCCGGGGGGTAATGGCAACGATAATGTCTGCATTTTTGTTATCGGGGAATATTACACCCTTCCGTGAGAGGACTTCTTTGTGAGACAAGCAAGGCAGTCGCATATTCTCAGAATAGGATGAATCATCGGAAATTTTGGGAACCGTGGCGATGCATTGATGGCCCAATTGGGTGAGTTCTTGTGCGACGACAGTGAACTGTGAGCCGGTGTTGTTGGTGATTTCACCGTAGCTGGCAAAGAGGATGTTCATACAGGTCTATATATTTAGCTGATGATTCCACTTAGGATGCAAGTTCATCGTACAATTTTTTATAAGCTTGCTGCCCTGATTCGACTTGTCGTTTGGCTGCAACTAAAAGATTTTTACTTTCAAATTCCGGACAGTTCCACGCTCTGTCAATTGCTGTAGATAAGCGCTCATGCAGCGCGGGCTCATCGGTCGCCAGAATTTCACAGCCATTGCCTTCAAACATGTTGGCAAGGCCGTTTAATTTCATTTTATAGTGTTGAGAACCGGCAAGTAAGACCACAGGTATTCCCTTGGAAAGAGCAAAAACCGCAGCGTGATAACTGCCGCTTACAAGGATGCGGCATTTGCTGAGTTGTTGGATTGTTTTTTCGGGAGTATCCAGATTAGCTCCTCCATCGAGAGGTTCAGGATGATCTGGAAGTAGCGCCTTTATAGCATCAGGATCAGATGGTCCAAACAGTGAGATGGGGACAGGCAGTAGTGGGGCCTTATATTTAAGAGCAATTTCCTGTAGGACATGGCGAAGGGTAACGAGTTGTTTTTCACCGATTTCGGAATAGTCGGCTACCCGGAGGTTGATACCGATTCCTTCGCCTGGTTTTTCCGTATGCATTTCATATGCTATATCCACAGCGTCATCGCCACTCACCATTATTTTTTCGGGAGAGACGCCAAATCCCCGGAGAATTTCCGGGCTGGCAGCTTTTTCCCTACAAGCAATTAGATTCAGGCGAGGAAGTACCGAGTGAGCTTTGCGATTCAGGGAAGGGTTTTCGATTTGCTCGAACCCGCAACTCATGATCGCGGCAGGTTTGCCGAGTTCAATAGCCGCTTCTAGAGTATCGAGGATGCCCATCGCATGGCGTGCAAAAGAATCACTGAACCATCCTCCACCGCTGCCGAGAACCAGGTCGCTGTTTTCCAGTTCTCTGATTAATGGCTCGGAATCTGCTGTCGTTATTGCATTACGTCGCATTCTTTTTATCGTGCGTAAGCGCGCTGTTTTCGGGCAAAAGGATTGCATCATGCTACGAGTAAAATCTGCGGACAATCCGGGCTTTTTTCTGGGTGGAAAAAATTGCCAGTGATGTCTTTTACTGAGAACAAAGGGTTTGGCACCTGGGCACTCTTTTTTGATCAGATCCGGATCGAGAGTGATAAATTTGAGCGTAGCGTCAGGCCACAAGCCGGTGAGCCGATTTATCATTACTTGATAGATCGCCTTGTCTCCGTTGTTGTTGTTATCGACGAAGTAGTTGCCGCAATCAATCAGGATGTTCATTGAGACGGCTTGTGGTTATTGGGGGTCATTTTACTCCTGGTTTGAGTAGCTTGGTGTGCATCACTGCTTTGAGTTGAAAGCGGTTCACTCGACTCTGAAGTTCACTTTCAGTGAATTGATTTCCCAGTTCCCGCTTTCTAAGCTTGGAAATCTCTTCCCTGCCGATCGAGCCGATCCAGGCACTTGATTTCTGGCTTTCGTGGGCGCGGAAGCAGGCCATGAATTTTGGCAGGTGAACCATGCGGGCTCCAGCGCGATTGAAACGCAGCAGTAGATCCCAGTCGAGGGCAAATTGGAAGGAGTCGTCGATGCCTCCTATTTTCTCATAAAGGCTACGGCGCCAGAACAGGGTTTCCTGGGGGATGTAGTCGTTCCATAGCAACATTTTTTCATCGTGTCCAGGCAAGACCCAACGACCAACTTCATCGCCGTATTCGTCAACGATGATTCGGTTTCCGTAGATCACATCGATCTCGGGGTTCTGAGCAAAATATTCTCCTGCAAAATGGAGCAGACCAGGCAAATAGAGATCGTCCGAATTGAGCCAGGCCATGATTTCGCCGGATGAATTTTCAAAGCCACGTTTGACGGCGTCAGCCTGTCCCTTGTCGGGTTTGGATTCCCAGTGGGCGATGTTGCCAGCATGTTTTTTGATGATCTCCGTTGAATTGTCCGTCGATCCACCGTCCATGATGATGTATTCGAGTTTTGGGTAGTCTTGATCAGTGATACTTTTGATCGTGGCATCCAGGAAATCAGCCTGCATATAAGATGGGGTGACGATACTGATAGTGGGCAGGCTGGAGGAGGGGAGGTTTTGAGTTGGCAGGGGCACAGATTGCAAGGGTTCCGGTGCATACTGGAGCAAGACTCCCAGGCGCATCCAGTAGCGCCAGATGTAACGCTCCACAAAAACAGGCAGGGTTTTGAGTGATTGTCTTGGTGGTGCCAGGTTTGGACTGACAAGGGTGGCTGCGGACAGTTGCTCCAGGTAATTGATTTTAGTGCGCTGTGATTTCAGGCCTTTCCTGAGAAGCTTGCTTCGCCGTTCCAGTTTGAGGTTCTTTTTTTTCTGGGAGGTGGCGAGTTTTTTATTCTTGAGCAGGCGTTTTTTGAGTTTTTTGTGAATGGATGCCCGGTTTTTATTGGTCTTTTTCAGCTCCTTGATCTGCTCGCCTCTATCTTGTGCGAGTTGGGTGACAGCTCTCAATGTTTGTTGTTTGTCGCTCGAATTTTGCGACAAGTCGTCAGATGATGCCGCTTCGGCCGACTTCTCCCGCATTACGATTTTGTGCAGGCAGTAGTCTGCAATCAAGTCTTTGAGTTTTGGCATTGGGAAAGTAGAGCTCGGAGCAGAATAGATGTTTTAACGAGAATTGAAACCTGAGGTTACTCGATTTATAAGGGTTTTTCCCAATCAGGCCAAGTAGGGATGAAGCAGAGGCGTGGGCAGCGCCCTATTTGACCGATGGTGTGGAATGGGTAAAGGTGGCACGATATGAAACAGAAATCCCAGGCATCTTCATCGAGACGCGCATTTTTGAAAACAACGGCGGGTTCGGCACTCGCTTTCCCTTTTATCGGCTGGAAAACAGCAGCACGTGGTGCTGGTCCGAACGACACGGTGCATCTCGCTAGTTTTGGTGCAGGTGGTCGTGCCTGGGCTGACTTGAAAGAATTTGCCAAAAATCCAGCGGTGAAAGTGGTGACCATGACAGACCTGGATGCCAGCCGTGCGCTCAATGCGAGGAAAGCTTTTCCCGATGCCAAGTTTTACACTAACTGGAAGGAAATGCTCGACAAGGAGGGGGATAACTTTGTTGCTGCCGGAGTGGGAACGCCGGACCACATGCACGCTCCGATGGCGATGAGTGCGATGCAGGCTGGCAAACATGTTTACTGCCAGAAACCTCTGACCCGGACTTTGCACGAAGCACGTGCGCTGCGTGAATTTGCGGCGGAGAATAAACTGGTCACCCAGATGGGAACACAGGTGGCATCAAGTGCAGGTAACCAGACCGCAGTGGCATTGTTGCAAAAGAAACTCATAGGCGATGTGATTTCGGTTCACAGTATGAATCCGAAATCATGGGGTTCGATGGATCCTTTGCCTAAACGCAAAGACGAAATCCCCGAAGGTTTGAATTGGGATGAATGGATCGCAGGAGCGGCGATGAGGGATTACATCAAGGGGGAATATCATCCGGGCCAGTGGCGCAAGCGTCTTGATTTTGGCACCGGCACGCTGGGGGACATGGGCTGTCACATTTACCATCCCTGGTTCATGGGACTGAAAACACCCAAACCTTTGTCGGTGAAATCACTAGGTCCCGGACCAGTTGATGCGGATTCCTGGCCGATCAATTCAAAAGTGGAGTATGAATTTGAAGGCAACGATTTGACTGGTGGGAATAATTTCATGTTCACCTGGTATGATGGCAATCAAGCCACTCCGGTAGAAGTCGGCAAGGCCGTGGGCGAGGCGATGAATATTCCGAGAAGCGGAACGGTGGTGATTGGCACTGATGGAGCGATGGCGATCCCGCATGGAGGGGGAGGTATTCCACGCTTGTTCCCGGTCTCGAAGTTTGAAAATGCGCCGATCGAGCAAGTGCCGGCGGGTAATCATTTTAATAATTGGATCGATGGGATCCTGGGCAAGGTGGACAAACCCCTGTCTAACTTTGATTACAGTGGCCCGATGAGTGAAGCGGTGTTGTTGGGAACGGTAGCAACTCGTCTGCCAGGTAAAAAACTGAAGTGGGACGATGACGCAGCAAAATTCACCAATTCCGATGAAGCAAATGCACTGGCCAAGGGTTATGACTACCGTGCTGGTTGGGAGGTAAAAGGGCTTTAAGTGTGAGAGAGCTGATATCAGATCCTGCCGACTTGTCTCCGTCCACCACCTGGTCGGAGACGAAGTGGGCTTTTACACCGGAGGAATCCCTGGTCGATCATCGCCGCAAAGCGAGAATTTGCGTGGCGACCTTGTTGCCCTTTTCAGAAGGCAAACCTGATTGGGAAGGCTTCGAACGCAGTGTGCGCTGGATGTTGCAGTGCGGAGAGTATTATGGCGTGGAACTGGTCTTCGTATTGAATGCCGATACCGGGTATATTTTTGAGCTGTCGCAGTCTTTGTATTGTGAGGTGATTGAGCGTTTTCGTGCAGCTTTTCCTGAGCCGACCATCATTTGCGGGACTACTGCGGTGGGAGCAGAAGGAGATGATTTTAAAGCGGAATGGTACAAACCCCATCTGGAGATTGCCCAGTCTTTTGACAAGGTCGAGGTGATGATCATGACCTCCCGGCAGTTGAATCAGCTGGGTTCTGAAAAACGTCGGGATGCTTACTTTGAGATTGCTGAAAACGTGTCGGTTCCGATGATTGTGCACGCATTGGAACCCTCCTTTGTGCCATGGGCGACTCCTTACGAACCGTGGCTGTTGCATCAACTCGCAGGACACGAAAAAATCGTTGCAGGAAAGATATCCACACTCGACGAGCCGCATTTTTTGTACTGGACGGCGATGTGCCGGGATCTTGGCCTGGATTTTGTGCCTCACAGTGGCGACGACTACGGCATTGCCACGGCGATTCGTCTGGGCTCGCCTTTACTGATTGGCGCGGGGGTGAGCGCATGCCCCTTGGTCTGTGCGGCGAGGGATATGTGGCTGTTTGATTCTTGCACTGATAAAAAACAAGCAAGCGGGGGTGGCGGGGAACATTTTGATACTCGTGTTTACAAATTGTTCGAAGCTTTTCAATCCTTGGAGGATTCGGTGTTCCGGCTCAATGAGGCGGGCAGTGCGGCAGCTTACAAGCACAGCACGGCAGCCTGTTTGAAATTGATGGGGCTGATTGCTTCCGAGGAAGTTCACCCTGACTGCACGGATCGCCGAGAGGGAGATGAGCTTGCCCGGATGCGGGAAGCTCTGCGACGGCCGATGAAAGTAGCGAAGGTATTGGGGATTCCCGGATTTAAAATGCAAGGGGAATAGGCCGTAGGTAAAATCATTTGGCCGTGAAAGGGTGAGTAGCAACCAGCAGCCATGATGACAGAAATTGGATGGCGTGAATGGGTTTCCCTGCCGGATCTGGATGTGCCGGGGATTAAAGCCAAGATCGATACGGGAGCGCGAACATCCGTGCTGCACACAGCGGAATATGAATGTTTTGAGGATGAAGAGGAGCAGCCCTGGGTTCGTTTTACCCTGCATCCCTTGAAAAAACGCAAAGACTGTTTGAGGCAGGGGCAGGCCCGGGTGAAAGCGTTTCGTGAAGTGAAAGATTCAGGTGGACATATCGAGAAACGTCCTTTCATTGAGACGCGGGTTCGGCTGGGTGATTTAGAGTGGCTGATTGAGCTAAGCCTGACAAATCGAGAGCAGATGAGGTTTCGAATGTTGATCGGTCGAAGGGGGCTTGAGAGCCGGTTTTTGGTGAATCCGGCAAAGTCATATCTGGTAGGTAAAAATTTAAGTGCGCGTTACCGCGTGGGAGAGAAGTGATGAAGATTGGTATTTTATCAAGGAATAGAAAACTGTATTCGACCAACAGTTTGACGGAGGCTTTTGAGAAGCGGGGACACGAGGTGAAGGTGATCGATTATTTGAAGTGTCATATGGACATCACGTCGCATCGGCCAATGATTTATCTCGGAGATGAAGCATTGAAGGGCTATGATGCCATTATTCCAAGGATAGGGGCATCACATACTTTTTTTGGCTGTGCCGTGGTGCGTCAGTTCGAGGTGATGGGTGTTTACAGCCTGAATGAGTCAGTGGCGATCAGCCGGGCACGGGATAAACTTAGAAGTCTGCAATTGTTGGCACGCAAGGGCATTGGTCTGCCGGTGACAGGTTTTGCCCATGATCCACGGGCGACCAAACATTTGATCCGCTTGTGTGGCGGTGCCCCTCTGGTGATCAAATTGCTTGAGGGAACCCAGGGGGTGGGGGTGGTGCTGACGGAGACGCAAAAAGCGGCGGAGAGTGTGATCGAGGCCTTCCGTGGTTTGAATGCGAATATTCTGGCGCAGGAGTACATTAAGGAAGCGGGGGGCTCGGATGTGCGCTGTTTTGTGGTGGGTAACCGGGTGGTGGCTTCAATCAAACGTCAGGCCAGGGAGGGGGAGTTCCGCTCCAATCTACACCGGGGGGGGACGGCTTCCCTAGTGAAAATAACGCCCGAAGAGCGGTCAACTGCAGTTCGTGCGGCTAAAATCATGGGTTTGAGTGTTGCCGGGGTTGATTTGTTGCGATCTAATCACGGGCCGGTGGTGATGGAGGTGAACTCTTCGCCTGGTTTGGAAGGTGTGGAGACCGCTACCGGAAAAGATGTGGCTGGAGTGATAGTGGAGTTTATTGAAAAACATGCCAGCAAAGGCAAAACGCGAACACGCGGCAAGGGATAGACGTTTTGGCTGGAGAAAAAAACAGTTCAAAAAGGAAAACCCTGGTTGTGGGAGGGGAATCATTTGACCCCGGGCAGAGTGGGACGGTTGAGTTAACTGTCGGGAAGATGATCGATCACCAGCCTTTGTCGATGATAGTGCAAGTGGTCCGGGGGCGGCGGGACGGCCCCTGTTTGTTGGTTAGCTCTGGAATCCATGGTAATGAAATTTGTGGTATTGAGTCGGTTCGTTTGTTGTTGAAGATGCGTTTATTGAAACAATTGCGAGGGGATTTGATTGTGGTGCCGGTGGTGAACATGCCGGCCTTCATGGCACGCTCTCGATACCTGCCGGATCGCCGCGACTTGAACCGTTTGTTTCCAGGCTCACCGAAAGGCTCGCTCGGCGGGCGATTGGCGAGCATGTTTGTTGACGAGGTGGTCAGCCATTGCACTCATGCGGTAGACTTGCATTCAGGGGCGATCAATCGCCCCAATTTGCCGCAGATCCGGATCTCGCCGGGGGATGAAGTGGCGATGGAGATGGCGCGTGCGTTTCATGTGCCGGTGGTCATCGAGTCGTCGGTTCGCGAAGGTTCCTTGCGGCAGGTTCTGGTGGATACGGGCAAGCCGTCCTTGCTGTATGAAGCGGGTGAGGCCAATCGGCTTGACCGGGCGTCGGTTCGTTACGGGGTGCGGGGGTTGGTGTCCTTGATGCGTTCACTTTCCATGTTGCCCAAGGAGCGTAAGCCGGAAACCAGCCGTCGTGCACGGACTGTGTTGTCCAATGAAACTTACTGGGCGAGAGCCCCGCTGGGAGGGATTTTTTCCCCGATGATGGAACTCGGAAGAGCGGTTAAGTCAGGAACGATTCTAGGGACGGTTGCCGATCCGTTTGGCAGTAAGGAATACAAGGTGAAAGCGCGGGAGAGTGGCGTGATTATCGGGTGTTTACGGGATGCGACAGTGGATGAAGGGGACGCTCTGTATCACATCGCCCTGACTCATGATCCGGCAAAAGCCGAACGGCAAATCCAGAGAAGTGGGCGGGTGATTGAGGACTCGCTGGAGAGTCACTATACGGGGTAAGGATGGAAGGTGGTAGGGGCTTAGATTCGGAAAAGAGTAAAAGTTTTAAGAAGTTGTAATGAAGGGATCTTTGATAGCTGTTGATTGGGGGTCGACCAATTTGCGTGCCAAATTGATCGTGGATGGCACGTTGGTGGATTACCGGGTGTCCGGGCAGGGGATCAAGAATGTGGCAGGTGGGGGATTCGAGAAGGTATTGTTTTCTCTGTGTGGTGATTGGAAAAAGGAACGATCAGGGTTGCAGGTGGTGATGAGCGGGATGATTGGCAGCCGCGAAGGATGGGCGGAGGTTCCTTATTGCCGGACGCCTGTGGGGCTAGAGGATCTGGCTGGTTCGCTTGTTGCTGTGGAGTCTGAATCAATGGGGGCGATTTTTATTGTGCCGGGATTAAGGCATGACTTTGCTGACGGAACCACGGATGTGATGAGGGGGGAAGAAACAGAGGTATTAGGGGTGTTAGAGGAGGTGAAGGGGGCTGAGGTGACGGTGTGTGGGCCAGGCACACACAGCAAGTGGGTGAACTGTCGGGGAGGGGAGATTGTCTCTTTTCGGACCTGGTTTACGGGAGAGGCCTTTGAAAAACTGACGCAGGATAGTTTGATTTCCGGTGGGGTGGTTGATGGGGACGGAAGCGTCGATGATGCGGCTTTTGTTCGCGGGCTCGAGCACTCAGGGCGCCCAGGGGGGGTGTTGCATCATTTGTTTCTTGGTCGGACGGACATGCTGACCAAGAGGGTGCAGGCCGAACACTTGCCGGGTTTGATTTCCGGTTTGCTGATTGGGCACGAGATTCGCGAGGCCGGAAAATTTGCCGAGGGAGAGATTCAGCTGGTTGGAAATAATCAATCTGCTCAGCTCTATGGGCAGGCCTTTGATTATTTTGAATTACCTTATGTGAGGTGGCAACAGGACGTGCATCTGGCGGGCATGCTGGCTCTGGTGGGAAAACGCTAGGAGGGAATAGGATGCCAGTGAACAGCCCTCGTGTTGTTAGGCATCCCTCAGGGATGCACTGGTGAAGATTTTAACCCGTGCTGGCAGCACGCAAGACTCACCTTAGCGGGGGTTAACGGCGGTTAAGCCTCTGGCTTGGTATTGGATAACAGAGTTTGCACGATTTCATCGGCACTTTGTTCCCGCATGTTGAGTACTTCGATGGATGATGACTCTTCTTCTTCAGGAAAAGGGATGTCTGCTGAATGGAAGAGCCATTTAACGGCACGATGATAACAGGCAGCAATTTTGACCGGCTGATCTCCATCGATCAACTGTTTTAGCTGCGGATCCTTGCGGGCAGACATTTCGCAGAGGTCGGCGACGCATTCGAAGGGCTGGCCGGAAGTGCATAGTTTTTCCAACACCTCGTTTTTCACCTCATCGGGAACAACTTTGGCGTAGGCGCAGCGGCAATAGAGAATTTTACAATCGGGATTACTCACGGGATGCACCTTTATCCAGATTTTCATAAACTCCAAAGTCATTGAAGAAGAATTTTTTCGCCAGCCAGTAGGCAGGGTGTTTTTCGGGGATCTCTTCACCTGTTGGCAGGCATTGACTGCCTCGCGGGGTCATGCTTTTGAGCTCGGCCATGGCGGTCTGGCGCAGGGTGCTGTCTTTGGCGCCGTGTTTTTGAGCCAACTCCTGGACGAGGTCGGGGCGTTCGAGCACAACACAGCCACGGGTGTGTTGCGCGGTCACTTGACGGAAATCACGGAGGAATTCCGATTTGGTTATCAGCTCGTAAATAGAATCGTTGTCTTTGATGTTTTCTGCTGCGAATTGGATGATCGGGCAGGGTTCAATGCTACCTCCGGGACCGATGTGGTGGGAGATGCCGGTTGTCATCGGACACAGGGCTTGTCCCTTTCCGTCGTAATAAGCGTCGATGATGGCGATGGGCAGCTTGACCCGCATGTCGACGACAAACTGGCGTACCCGGCGGGCCTGTTCGGGGGTGAGGGCGAGTTCTTCGTGGATTTGTGGGCCGACCGGGCGGTAGGTGTGATACCAGGCGTAGTGGACCCCGCGCTTGGTCAGGGCACGTAACCAGTCTTCGGTGAGCAGTTCGTCAATGTTGGTCTGGCAGAGGGAGGTGGCGACTCCGGTGAGCAAACCGTTGTTGAGGCAGTTGTCGAGGCCGCGCAGGGAGCGTTGGTAAACGTCCTTGCCACCACGCCGTTCATTGGAAATGATTTCATTGCCTTCGATAGAAACAAGCGGGGTGGCATTGCCGATCTGGCGCAGGCGTTTGGCGGTTTTATCGGTGATCAACTGGCCATTGGTGAAGACCTGGAAAAAGCAGTCAGGATGCTGGGCGAGAAAGTCGAGCAATTCGGTGTGCATGAAAGGTTCGCCACCAAGGATGCCGAAAAATGAATTGCCGTGTTCACGCGCATCATTGACGACCCTATTAAGTTGGTCAAAATCAATTTTGACCTGGGGTTTGTCAACATCCACCCAGCAGCCCTGGCAGCGCAGGTTGCAGGAGTTGAGAATCGATAGATGAAGAAAGGGAGGGAAATACTCTCCTTTTTTCATGCGTTTCTTGAAAAGCTGAACTGAACGCACGCCTTTAAAGCCAAAGTTCCATATGAACTTAGCGAGGTGGCGTTTGTCAGCCGTGGCCAGTGTACGGGCTGCGAATTGGATGGAAGGGACTATCATGAATGATTTGAGATTTAAAATTATTTTTAATGCTCACGAAGTGAGCCGGTGGGTGGGCTCGGGCATGCCGGGGCGGAAGTGTTCGCTGTGGGTGATGCGGAAACCCAAGTGGTGATTTTTTTTCAGGATGGATTCGAGGCTTGCGCTGACTGCATGATCGAGGGTTTCGGGGGCGGCTTCGGCGCGGATGTTGAGTAGGATTTCACCGTCCTCCAGGTGATCGACAAGGCGGTGGGAGAGCTCGGCCTGGGCATCGGATCGAACGAGGTTGATGGCGGCGATTTCCATGGGGTCACCGAGCGGGGTGAGGGTCATTTTTAAATGGGCAATTTCAACATCGTCTTTGGCTAGAGAACTGCGCAAAGACTGGGCGAGTTCAGTGAGAATTTGATTGCCATCAAATTCTTCCTCTTCATTTGTTGCTTCGATTTCGATAGTAGTATTGAGCCAGCCTAGCAGAGCCTCTCCTTCGCCGTAGCGTTGATAATCAATTTCAAGAAAGCGGGTAACATTCATCTCTGATTCGAGGGTCGAGGCAAACCAACCTTCCATCCCTAGACTTTCACGTGCCGAGATTTCGTGGATCCTGGCATCGGGAAATTCAGCTGAGAAAAACTCACGTAACGAAACGAGGTCGGCTTCCGGGACGGTATCAATTTTGTTGATTACGATGATCTCTGCTTCCTCAAGTTGCTTGCGGTAAATATAACAAACATTCGCAGACAGTTTTCGCCTGGAGTTCTCAAGGCCAAAAATTCGTCGGGCGCGAACCGGATCGACAAGAACAGAGAGTGGTGCGACGGCAAATTCCTCGCCATAGATTTTTTGCAAAGGAAGGCTGACCGTGGCAACCAGATCAGTGCAGGAGCCGACAGGTTCGGCGAGGAATATGTCCGGACGGGTTTCTTTGCTGAGGTGACGTGCAGCATCGATCAGGGAATTGAAACGGCAGCAAAAACATCCGCCGGAGATTTCCTCGACCGGAAAGCGATTGGAGCGTCCCAGGGCGGAATCGACCAGTCCAGCCCCCTGGTCATTGGTGATGAGTCCGACTTTCAGTCCCTGATCATCCAGATGTCGGGCAAATTTTTGGATTGAAGTGGTCTTTCCCGCTCCAAGAAACCCACCAATCATGATGTAACGGGAGGTGACAGGGGCCGATGCAGAGTTTTTCATTCTTCAGAGTGAGGTAAATTCTTACGAACTTTAAGAATACTGAATATGACGCCATCCATGGGATGAGGAAACTATTCTTTTGCCCGAAGTTTGCTATGCTGGAGGCAATCTTGTGGGAAAACAGGGCCTGCGAGAGGGCTTACCGGAGGTGATATGCAAAATTTCAGGGTAATTATCCATTGAAATTAATCCCGATTCCCCTTGCGATTTAAGTTTAAATCGTTCACGATCCTGAATTGAGACTACTTTGGACACCCTTATTTGTATGAGGAGTGTTTTAAGTGGCGTTATTTATTTTGTAATGACTTATCAAAAATCGATAAATAAGCGGGCATTTAATATTACCCAGAGGGTAGTGTATTGGTCTGGATTAGCTCTACTGTTAAGTGTGGCTTCTCTATCAGCTCAGGAAGGGGCGACGAACGTAGCTCCTGCAGATGGAACTGCAGTCTCTTCACCTGGTGCCTCAAGCTCAGCTACGAATTATGCTGCGCCAACCTCACTTTCAGGTCGCCAGATGCAGGCCTATCAACCGGGGAAGAAAAAGAAAAAAAGTTGGTTGAAGCGTCCCAAAAGTAAAAGGGTGCAGACCAACCGGGAAAGTATCAACGATGTGCCCGCCGCAAGTTCTGGAGACTTAGCTGTGTTGCCGCCGATGCCAAGTGCCCTTCAAGAGCAACCGAGAGGGTGGCGGGCCAAGCGCAAGGCGAAACAAAGTCAGACGGTTCACAAGGTGCAGGAGCCTCAACTGGAGCATGTGTTCCAAGGGCAGAGCACTGCAGGGCTTAGCCAACAAGCTACGCCGGCATCTGCGTCAGCACCGGCACCAGAGCCGGTCTATTATGAATACACCGGCCCGGCGATTGATCCGACCACGCCGTCTGGTAAACCTCTGCGTGCTTTTAATCGTAACTCGCGGCATGTCAAAAATCAGCAGGTGGTGGCAAGGGGTAGCGTGCCGGAAAGCGGTGGGTCTCGCTGGTTGAAACGGGCGGGTGATATTCAGAGTGGGGAGCCCTCAGGTTCCAAGTGGTCATGGGAGAACCCATTTAATAATCCGCAAACACGCAAGCCTGCCATGCAGTCGGTGCCAGTGGGAGGGGCTCAGTCGGGTGGTGTCGTGAAGGGGCCGGAGGGCGAGGGCACGGCTTCTCCCGGGGTTACAGATGATGCACAACTGTTGGCCAGCCTGAAGGGGGTTGTGGTGGTTGCACGAACACTTGATGTGAAAAAGAAGGGGCGCTCCGGGGTGAGTGGAATTTTGACCGAGGGTGTGGTATTGCCTGAGAAAGTTCAAAACAGTTTTGCCCAGTATTTAGGGCAGCCACTTTCACTTGCAGTTTTGGATCAAATGGTGCGTGGTGCGGTGGTGGCTTTTCGTTCGAGTGACATGCCGGTGGTCGATGTGTTGGTGCCCGAGCAGGAAATCAACGACGGGGTGTTGCAACTGGTGGTGATCGAGGGGCGGGTAGGAAAAGTTATTGTGGAAGGGGCCAAATATACAGATCCGAAATTCCTCAAGGACCAGATCAGTTTGAAGCAGGGGCAAGTGCTTAAAGAGAGCGTGTTGCTGGCTGACTTGCAGTGGATAAATAAAAACCCCTTCCGCCAGGTCGACATGATCTACAGTCCTGGTTTTGATTACGGAACGACAGATCTTGTTTTGCGCACCAATGACGTTAAACCACTGTCGTTTTATGTGGGGGTAGAGAATTCCGGGAATACGTTACTGGGAGAAGAGCGTTTTCTGGCAGGATTTAACTGGGCGGGGCCCTTGTTCTTTGGTCAGGAAAATACCCTAAGTTACCAATATTCGAGTGATCTTGATTTTGAGGCTCTGGCAGGGCATTCGGTGGTGTGGACCAGTTATCTGCCTTGGCGCCATCACCTGACCTTACTTGGAGCTTGGGTGAATCAGGGCATAGATACCATGGCGGCGGGTGAAATCGTCAACATTGGCGGTAAGGATGAGCAGGGAAGTATTCGTTATACGATCCCGATCAAGGGTAGAGGGAATTGGATTCATGAAGCGGAATTTGGATTTGATTACAAATCTTCCAACAGCAGTCTGGCTTTTGGTGGTTTGGATGTATTTGATACCACCACCGAGATTTTACAGTTTGGACTGGGTTACAATATTATCCAGAGCGATCGCTGGGGATCGACCAAGGTTGACAACGAGGTCATCTGGAGTCCGGGTGGCTTGAACGGTGACAACTCAACGGAAGTTTTTCGCTCACAGCGTGGCGGGGCCAAAGCGAATTATGTTTATGGACGTTCTGCGATAGAGCGGAATTTTTATCTGCCGAAAAACTGGGGTTTGATCGCCCGGGTTGAGGGGCAGTATTCCAGTGCCAATTTGCTGGCAAGTGAAACCCTGGGGGCAGGGGGTTTTGATACAGTGCGTGGTTGGGAGCAACGGATTGTTCGTGGGGATCACGGAGTTGTGGCTAATTTGGAATTACGCACACCATCTTTGAGTCCAGCAAATCTGTTGGGTTTTCACAATGCCCAGGACGGCATGCAGTTCCTGACATTTTTTGACTATGGTTACGTCGCTTCACAGGATAGTCCCGAAGGGGCTCCGGGAGATTTTGGTCTAGGAAGTGTTGGCCTTGGACTGCGTTATCAGTTGGATGACAATTTTAGCCTTCGTCTGGATTACGGATTCCAGTTGATCGAATCAAACTTTGATGATGGAGAAACCGGCCGCGTTCACTTTGGTGGGCGGGCAAATTTTTAGCAGGAACTAAAGTATAGTCTGTAGCCGTCGATTTAATCAGAGTGGGAATTTTATTGTCACAGATGAGAGGACGGGAACAAGTATTACTAAGGTGTTTTTTGTAGATTAGTTTTTTAAATAAATTCAATTAATTTCTCGCAATAATATTTTACATTAAATAGCTTCGATTATGCCATTTAGGCATAGATGCTGGGTGTAATTTACTGTATAAAATTTCCTAAATAGATATAATTTTTCTCCCACCTGTTGTTCAGATAAGACCATTATTATGAAGAGATTAACTCAATTCATTCGTGCGAGCGTGCGTTTGCAGTCCTTAGTGCTGCTGTCCCTGTTTCCAAGCCTGATATTATTACCGTCAAATCTGCAGGCTAATCCAACGGGAGGTATCGTTACGGGTGGAGCGGCTGAGATTGGTGAGGGCCTGGGTGGCCATTTGCAGATCAACCAGGCATCGAGCCGGGCGGTGATCGACTGGGCGAGCTTTTCGATAGCGGCGGGGGAGTTGACCCAGTTTATCCAACCGGGAGCGGATGCTGCGGTATTGAACCGGGTGATCAGTGGTACACCGACGGCGATCATGGGTGCGCTGCAGGCCAATGGCAATGTGGCGGTGATCAATACCGCAGGCATTCTGGTGGGACCGAGTGGAACGATTGATGTGAACGGTTTGCTGTTGTCTTCGCTGGATGTGAATAATGCGGATTTCATGGGTGGCGGGGATATGCTCTTCCGTGGAGCAGGAGCTGCAGGGGTGACTAATATGGGACGTATCAATGCAGTGGGTGGTGATGTATTTTTGGTCGGTAAAACAGTAGTGAACAGTGGCACGATTTCAGCGGCCAATGGCACCGTGGGCTTGGCAGCAGGGGAAGAGGTATTGATCACAGCAGCACCCGATGCAGCGGGGGAGCGGGTTTTTGTGCGCCCGACGGCGGGTGTGGCCAGTGGCACGGGAGTGGATAACAGCGGTAGTATCGAAGGAGCGATGGTGGAGCTGAAGGCGCACGGCAACATGTACGCCCTGGCAATCAATAACTCGGGATCAATCCGGGCAACGGGGGCGAGTAATCGCGGAGGTAAAGTGACCTTGCGGGCGATTGGCGGAACGATCACCAACAGCGGAAGCATTGCGGCGACTTTGCCGAATGGTACAGGTGGACGGATTATTCTGGATGCGGGAGTGGGCGGCACGGTGAACGCGGGCGGAACGATCGATGCCAGTGCGACAGGTGATGGCAAGATCGGTGGAGTGGTGATGATCAGTGGCGAGAGTGTGACGGTGCCGGGTGGAGCGAACATCAGCGCCAATGGCGAAGGTGGCGGTGGATTTATTCAGATCGGATCGGGTGATGGAGTAGATGCGCAGAACGTGGCGGTGGAAGCAGGATCGTCGATCAGCGCTAATGGGGGCAGTGGCCCCGGTGGCATGGTAGTGATTCAGGGAGGAACGGATAGCAACGTGATGGTGGCCGGAGCGGTGAGCGCAACGAGTCAGAGTGGTGATGGCGGGATCATTGTGGTTGAAGGCGGGGACGTGAGTGTGACTTCGACTTCAACTTTGGATGCGAGTGGAGCGAATGGCGGAGTGATCACGGTGACGGGGGAAAACTCGGCGGTGGTGAACGGAAGCTTGAATGCAGTGGGAAGCGCGGGCAATGGCGGAGTGATCAACATCAGCGGTGGAAATAGCACCACAGTAGGATCGACGGCGAAT
>DAOUQC010000009.1 GCA_030625775.1 Verrucomicrobiota bacterium
CTTGATGAATTGGGTTACGTGCCGTTCTCGAAAGCCGGAGCGGAACTACTCTATGAAGTTGTCAGCCGGGCTTACGAGCGCTTCAGCCTGATCCTCACCACCAACCTGCCCTTCGAGCAGTGGACCGAGGTGATGGGCAGCGAACGCCTGACCGGGGCGATGCTCGACCGGCTGACTCACCGGGTTCATATCATCGAGGCCAACGGCGAGAGCTTTCGCCTGAAGGATGCCCGCAAACGAAGTAAAAAAACAAAAGGGGGGTGAGCGCCCCGCAGGCCTGATGTCTCGTCGCCCTACGGGCTCCTCACCATCAGGCCTGCGGAAACTCGCTCTTGACGTAATCTCAAACTGAAATCAAACTAACTGAAAGCGTACCGGTTTTACCCCGGCGCCCGTACCGGAATTAACCCGGCGTTCACTAACAGACTCTGCAAATGTGTGATTTTCTAGGGCACAACAAACAATCCTTCCGGTGGCAACTTTGGGCGGCATTGTCGCCCTACGTATTGATTGATGCGCTTCCAGGCGCAAATGGCAGACTGGGGTCATAGCTTTTCGCGACTCTTGGCAATCACCCGTGGTGTGGTTTGGGATCGCATAGATCTGCTCGCTCTACTTAAATCCTATGGGATGACTGTGATTCAAAATTCATAATTCTTCATCCCTCTTTTCCTCCTGATTTTTTTTCTTCCTTTGCGATCTCCGCGCCTTGAGCGCAGCGGGCGTGAGCCTCTCTTCTCCTCCCTCAGAGCTTAGGTTGATTCTTCATTCAAAATTCATAATTCATCCCCCCCTCTCCCTATCTTTCCTACAGCCTTCTTTATGCTATTAGCAGCTCTTCTTCCGTCGAATCAAGCAACGCATCCTCCTGCGCCACTCCTTCCGGAACCACAATTTCATCCACCTCCGCCAAAGCTACGGCGGACAAGTCCACTTCTTGCACGCCGCTGTCACCATCCTCCTCACCTGATCCCAATGCATCAACCCCAGCCACCAGCGCCTGGTCTTCCTCGTTTCCCTCGTCCATTGCATCATCGATTACTTCTCCATGCTGGAACCCCAGACCCACATCCTCGGCCAGGCCTTCCGTGCCATCGGTGAACAACACTGTCGTTTCACCAAACACGGTCACTCCATCTACCGGATGGGCTTGGCTCAGCGGCGCATTGATACCAGATACAGCATCGACCAATGCCAGATCGATCGCCTCGATTCCAGCTTCTTCCATAGTGAAAAATTCGCCTTCATCAGTGATGCCATCCTGGTTTTTATCCTGCCAGATGCCAAAGCGGCTCCAGTCGTCGTCATTGGCATCAAAACGTCCGTTATCATCACTGTCGAAGGCCATCGCCAATCCTTCGAGGTCGGTGCGCGCACCTTCAGCGTGATCACTCAGTGCTAGTTCGGAACGATCTGTCACCAGACCATCACCATTGGCGTCAAAGACTAGGAAACCATCCTCTGGACCCACCCAGGCGACCGATTCTGCCTGACCATCACCGTCGGCATCAAATGACACGCCATCCTCACCCAACGCCTGGTAATCAATCACCCCATCACCATTCAAGTCAATGGCCACTGGGCTGATGTTTAAAGTCAGGCCTTGCTGCAATTGCAAGGTCGCTTCGCCGGAAGTATAAACATCGTAAGTGACCGCATCGACCACCGTCGTTCCTGCTGCAGAGAAACCACTGAAGGTAACCGAGTTCACGCCACCCCCCATCACCCGTAATGTGTTGCTGTGGGTAGAGAGATTGAGAACTTCGAGTTTGGTAAGCGTCAGCGTATTACTGTTACCGTTCAAATCGATCACCTCCAGATCCTGCAAACGTGTATCAGGAATTGCTGTCAGGTCGAGATCCAGATTACTGCCATCCAGGCGCAGAGTGTCTTCACCATTGCCTCCGTCCACTCGGTTGAAGCTCAAATCGCTGACCCCGAGCACATCATCCCCTGCCCCGCCACTGATCGCATCCGCTCCTCCAAGACCTGCAATAATGTCATCCGAAACCGAGCCAACCAAGTAGTCCGCCCCCGCACTACCACTCGCGTCAATCTGATTAGTGAAATCACGCCCAAAAAATACATAACTCTTACCGCTGAAAAAGCCGTTCGGACTGGCTGAGTCCGCGCCTATCAACAGATCATCAAAACCATCTCCATTCACATCCCCGACACTCGACACTGAGCCTCCGCTATTATCACCATCCACGCCGTTCAACACAAAGCCTGTAGTCCCATCGCCTGACGCCAGCGAAGACAGCTCGAAACTCGCGCCCCAGCCACTAGCCTTGCCAAATACTACATAGCTCTCCCCGCTACTATAACCGTTAGCATTGGCGTGGAGCGCGCCTATCAACAGATCATCAAAGCCGTCTCCGTTCACATCCCCGGCACTCGATACTGAACTTCCACTTCTGTCACCCACATCCACCCCGTTGAGCACAAAGCCTGTAGTTCCATTCAAACTACTAAGTTCAATACTCGACCCCCATCCACTGCCCTTGCCAAATACTACATAACTCTCCCCACTGGATCCCCCGTTAGGATCACCCCCATTCGCCCCGATTATCAGATCATCAAAACCATCTCCATTCACATCGCCGGCACTCGAGACCGAGTAACCACTGGTATCGCCACCACCCACACCATTCAATACAAAGCCTGTCGTCCCATTCAAACTACTAAGTTCCATGCTCGCCCCCCAGCCACTGCCCTTGCCAAATACTACATAACTCTCCCCACTATCTGTCCCGTTCGGATCACCTCGATAGGCTCCTATCAATAGGTCATCAAAGCCATCGCCGTTCAAATCGCCGATACTCGATACCGAGAAACCACTTTTGTCACCACCACCCACTCCATTCATTACAAAACCTGTAGTCCCATTCAAACTACTAAGCTCAATACTCGCGCCCCAGCCACTGCCCTTGCCAAATACCACATAACTCTCCCCACTATCTGTCCCGTTCGGGGTGCCCCCATACGCCCCTATCAACAGATCATCAAAGCCATCTCCATTCACATCCCCGGCACTCGAGACCGACCGACCACTCCAGTCGTAAGCTCCCACCCCATGCAATACAAATCCATCTCCACCATCCAGAGCTGACAATTCAAACGCCGCCTTAACAGGTGTAACGGGAGTCCCTGATTGGGAGAAGCTCATCCCCCCGTCCTGCACCAATAACATGGCTTCGCCCTGGGTGTAAACATCGTAGGTATCCCCACCTACCACCTGTGTGCCTCCAGCCGCCCAACCGGCGTCAGTGGTGACTCCATTGCCCACTCCACCCATCACCCGTAGGGTGTTGCTATGACTGGAAAGATTGAGCACTTCGAGCTTGGTCAAGCTCAGCGTATTGCTGTTGCCATTGAGGTCGATCACTTCGAGATCCTGCAAGCGAGTATCTGGAATCGCCGTCAAATCGAGATCCAAATTACTGCCATCCAGACGAAGGGTATCTTCACCACTACCTCCACCCACTCGCGAAAAAGTGAGATCCCCCACCCCGAGCACATCATCCCCCGCACCTCCGCTGATCGCATCCGCTCCGCCGAGCCCCACCAAAGTGTCATCCGTAGTCCAACCCACCAGAAAATCCGCCCCTGCACTACCACTGGCATCAATCTGATTGGTAAAATCACGCCCAAAAAAGATATAGCTTTCCCCGGCATTACTCGTCCCATTGCCAGCTCCATCCCCATATTTCGCCCCAATCAGCAGATCATCAAAGCCATCTCCGTTCACATCTCCCGCTCCCGAAACTTCCTGAAAACTGGTGAATGAAGGATACTGCTGATCATTCACATCGACCCCATACAATACAAAACCATCACTGCCATCCAAACTCCCCAAATCCACACTCGCATCCCACCCGCCGCCTTTACCAAACACCACATAGGTCTCACCAGCATAATCCGTCCCATTTCCAGAACCATCGCCTCCAGGCGCTCCTATCAACAGATCATCAAAACCGTCTCCATTCAGATCCCCTGCACTCGAAACAAAAACCCCAACACGATCATTTACATCCTCCGCCCCATACAGCACAAATCCATTACTGCCATCCAAACTACTCAGATCCATACTCGCCCCCCAACCACTCGCTTTGCCGAACACCACATAACTCTCCCCCGCATGATCCACTCCATTGCTAGAGCCCTCAGCTCTCGGTGCCCCGATTAACAAATCAGCAAAACCATCTCCATTAACATCCCCGGCATTTGAGACCGCGATACCACTTTCATCACCGGCATCCACTCCGTAGATCACAAAGCCGTCACTGCCATTCAAATTACTCAAGTCTAGATTCGCGCTCCAGCCGCTCGCCTTGCCAAATACGACATAACTTTCACCCGTCTCAAGCGGGCCAGCCTGGCTAGGTCCTCCTATTAGCAAATCATCGAAGCCATCTCCATTCACGTCCCCCGCACTTGAAAGCGATGCTCCAGCACTGTCATAGAGATCCGTTCCCCTCAGCACAAAACCATTACTGCCATTTAAGCTACTCAACTCCACGCTCGCCCCCCATCCACTAGCTTTGCCAAAAATTACGTAAGCTTCACCGGCGTCATTCGCCCCGTAAGCAGAGCCATCAGCCCCGTACGCACCGATCAATAGGTCATCGAAGCCATCTCCATTGATATCCCCGGCATTTGAGACCGAGCTACCACTGATATCCCCGCCATCCACTCCGTAGATTACAAAGCCATCACTGCCATCCAGATCACTTAATTCGAGATTAGCACTCCAACCACTCGTCTTGCCGAATACCACATAAGTATCCCCGGCATTAGCTGTCCCGTTACTCGATCCATCTGCCCATTTTGACCCGACCAACAAATCATCAAAGCCATCCCCGTTCACATCTCCGGCACTCGACACGGAAAAACCACTCAGATCCCCCGCATCAACCCCACGCAAGGTGAATCCATTACTGCCATTCAACGAACTTAAATTGAAGCCAGCACCCCAGCCACTTGCCTTGCCAAATACGACATAACTTTCACCCGTCTCAAGCGGGCTAGTCTGGCTAGGTCCTCCTATTAGCAAATCATCCAAGCCATCTCCATTTACGTCTCCTGCACTCGAGACCGACCAACCTGCTCGATCATCCGCATCCACCCCGTACAACACAAATCCATCTCCACCATCAAGAGCTGACAATTCAAACGATGCCTGAACAGCAGGCCCCGGCACCACTTTTATTTCCAAAAAAGCTTTAGCTCCCCCCGGAGCATTCGATGTGTATAGGTTGTATCCCCCTGCTATTGCTTTTTTATAGGTCCATCCTCCAAGATCCACCGTATCACCTGTTTCCGTCAACAGACTCAATCGATTGTCGCCATCCGTCATCGTTATCACCTCACTTGCATCCAGTGACACCGTATTGCGCTCACCATTCTGCAAATCGAGCTTTTCGATATTAGACACTCCTCCCGCCCCGCCAATCACCCCTCCATTAAGAACCTTCAGCGTATCACTGCCTCCTTTGCCTTGAAATACATTCAAATCAAGCACCTCCTGCACTGTCTGGCTTGCCCCCGTTTGAACGATCATTTGATCTCCCCCCTTGCCACCATTCAATGTATTCCCGGTCAAACCTCCACTCACTCCCTCCGCCTTCAGCTCCAACACATCTGCGCCCTTGCCGCCGCCAAGAACGTTATTGTTAAGCGTTGCTCCGGCAGGACTTTGCACGCTCACGCTCAAGGTATCACTACCTCCACCACCATTGAGGTTATTGCCCACAGCACTCCCACTGCTATCCCCCTGCACGTCTATGATCAGTGCGTCCTTACCCCCACCTCCAGTCAAAACATTACTGTTAGCGCTGGCATCGGTGCCACTTTGCACCTCGATACTCAGGGTATCATTGCCCGATGCATCTACCAGGCTGTTACTGGAAACATCCACACTGCCATCACTTTCCACACCGATCTCTAACAAGTCGTTACTATTGCTGCTACCCCCAATCAATACATTGCTGTTCACCGTGCTATCACCCTCGCTCTGCACCTCGACCCTCATGAAATCGCCGCCGCCGCCCCCATTGAGGGTATTGGATAACACCTCCGCCCCTCCATCACTTTGGGTGATGTGAATGCTCAAATCGTCGCTACCTCCTCCTCCTCCTAAGGTATTGGCATTAATCGTAGCCTTGCCCACACTCTCTACCGCAATCCCCAGAACATCGCTGCCTTTACCTCCACCCAGAGTATTGGACAGCACATCAGCCGCCGCATTGCTTTGCACATTCACATTCAAAGCATCACCGCCGCCTCCACCGCCAAGGGCATTGCCGCTGATCGACGCATCCACGACACTCTGCACAGTAACATCCAAGGTATCCTGCCCCCCACCCCCAGACAGCGTATTCCGAAGAGCATCCACCACCGCACTCACACCCAGCGAATCATCACCAGCCAGAGCATTCAGCATATTGTCATCTTCGAAGCCAATTAAAACATCATCCTTCTTCGTTCCAGTCAGCTGACTCGAACCTTGTGGATTACCTGGTGGAATAATGGCCATGGTATTATTTTAGTGGAAGAAAAAGCGTTTTAGCGGTTAAACTAATTATATTCCTTTAAAAAAGCACTACTTTTTTAGTCTTTTTTATCCCGTTTTTTTGTCATCAAGAAATGCCATCTTGATTCCCAAAACCTGAATTTTTAGATAGGTGCATCACAAAAAAACAAATGAACAGATAAGATTGCTTTTTTCCTCTCAAAACTCCATACTTCCCTGCTCCATCATGAAACACCACCTCCCAATTCTCTTGAGCATTTTGCTGGCTGCCCTGCTGTTGCCTGCTGAACAGGCGAGCAGCCAGGTGGTTATCTACAAGCTGGATTTTAAGGAAACCGGTTCCTCGATCAATTTTTCTTTTTTTGAAGAAGCACTACTGGTTGTTCCCGCTCTGGGAGGCACTGGCACACTGATTTTATTCGATCAAACCGGAGGACGTAGACAATACGTGCTAGCTCAAGACTCGGCCCGATTGTTCGTGGCGCTAAAGGACAAGAACACCCGTAAAGCTGTGTTTTCAGCATTCGCCATGACTGGTGCGACGGAAGCTTTTTATATGGGGCTAGGCTCACTAACAGAAACTATCCATGCTTACAGTGCAACTTCAGAATTTACGACGAAAGTCGCAGGAAAGCTTGAAGGCCATGTTCAAGTGGCTGGGGATGAATCGGACCTAAGTTCAATCTCTGATGATGGCAGTATAGGTTTCGCGGGTACCGTTAAGATGAAAGCTAATCTGCAAAAGGAACGCACCAACCGGGCCAATAAACTTGGCCAAGACGTAACAGCTGCTGTTGCGGATTTGATTTTATACCTCGAAAATCACGGATTTAGTGATGCAGACGCCCCTGAGCCCACGACTACGAATGTCACGGACACGGACACGAGCACAACCACTACACCATAGGTTCAGGCTTGCTGTTGTATGGCCGCCTACAAATTGCGATATTGAATTCTTCCCGCAGTAAGCCGCGAGGAATCATTCCATACAAGCTTGCCTTCGGTTTTTGATAATTCGCTAACCCCGCAGCAAGCTGCGGAGAATGTGCTCATCAGATATTCAAGAAGGCTTGTTCAAGGCTTCGGTGTGAGTTAGGCCCCCTTTCCCCCAATCACCTGCGATACCCGCCTACCCGCGAGTTCTCAGCGCACCCATCGTATCATAGATCATCGTTATCATCACATAAGCCATCAACCCAACCACAGCCGCCATTATCAGTATGACTACCGGTTGGATAAAAGCGCTGATTCTCTCCACCTTCTCGGATAACTCTCGATCAAAGCGCTTTGCCGCTCTATCAAGAGCATCTGCCAATTGTCCGGTTTCCTCTCCCACCCGCACCATGTCAATCAGCAGCGGCGGCCAGAATGCATCCCGCTTGAGAGCCCGGGAAAAGGCCATGCCTCCTCCCACGTTTTCAATCATGTCCTCCAGAACCCGAGCGGCGTAGGCATTGCTGGTGGCGTTTTTGGTTAGATCTAAAGCTTTGTGCAAGGGCAAACCATTCCCTACTAGATTGGACAGGGTTTCAAGAAATTGCACCTGCTGGCTAGCCGAAATAATTTTACCGGTCAACGGCATGTTTAGTTTCCAACCATCAACCAACATTCTGTTTTTCGGAGCTTTGATAAAACGCACTCCCGTGGTCAGCAGCAATCCACCCACCACCAAAATCAACCACCAGTAATTTATCAACAACGCTTTAATGTGAATGATTGCGTTTACGATAGCGGGGGTCTCACCGCCGGTCGATTCGATCATCACGGTCAGTTTGGGGATCAGGTAAAGAACAAAAAACAATCCCACGCCTAATCCTGCGCAAATCAGGAACGATGGATAAATGAGTGCGGTAACCACCTGGTTCTGCAAGGACTGCATCTTCCTTAAATACCCGGCTTGCCTCCTGAGTATAACTCCAAGACTGCCACTGGCCTCCCCCGCCGCAACCAAGCCACGATACAAGTCCCCAAAACTCGGCGATACTTTCCCCAGTGCGGATGAAAAGCTATTTCCATCCCGAACCTCTTGCCTCAATAGGGCGGAGACGTCTTTCAGTGAGGTGCGCTCCTCTCTCTGCTCCATGACAGCCAGTGCAGGCTCAAGTGCCAAGCCGGCCTCCAGCAAGTCGCTCAATTCTTCGGCGAATAAAACCAATTGTGAACGGCCGAGTCGTATTTCCCCTGGCTCTCTAATCTGCCGGGTAACCTCCTCGGATACACTCTTGTTTTCGGGCTTTGGTACACGGGGTTTTACTCTCTTGTCTTCCGAAACCGCTTTCAGCTCCAGCGGATGCAAACCTTGACGATCCAGTTTGTCAATCGCCTCGTTGCGGTCAGCCGCTTCGAGCGTCCCGCTTTCAGTCGCGCCACCCGCTGCTATCGCATTGTAAGAAAACGTCCCCATCTCATTCACCCGGTGTGAGCTTCCTCTGTGGCGTCAGTGGTCGTCACCAACAACACTTCTTCAGGCGTGGTTTCGCCCTCAAAGACTTTCATCCAGCCATATTCGCGCAGGGAAACGAAGCCCTCCTTATTTGCCTGGGTTAAGATTTCACTGCTTGATGCTCCGCTGGTTATGAGCTTCTCAACCTGTGAGGTCACCACACAAATTTCATAGATGGCCAAGCGCCCCAAATAACCGGTATCCCGACAAGCTTCACAACCCACCGCACGATACACCTGTCCTGTTTGCCCCTTATAACTGGCTTCATCACCAGGTGTTTTGCATTTGTCACACAGGCGACGAACCAGACGCTGAGCCATGAAGGCACGAACGGAACTAGCCACCAGAAAGGCTTCTACTCCCATATCGGTGAGCCGGGCAATCCCTCCGACGGCATCATTGGTATGCAGGGTGCTGAACACCAGATGCCCGGTCAGCGCCGAGCGAATGGCAATTTGGGCCGTCTCCAAATCCCGGATCTCCCCCACCATGATCACGTTTGGATCAGAGCGCAAAATACTGCGCAGGCCAGCGGCAAAGGTCAGGTTGATCTCGGGTTTGACCGCAATTTGCATCACTCCCTCCAGCTTGTGCTCCACCGGATCTTCCACGGTAACGATCCGGGTGCCAGGAACATTCAGGTTTTCAAGGAAACAATACAAACTGGTGCTTTTCCCGCATCCGGTTGGCCCGGTTAACAGGATAATGCCGTTGGATAAGGAGAGCAGGCTATCCACAATTTCCCTTGTGTGGGGCAGCACCTCCAAACGCTCCAGATCAAAGGCTTCGCGCATCAACAGGCGCAAGCTCACACTCTCCCCTTCGACCGTAGGAACAGTTGCCACACGTACATCCACTCCCTGTCCATCTGATTCCAAGTGAATGCGTCCATCCTGCGGCATCCTTTTTTCGGCTATGTCCAGGCTCGCCATCACTTTCAAGCGTGCAATCACTGCCGGTTGCAGGGACTTGATGTTTTCAGGCACTAATACATCCTGCAGCACCCCGTCAATTCGATAACGAATGCGCAAGTCATCTGGTAGTGGCTCCACATGAATATCTGTCGCCCTTTGTTCCAATGCACCTCGAATGAACTGATTCACGAATCGCACCACCGAGGCTTCGTCGTCCACCTCATCCAGAACATTGATCTCTTCATGCAATTCCAGCACATCAAGATCCACGTCACGGCCCGAGAGTAATTTTTCCAGGGTATCACCACCCACCCCATACAGGGCCTGCAAGCCATCAAATATTTTTTTGCGCGAAGCCAGCACCCATTGCACCGGCAAATCCAGTTGATGCTGTACCGCCTGCGCCTTGAGCAAATCAAAAGGATCGTAAGTCGCCAGAATGAGATAAGTTTTCTCCCCTTCCTTTTTCACCAGATCCAAAGGTAGTAAGCGCTGCGTCAACGCCAGTCTGGCGGAACAGGTTTTCCTAAGATCCTTGATGTTTACCTGGGCTTTGATCAGATCATCCATCAGCGGCATATCCAGGCGGTCTGCAAGATGACGGAAGAACTCAACCTCTTTCACCAAGCCTTGGTCCAACAGTTCGTCAATCGCAGAGCGCTGCTGCCGGGCAGCATCCCCTATCGCTTTGGTCAGGTTTTCAATATCGTCGCAGCCGGAAAAGACTGCGCACTCCCTGAAAACCTCCTTCAACTGTTTTGCTCCACTTTGCACTGCTTACTAAATCGGCAAACCTACCATATCCGAAGGGAAAAGGAAAGCCCGGCAGAAGGGGGCTGGGATACCAAGTATCAGTGCCTGCATGCGTAAGTATTTCATAGATTGTCCGACGATCCACTATCTCAGCTCCACAATGAAGCAACATCGGGGATTTTTACCAACTCTGACAGCGCTTGGAAAAAAAGGGTATCGACTTCGTGTCTGCGACCCAACTGTTCGACACTACGACAGCCTGCATCCAATACTCCACCCAAACTCACTCCGTAGTGAGTATTGGCACAATCTATATAGCGAGTGGTTCAAACGGAAGGGAGCATCCGCGCGATCTGATTTTGGCAAACTCTTGAAAGGGTTACCTGGTTTTTCCCCGTCGCCCCTTGCGTAAAACTTGCTCGCTTAGAGAGATGGTTCCGAAGGCGGAATACCACTAGAGTTTTTTTACCGTTCCCTCTTAATGTAGGATCATCACGCCGGACTGGATCGATGGCAACATGCTTAGTTTTATCAGCCCATTGATTGAGCATGGCTTGACTTGGTTTTTGTAATTCTTCAATCGCCATCATCTCAGCTTGATTTGCATCCATGCCCTGGTGGAAATGGAAAAAGGCAAAGTGATGGATGTTATTCTGGCTTAAAAAACAATTTCCCAACACCCTGGGACACGGATTACCTGTCTCCGCTCAGTGGCAGCCCCCGCAGCCGCCCGATTTGCTTTGCACAACTTGATCCCTCTCCCTCGCCAATTTCACCAGGACAGCTAAAAAACCAAAAGCCAACGAGACCACTCCTCCTAACATTAAAACTTGCCATAACGATATCGAGCTGCCCAGCCCGTCAAGAGCATTGCTCAACGGCTCTTTGAGCTCCGCCATTCCCTCTGCCGTTTCAAGAGCCCCTTCAAAATCATTGACAACCCGCCCCACACGAAACGACTCAGCCACAGCCCCAACGGCCAAACAGATGAGCCCAATCAATATCAATCGGATCGAATGCAGTTTACTCCTCATTTTTTGATATCAAAAATTATTGGATTACTAATGAGCAAATTCCTGACCAAAATTCTTGTCCCGTAAAACCGAGATTAGTCCAAGCTCTTTTGAAACCCTGACAAATTCCCCCATATAAAAAACTATACCCCAGCCAAAAAATGCTTCAATGCACATTTACCCTCTCCCTTCCAGAACACTTGCCGCTCCTTTTTCACACCTTCATCTCACAAAAATCGAACATCTCGCCTTATAAACGGTCAAAATCACACCTTTACCCCCTATCCCCCCCGCACAAGTCTCGGTCCAGCTGCCCGTCTCATGAGCCTCACCCATTCCTATCCCCGTTTGAACAAACATCGCTCAATTGCAGTTCTGTTTTTCGCCATCGGCCTGTCTTCAGTCCACGCTGAAAAACTCACCTTCGAGCAGCACATCCGCCCCATTCTCAAAGCCAACTGCTTTCAGTGCCATGGGGAGGACAAGGAGCTGAAAGGCGATCTCGATCTTCGGCTGCGTAAGGCCATCGTCAAAGGCGGCAAAAACGGTCCCACCCTCATTCCCGGAGACCATAAAAAAAGCCCCCTTTTCACCCTCACTCAAAAAGGCGAAATGCCCCCCGATGAGCATCCCGCTCTCAAGCCGAAGGAAATCGAACTCATCGCCCGCTGGATTGATCAAAATGCTCCCACCGCTTATCCCGAGCCTGATCAAATTCCGGCCGCTGGTGAACTGATCATTACCGGTGATGAACGCGCCCACTGGTCCTTTCAGCCAATCAATAAACCGGCGCTTCCAAAACTCAAATCACCGGCTGGTAGCAATCCCATCGATTTATTCATCGCTCGCAAGCTCACCGGGAAAAAACTGAGTACCTCTCCCGAAGCCTCACGTATCAAATTGATCCGTCGCGCCACTTTTGATCTCACCGGCCTGCCGCCCACCAACAATGAGATCGATGATTTCCTGCAGGACAAATCGCCCGATGCCTGGGAACGGGTGATTGATCGCCTGCTCGCCTCCCCGCGCTACGGAGAACGCTGGGGACGTCACTGGCTGGACGCTGCCGGCTATGCAGATTCCGAAGGTTACAACGACAAAGACATCGTTCGCACGGATGCCTGGCGCTACCGGGATTATGTCATCCGCGCCTTCAACAGTGACAAGCCCATCGATCAATTTGTCATCGAGCAGATCGCTGGGGATGAACTCTCCGGTGCCACGCTCGCCAATGCCCAGGGACTCGCCAACGGTAACCCCGAAGCTCTGGAAAAACTCACCGCTACCGCCTTCCTGCGCATGGGCCCCGACGGCACGGCCTCTGCTCCGGGGACCGAGCAGGCCAAGGCCGCCAACCAAAATATCACCGAAACGCTCAAGATCGTTTCCTCCTCACTGCTCGGTTTGACCGTCGCCTGCGCGGAATGCCATCACCACCGTTTCGACCCCATTCCCCAGGAAGATTTTTATCGCCTGCGTGCCGTTTTTGCCCCTGCCTTCGACACCACTCACTGGCGCAAACCTGCCAGCCGCCGACTGGCCTTGTTATCAGAAGCCGATAAAAAATGCTCGGACACTATCGAGGCGGAAGCCAAAAAAATCGATGCGTTCACCAAAGCAAAAGCGAAGGAAGTCGCGGCGCTTATTTTCGAGCGTGTGATCAGTCGACTGCCTGAAAAACACCGCAAGTTCGCCAGGGAAACCTACAACACGCCTAAAGACAAACGCACTCCGGAGCAGGTGAAATTCATTACCGAAAAATACACGGTCATCAATGTGCCAACAACATTCGGCAGTATCGGCAGCGGCCTGGGACTCTATATCAACGTCGAAAAAGATGCCAAGGAATTGGAGAAAAGCATCAAACTTTATCAGGATGCCGCGGCTGGATTGCGCAAGACCAAACCCCTGCCTGATTATATTCGAGTCACCGTGGAAGACACCGCCAACAAAGCTCCAGTCACCAATGTATTTTATCGCGGAGATCACACTTCGCCCAAAGACGATGTCATGGTTCCATCGGATTTCACCGTGCTTGCGACGGCGGACAGCACTCCCTTCGCGGATAACAACAAGGACCTGCCCACCACCGGACGCCGACTGGCTTATGCCAAACATCTCACCAGTGGCAAACATCCTTTGACCGCCCGGGTGCTGGTCAACCGCTTCTGGATGCATCACTTTGGTCGTGGAATCGTCAACACTCCGGGAGACTTCGGCCTGCGTGGTAGCGCGCCCTCACATCCCGAACTGCTCGACTGGCTCGCTGCCGACTTCATGGAAAACGACTGGCGTTTGAAACGTTTCCATAAGCTGCTTATGACTTCCTCCACCTACCGGCAGGATTCGGTCCGCCGTCCGGATCATGATCTGGTCGATGCGGAAAACACCCTGCTGTGGCGGATGCCGGTGCAAAGACTCGAAGCCGAGACCATTCGCGACAGCATTCTAGCAGTGACCGGAAAACTCAACCTCACGCCCTACGGCGCACCCATCCCGGTGGTTCTGAGCCGGGTTGGTGCTCTCGTGGTGGGCGGAGATAAAATTTCAACCGACGAACGGGAATACAAACGCTCGGTTTATGTGCAGACCAGACGCTCTCAGTTGGCGTCCATCCTCGATGTTTTTGACGCCCCGCAAATGGCACCCAACTGCGAGCTCCGAACTTCTTCAACAGTTACCCCGCAATCCCTCGCGCTGATGAACAGCGATTTTGTTCTCAAGCAAGCTTCCCTGTTTGCCAACCGCGTGATAGCTGAAACCGGTGTAAAGGCGAATTCCGATACCCACATCCGCCACGCTTGGCAACTCTCCTGCGGTGAGGCTCCGAGTGAGGCCGAGTTCACCGAACTCAAACGACTCTTCGACGTGCAGAAATCTTTATTCGAGACTTCCAAGAGTGCCAAAGACAAAACCTCCCCCGATAAAAAAGCGCTCACCACTCTTTGCCAGGTTCTATTTCAAACCAACCGCTTCCTTTACGTCTATTAGTATTTTAAAAAAACGTTCCCGCCATGAACTCCAGTCGCCGACATTTCCTTTCCCAAAACGCCCTGGGCATTTCTTCACTCGCTCTGACAGCTCTGCTCAAGGACGACGGATTACTCGCCGCTACCAACAAACCCAATCTCACACAGAAAACTTATGATCTTTCGGCCAAGGATCCGCAAAAGGAGCCGCAAGCCAAAGCGATGATCTCGATGTTCATGGGTGGTGGGCCGAGCCATCTGGAACTGCTCGATCCTAAACCGATGCTGGACAAATACGCCGGCAAACCTTTTCCCAATGCCAAGAACCTCAAGTTCGACAATGTCGGGGGGGCTAGCCCCATCATCATGCCTTCGGCCTACGCCTTTGAAAAATGCGGACAGTCCGGCACCGAAATTTCTGAACTGCTTCCCGAACTCAAAACCATCAGCGATGACATCACCGTCATCCGCTCGATGACCCTGCCCAATATCCGCAACCACGTCGCCGGCATGCGCGCGCTGACCACTGGACGCGGACAGGCCGGGCACCCCTCCCTTGGCAGTTGGATCACTTACGGACTCGGATCGGAAACTGATAACCTGCCCTCCTTTGTCGCCCTCATCGTCGGCGGCAACCCTCCCGGATCCCCCTTCTGGGATTCCGTTCAACTTCCATCCATCTATCAGGGAACCGTCGTTCGCGAAACTACGCCACGTATCATGAACCTGACTCCACCAGCCCACTTGAAGGGAGCGGCTCAGAAGGAACAACTGGCCACGCTGGAAAAACTAAACCAACTCGATCTCAAGAATTACCCCGGTGAAAATGATCTCTCGGCACGCATCGCCTCTTACGAGCTCGCCGCCAAGATGCAGACATCCGCCACTGACGCGCTCGACCTGAGCAAGGAAACCGCTGCCACGCGCAAACTTTACGGCCTCGAGGACAAGAATACCAAACAGCTTGCCGAAGCCTGTATCATCGCCCGCCGACTGGTCGAACGCGGTGTGCGCTTTGTCCAGATCTGGAATTACGCCTGGGACATGCATTCAAACATCACCGCAGCCATCAAAACCCGCACCGAACGCGTCGACCAACCCTGTGCTGCCCTCGTCAAGGATCTCAAATCCCGTGGCCTGCTCGACTCCACCATCGTGCAATGGGGTGGTGAAATGGGACGCCTGCCCGTCATTCAATATCGTGGCCCGGGTAAGCCTCCCGGCCGCGATCACAATACCGAAGGTTTCTCCATCTGGATGGCCGGTGGCGGCATCAAAGGCGGGCACGTACACGGCGCCACCGACGAATTCGGACACGTCGCTGTCGACCAACCCGTCACCCAGCATGACTTCCATGCTACGATATTGAAACAGTTCGGCCTCGACCAGAACAAGCTTACCTACAAGCAAAACGCCCTGCCCATTGCCCTGGTGGAAATGGAAAAAGGCAAGCCGGTGGATGGCATCATCGCCTGATAAAAAGTCTTTGCAGCACACGGTAATGCGGATTGCCAATCCGTTCTTCTCGAACAGACCTAAGTGCTACCCCTCGCCTCCCACGCAAACTGCACTGAACGCAATGACATTGCGTTGACACCCGAAGCCGGAAGTTCTAGCATCTCTACAATGAAACTTCTCGCCTCAGTGCTGGCGATCCTGTTGACCGTTCCCCTTACTTTATTTTCCCAGGGAGATGAAAAATCCGTAGCAGCAGCGCAATTGCTGCAAGCGGTCGAGGCGAAGGATCATCCGGTGATCGAACAACTGCTCAAGCAGGGCGTTGATCCCAACAAAGCCTGGACCGACCCCAAAAAAGATTACCACAAGAGTGTGCTCCACATTGCGATCGACGAAGGTGACCACAAGACCATCAAATTGCTGCTCGATGGTGGAGCTGACGTCTGGGCTGAAGGTCAAAATGGCTGGCCTGCCTTTTTCTGGGCAAGTGATGAGGACAAACAGGACACTCTCAAATTCCTGGTCGATTACGGTATCGATATCAATGGGGCAAACAGTGATGGAGAAACCCTTTTATCTTACAGCTTTCAAAGAGGTTCCATCGCAGAAGTGCGCTTTCTCCTTGAACTGGGAGCCGACCCGAATCTCCAGGACAAAGATGGAAAAACCGCATTCATGTGCCTGATAAACAGCGGAACAGGAGGCAGTAAAAAATCGACAAAAATTTCCACTGAGCGGCTCAAGCTTTTCATCAAGCATAACGCGAATTTGAACCTTCAGGACAAACAGGGGCAAACAGCCTTGATGCGAGCTCTTCAGAACGATTTCGACACCTACGAAGCCAAGGCACTGTTGAAAGTCGGAGCCGATGTCCGGATTCGCGATCATCAAGGCCGGGATGCTCTTATGATTGCGTTGGATAACTGGCGCAGTAGAGAACTGACTCCCGGAATTCTCGAACAAAACCCTGATCTCACTATCGTTGACCAGGACGGCAACACAGTCTTGCTAGTTGCATTGAAAGCAGGGGAAGCTGAGCTGGCAGAAAAACTGATCAAAGCCGGAGCACAAATGAACATTGCCAACAAGGCAGGCCAGACAACTCTCCATTTGGCCGCCAGCCACTACGATCTGGAATTGATCAAACAACTGCTGAAGCAAAAAGCAGATCCCCATGCCGTCGATGAAGATGGAAACAATCCGATTCATTATATGTGCCGTTTTCTATCCAATGCCCGACTGGATCCAGAAATGGTTGGCGAAGTGTTTTACACATTGAAAAAAACAAAAATCAATCTCAAACTACCCAACTCAAACGGCGACACCCCCCTTCATCGCGCAGCCGCCAACAATCCCCTCATGGTTCAGCTCTTACTGGAAAATGGGGCCGATGTCGAAGCCCTCAATCTAAAAGGCGAAACTCCCCTGACTCTGGCGCTTCAAGCCCAAAGGATCAACTCGGTGATCCACCTACTGAAACACGGGGCTGATGCAAACACCCAAAACAAAGGCGGAGGCACAGCCCTGCATCTGGCTCTGGAAAAAGCAAATCCCGAACTGGTTGACCTGCTTATGAAAGCGGGGGCGAATCCGAATCTTACGAGGAAAGACGGAACCCTGCCATTGCATCTTGCAGTAAAGGCCTACCAAGCACGACTTCTCCTACCTGAAACATACTCCAAACTGGTCACGACCATGCTGGAAGCCACCCGGAACCCAAGCCTGCCCGATACAGATGGCATCACCGCCCTGATGTGGTTAGCTGCCTCAAACCGCTCTGACCTGCTTACCAAACTGATAGCCAAAGCAGCCAACCTGGATTCCCAGGCAACAGATGGTCGAACAGCAGCCATGTGGGCAGCCGTATCGGGAGCAGAGCATTCGCTTGCCACTCTCAAAAATGCCGGGGCCAATATGGCTATCAAGGACAAGGCCGGGCGAAGCGTAGAAGACTGGATTCAACTGGGCCCCACAAACAGCCAGAGCACTCCACTTCTCCGCAAAACAAAAATATCAAACCAGAAACCTGAATCCCCGGCGGATGCCGTGGCACTAGGCGACAAAACCTACCTGAAGGACTGGCTAGCAAAAAACCCGGACAAAATCGATGGGGCCGATACCGAATTGCCCCTGCTGCAATTCGCTGCCATGCACGGCCGCACGTCTATTGTGAAAATGCTTCTTGATGCGGGAGCCAATCCAAAATTACAATCTGAATCCGGCACTCAAGCTTTGCACTGGGCGGTTGCCAACGGGCATGTCGAAGTGGTTAAACGGCTATTGGAAACCGATACCCTGGTTAATGCACTCAGCTCGGGATTTGCTGCTAATACGCTCACCTTGGCCATCCGCAACGGCCATGACGACATCTACCTGATGTTGATCAAAAAAGGAGCCAATCCCAGGATCAACAGCGGCTTGATGCTGCTCTCGGCGATGCAAACAGGCTCGATGGAGCAGCTCAAAATGTTGCTCGCCCATGGAGCGGATCCACTGCAGAACTTTGATGAAAATAGCGATACCGCGATCAGTCATGCCGGACAAGTCGGCAAGCCGATATTCCTCGAAGCCTTGCTGAAGAAATTACCCAAAAAACTCACCAAGGCTCGACAAAAACGATTTGATCGTTCGCTGACCAAGGCCATGTACAATGCCTGCCTGTATGGACGAGGAGAAATGGTTCGTTATTTAATCAACTCGCTCGACATCGATCCCAATCTGAAATTTTCCGATAATCCCGATAAAGGCTCAGAGCAGGATCCGGATCCTTTTGCAGAAAAAGACCCTTTTGGAAGCCCGGAAAATCTCAATAAATACTCACCGTTTTCCCTCATGGTCGCCCACAACCAACCGGAGACCGTTCGCTTTTTGCTCGAATCCGGAGCCAGAATGCAAGGTCTGACCCGCAATCAGGACAACCCGTTTATCCGCGCCCTTGAAAATAACTATTCGGATATGGTTGACCTGTTATTGGAATACAAAACACCGCTGGAATTACACGCCGAATATGATGGCGAAACCCCGCTGATGAATGTCGCCCGACTGGGGAATCTTGCTCAGGCAAAACGTCTGATCGCAGCGGGAGCCAAAGTGAATACCGTCAGTCTCTTGGATGAATCAAAAGATTTTAATGCCAAATACTTTCTGGCCTCTGACGGAGTCACCGCCTTCCTCATGAGTTGTTACGGCGGTCAGCCTGGAATGGCAGCTTATCTGATCGAGCAGGGAGCTGATTTGAAAAAAATGGACGGTCGGGGCCGGGGAGCCCTCCATGCCGTGGTGACCTCTAAGTGGACTCCTCCCAAGAAAAGGCTGGAAACCCTTAAGTGGTTGCTGGAACAAGGACTCAATGCCAATGAACCCAATGCAAAAAACGGGGATCACCCCCTCGATGCCGCAGCCAGAAATGCTTCTACCGAAATCATCAAGCTGCTACTGGATCACGGAGCTGAAAAAAACAAATCTGCCCACGACATTGCCGTGAAAGCCAAGCGCAATGAGGCAATTCTAAGATTGCTGAAATAGGAAAGCGGGCTTCCTGAATGTAAAATGGATTGCCCCTCCGTTTCGTCGCTTTCCCCCAAACCTCACATATAAAAACACCGCCCCCCTCTACGCAATGGCATTGTGTTTTACATACCACCTTCCTTTGCAGTCACCTTCACTCTGCCTTGACGAACACAGTAATGATTTCACTGGTTCCGGGGTAGTCATGATCCACCGAACAGTGATAAGCCAAACACAAACGATCACCAATCACTGCCATTGAAAGGTGTGAATTCCAATCCGCAGGGGCATCCATTACACGCTGCACAGTTTTCCCACTACCCGGCACCATGCTGCTCAACACCATCTCATACTCCTGCCCCTTCTTTTTTGGCTCCCTTGCCCAGGCGACCCAGAACCTGCCCTTTGCATACACCACATTGGAGGCCGTGGGGAAATCGTAAATCGTAGCCGGCTCGCCAATCAGAAAACGTTCCGGTTTGGCAAAACCCTCACGGGGGAAAAGATAAAGGAAAAAATCCTTCGGCCCCTCATCCAACTCTTCACTCGAATGCTTCAAGGCAACTGCAATGTGATTGGGCGTGATGCAGGAACCTTCTACCATGGTGACCACGGAATCCGTTGGCCACGCCAATGCCAACGTCTGTTTTTTTCCTCCCGGCAGAGAGATCACGGCATTTGGTTTCGTATTATTAAATCGATCCACGTTAATCACCGACTTTTTCACAGGTTTACTTTTGACCAAATGCCTCGGTGCCAGCAAACGTCCCTCCGGAGTAAACAGCATACGGAAAACCGGATGATCCCCCTCTAAATAATTATAACCAATAGAATTGGTGTTAAAATAAATCGCAAAATTCCCCGACTCGATCAACACCCTCGGATGCACATCCCCTAGCGGATCAGAATGCGCCCGGACAGCCTCGGAAAGAAAAACCCAACAACAGATGGCTAAGGCGATTTTTTGCACAAAGCCAGGTTATCCAGAACTCATTTTGGGGACAAGACTAAATTCTCAACCATGGGAGAGTCCCTCCAAAAGCTCAAACCTCGATTCCTCCACCTGCCAAAAATTGAACTACGAATCAGCGTGCAGCTTTTTGATAACCCCAACTGGTAGTTTTCCCACCGTATCCTGAAGATTGGTACTATCTGCCCACTCGCGAAAATCGTCTGCGACCCCCACCAGAGAATCATGGAGTGGACAGGGATGTTCGCTATTACATGCCCCCCAACCAAAAGCGCAGCGATTTAGATCGGGATAGGCATCAACCGCTTTGAGGATATCAGAAAAAGGAATTTCCGAAGGATTGCGGGCAAGGGCAAATCCTCCGCCCAGGCCTTTCCGGGAGACCAACAGGTCAGCGAGAACCAGGCGGCGCAAAACTTTTGATAAATAATGACTGGGAACTCCGCTACCTCTCGAGAGATCTTTAGCGCAAACCGAAGCATCGGGCGACTCATTCACCAGCCAAACCATGGCTCGAAGGGCGTATTCCGAAGTCTGGGACAAAAATGGATGCATCTATAAGAATCTCTGCAGCGTTATCTTTCTTTGGAGAGTTCATGGAGTGCAATGATTGCCCCACTTTTTTGAATTTCGCTGTTTCTTTTGGATTGACAACTCTTTTAATAGACATAAATGTCCATTATTGATATCCGGATTAAAAAACCTGCATGTCCACTAATTTAACAGAGGTAAATCTTGAGCCATCCACTGAAGTGATCACTTCATCGATGGACTCGGGAGCACTTGCAAAGGTGGTGCCACAAAGTGCCCGGCACTGGATTGGTCTTTCTCTAGGGGTATTGGTTCTCGCCGGGCTATTTGCCTTGGCAGTAGTGATTGGCCGTATGCCTCCATTTGATCGTTTTGTCACAGATCCACTTTTTTTCAAACGCTGCCTGGTGGGGCATGTGAATATGTCACTGGTGGTATGGTTCTACTCTTTTTTTGTAGGATTGCTATTTCTGATGCCGAGCGGGCAAAATGCCGGATGGTTGCGCCGACAAGCCGCAACCGTAGCGCTTGTGGGCGTCCTTATGATGTTGGTGGGCGCAATCATTCCAGGCACCCAACCGATTCTTTCAAATTATGTGCCCACTATTGATCACTGGCTCTTCCGATCCGGGCAGATTGTTTTTGGTATCGGCATTCTCCTCGGCCTGTTGGACATACGCCTCTTCCAAGCACCCCGTCCGGGCAATACAATGGCATTCAGCATGCCGGCCGCTACACAGGAAGGTCTACATATAGCCGTGATTGCTTTTGGGCTTGCCGCGATGACTTTGGGGATATCCTTTTTCAATCGCCCTATCGGTGTAGGGGTCGACGTGTTTTATGAGCTGGTGATATGGGGAACCGGTCACCTCTTGCAATTGGTGTCCACTATCGCCATGATCTCGGTCTGGATCATTTTACTCACCCGGGTCATCGGTAGATCTCCAGTAAGTGGAAGAGGAGCTCGCATTCTTTTCTGGGCCATGCTTTTGCCATGGGTTTACGCCCCCTTTCTTGCCATGCAGGGAACAACCACCAGCACCTACCGGGGCGGCTTCACCCACCTGATGCAATGGTGCATTTTCCCTGTAACGACAATTTTTCTCATCCTCTGTATCAAGAGTGTGGTGCACGCCTGGCGAGAGGGAATCATAAATCGCAAAATTCTGGCTGATCCCTGTTTTACCGGGTTTGCAGTGAGTGCGGGCCTTACTTTACTTGGTTTTGGACTCGGGGCAGCCATCCGTGGCTCCAATACTATGGTTCCCGCCCACTACCACGCTTCAGTTGGTGCGATCACCGTGGCTTTCATGGCCGTAACGGGGCCGATCCTGAAAGCCTTCGATTTTTCCCTGGGCACAAAAAAATTGCGCCGTGCTTTTGCATGGCAGCCTGCACTTTATGGAATCGGAATGCTCCTGTTTGCAGCAGGATTCGGATTTGCAGGTAGCCACGGGATGGGGCGGAAAGTTTATGGGGCGGAACAGGCCGAGCGGGGATTTGCCGAAACGGTTGGACTTGGAATTATGGGGGTGGGTGGTCTGATCGCCATCGCGGGAGGTTTGCTTTTCCTATGGATTGCGGGTGCCGCCTGGTGGCGGGGATCCACAAAAAAAACACAAATACAACGACGACCTTAGTGTCGGTGAATCAAGCTAATACTATGATCCCAGAAAAACCTGATAAAAAACATTGGCTTCAAAAGCTCATGGACAACCCGTGGATCCTATTGGTTCTGGGTGTCGTGGTTCCAACCCTTTCATACACTGTATGGGGATGGATTGAACTTCTAATGATAACAGAAGCAAAACTCCCTTAATTCTACAAAAAAAGACAATGAGTATCTCTCCACCACCTGATGATTGGTTCAAAGCACCCCACGGCAATGAAAAGCTCTGGCTGGGGCTGGCGATCGCCTGGTGTATTGTGATGTCGATTGCGATGCCTTACTGGCACTTCGTAGGAAAACAAAACAGTACCGGCGAATCCTACAAAGTTACACCTAAAGACTTCATCGCCCGGGTTCAGGAATTCGTGAAAACGAATCAAGTCGGCACGATGAACAACTTTCCTGTAGTAGAGGGAACCCCTGGGGGTGACATCTACATGCAAGGCCAAATGTGGCTCTGGTATCCAGTTCTCAAACTGAAAAAAAACCAGACCTACCGCCTACACCTTTCGTCGATTGATCTGCAGCACGGGCTGTCTATCCAACCGCTGAACATGAACTTTCATGTATTGCCCGGATATGACCACGTGCTGACTATCACTCCGACGAGTTCAGGAGAATTCCCTCTTATATGTAATGAGTTTTGCGGAATCGGCCACCATACGATGGCCGGCCGGATTATTGTTGAAGATTAACAAAAGATTTCGATGTCAGAAAATAACACAAGTGAAACGTCAGATTCAGGATCCAGCGGAAATTACCTGAATAACAATATGCGGACCTGCGATACCACGGGTTTACCCGTGTGCATGGTTGCCCAGAAATTCATCAAGCTGCATGCTGTGCTAGCAGTTGTATTTCTGCTGGTAGGTGCCTGCGCGGCACTCCTGCTAGCCCTTACCCGGTGGCCGGCAGTTCATCTACTCAATCAGGTTTGGTACTACCGTGTGCTTACGCTGCATGGTCTCAACATGCTGATTTTCTGGATCCTGTTTTTTGAGATAGCTGTTCTCTATTTTGTGGGAACAAGCTTGCTGAACACACGATTAGCATCGGCTAAAACAGCTTGGGCGGGCTTCCTCCTCATGTTCGTAGGGGCGATTCTCACCAATGTAGCCATCATGCAAGGGAGAAGTGATGTACTCATGACCTCCTATGTACCACTGAAGGCATCCCCGATGTTCTACTTTGGAATCATTCTGGTGGCAGTCGGCACATTGATAGGTGTGATCAATTTTTTCTGCACGATTTACATCGCCAAAAGGGATAAAACCTATAAAGGATCTGTTCCGCTAGTCGTGTTCGGTGGAATCGCCGCAGCGATCATTGCTGTAGTGACTCTTCTGCACGGTGCTGCAGTCATGATACCCACTTGGATGTGGGCCATGGGGTGGATCGATAATATTGATCCAGCCTGGTACCGGATTGTCTGGTGGGGCCTGGGACACAACTCACAGCAGGTCAATGTCTGCGCCATGGTGGCCGTCTGGTATTTCCTCGCAACCGTCACCGTAGGAGCCAAACCTCTCAACCAGGCCGTATGCCGGGGAGCCTTTGTTCTTTACATCCTGTTCATCAACCTCGCAGCGGCCCACCATCTTCTGGTGGATCCAGGTGTAGGTGCCGGTTGGAAAATTTGGAATACCTCATACGCCATGTATCTGGCAGTATTGGCTTCCATGATCCACGGATTCACAGTGCCCGCCTCGGTCGAGGTAGGCCTTCGTGCCCATGGTTACAATCGGGGACTCTTTGGTTGGCTGGTCGCCGCTCCCTGGAAAAATCCAGGCTTTTCGGGCTTCTTCCTTTCGCTGGTGATCTTTGGATTTGGAGGAGGAATTACCGGTGTGGTACTGGGAATCCAACAAATCAATATCATGGCCCACAATACCCTGCGTATTCCCGGTCACTTCCATGTCACCGTGGTGGGCGGAACGACCCTAGCTTTCATGGCGCTGACTTACTACGTGGTGCCCCTGGTGTTCCAGAAAGAATTTTATCTCAAGAGCCTGTGCCGTATCCAACCCTATGTTTTTGGTGGCGGCATTGTCATGATGGCGATGGGAATGTCATTTGCAGGATCCTACGGGGTACCTCGCCGCCATTGGGACATCGATCTGACCGGTGCCCCTTTCACCTCCAACTTTGATTCCGGTGCTCATACGATGCTGGGAATCATGGGAGTCGGCGGAGTAATCGCTTTCATAGGAGCACTGATGTTTATTCTCCTGGTCGTCTCAGCGGTATTTTTTGGTAAATCAAATGCTGGAAAAGCAATGAGCGAATGGAATGAGCCTCTGGGTGTTGCCGGAGCTGACGCGGTCGCAGATGATGGCAAAAGCAATACCCGGGGAACCTTTGTATTGGCCTTGATCTTCCTCGCTTGTTTTGCAATCTACTACTTTGCCAACTGGAAATGGCTGGCGGATGTGTGGGAAGTCAGATGACTTCCCCACTCTCTGCCTTCTGCCTGCTTGAAAACTTACCATGTCTGAAAGTCCTTCTATACGATTAATAGAGCATTTACGGCGTTTTTTTGAAAACGGAGGATTTGCCGCATTTGCCTTATGTTTACTGCTGGGATTCGACACCCTCTTACTGGGGTTGTTATTGACTCCGGGTGGAGACCACGGCATCGGAGCATTTGCGGATGAATTGCGGGTATGGTGTTTCGGACTTGATTCGGCAACCGGAAAATTAGAATGGAGTTATGTTTTTTCCATGCTATTCCCCCCCCTCTTACTGTCCGGAGCGCTCCTTCTTTTCTGGGGCAAACCCGTGCGCCAGATTTTTTCCCAACCGCGCTCCCTGGCCCTGCACCTTCTTCCCGCTCTGATCCTGGTTGCTGGTTGTGGTGCATCCTTTGCATTTTTGGCAAATCCATCCCAGGGCGACAAGCTGGAATTTCCTGCAGAGGAAATCAGGACGCACCTGCCTACACCAAATCTCAATCTAATCAATCAAGCTGGCGAAAAAGTCGATCTGGCTGACATGCGTGGCAAAGTAGTCGTGCTCACCGGGATTTACACTTGCTGCGTGCAAACCTGCCCATTAATTATCTTGCAGGCAAAATCAGCCATCGCGGATTTGCCGCCGGAGCTTCTCAAAGATCTGCGCTTCGTAGCAGTGACCATGGACCCCATTCGTGACACCCCTGAAAAGCTGAAGGAATTTGCGGAAATGCAAGGAATAGCCCCACCTCTCTATCAACTGGTTACGGGGGAGGTTGAGAAAGTTGAAGCCACTCTGGACGCTATGGGCATTGCTCGGGAACTGGATAAAGAAACCGGCATTATCAGCCATGTTAATCAATTCCTTCTGGTAGACAAAGACGGCAAAGTTGCCTATCGCCTGGGCTTGGGAGAGCGGCAAAAAAAATGGCTCAGCTCGGCAATGCAGGTTTTGCTCGAAGAAAATGGTGATGAAGAAAGGCTTGTCCACTGATGTCCGGTACAACGCCCAGTGAAGACAAGCAGACTAGTTCAGAGAGTCAAGTGGGGGAAATCGAGTTAACCGTTCCGGATCTGACAGACCTCCTGCCCACTGCCTTTGACAACAACAACACCTCGACCGTCGATCCCCCGGTTCGTGGAGAAATAATCCTGCGATCTCTGGAAAAGTTGTTTCTACGCTTTGACCGCCTGATAGCCCTAGGGCTTCCAAAGGAATACAACCCCTTTCTACAAACCGGCACCATCGCCATGGTTTCCCTGTTGATTGCTACGGCAACCGGCGTTCTGCTGCTGCTCTGGTATTCTCCCAGCGTAGTTCAGGCATTCGCCAGCGTATCTGCGATGGATGCAGCACCGTGGACCAGCGGACTGGTTCGTTCACTTCACCGCTACAGTTCCGACATGTGCCTGTTTTTCACTCTGGCGCATGCCATCCGGCTGTTTTCCCAGCGGCTGTTCACCGGAGCCCGGTGGCTGGCATGGGTCTCAGGCATATCCATGATGGGAATCATCTGGTTTATAGGGTGGACAGGATATTGGTTGGTATGGGATGAACGGGCGCAACATCTGGCCGTCGGCTCGGCAAAAGCTCTCGATATCTTACCAATATTCGCAGACCCCATGGGCCGGACCTTTCTGGTAAATGAAACCGTGAATTCATTGTTGTTCTTCGTCATCTTTTTCACCCACATAATGATTCCCCTGGTTTTCGGGATTGCCTCCTGGCTTCATCTTGCCCGGATTTCACGACCAAAATTTCTCACTGACAAGTGGATGTCTTACTGGGTAGTGGGCACCCTGCTGGCTATCAGCATTTTCTATCCCGCCACGACTGCTGAGCCGGCGAATATGACGGCCATCAACCAGAGTTTCACCATGGATGCATGGTATCTCTTTCCGATCACCCTGATGGACCGGTTGAGCGGAGGCGCTCTATGGGGAGTCATACTGATAAGCGGCTCCCTGGCATTTTCGATTCCCTGGTTACTGGGAAGAGGACGCCCCCGCAGTGCCCTCGTGATCACTTCACGCTGTGATGCCTGTGGCAACTGTTATAACGATTGTCCCTACAATGCCATCACCATGGTGTCGCGTAAGGGCAGCCTAAACGAACGCTACCCAACCGTTGCGCACGTAGACTCCAATCTGTGTGTTGGTTGCGGGATTTGTGGAGGATCCTGTGATACTGTCGGTAACGGATTGCCTTGGTTCGATACCACTGAAAAACGCAAAATCATGCGTTCCTGGATAAAAGAAATGCAGGAAGCAGGAGAAAAACCCTTCATCGCTTTGGTTTGTGAAAACTCAGCTGGAATGGATTTGAAAGTCGATTTGCAATCCGGTGTGTGTGAAGAATTACCCGGCTATCGGGTTTTAAAAATTCCCTGTGCCGGGTGGATTCACCCACTGACAATCGAAGGCTTGGAGAGAAAAGGTGCGGAGGGTGTGCTGGTGGTGACCTGCGGCCCTGGTGAGTGCCGCTACAGAGAAGGAGCCAAGTGGACACAGCAGCGAGTCGATGGTGAGCGCTCTCCTGCATTACGCAACGAATATGCAGACCGCAAAAAAATCCTCATCCTCAATCTGGACAAAACAAGCCGGAAGAAAATGATTGTGCAAGGTTCGGCCTTTCAACAGGGCGAACATGTGATAAACGATGTAAAACCTTCCAAGGCAGCGATGGGATTCACTGCAACCTTACTGACTTTGTTTATTGCCTGCTTGATTGCCGTGGGCAGTGACATCCCATACACCACTCCCGCTCAGACAGGCTCGACCCTGGTCGTCACCTTCCGGCATCCCGGTCAGGTTTCCGATGTAGTCAAAAGACTGACAAGTGAAGAACTGGAAGCTCTGCCCATGCATATGCGTCAGGAGGAGATACGGGAGAGAAAACGGATGCCCGTCCGGCTGCGCATCCGTATCGACGGACAAGTGATCCGGGAGGGAGTTTATACCCCCAAAGGTATATGGGAAGACGGACCCAGTGTCGCTGTAGAGAGCATTTCCCTTTCACCTGGCAGCCACAAGGTGGAGGTCTCTGTAGGAGACGGAAAAGATGAAAAAAAATGGCAGTTCAATAATGAAAAAGTCATCGAATTTACCAACGAAACAAGACGGGTGCTTATCTTTGATCGAGTGAAAGGTTTTTCATGGTATTGAATGATGTTCAATACCAATATATGCGCACAAAAAACAGTAATGATGCAGGGCTGGCAGCAATTTTGTTTGTCAATTCGTGTTAACATATTGAAATTGGCTATAGCAAAAGCCTGCCCGGGTTCAGGTCAATAAGCCCAGGCAAAACGGACCACCGAAAAAGTTAAAAGTTAGAACAGTTCAAATCATAAAGCAGATGAAAAATAAAACCCCCACTCAGAAAAAAATCGCTCGGAAAACAGCAGCCAGAAAAACCACTGCTCGGAAAACCACTGCTCGGAAAACTCCTGCGAAAAAAACCACTGCTCGGAAAACTCCCGCTCGGAAAACCCAGGTAAAAAAATCTGACAATACATTAAAATCACTCAAATCTGTTCTCAAGCGGATGATAGAGATCCGGGATAACATGGAAGAATTAAATGCTGAAATGAGGGAGCTCTATACTTATGCTGCACAGCTTGCTTCCGGTATCGAAAACATAACAGCGGAAACAACCCCAGCCAGCCATCCCCTTTTCCAGTCCAAGCTGTGGAAATTTCTAAAAAAGGAAAAGCCAACTATCTTAATCCCCTCCAAAATAGCTAAAGAAAGGAAGTGGACCAATCAGGATGGTAAAACCATAGTTGCCACCTTGATTAGCATCACAGATGATGAGGCTGTTTTGAAAACCAAAGGGGGGGTGGAATACCGCTATCCCATCGAAGCTCTCTCAAGTGAAAACCAGGCAGAGATAGCAACGCTTACACCCTGAAAAAAAACTTGAGCGCTCCCCACACGTCGGATGACTCCTCCGACCAAAAATCCACTTGCTGACTCGAATTTATCTTATTAAAAAAATTGGAACCCACGTGTTCCCGCCACGGCACCAACAATGGCTATCAAGCTCACGATCAGTAAAATTACATGCATGCGCTGGAGCCACTTGAACGCATTTTCTGAATCCTTGGCTGCCTGTTCACTGAACCAACGATGAAGAAAGGCCGGCTCCAGAACAAATAAAACCAGAGTAAATATAAACCACACAAAAGTCATTAAATGCATCCACCAGAATGAAGGATCGGCATACCTGCCCCAGGCATTCAAAAACCAGGTCATATAAAAACCCGACAGCCCTGTGATCGTCGTCGCCACTCTCGCCTGCATTGCAAAACGGCGCTCCAGCTTCTCAAAAAGTTTAAAGCGCTCTTTAGTATCAGATAAACTTCTAAGGGCAGGAATCAGTACCGTGGTCACAAAAGCCACTCCGCCGATCCACAATACCACCCCGATGACATGCAGAATGCGGGCAAGGATGAATAACTCGATACTTCTCATATTTATTCTTCAAGCTCCTGAGAGACCTTTGCAAGTGCTCTTCGATTGTTAATTCCACAAGTTCCAGTTGAAGTGAAGCCTTGTTGCGGCCACTGATGAAGTGTCTGAGTTACGATTAAACAAATCGCCTGTTAGCAAAAAAGATAATGACGAAGCACTCTGGAAAAGTTTATCTGGTCGGTGCGGGTCCTGGCGACCCGGGTCTGGTCACTTTGCGTGCCAAGGAACTGATCGAATTGGCTGAAGTGCTGGTTTATGACAATCTCGCCAATCAGCACCTTCTCGAATGGGCCAATTCCGATTGTGAAAAAATTTATGTTGGCAAAGAACCTGGTCGCCATGCAGTTGAACAGGATGAAATCGAAAACATACTGGTTGGGCATGCGGAAAAGGGGCGACAAGTCGTCCGCCTGAAAGGGGGGGATCCCTTTGTATTTGGGCGAGGTGGCGAAGAAGCCCGGAGACTGGAAGTCGCAGGCATACCCTTTGAAATCGTGCCGGGAATCACTGCGGCCCTGGCCGCTGCGGCCTATGCAGGCATCAGCTTGACCCACCGCGATTACAGCTCTGCTATTAGTTTTATCACCGGACACGAAAATCCCGAGAAGAAGGAATTCCGAGTCGATTTCGAACGCTTCGCCAACAACGGCGGCACCCTTTGTATCTACATGGGAATGGGTCAACTCCCCCGTATTGTCGGCGATTTGCTGACTGCCGGCCAGTCACCTGGCACACCAGTTGCGATTGTGCAATGGGCTACTCTCAGCAAACAACGCTCGGTTTTTGGTAAACTCGAAACGATAAATGATATCGTCACTGAGGCAGGTGTATCCTCCCCGGCCATGATCATCGTCGGAGATATCGTTGCGCTGCACAAACAGGTTTCCTGGTTTGAAAAGCAGGACCCTCAAACCCTGGCTGAAGCTGAAAGCCGGTTTTTTGATGCTGAAAAAGGAACCGCAAAGGACCAACAGGAATGACCACTCCCGCTCACTTAATAAGGTTCACCCTCACCTGCATTTTTCCTTTGCTACTTCAATCTGTCCTTGAAGCAAAAGATGAGGCACCTCGCCCCGGACAAGCCCTTTATCTCCAGCGCTGTGCGGAATGTCACCACCCCAACCGGGTCGGTATCTCCGCCCCTCCCTTGCTGCCGGAATTTCTCCGTAAAAAATCAGATGAGGATCTCATCAAAGTGACTAGAGACGGCTTGCCCGCCACCAAAATGCTGGCCTATCCCGACCTGACGGATTCCCAGTTAAAAGATCTGGTGACGTTTATGCGTTCGGATCCGGGTGACATCCAATGGACCCATGAGGACATCAAAAAAAGCCTGCTGCTCGAAGCGCCTCCGGCAACGGCTCCCAAGGGCAGTAATGATCTAAAAAATCTAACCGCTGTTGTCGAACGAGGCACGGCAAAGGTCTGGATCATGGAGAACGAGAAGGTGCTCGACAAATTTCCCTTTGGCAATGTTCACGGAGGAATCAAATTTACCAGTGATGGAGAGCGCCTCTACGTGCCTTCACGTGATGGCTGGGTAGGTCGATATGATGTTGGCAAAGGGTATTTCGGACGAGTTCGCCCCTGCGTCAATTTGCGCAACATTGCATTATCCCATGACAACAAACACCTGATCGTAGCGAGCTGGCTCCCCCGCTCTTTGATCATTCTGGATGCAACAAGCTTGCAGGTGGTGAAGACCATTCCCATCGATGGCAAGATCAGCGCAATCTATAATCTGTATTCCCGCAATGAGATTATTTTTACCCTGCGTGACAAAGCCCTCTTCGGCACTTTGGATACAACGGATTTTACCCTCAAGTGGACGGATCTGGAATACCCGGTAGAAGATTTTTTCATTGGTCCTTTTGAAAAAGTCATCGTCGGCACAGCGCGACGTGGAACCGTACTGACCGCCTTTGACCTCAATACCCTGAAACCGGTCTTTTCCCATCCGGTCAAAGGATTCCCCCACCTGTTTTCATCGGCGCTGTGGTATAACAAGGGCGAGTTTTTCTTTGCCACCTGCCACATCAACAAAACTTACATCTCGGTCTGGAGAATGTATGACTGGAAAATGGTCAAACAGGTGGATATCGGAGGGAAGGGATATTTTGTCAGAACCCATCCGGCAACAGAACACCTTTGGGTTGACCGGGGGGATGACAAAGTCGCCCTGGTGAACAAAAAGGATCTCAGTCTGAAAACCATGCGCCCTGATCCAGGTGGCAGTGTCATTCATACTGAGTTCTCAGGAGACGGACGCATTGCCTACATCAGTTTGTTTGATACGGATGGAGCCCTTTCCCTCTACGATGCGGCTACCCTACGTAAGATTGACGTACTGCCCGCCAGCTTTCCTGTTGGAAAATACAATTTTATCAACAAACAACGCCGCTTTGATCCGGTTAAGCTGGGCAGGGAAGTGTTCATGGCCCGTTGCTGGGGCTGTCACCATCCCACCAGCATGGCCTTTGGCCCGTCACTCAAATCGATTGCCAAAAAACGGAGCCGAGCCGAGATGATGGCACAGATTCTTGCCCCGGAACATACCAGCAAGCAACTCGGTTATAAGAACAACGCCATGCCTAAAATCCCTATGGGAGCCGAGGAATTAGAGGCTATTATAAGTTTCATCGAGGACACCGCTCATGCTAAGGATCAGTGAATACATCCGGGACACCCTGGCGGACAAACCTGTTCGTAAAACCACAGGCAAATCGATTCTGATCTGGAACCTGACTAACTTGTGCAATCTTTTTTGCGAGCATTGTTATGCATCCGCGACCCCCACCAGAGAGGGGGAGTTCAGCACCGAAGAAGCCATGGGCCTGATCCCTGAACTAAAAGAAGCCGGCATAGGTTTTGCCATCCTTTCCGGCGGAGAACCCCTGACCTGGCCCGGCCTGTTTGAAGTTGCCACTGCTCTCAGGGAAACTGGCATTATTACTTACCTGAGCACTAACGGCTTGTTAGTCAGCGAAAAAAATGTCGAGCAGATTCGTGACCACTTTGACTATGTCGGCATCAGCATCGATGGACGCCCAGAAATCCACGACGAATTCCGCGGAAAAAAAGGTGCCTATAAACAAAGCATGAAGGCCATCCGTCTCTGCCTTGAGCAGGACATAAAAGTCGGAATGCGCTACACCCTGACGCCGCAGACATTCGACTCACTGTCTTATATATTTGAGCTCGCCGAAACCGAAGGCATTCCAAAACTTTACATCTCCCATCTCGTCTATTCGGGTCGGGCAGATGCCCTGAACCCTCTGGAGACAAAACAGGAACGGGAAGCTACCGAAAAAATCATTCAAAAGGCTTTCGAATATTGTGAAAACAATACCGCAATCGACATTGTCACCGGCAACAATGAAGCGGACAGCGTGCTTCTGCTTCAGGAATTCACCCGACGCCATCCTGAACGAAGTGATGCCTTGTTAGAAAGATTACGCAACTGGGGCGGCAATCAGGCGGGGGCGCGGATGCTCAACATCAATTACAAAGGAGAAGTCCGCCCTGACCCGTTTTTCCAACGAGCCCTTGGCAACGTATTGGAAACTCCATTCACCGAAATCTGGCGTTCGGACCCTTTTCTCAAAAAACTCCGGGAAACTCCACGACAACTGAAAGGAACCTGTAAAACATGCGAATACCTCGATATCTGCAACGGAAACTCACGGCCGCGAAGCCTCGCCATACACGGGGATTATTTCCAAGAAGACCCGGGTTGTTATTTTACCTAGGCCTCACCATCCTGGTGACGGCTCCTGTTTGCAGCAGCGCCGAAACAATTTACGTGGTAGAGCGGGAGCGTCGTAGTCTGGCGGTGATCAAGGACGGCAAGTGGGCGGGCGAAATCCCTGATCTCGGGGATACCAGCCACACAACAGTTAAATTTTCCGGAGGCTACGGCTTCGCCATCAGCAGGGATGGTTTTGTCTCCAAGATCGATCCCAAAACGAACAAGGTGATAAAAAAGGCCAAAGTCGGCAACAGCGGTATCGGACTCAACTTCATAAAAAATTACGTTGCGGTAGCCAATTACGATCCAGGCACGGTAGTGATTCTGGACCTCGACTTGAATCTGGTAAAAACAATCAAAACGGGTTCCCGTAATGTCGGGATCAAAGCACTCGAAAACAAACTCATATTCGCCTTGATGGACAAAAACGAGATTTGGGTTCTCGATGCCGATCGTGATTTTTCGCCTATGAAAAAATTCACCAATGTGGGAGAATTACCCTTCGACGCCCTTTTGGCTGACCGGCGCTACATTGTTGGTTTTTTTAATGACACCCGCCTGGGAAGCGTCAACTTGGACAGCTTGGAATTCAAACCCATGGTTCTGGACCAGGGTGATCAGGAAACCGTACTCAAAATCCCACACTTCGGCCAGTGGGGGGTCGCAGGAGGATCTGTTTTCATTCCCGCCAACAAAGACAAAAAACTGCATGTCGTCTCTTTGACTGATTTCAAATACCAGGGCACTATCGACTTGATCGGAACTCCCGTCTTCGTAGCAGCATCTCCAGACGGGAAAACCCTGGCAGTCAACTACAGCGGCGAAAAGGAAAATTTCATCACCATCGTGAACCCGGTTGAACAAAAAGTGGAGTTGGACATCCAAGCTGGAAAACGGGTCATGCACTTCCGCTTCTCCCCTTCAGGAAAAGAGCTTTACCTGTCCTCCTACTTTGACAATCAGATGAAAATTTTCAAAGTAGGATCATGGGGAAAAACGGGGCATGTGGATGTTGCCACCCCCTCGGGAATCTTTCTCGTTCCATAAGCTTTCCTAATCTCGAAAAGCCCTCGCAGTAGCACAGATAAAACAATCTGCTGCCAAGTTGAATACCCTCTGATAAAGAGCAAATGGCTAAGTGTGCCCAGCTTGCATCCCTCAAAGCCTGTTCCGGGTAAAATGCAAAAATATGCATCCTTTTTCGCAATCCATACGTAGTAAGTGTGGATCTAGATGACAAGGTCTAATCGTGAATGTTTTGATCTTCGGAGACAAATACTACGGAGGGAAAAGATTTACGATCCATCTAACAAAAAAACACAACTCATTATGAACTCACACCGTGAAATCATTCGTCGCCTTGCGCTTGCATTGACTTGCGCAGCAATTCCCATCCTTGCAAGTTGCGGAGGTGAAAAAGAATTAAGCTCTGGCGAGAAAAAGGCCCAGGAAAGCTTGAAAAAACAAGTGGCCTCACTGGATGGTTCGGCGAAAAAAGCGCCGGCAGCGGCAGCGGCGGCGGTCAGTCCGGCAAAACCCGCAGCAGCAGCAGCCGCAAAACCCGCAGCTTCAGAGGATGTAGTTAATGAACGTGTTCCCACTGACAAGATGGCAGCCGGTCTCGCTACTTACACAACCACCTGTCTACCTTGTCACCAACCGACCGGTCTAGGGTTGCAAATGGGTGCAACGGGAGCTTTCCCTCCGCTGGCCAAATCAGATTCCTTTGTGAAACTCAAACCAGCGGATGCCGCCACCCAGATCATTCAGGGGAAAGCAGGAGCGCTGGTTGTCAACGGGGTCAAATACCCGGAAGCAACCATCATGCCTCCACTGCCCCAGTTATCTGATGAGGATGTGGCCAATGTCGTACATTACATTTTTAACAGTTGGGAGAACCAGGGAGGTACCATCACTGCTAAAGAAGTATCTGAGATCCGGAAAAAACTGACTCCGGCAGCTGGAACAGCCAAAGTGGAAGGCACCTACAAAGGCGCCCCCTCCGCCATCGATGCAAAAGGACTGACCAAAAAAGGGGAAGCCCCGGCAATCACCCCTGCCGAAATGGAAACAGCTTCAAATATTTATTTCCAACGCTGTGCGGGTTGCCACGGTGTGCTGCGTAAAGGAGCTACCGGAAAACCGCTGACCACCGACATCACCCGGGTAAAAGGCACTGAATACCTTAAGGCCTTGATCAACTTCGGTTCGCCGGCAGGGATGCCCAACTGGGGAACATCCGGCCAACTCAAACCTGAAGAAATCGACTTGATGGCCCGTTTCCTCCAACAGGAACCCCCTGTCCCTCCGGAATGGGGCATGGCTGAGATAAAAAAGAGCTGGAAAGTTCATGTGCCGGTTGCTGACCGTCCAAAAGAACCCCAGCACAAACGGAATATTGAAAACATGTTCGCCGTCACTCTCCGTGACTCGGGTGAAGTCGCCATCATCGACGGTGATACCAAGGAAATCGTAACGATCGTGAAAACAGGATATGCGGTTCATATTTCCCGGGCTTCATACTCAGGCCGCTACATGTATACCGTTGGCCGTGATGCCAAACTCGACCTGATCGACCTCTACATGGATCCACCACAAGTGGTGGCTGAAATCAAGACCGGCCTGGAAGCCCGCTCGGTGGAAACTTCGAAGTACAAAGGTTTCGAAGACAAATACGCCATCGTCGGCACCTACTGGCCACCCCAGTACACGATCATGGATGGCCCGACTCTGGAGCCAAAGAGAATCGTTTCGACTCGCGGCATGACGGTTGATACCCAGGAATACCACCCCGAACCGCGTGTGGCAGCCATTGTCGCCAGTCACGAGCACCCGGAGTTCATTGTGAATGTTAAGGAAACCGGTGTCATCCTGCTGGTCAACTACGAGGATATTGACAACCTCAAGGTGACTACTCTGAATGCAGCACGCTTCCTTCACGATGGCGGATGGGATGCCACCCACCGTTATTTCCTCACCGCTGCCAACAAATCCAACAAGATTGCGGTGGTGGATTCCAAGGAACGTAAAATGATTGCCCTGATTGATTGCACCGAAATCCCCCATCCCGGGCGCGGCGCAAACTTCGTGCATCCTAAATTCGGACCAGTATGGGGAACTTCGGCTCTCGGCAACGAGAACGTATCCCTCATCGGCACCGACCCAGTAAACCATCCGGACCATGCTTGGAAAGTCGTGCAGGTGCTGAAAGGTCAAGGCGGTGGGTCGGTTTTTCTCAAGACCCACCCCAATTCGAAGAACCTGTATGTGGACACCCCACTCAACCCGGATACCGGCATGAGCCAATCGATTGCGGTATTTGATCTTGAAAATCTCGACAAGCCTTTCAAAGTGCTGCCGATTGCCAAGTGGGCCGAACTGGGTGAAGGCGCCAAACGCGTCGTGCAACCTGAATACAACAAAGCAGGTGACGAGGTCTGGTTCTCCGTCTGGAGCGGAAAAGAACAGGAATCAGCTATTGTCATTGTCGATGATAAGACATTGACCTTGAAAAAGGTTATCAAAGACAAACGCCTGGTCACCCCGACTGGTAAATTCAACGTCTACAATACCCAGCACGACGTTTACTAAGCTATAATAATAGCCGAAACCGGCTACATAATAAACTTAACCAAGCTCCCTGCTTCTCATTGAGGCAGGGAGCTTGTCGTGTTATAGGGGTAGCGATTAGGATGCCTGCACTTTACTGGGAACCGCTGCAAGGTGACACCGCTGCTGAATTGAGATAAAACCAGATATGGATGATACAAGAGCACAATTAATCCGGGCTGTTCAAGGAGGCTTACCCTTTATTCAACGGCCGTTTGCTGCCCTGGCAGAAAAAGCAGGGCTTGGTGAAGCCGTCGTAATTTCCGGTTTGCAGGAACTCAGTGAAGAAGGTGTGCTGCGGGAAATTTCAGCAGTACTCGAAGGCAGCGCCCTGGGATACGACAGTGCTTTAGTGGCGGGAACCGTGCCTGAATCAAAACTGGAAAAAGCCGTGGAAGCCATCAACGCCCATCCGACTGTTACCCATAACTATCTGCGAGGGCATGAATACAATTTGTGGTTCACTGTCGCCGTGCCGCCAGAAATGAGTCTTGATCGCACTCTCGAACTTCTCGCCAAAGAATCTGGAATTGATCAATTTCATCCTCTGCGCAGAACCCACACTTTTAAAATCGGGGTCAACTTTGATCCCAAAAGCCTGAAAAACAGCACCACTGAAATAGCGAGTGGGAAGGTCGAGTCGTTCACCGCAGATGCGACTTCAGCCAAAAAATTCAGGGCCTTGCAAACACCTCTTTCCTTTGTGAAGCAACCCTTCGAAATTCTGGCAAAACAAGCCGATTGCTCTGCTGAAGAACTTCTCGATTTTGCCAATCAACACCAGGGTGGGGCAATTCGGCGCTACGTGGGCACCCTCCGCCATCGCAAGTTGGGCGTAAGGGAAAATGGCATGGTGGTTTGGAACCTGCCTGTAGAGAACATCGAGAAAATTGGCCAACAATTCGCCAATGCTCCGGAAGTGAGCCACTGTTATGCCCGCAATACCATCGAAGGTTTTCCCTATAATGTCTACAGCATGGTCCATGGCCCCAGCCAGGAAAGTTGCCATGAAATTGCCCGGGATCTTGCTGAACAATCCGACTGTAAAGACTACGCGGTTCTTTTCAGTGAGAAAGAATTCAAGAAACAACGCCTGCGCTATTTTCTGCCCGAACTCGATCAATGGTGGCAGCAGCGGACGATGGTATCAGGTTGATATTGATGCCTGAATAAATAGCGAAACAACAAAAAAACTGTGGGGCAGATTTCCATATCTGTCAGTGCGATGCACACCTCTCTCAAATGACAGAACGGAATTGGGACAAGTTTTTTTTATTAAGCACTTACACATCCAGGCACTACACTAACCTATTTACTATACTTATCAAACCACTCCACTATCCTCCGAACCTTATCCGCACGATGGCGAGGTTGACGAATGCCGTGGGACTCATTCGGATAAATAACCAGTCCCGTTTCCACTCCCGCCCCGAGCAAGGCCTGATGGAAAGCGCGAGCCATCGGTATCGGGCAACGTCGGTCATCACGCGACTGTAGAATCAAGGTCGGCGTCTCCACCCGGCCCACATAAGTGATCGGGCTATGATTATCCATCGCATTGGGAACCTGCCAGGGTTTGCCGCCGAACTCCCACTCCGTCCAACTCTGTAAATCACTCAAGGCCCACATCATCGTCATATCGGTGACCGCATTTTCCGCCACCGCCGCACGGAAACGGATCGTCTGCCCCACCAGCCAGGATGTCATGAACCCACCGTAACTGACCCCATAAACAAACAGCTGATCCTTATCAGCCACGCCTTCCTCGATCAGAAAATCAACCCCGCTCATGATGTCACGCATGTCACCTCCCCCCAAATCACCACGATCGGCATCGAGAAAAGCCAATCCATAACCGGTACTGCCACGGAAGTTGGGTTTGAAGGTTGCGTATCCTTTGGAAGCAAGGATCTGATCATTAAAACCAGCACCCAGTCCGGCACGGTGATGCGGGCCACCGTGGGGAAGCACGATCAACTTGTAAGGCGGCTTGGCGATATCCGGATGCGGCTTGACCAGTGCCCCTTCAATTTCCATACCTTCCCCGTTATCCCAAACCACGCGTTCGCTGCTGGCATTGAGCCTAGACGGCAACTTCTTGCCCTTAACCGCGGGCCGGAAGCTGCTCTCGAGCTTGCGTTTTTTTGCATGAGCTGTTTCGCTGCCACTCCCATCGCTAATCTCACCGGTATCGACATTGATAATGTAACGCTTGGTGGCCAGCCCGACGCTCGCATCGTAAAGCACATGTTTGTCATCCAACCAACAGTCCTCAAGCAAAGACATGCCGGGCGATGGTGTTTTCTGGAAATCAATATCCGGCGAACGAAAATTGGAAATAATCCGGGTTTCCGCTTTACCTCCATTCGTCACTATCGCCAAATTGTAAATATCCTGATGTGGTCCACGACGTGGTGAGGTCAGGCAGATCAACCGTGAACCATCCGGTGAAAAACGCGGCGAAAATTCCGGACCATATCCGTCTGTCAGTTGATGCATTTTTTTCGTGACCACATCAATTTCCCACAGGTCGTAATTTTTATTTATGCTGTAACGCACCGATTCCTGATCGTCCGTGCGGTTGGCATGCACCACCACTTTTTTCCCGCCAGCTGACCACTGCGGATCGCCATACCAGAACCCGTCATCAGTCAGCCGGGTGATTTTTTCAGCAACGTATTCGCCCGGTTTTTCAGCAAGGTCTGCAATCCAGATATCAGCCACGCCAAAGCCGGTGTATCCCTCCCCCTGGTCCTGCCGGACGACCTTGACTCCATTTTCAATCTCCGCTCTGGATCGTGGGTCCACTCCCTCATCTGCTGCAAACAGCAAACGTTTGCCATCCGGCGAAAATGACACATGACCATAAAAACGATCTGGATAAATGCGCCCGTAAGCCTTATTTGGGCCGCCCAGTGGAATCGCCTTGCCACCTGCAGCCGGGATGAGCCAGAGATCAACTGTTGGCTCGGAATACGGCGGTGCGGCAGGCGTCTGCTTCCAACCCTTTGGACGTGGACGTGTTGACAAAAAAACGATCCATTTTCCATCCGGGGAAAACATCGGATTACGCGCATCCGGTTCACCGGCTTCCATTGCTTTGGATTTCAAGGGGTTGCCTGTTGATCGCCACAGCGACTGGTGCTGGGTTTTATCTTTGGGGTCAATCCAGTTGTGGATCGCTGCACCAACTTTGCCATCGGGGGATACCGCAACAGGGTAAAAACTTTCAGCCTGGTAGAGGTCGTCAATTTCCCAAGGCCGAGGCTCCTGGGCGATGAGTGGTATCGACAATAATACAAACAAACAGATACTTATAAATCGCATAATGATGGGGGTTGCAAGGTAGATAACATGGGGTTGAGGCTGGCGAATCGAAAGCCTCAACCCCCTGTTATCTGCCTCACCGTTCTGACTTCTTAACTCCTTATTTCTTCGCCTTCGCCTTCCTCACCTTTTTTTTCGCATCCCGCTTTTTCACATCCTTGGAATGTTTGGAGAAAGATTCAAATACATCGCCGATCACCAGATCCGCCAGTTGACCCAGTTTGGTCAAAATAATTTGCTCGGCTTCCGGTTTCAGCTTTGAAGTGTTTGGTTCATAACCTCCCACTTTATAAGAGTCCGCCGTGGCAATATATCCAATCCCCCCATTCGCATAGCCGACAATGATGGGAATCGCACGGTCGGCGATCGCGTGCTCCAACTTAAACCCATACTCGACCATCGGCTCACCAGGCATGGTCAGCATCAGGTAGGGGCCGATTTTGAATGCCATCAACTCAGCACTGATCTCCCCTTCCTTTCCTGGAAGTGTGATGACTTCGCTTGCCACCTTGATTGGATAGTAATCCCCACGTTCCTTTAGCTTCTCCCGCGTTACATTGTGAGCCAGCGAACGAACCACAGCACTACCCAAATCCCGACCAGCCCATTGGATATCGGCCTCGTCTGCACAGCGATAAGGATAACCCGGAAGATTCGGGCGGATATCCCCGGCACATCCTTGAATAAATAGAGCGCTGGTTTGATCTCCATAACACATCTCCACAAAAGACTGCGCCTCGCCGGGAAAGTCGGCGGTCATTTTCGGGTAACCGTTTGGATAAGGGTGCGTGCCCTTGTCTCCCCAGGTGAAAAAACAGGGATGACAAACAGCGTGCATGATCACCGCCAGCGGGGTGAGTGATTTACCATCGTCAAAACGTAAGACTTTCACCCGCTGATCATTGGGCCCATCCGGATTGAGGTTCACCACTGAGCGACCATCGATCACTTTGCGCCGATTGATGTTAAAAGCAATTTTATCCTCTCCGTAACCCACGGTCACCGTGCGCATATTTGCAGCGGCTTTTTTTGAAACAGCAGCCAGTTTATCAACCAGCTCCTTGCCCCATTTGCTCTCCGGGTCAAAATCCGGACCCGAGTGGTTATGCGACGCCGTGACCATGATATTTTCGGGTGGAACCCCGGTTTCCGCCGCAATGCGTTTGCGCGCCAGTGGCAGTAGGTCGTTCCAGACATTCACCACATCGATGGTGACGATGGCCGCTTTGCTCGAACCATCGTCGAACACCAAGACACCGGCTTTCAATGGATCACGCACCCCATTCACCTTGCGCACATGACCCACCGTGGTCATGCCTTTCACATCGGAGGGAGTGATTTCAATTTTGGCAACTCCGGCCTTGAGATTGGAAGCAACGGGGAATTGGCCGTCAACCACTTCGGCCACAGCCTGAGAGGTGAAGACCAGCAACACGAACGAAACGAGTCGATAGTTCATGGAGGGCTTGGGGCTTGCATTGATGTCCGGCTCAAGCCAGACCAAATTCGCGATCAAGGTTGGCGGATACTTCCTGCAGACGTTCCAATCCACCACCTCCAACTTCCGCGGCCAGCCAGCCATGGTAATTGATCTCGATCAAAGCCTTGCGCACATCGGCAAAATCCAGATCTCCTTCGCCGATTTTCGCCCATTTGTCCTCTTTACGATTAAAACCTTTTACGTCTAATTTGATAACCCTCTTGCCCAGAGCGCGTATCCAGTCACCCATCGAACCGTATTTCCAGTGATTGCCAATGTCGAACTGCATGCCCACCCAGGGTGAATTGAATTCATCCACATAACGGACAAACTTATCTGCAGTCTGATCGTGTCCGCCCTCATGATCATAACAGAATTGATTCCACACGTTCTCGATCACAATCGCCACGCCCAGCTCAGCTGCCAAAGGCACTGCTTTTTTGATATTATCCACCGAACGCTTCCAGATTTCCTCCTCTGTGCCATCCTTGCCGTGACCCACCACCAACAAAACCGAATGCCCTCCCACCACTTTGGTTTCCCGCAAAGCAGCCTTGAGAGTTTCCAATGCTTCCGCTCGCACCTTGGGATCTGCATCCGTATGTTTGACCTGCCAATGTTTGGCACACACCGACCCGTCCACAATCAGCCCCGAATCAGCGATCGCTTTTTTCACATCCTCCACATCGCTGCCCGGGCAGCTCAATTCGATCCCCTGGAACCCCGCCTCTTTGGCAACTTTAAAACGCTCCGTCAGCGAAGCATCCTTCATTCTGACCATGCCAATTTTCAGCGTCTTGAAGATACGCCCTTTCAGCGGGTCTGACACGGTATCAGCGGCCAGAACCTGACTGCCTGAAGCTGCTGCGCCAATGGCAATAGCCGAAGCCGCAGAACGCTGCATAAATTGACGCCGGGAAAATTGCGCCTGTGAGTCGAGAGATTGAAGAGGGGTTTCGGAATTCATCATACTAATCCTTAGACCCAACGCGTTTCACCGTCCAGAAAATACTGCTCATCCACGAAGCTCACTAAGGAACACTAAGGAACACTAAGATTTTTTATTTATTATCAACATCCGTCAACTTCGTGTGCCTTCGTGCCCTTAGTGGACCCCATTCTTATTTTTCTTATTTTTTTGGCGGCGTCCGCCCCTCCCCAAAGTATTTCTCGCTGCGATAGCGCAACCACACCCTCAGCACCTGCGGCACCTTTTCCCGTTCCTCTTTGCTAAGGCTTTCGTAAAGCTCCATCGCCTTCTCCCTTTCCCACCGACAAGCCTTGTTATTGTGGTCATCCCAGCGGCTCCTGGCCAGGCGAATTCGCCGACAGACCTCCTTGATCAAAGCCTTACCTGTCAACGGTTTGCAATTTTTGTTCTTCTTTGCCGGCACTACTGAAAAGAGTATTGGTTTTCGGTCGACTTATGTTACCATCCCGCCTTCCTAATTCCTAATTCTCTATTCCTAATTCTCTTCCCCATGTCCGCCGAAGAAGTCGCTAAAAAATTCCAGGTGCCTGGTCGTCTAGTCACCTTGAAAAGCATCACCACGGGTAATGTCAATGACACCTACCTGGCGATTTTGCGCACCACCTTTTCCGAAGAGCAATTCATTCTTCAACGCATCAATAAGACGGTATTTACTGACCCCGCCCTGGTGATGTCCAACATGAAACGTGTGACCGATCACGCGCATCGCCGGATCGAAAAAGAAGCCAACGGAGCCGACCGCATCTGGCAACTGCCTCGTGTCATTCCCGCTAAAGATGACAAGGATTATGTCATCGATGAAAAGGGGGAATACTGGCGGGCCCTCTCATTGATTGCCAGTACCACCTCCTATGATCGTGTCGACAGTATCGAACACGCAGTGGAAACCGGAGTGGTGCTCGGCCATTTCCAACGCATCATTTCAGATTTTCCCGTCGATCAACTGGAAGACACCTTGCCGGGATTCCATATCACACCACAGTATCTTGCCAATTACGATGCCATCATTGCCTCTCCTGAAGCCCGGGAACGCCTGGCATCTTCCGGTGAAGCTCGGCGACTTGCCCGCTTCGTAGAAGATCGCCGGAGCTTTTGTTCTGTTCTCGAGGATGCCGTTGTGCGGGGTGAACTCAAATTACGCCCCATCCACGGTGATCCGAAAATCACCAATATCATGATCGACAACCTGAGTGGCAAAGGAACTTCCATTGTCGATCTGGATACCGTCAAACCCGGTCTGATTCACTACGATTTCGGTGATGCCGCCCGCTCGTGTTGTAACCCTGCCGGTGAAGAAACCACCGACTTGTCAGAAGTTTTCATTGATATGGATTTTTTTGAAGGACTGGTAAAAGGCTACCTGCGTCAGGCTAACTCTTTCCTAAGCGAAGCAGATCATGCCTACCTCTACGATTCCGTCCGCCTGATCGCCTTTGAACTCGGTCTGCGTTTTTTTACTGACTATCTGGCCGGTGACGTTTATTTTAAAACCAGCTATGACGCCCAGAATCTCAACCGGGCCCGGGTTCAGCTCAAGCTTTGTGACAGCATCGAGTCAAGGGAAAGCCTGATGCGACGAGCGCTGGAGAATAAGGGTTAAGGCCACTGTCCTTAATCAAGAAGTGAGTCCAACACAGGCGCTACAAGGCTAATGACTCGATCAGCTCCTCCACTCGCTTCTCGGACACCTTCACTCTTCTCGGCAAACTCGGAGCGAACTCAGCGACACGCCACTCCATCAACAACCAGCCGCTGCCCCATAACATCGTATTTCCCGGCTCCTCTTTCCAAGCTGCAAACCACTGACTCCATAGCCGCTGGATGCGCTCGCGTTTCTCTTCATCCTTGAACAAGGGCAGACTCTTGAGTCGTTTGATCCGCTCTTCCATAGCGAAAAAATAGCGGGTATAGCCGGTGAAGCGGTCATATCCAGCACGCCAGACAAAACCTGCGGCCAATAACCACTCGAGCTCTTGTGACAAATCATCCGCGACCAATTGCAAGTGACGGTCATCGCGATGATCTTCGATCCAGTCAGATATACGCTGGTAAGTCTCGACCATGGTTTCAAAAGCACTCGTCACCTTGAGCGCGCATTCGTAGAGTTCTCCTTTACCCTGGGCAGCGGCAGCATCAAAACGAGCTGATGTTCTTGGCATCACTTTTCCCATCGCCCCCTCACAGGCCACCCTCAGTAGATCGACCAGCAATTCACCCGATCCAGAGTCCATTACGGGCAGCATCATCTTGCCTGCCATCCCCAAGGGGAATTTACGCTGCACGTAATCAAAGTGACCTTTTTCCACAATCTGAAACAGCCGGACACAGCCCGCACGATGACTTTCATCCGCTTCGCTTCTGGCCAAAAATGCACGCATTCCGACCGCTTCCCCCTCATCCACCAAAGCGGGAAACACACCATCCTCAGTCACTTCAGGAATATCATCAAAACCCCATTCTTCACCTCCTGTCATCTCCCAGTCTTCATTCACCTGGATCTCCCGCCGCTCCCGCATCAGTCCGCTGAGTTGTTGTCGGATTTCATTAACATCCTCACTCAACCCCATCTCTTCCCCACCCTCACTCCACACCCGCACTTTAGGGCGCAGCTCAGCGGGCAGTCGATCAGGCTCAAACATAACAACATCAACCCGCTGCTCTATGCGTTTAGAAAGAAACTCCGCCAAGTCTTGCAACATAGACTGCGATGGCTGCCAGCCGTCCCATTCTTCGACAAAATCCTGTGCTGCTTCACGCCCAGGCGAACAATGCTGACGCTGGGTCTTCGGCAGCGTGCGGATCAACAAATACACCCGCTCCTCCAACAAAGCCGGCACAGCCCAGCTCGGCAAATAGTCGGGGAAATCAACGATTTCATCCACGCCAAGCTCAAACACCAGGCCATCCATACGCTCACCGGGCGACTGATGGTAGCTGACCTGATAACTTTTTTCCCCATGCCAAACAGCATCGGGCAAACCTTCCAAATCATCGATCTCCCCCCACACACAATCCTCCATCGTGATCATCAAGTACTTTTCATGATCCCCCGTTGTGCACCACTTTTGAAAAGCTTTGGCGGTACAAATATTTGCCGGGATTCGGTCGAGGAAAAAATCGTAAACCGCCTCATCCGACCACAAGCCGCCCGATCGGCGCAATTTGTGTTCGACCCTCTCAACCTGCTCGCGCATTTCTGCCAAATGATACAAAAATGCGCCCTTAGTCCGCAAACCGCCACCCAACACCGCCTCGCGCACAAACACCTCATGTGCCTCATCCGGATCGACCCGACCATAAAAAACCCTGCGCTCATCCACCAAGGTGAGTCCCCCACAACGCACTGTTTCTTTCCCATACACCGCCCCCTGCTGTTCGTTCCAACGAGGCGAGTGGTAAGTTCGACGACAAAGATGCGGCACCAGCTCCTCCACCCAGAGCACATCAATCTTGGTGACCTTACGCGCCCAAACCCGACTGGTTTCGACCAACTCAAAACCTAACAACCATTCTGCTTTATGTTTACCAAAAAGTCCCGATCCTGGAAAAATAGCAAACTGCCTGCCACCGGTGCTGCAATAGGTTTTTTTTGCTTTATCCCAGAAGCCAAACTGCATCGGAATGCCCGCCATCAACGATTTGTGCATTTCGTCCTCATCCCCCCACTGGCCTCGCTCGGCAGGCAGAGTTTTTACTTTCACCTTGAGCGTATCACGCACCAACCTGCTGAGTTCGGCAACAATCTGATCCCACTCCATCACTCTCCGAAAGCTCAGGAAGTTCTGTTTGCAAAATTTACGCAATTGATTGCGTTTGAATCGCCGTTTTTCACGAAACGCTCCCACCGCTGACCAAATATGCAACAGGGTGAGAAAGTCGGAGTCCTCATCGGTGAATTGCCTGTGCGCGTTATCGGCTTCAGTTTGTTTTTCCTGAGGACGCTCCCTCACATCCATCACACTCATCCCCCCCACCATAACCAACACAGCATCCAGCACCTCACGCCTGGAAGCTTCGATCAACATCCTTCCCAAACGAGGATCGAGAGGCAGTCGTGCGAGTTTATAACCCAAATCCGTCAACGAGCCCGCTGACCCCTTCGAAGCCTTTGTCGCCAATGACTCCATCGCCCCCAATTCTTCCAAGGTTCGATGCCCCTCACTGATCGCCGTCCCCGATGGAGGGCTGAGGAAGGGAAACTCACGCACATCGGGCAGCCGCAGTGATTTCATCCGTAGAATCACTCCCGCCAAAGAACTGCGCCGGATTTCAGGATCGGTGTATTCATCAGCCAGATCCAAAACCTCTTCGCTGTAAAGTCGCACACACACACCCTCGCTGACCCGCCCGCAGCGTCCTCGCCTTTGTCGCGCACTCGCCTGACTGATCTGCTCGACTTGCAAACGTTGAATTTGCCGCGAAGGATTCCATCGACTGACTCTCGCTAGACCACTATCGATCACATACACAATGCCAGGGATCGTGACACTGGTCTCAGCAACATTGGTAGCCAGCACCACCCGGCGATTAACTCCGCCCAGTTTGAATACCCTCTCCTGCTCATCAAGTCCGAGCCGGGCGAACAACGGCAGAATGTCCGTGCCCGTAAATTTGCGCCCTTCCAGCATCTCCGTGCAGTCCCGGATCTCCCGTTCTCCGGGCAAAAAAATAAGCAGATCCCCCTGGTCATCGAGATCCGTCACCCACTCGACCGCCCGGGTGACATGACGCGAGAGCTCCTCGCCATCCGTCAAAGGTGGCAAAAAGAAATCCTCCACCGGAAAAGTCCGCCCCTCCACATTCACCACCGGCGCTCCATTAAAATAGTCAGAAAACTTACCCGCATCCAAAGTAGCCGAACTCACCACGATGCGCAGATCCTTCCTTCGTTTGATCAAATTTTTGAGATAACCGAGAATGAAATCAATATTCAAACTACGCTCATGCGCCTCATCGATGATCAACGTATTGTATTGCGACAAATTTCGATCGCGCTGTGTTTCTGCCAGCAAAATGCCGTCGGTCATGAACTTGATCACCGTCTCCCGCTGCACTTTTTCCACAAAGCGCACCTGGTATCCCACCCGTTCGCCCAATTCAGAGCCCATTTCCCCCGCCACCCGACGCGCCACCGTCACCGCTGCCAAGCGCCGGGGCTGAGTGCAGCCAACCCGCCCGCTCCGGCCCTCTTCACGCGCCAACTCGTAGGCCATCTTCGGCAGCTGGGTTGTTTTTCCACTGCCCGTCTCCCCGACCACAATCACCACCTGATGCTCACGCATCGCCTCGATGATTTCCTCACGCCGATTTGCCACCGGAAGATCGGGGTATTTGAGATTGGGAACAGGAAGCGGCTTAGGCATTGCATGAAAGTCAAGACTCCAGAGCCAGAGTCAAGGGGGAGCTGGGGACAAAGGAGCTATGAGACAAATTCACCTTCCCTCCCGAAAATACGGGACACTTCGATTATCGTTTTCACATTGACCAAAAATGCAATCCCCGCTTCTTATCAGGTAAAATGACTAGTAGATGCTATTCTGGCTGCCTGAATGAATGAATGACCCGACGTATCGGCAAGCGGAACGCTTGCCTTACAAAACCTATAAACGTATCTACAATGGTAGGGCAAGCATTATGCTTGCCATGATCTGTGTCATCAGCTGCCTTTCCGCTCAACTTCTTGCGGAAGAAGCTCCCACTCTGGTGATCGACGATCTTGAGCCATACATCGTGACCGCATCACGAACCGCCGAGAGTACCCTGGATACTCCCTACATCGTCGAACGTATCGACGACACCGTGATGATCGAACGCGCGGTGCGCTCGGTGCCCGAAGCACTCGAGCAAACCCCGGGCGTAGTCGTGCAAAAAACTTCCAACGGCCAGGGCTCGCCTATTATCCGTGGATTCACCGGGTATCACAATCTATTCCTCATCGACGGCGTCCGGCTCAACAACGCTGGCTTCCGCTCCGGCCCCAATCAATACTGGAACACCGTCGACTCTCAGGGACTCAGTGCAATCGAACTGGTCAAATCCCAGGGCTCGGTCCTCTACGGAGCCGATGCCGTTGGAGGCACCCTGCAGGCCATCACCCGCGCGCCCGTTTACGCTGACTCAGGTTTCCTCGCCAGTGGACGTTCCTACAGCCGTTATGCTTCGGGTGAAAACAGTTTCATTCAACGCCTCGAAGCAGCGGTCAGCGATTCGGATAAATACGGGCTGATCATCGGCGGCACTTACAAGGACTTCGGTGACATTCGTGCAGCCGGACTCGGGTGCTTGCCAAAAACCGCTTACCAGGAATGGGACTTCGACGCCAAGCTTGAAATTTTTCTCAATCAGGACACGCGTCTGACTTTGTTTCACCAGCAAGTCGACGTCGACAATGCCTGGCGCACTCACAAAACCGTGTTCGGAAAAAGCTGGCGTGGCACGACCCTCGGAGATGAACGCGCCCGCATTCTGGATCAGGATCGCATGCTCTCTTACATCCAATTGGAGGGCGAAACGTCCAACGCATTTTTTGATCACTACATCGTCAGCCTTTCGCGACAAAAACAAAACGAAGATCGTTATCGCGAGCGCGCAGACGGCCGGGTTGATTTCCAGGGCTTCGATATCACTTCATACGGAGCCTGGGTGCAATTCGACCGTGAACTGGATCTCACCCGCATCACTTATGGTGCCAGTTATTATCAGGATCAATCCGATTCCTACCGTCGTGATTACAATGCCGACGGTTCATTCAAAGGACGCAGCGTTCAAGGGCCAATCGGTGATGACGGCACCTATCATCTGGTCGGCGCTTTTGTGAATACGGCCACTCCAATTGGTGAGCGCCTGACCGCTGATCTCGGAGCGCGATACACCTACGCCAAGGCCAGCATTGGCAAAGTCGAGTCGCCGGCAACGGGGAAACAAATTTCCATCAATGACCAGTGGAGCAATGTGGTTGGCAGCGGTCGCCTTTCCTGGCAACTCGACCAGCAGAATCACTGGCGCATTTTTAGCGGTATTTCACAAGCCTTCCGTGCTCCAAATTTTTCCGACCTGTCACGGCTGGATTCAAATCGCAGCAACGAAATCGAAACCCCGGTTCCCAACCTTGAGCCGGAAAAATTCCTGACTTACGAAATCGGTATCAAGACGCAAAGCGAACGTCTGTCCGGAAGCCTGTCGTATTTTTATACCGACGTGCGCGATCTCATCCTGCGCACGCCGACCGGTCGCATGATCGACGGCCTCAACGAAGTCACCAAACAAAACATCGGCGACGGCTATGTTCACGGCATCGAAGTCTCCGGAGCTTTCCAAGTCACCGATATGATTTCCCTATTCGGCGGCTTCGCTTATCAGGACAGCAAGGTGTCCACCTTCCCGACCTCGCAGCCCGTCATCCGCGACGAACCGCTCAGCCGTCTGATGCCTACTAATGGTTACGGCGGCATTCGACTTGATCTCGCCGACGGCCAATGCTGGCTCGAGGCCCTGATAACCGCAGTCGGACGCGGAGACCGCCTGAGCACACGCGACATCCGCGACACCCAACGCATCCCGCCCGGTGGTACCCCCGGATACTGGCTGGCAACCATCCGTAGCGGCTGGCAGGCGCGCGAAAACATTCTTATTACTGCCGCAGTGGAAAATCTTACCGATCAGGACTACCGTGCCCACGGTTCCGGACAAAATGAGCCCGGTATCAACTTGATACTTGGCGCTGAAATCAGATTTTAGTAAATATCCAGGTTCAAAAGTGAAGAAACTCCACACAGTCCCCCTCCCCAAGCAGGACGATCATCGCCCCATTCAGGCGAAAGATCATCCGGCCGCGGCTCTGGTGACAAGTGTGCTATTCCATGCCCTGCTCGTTGGTATCCTCGCGCTGACCCCCTACACGATTAAATCCCAGCGAAACTCTCCCGTCCCGCCACAGTTCACTCTTCATTATTCCAATGCTGAAGACCTGCTGGCAGAGATCCCTGATCCCCAGCCCACCGACGAAATCATCGTATCCCGCCAGACTCTGCCCAAGGTGGCTTATTTAATTCCTAAAATCGTTATTTCCCATTTTTCTCCTTCACTGCCGATTGTCACCATTACCGCCACCTTCGTGCAAAATGAAAAAGTCGATTCTCTTGTCGAATCCTTCTCTCCCAGCCTGGACTTCCCCAAACCCCCGGCTGAAACAGTAAAAAAATCCGACAAGCGCAGCTCCAGTCCCCCATCCCACACCTCCGGCCTCGTCGCCGCCCGCCCGCTGAAAAGACGCGCACCGGTTTACCCGACTCTTGCACGAAACAAAGGTTATGAAGGCACCTCGGTCTTCATCGCCACCATCAACCCCGACGGCACGATCAAGGACCTGCAGCTCTCCAAAACCTCCGGCCACACCATCCTCGACAAGGCCGCCAAAGAAGCCCTGCGACACTGGAAGTTCACTCCCGCCAAGCGCAACGGTATTACCGTCGCCTCGCAGTTACGCATCCCGATCATCTTCCGCTTGGGTTGAAAGATTGATGCAGGCAGTCAAGTATAACGATGTTCCAACATCGTTTGTTTCTGTACCATTCGAATAAACAAAGTTGGAACTTCGTTTTACAGTTGGATTCTCTCCATCTCCCTCCTAAATGCCTACAGCCTTCTTCACCGCACCACTCTCGCTCCCCCGCCCCCCATCACCTTCTCAACTTCGCTGACCGTCACCATCGTCGTATCACCCGGCGTGGTCATTGCAAGCGCTCCATGAGCCGCTCCATAATTCACTGCCTTCGCCGGGTCGTTATGAGTCAGGAATCCGTAGATCAATCCCGATGCAAAACTGTCTCCCCCACCCACGCGATCCATGATCTCGAGTTTTGGAAAAGCATTCGCTTCATGGAACTCCCCATCGTGCCAGCAAACTGCTCCCCAGTCATTGACCGTAGCCGTATGCACTTCACGCAGAGTTGTTGCCGTCGCTTTAAAATTTGGAAACTCTTTCACTGCAGTGGAGATCATATTTTTAAAATTCTCCACATCTATTCCGCTGATATTGTCATCAACGCCTTCGACCTCAAAACCAAGGCTGGCAGTAAAATCCTCTTCGTTGCCGATCATCACATCGACGTGATGGGCGATCTCGCGATTAACCTGTTGCGCCTTATCCAATCCACCGATTGCGCTCCATAATGACGGACGGTAGTTGAGATCGTAAGAAACAATCGTGCCATGTTTTTTAGCCGCCTTACAGGCTTCAATGGTGAACTCAGCCGCGCTTTCAGACAACGCTGCAAAAATACCACCGGTGTGAAACCAGCGAGCCCCCTGTCTGCCAAAAAGGTCATCCCAGTCGACATCACCCGGCTTGAGCTGTGAAGCCGCAGTGTTGCCACGATCCGGAACTCCATGAGCACCACGAATTCCGAATCCACGCTCGGTGAAGTTCAGTCCATTGCGCACCGTGCGACCGATTCCATCATAATCACGCCAGACGATATGTCGGGTATCGACTCCGCCCTGCAGAATAAAATCTTCAACCAGTCGCCCAATTTCATTGTCGGCAAAAGCGGTCACCACAGACGTATTCAATCCGAAACAGCGACGCAAACCACGGGTAACATTGTATTCACCACCACCCTCCCAGGCCTGGAAATGACGCGCCGTGCGAATTCGTCCCTCACCAGGATCGAGACGTAGCATCACTTCTCCGAGAGAAATGCAGTCGTATTCACAAGAGTCAGCAGATTTAATTTCGAGAGCCATGATTTGAGTAAGAAGTTAGGAGTGAGAAGATAGAAGATAGAAGATAGAAGAAAGGCGTAAGCATTCAGTGCTTAGAATTTATTCGATTGGATGAAGTCTTCGTCGCCGTTGAGGAAGTTGACAAGGTTGTTGGTGGAACGCATCGCCTGACGCACGACTGATTCGTAAGTCCGTGATCCGATATGCGGAGTGATCACACAATTCGGTGAAGACAAGAGCGGGTGATCAGCCGGCGGAGGTTCTTCGTCCAGCACATCCGCCCCATAACCCCCGACTTTCCCGGAATGCAAAGCTGTCACCATGTCAGCGGTCTCAACCAGTTCACCACGGGCGCAGTTGAGAACAATCACGCCGTCTTTCATTTCGGCGATCTTGTCAGTGTTGATCATGCCGCGTGTTTCGTCGGAAAGAAAACAATGCAAGGAAACCACATCAGCCTGGGTGAGCACACCGTCCATGGTATCACAACGTTTGACGTCATGCTCTTCGGCAAAAGCTTCATCCCAATAGGGATCAAATGCGATGACAGGCATGCCGAAAGCTTTCGCACGAGTGGCGACTTCCTTACCGATCCGACCGAGACCGATGATGCCCATCGTCTGCCCCATGATTTCATGACCGGTGAGACGTTTCCATTCCCCCTGACGAGCCGCCGATGCTGTCTCGACGATGGCCTTGGTGATACCTAGCAAGAGGCCAAAAGTATGCTCCGCCACCGTGGTGTGATTAACGCCCGGAGTGAACAACACTGGAATTTTCTTTTCCGTGGCATAATCAACGTCGATTTTATCGAGGCCGATGCCGTATTTGGAAATAACCTTCAACCGCGGCAATGATTTATCAATGACCGCCTGCGTGATCGCATCATCTCCACAGAGGAAAGCGTCAAATTCACCTGCCAACTCGAGCATCTTCTCTTCAGGCAGTGGACCCCGCTCACGAACAATTTCATAGCCCTGGGATTCCAGCAGCTCGTGGTGTGGACCAGGTATGTCCTGATAGGATGTGGTGGTGAGTAGGATTCGTGTTGTCATATGCGGACAATAGGATTAGCGGTGCTATGAAGCGGAATCAACCAAGAATATGACCACCAAGCCGAACGAAGAAAATCCCATGGAACTGGGGATCCAACCTCTGGATACCGTGATGGAGGAAATGAAGCTCTCTAATCATGATCTGGTGACGGCAACCGCTGAGCAACTGACTCATAAAACCGTGAATAAAGCACGTAAAGGCCGCCAATTGACCAAACGAAGCCAGCGCAAGGTGATCGACGCCATGAATGCGATGAAAGGCAAACGAGAGGCGTATCAGCTGGAAGATTTGTTCACCTACCGCGGCCGTTGAATTTAATCTTCACGTAAAACGAAGTTGGAACTTCGTTTTACAGCGGAAATAACAAACCCTTTTTTATTCATGAAAAAACTCCTCTGCCTATTTTTGTTAACCCTCCTCTGCCTCACTGGTTCACTACACTCCGCAGAAATAACATCCCCCCTGCTGCGCACGGTGGATCTGGATATCGGAGAAAGCGTGAAGCTCAAACTTTCCGATGGAACTCCCGCCACGGTCAAACTGCTCTCTATAAAAGAAACAGCTGATACGATGAGCCAGGCGGTTCGCCGGGCAGAAGTCGCAGTTGAAGTGAACGGTGAGCAAGTCGATCTGATATCTGCGAATTATCACCTGCCAACCACCGTGGCAGGAGTCCAGATCGATTGCCCTCTCACCCGGGGTTACGTTGCCAATTCAGGAGGAGATGCCTGGGGACTGAAAAAAGATGCGCGACTGCGCCTGTGGCCCAAAGGATCACCGTGGATAAAACCCGGCACTTTCCAATACCCCGCCAAACAGAGATGGTTTGCTACCTCAACCCAGATGGCCAACGAGCCGACTTTTGCCGATGGCGGCGACAAACCCTCACGGAAAAAAATCTACTACCACTACGGCCTCGACATTGGCGGAGCTGAAGGATTGATCGATATCGTCGCGGCAACCGACGGGCTGGTAGTTTCGCTCGGCAAAGAAGTAATGGAAAAGCATAAAGGTTCACCGGCCCACCCTCGCTACGACGTAGTCTATGTGCTGGATGAGCGTGGATGGTATTATCGCTACAGCCACCTCAATTCAATCGACCCAAGCGTCGTGCTCGGAAAACGCATCAAGATGGGAGCGCCGATCGGCGTGCTCGGAAAAGAAGGCGGCAGCGGAGGTTGGACTCACTTGCATTTTGGAATTAAATCCAAACAGCCTTCCGGCGAATGGGGAACCCAGGAAGGTTACGCTTTTTTGTGGCAGGCGTATATCGAAGAGCATCAACCTGAAGTGATCGCAGTAGCACGTCCCCACCATTTTGTGAAAACCGGTGAAAAAGTTCTGCTCGACGGATCAAAATCATGGGCAGCTAAGGGAGACATCAAGAGCTACGGTTGGAATTTTCACGACGGCACCTCGGCAAGTGGAGTTCAAGCCGAACGCAGTTATAAAAAAGCCGGCGTTTACAGCGAGATACTGAAGGTGAGCGATACAGACGGAGCGATTGATTACGATTTCACCATCGTGCAGGTGATCGACAGCAATCAACTCGACAAACTTCCGCCCACCATCCATGCGACTTATGCACCCACCTTCGGTATCAAAGCGGGTGATGAGGTCACCTTCAAAGTGCGAACCTTCCGCACCGCCATACCTGGAGAGATCTGGAACTTTGGCGACGGTACTGCCGAAGTGAAAGTGAAATCAGACGGCAACACCGTGAAGCTGGCCAAAGACGGCTATGCCGTAACCACTCATCGTTTTGAAAAAGCCGGACATTATGTGGTGAGCGTCCGGCATAGCAACGAACACGGCCTCACCGCCACCCAGCACCTGCAGGTGCGGGTGGGTGAATAGATCGGATCGCTTGAACTGATAGGTCCAATCTGGCTGATTACCAGCTTCATGCCCCTCATGCGCAAATTATACCAAAAAAAACCAATGATCTACTAGATAAAATTGACGAATTCCAGCATATCTTACAGACTAAAGTTCATTCAACCCCGAACATCGTCTGCTGTGAATCTGCGTTTCCCCTCTCTTCCACTCCTTGCGCTTGGACTCATCCAAAGCTTCTGCCTCTCCACTGCAAACTCGGCCCCCTCCCAAACTGAGCCGGTTGATTTCACCCGTGATATCCGCCCCATCCTTTCGACCGCATGTTTTCATTGCCATGGCCCGGACGAAAAAAATCGCGAAGCCGACCTGCGACTGGATAACGAAAAGGGAGCTTTCGCCAGTCTCGAAGGAGGTCACAAAGCTTTTGTCGCCGGCAAACCCGAACGCAGCGAAGCCTTCGCACGAATCACCACCAAAGACGCAGACGAACTGATGCCACCCCCGGACTCAGGCAAAGAAATCACACTCGAGCAAGCCAAGCTGATCAAACGCTGGATCAAACAAGGCGCGAAGTGGGGCAAGCATTGGGCATTCGAAGCACCGAAGCGTCCAAAAACTCCCGTGCTCGCCGCTGCTAATGACAAAGCTCCGAATGGCCCCGCTGCCCGAGTAGCCAACCCCATCGATAACTTCGTTTTTGATCGTTTGAACCGTGAAGGTCTGAGCCCATCGCCAGAAGCAGATCGCAGCACCCAACTGCGCAGACTGAGCCTCGATCTGGTCGGCCTCCCTCCAAGCGCTAAAGAACTCAATACTTTCCTCACCGATAAGAGTTCCACTGCCTGGGACAAACAAATCGACCGACTGCTAAAGTCCCCACATTTTGGCGAACGCTGGGGGCGCGTCTGGCTCGATGCAGCGCGTTACGCGGATTCGGACGGTTATGAAAAAGACAAACCACGCGAGGTGTGGTTTTACCGTGACTGGGTGATCTCAGCCATGAACAAGGACATGCCTTACAATCAATTCGTTATCGAACAGATTGCTGGTGATCTTTTACCCAACGCGACCCAGGACCAAATCGTTGCAACAGGTTTTCTGCGCAACTCGATGCTCAATGAAGAGGGTGGAATCGACCCAGAGGAATTTCGTATGATCGCCATGTTCGACCGCATGGATGCCGTCGGTAAGGCAGTGCTCGGATTCACCATGCAGTGTGGCCAGTGTCACACTCACAAATACGATCCGCTGACGCAGGAGGATTATTACCGAACTTTTGCTTATCTGAATAATTCGCACGAAGCCCAACCTATCGTCTATACGGCCAAGCAAAGAAAACAACGGGACGAGTTGTTTGGAGCGATCGCGAAAATCGAAGAAACCTTGAGAGTCAAACATGCCGATTGGCCGGCTCGCATGGCAGCCTGGGAGGAAACGGTGCGCAACAACCAACCGAAATGGGAAGTGCTTAAACTCAAAAACAGCTCAGGCAATAACGGACAACGCTATTACGAACAGAAAGATGGATCCTATCTGGCCCAGGGGTACGCATCAACCAAACTCACGGCCCCTTTTGCCGCGACCACCAAAGCTCCAAAGATCCGCTCCTTTCAATTAGAAGTTCTCAACCACCCGAACCTGCCGGGCGGCGGGCCCGGACGTGGCTTGCTCGGACGTTATTCGATCAGCGAGTTCCAAGTAAAAGCACAAAGCATCAAGGACTCAAAAATGAGCAAGACGGTGAAATTTTCCCGCGCCACAGCCGACTACGACAATGAAAAAACCAAGATGAAAGCGCCTTACCTCGACAAGCGGGATGGTGAAAGCTCCGGGCAGACAGGTCCTATCAGTTTTGCCATCGACGGTGACAACAAAACGGGCTGGGGCACCGACGGCGGGCCCGGTCGCCACAATGAAGAACACCGTGCAGTGTTTGTTGCCGACAAAGATGTGGCCTTTCCCGGAGGAACCAAACTGACGGTGACTATGGTTCAACGTCAGGGTGGCTGGAACAGTGATGACAACCAGACCATGAATCTCGGACGCTTCCGGATTTCGATTAGCGGCAAGGAAGTAGATGCCGATGCCCTGCCGTCCGATGTCAGAAAAATCATCAATACCGTTCCGGCAGACAACCGCAGTCCGGAACAAAGCAAAAAAGTATTCACTTACTGGCGCACAACTTTACCCGAGTGGAAAGCAGCCAATGCAAAAATCGAAACGCTGTGGAAAAAACATCCGGAAGGGACGACGCAATTTGTGTATCAGGAAATGGAACAAGGCAGAAAAACCCACATGCTGAAACGCGGTGACTTCCTCAGCCCGGAAAAAGAAGTCACTTCGGGCATCCCTTCTTTTCTCCATGCCATGCCCAAAAACGCCGGGACCGGACGACTGGCCTTTGCTCGCTGGCTGACTGATCGCCAATCCCCGACAACTGCTCGAACCGTCGTCAATCGGATCTGGCAGGCTTATTTTGGATCGGGACTTTTTGAAACCGCAGACGATCTGGGGTCAACCGGTTCGTCACCATCGCATCAGGAACTTTTGGACTGGCTGGCAGTCGAGCTGATGGAAAACAACTGGTCGCTCAAACACATCCATCGACTGGTCGCGCAATCCGCCACCTATCGGCAATCATCGTCAGTCAGCGAAACGATGGCAGCATGCGATCCCGACAATCGCCTGCTCGCCCGCGGACCTCGTTTCCGGGTCGACGCCGAAATCGTGCGCGACATTTTCCTTTCCGCCAGCGGACTGCTGAACCCTAAAGTGGGTGGCCCCAGTGTGTATCCACCAGCGCCCGCCTTCCTGTTTGAAAAGCCCGCAAGTTACGGCCCCAAACACTGGGGGCACGACACCGGTCCGGAAAAATACCGTCGTGCTTTATACACCTTCCGTTTTCGCTCTGTTCCCTACCCTGCCCTGCAGACCTTTGATGCGCCGAGTGGAGAATTTGCCGTGGTCAAACGGGTCCGCTCCAACACTCCCTTGCAGGCTTTGACCACTCTCAACGAACCACTGTTTGTCGAATCGGCCCAGGCCCTGGCTCGTCTAGCGGTCACCAACGGCGGCAAGACTGACGCTGATCGCTTGAACTATATCTTCCGCCGCTGCGTCGCCCGTCGACCAAATGGCGAAGAATCCTCCCTGCTACTGAAACTGCTGACGGCTCAAATCGCAAGATTCAACAAAGGCGAACTCGATCCGGAAAAAGTGCTGACTCCACCGCTCGGCCCCGATGGCAAAGCACCAGCCACTCCAGCACAACCGAAAGGTATCACCCCCGCGCAACTCGGCGGCTGGATCGTTGTCAGCCGCGTTATTTTGAACATGGATGAAACCATTACGAAGGAATGAAGAAGGCTGTAGGCCCCTGAAACGTCCACTTAATATAATTCGATCGATTACTTTTTACTGCTATGAAAAATCCTCTTACTTCCCACCAAGCTGCTGCCACTGACCTCTCCCGCCGATGGTTTTTGAAAGACTGTGGTGTCGGTCTCGGCTCGATCGCCATGACCCATCTGCTCGCCGATCAAAGTCAGGCTGCACTGTCCGCCAAGTCCGGGCCGGTCGATCCACTCGCGGTAAAACGTTCACACTTCCCAGCGAAAGCAAAAAACGTCATCTACCTCTTCATGGGCGGTGGCCCCAGCCATTTGGAGATGTTCGACAACAAACCGATGCTGAGCAAATTTGATGGCACCCTTCCTCCGGCGGATTTGCTCAAAGGTTACCGCGCCGCTTTCATCAATCCCAGTTCGACTCTCCTAGGACCCAAATTCAAATATGCCAAACACGGCCAATCAGGCATCGAAATGTCCGAGTTGCTACCAAATCTGGCCACCGTCGCTGACGACATCGCGGTGGTGAAGTCGATGAAAACCGACGCCTTCAATCATGCCCCGGCGCAGATCCTGATGAGCACCGGTAATACCCAGTTCGGCAAACCGAGCCTCGGTGCCTGGGCAACTTACGGCCTGGGATGTGAAACCCGTGACCTACCGGCTTTTGTTGTTCTCAGTTCCGGCAAAAAAGGCCCCAGTGGAGGCAACGCCAACTGGGGCAGCGGCTTTTTGCCCACCGTGCATGCGGGCGTTCCTTTCCGCAGCACTGGTGATCCCGTGCTCTATTTATCCAACCCCTCGGGAGTGGATGAAAAGCTCCAGCACGACTCACTCGGCGCGATCAATCAACTGAACCGTATCCGCCAGAAAAAAGTAGGTGACCCTGAGATTTCGACACGCATCAATTCTTTTGAAATGGCCTTCCGTATGCAAAGCAGTGCGCCGGAACTGATGGATTTATCAGATGAGCCGCAACACCTGCTCGACCTCTACGGAGCCAAACCCGGTGAATCGTCTTTTGCCAACAACTGTCTGCTCGCCCGACGCATGATTGAACGCGGCGTACGTTTTGTAGAACTGTTTCATGAATCCTGGGATCAACACGGCGGATTGGTCAATGGCATGAAAAAAAACTGTGCCGACACCGAGCAGGCCAGTGCGGCATTGATCAAAGATCTCAAACAACGCGGCCTGCTCGACGACACCCTGATCGTTTGGGGCGGAGAATTCGGCCGCACCCCGATGGTTCAGGGCAGCACCGACGGACGCGATCACCACCCCAACGCATTCAGCATGTGGATGGCCGGTGGAGGAATCAAAGGCGGCGTCACTTACGGCGAAACCGATGATTTCGGATTCAACACCGTGGAAGACCCGGTGCACGTGCGCGACCTGCACGCCACTATTTTACACTTGCTCGGATTCAATCACGAGCGCCTGAACTTTTCCTTCCAAGGCCTAGACCAACGACTCACCGGCGTCGAACCCGCCCATGTCGTCCATGACTTGATAGCGTGAGACAAAAATCCTGCTTGAACCGAAGCAGCTTTGAGTAAAGCATAATATCCATGCTAATCATCAAACGCTTACTCACGGCCGCCGGATGTCTAATTCCAACTGTGCTCATTATCTTTTTTACCTTGAGTTGCGTCGGCGGCGCTGTCGTTGGCGCCATAGCAGGAGGAAAAATGGAAGACCAGACTGATAGCTACGAAGCAGGAAAGCTTGCCGGCGAGCAATTTGGTGAGGAATTCCTTATCTGGATACTTATTGGATCCATTGCGCTGTCAGCAATCATATCTCTCATCGTCGCTTTCAGCGGACTCTTGCCGTGGTGCCGTAAACCAGTGGATCCCCATGCTTTGGCAAACCCCTCCCCACCAGCCGAGCAATAACGAGAAACCTCTACTGTTTCTGCTCTTTATCGCAGCTTGGATCCAGCGGCGTTGCTTTACCGACTTGATCAACCGGGTGGGTGAACAAGTAGCGCCAGACGTTTTCGTGAACAAAATTACCTTCGGCATCCTTGCGTGCACTTCCCCCGGGCTGAACTGATGAATGCGCTCTCCTCACATCACCCTTCACATCAAAATCGGTGATCAGGCGCCGACTGTTTTCAAAAGGTGGTTTCGTTTGATCCACATTCACGATCGGACCAAATCTATTCAAACCGATCAGCTCCCACGAGCGACAATAGTGATCGCCGGTCCAGCCCCCGTCGAGCACATGCGAAAAACCAAAATAACGATTCTCCGGAGTCGCTGAAGGCAATTTCTGCCAAACCTGATGTTGATCACGTGGGCCACACAACATCACCACCCGGCTGACTTTTTTGTGTTTGGCAAATCGAGCCGAAGTCGTCGAACCGTGGGAGCTGCCTGCCATGATCACATCATCCCAACGCAGATCCTTGCCATCAGCTGTGAGGAAATAATCCCAGCCGCCCTGAGGATTCTCTTTAGCCAACCAGGTCACGAACTGTCGCGCACGCTCCATCATTCCGTCAGGCTTGGCAAGATCGACATCCTTACTGAAATCCTCCCCGGTCGCCGCTTCTATCCTGACGTTGCCTCGACAGTTCTCACCAACCGGCTTCTCAAGACAGACCTTGCCAAACCACTGCTTGGCGTAAGCGATCTGAACCGCATGCAAACCGTAGTCAGCCAGACGCTCAAACAATCGTGAGTTGTGCCCCATCATCCAGATCACCAGTTTCCCTCTCGGTGCAACACTGGTATCGACAATGGCGTTCTCCAGATCCTGAGGTTTTTTATCATCCCCAAAAACAAAACCAATCTTCGGGTATTCCTTCGTCCGCGAGTCCAACTTGCTCGCACGAGCTGAGAGTTTGTAACGCTGCGGCTTTGCATCCTTGTAGGCAAACTTCGTCGACGAGCCTGGAAGCTGCGATGAAATACTCTTTGCCACCTGCTGCCCGAGCACGGTGTACCCACTGCTTTTGAAATGCACATCCTTAGGGTTTTGAAGCTCTGCCAATTTAGGAAGAACCAAGGCATACAAATCATCAATCGCGATCTTTTGCTCCTTCATCACCCGTGCAGCGACTGTATTACGTTCCACGATCGACTTCGCCCATTTTGCATCATCCTGCCAATCTTCCGGGATCGGTGTGGTGCTGGCCCAGATCAGCGTATTCCCCCTCGCCTTGAGACGTTCAATGATTGTTCTCAATCGTGATTCATAATCCTCCAGAGGCGTCCGGCGGTCATGAATGCCGAAGTTAAAATGAATCACATCCCAATCCCCTACGCCCAACCACACATCCAGTTTCTTTAAAGCCGTGGCGGTTGGACCACAATTTGCCGGTGCCCGATGCACATTGGCTTTCCCTGCCAAAGCCTTGCGTGTCGCAGAGGTGTAACCCCTCGAAACCGAATCGCCGATCAGTAGAATGCGGGGCAGCTTGGGATCATCTTTCACAAAGTCCCAGGCAGTGGTCCCTCCTTTTACTTTCGCTTTTTTATAGATCGGCAAGTAAAAGCCACCGAGATTTTCTTCCAACACACTCTCCCATGCTTGCTGCTCTGGTGACAAGGTCGCTTTCCAAACCGCAAATTTTTTACTGATGACGGCATCTTCTTCGGCCTTCTTCGCTTTTTGAGCTGCAGCCTCCTTGGCGTTGGTTGGCTCACCGGCACTGTTCCCGGTATATGGACCCCATAGTAGAACGGCAAAAAGAAAATAGTAAGTGGATGGGATTTTCATAGAAGGGAGCTTAAATAAATGGAAAAATAATACGATCCAAAATTTGATCGCTCTGAATAACAAAACAAAAAAACACCCACCCCTGACAAAGTAAAGGGCAGGTGTTGTCACTTGCCGGTTTTTAATCGGCAGCCAACTAAAGAAAATTATTTCTTTTTCTTGTGAGCCTTATGGCAGGAAGTACAGGATTCTGTCATTTTTTTGAAAGCTTTCTCCACCGCCGCAGCATTTTTAGCTTTGGCTGCAGCAATCACTGCATCGCTGCCATTGCGCAAAGTCTTCGATGCGGCATTGGCCCAGATTCCATCCGGACAGCGTTTGTCCTCCATCAGGATATAGCTGGTTTCATTCAGGATTTCTGCGTGCTCAATCAAAGAAGCCCAGTCATCCTCTGTCTTCGGACCTGCCGCGATTTCTTTTTTCAATGCCCCGCAATTGGGTTTCATCACATTTTTCATCCAGGTTGCCGTATTCAAAGGACGGGTGTCCCCCTTTTTCACTTTGGCAAATCCATCTGCCATCAGTCCCAGAGCAATTGCCATTGTTCCAGCGATCATCGCCACCATCCATTTTTTATTATTTTGAATCATTTTTTTGGGTTTTTTTGTTTTTAATTCAGACTCAGCAGCAAAGCTTTAAATACGATAAAATCCTCCCCCTAAGTGTCAATCCTAAAATCATCTACCTCCATACCGCATGATGAATACTGGACGTGCCAGTAAAAATATTGCACCATACACCTGCCCTCACTTCTCCCCTAACTCCCCCATGAGCAACAAAACCGAAAATCCGTCAATGCCGGAATCCGATCCCGCCACCGTTCGCCGTGTTGTCATCGCCAGTTTCATGGGAACCATGATCGAATGGTATGACTTCTTTCTCTACGGCACGGCTGCCGCGCTTGTCTTCGGTGAACTTTTTTTTCCGGACCTCGACCCCACCACCGGGGACATTGCTGCTCTGGGAACTTTCGCTCTCGGTTTTTTTGCCCGGCCGATCGGCGGTGTGTTTTTTGCCCACTTCGGAGATCGGGTGGGCCGCAAGTCAGTGCTCATCACCACTCTCATGCTGATGGGGGTCGCCACCTTCCTCATCGGCGTCTTGCCGACCTACGAAACCGCCGGCATCTGGGCACCCGTTCTACTGGTCACTTTGCGTTTCATCCAAGGCTTCGGCGTGGGTGGCGAATGGGGCGGTGCGGTGCTCATGGCTGTCGAGCACGGCCACAAAGGCAAACGTGGCTTCTACGGCTCCTGGGTACAGGCAGGTGTTCCGGTCGGATTATTGCTTGCGACTGGGGTATTTTCACTTTGCACGCTGATGCCAGAGGAATCCTTTCTGGCCTGGGGGTGGCGCATCCCTTTTCTTCTGGGAATCGTGCTACTGGCCGTGGGCATGTTTATTCGTCTCCAAATCACGGAAAGCCCCTTGTTCACCAGGATGAGTGAGGAAGGAACTCAAGCCAAAATCCCTGTCATCGAAACCCTGAAACGTCATCCAAAAAACGTCGCCCTGGCGATGGGCATGCGCTTTGCCGAAAATGCCGGTTATTACATTTTTACTGTCTACTCTCTTACTTATGCCACCCAGCAACTTGGGCTGCCAAAATCAACCATCCTCAACGGGGTGATCCTGGCTGCCTTCGCGCAACTGATTGCCATTCCCTACTTCGGCGCCTTGTCGGACCGCATCGGACGGCGACCGGTTTACATGGCGGGCGCTCTGGCGATGCTCGTATTCCCCTTCCTCTTTTTTGCCCTGCTCGACACCCAATCCACAGTACTCATCTGGCTGGCGATTGTATTAGCTCTCATCATCCATGCCTCGATGTATGGACCACAAGCCGCCTTCTTTTCCGAACTGTTCGGCACCAACGTCCGCTACAGCGGAGCATCGCTGGGTTATCAGCTCGCTGCCCCCTTTGCCGGTGGACTCGCTCCGATGATCGCCGCGGGACTGCTGTTATGGGCCGATGGAAAACCCTGGCCAATCGCAGTTTATCTCGCTCTGACCGCCGTTATCACCATCGTCTCGGTGTGGTTCGCTGAAGAAACCCACAAGGCCAACATGGATCACTGACGAGCATTTCAGAGAAGGGAGAGATCAAGGTTTCTTTTTCACTGCGCCCGATTGCGGCTTGCCGGAAGTCTTTCTCCCTCCGGTCTTCGTTTCCTGATTTCCGCTACAAAGAAAAGCCACCAGGTCCTGCAATTTTTTTGCCCAGAGCTTCAAAACCATCCGACATCAGCGAAACCGGCAGGGCATGGATCTCCTTAATATCATCCCTCTGACCGTGTGAGACTGGGAAACCACATCAACCAGTGCGACCTCCTTTTCATCAGCTGATGAAAACAGCCCGACAAAACCCCCTCCATCACGTGTGGTAACAATGTAGCTGATATACTCGGGATTGATCGATGCCCCAGGGTCGATGATGCACCTCGCGGAACAACCAATGAAAGTCACTTGGCTTTCAACTTGGCAGCGATTTGTTTTTCCGCCTTGGCCCAGTGGTCACCGGTGTTCCCGGAAAAATCGGCCTTTTCAGCTAGATAGTAGGCCGCATCCTGAATCATTTTGTAACGCTGTTCCGCACTCACCGCCTTTTTAGCTCTCTTTTTTGCAGCTGGTTTTTTCTTCACCGCGGCTGTTTTCTTCACCGCAGCTGTTTTCTTTGCAGCTACTTTCTTCTCTGCCGGAGCTTTCTTTTTAGCCACTGCCTTTTTCTTTGCCGCTTTTTTTGCCGCAGTCTTTTTCACAGTCATGATCGTGTCAGGTTTAGGATTAAAATACAACAGCAGGACAAGCTATTGATTTGCAACATCAATGCCTACTCATAATAAGAAACCCCGCCCCTGAGTCAAGTCCCCACCTTTCTTTCTTTAGTGTCACTTCCGTGACATTATCGCGCAAAGCTCTTTTGCTCCCACAAACACCAAATACCACTACTAAAAAACTGAAATAAAAGCATCAAAATCCAGCTCAGAGGCAAGCAGCTACGGATCCAAAATTCCTAATTGCCTTCGGACAATCTCCTTTGGATGCTCCGTTCGATCTTTCAGATGCCTGTCTTGCTTCGCTGCGGCTGGCTGTCTCGTCTTCGCCTCAGCTCCTAATTCACTTCACACCCCACGCACCTACTTTGGATTTTTTAGCTTGAGCCTCCAGTTTGTACAAACGCTTTTGCCTCCCTTTCCCCTGTCCTTGCTGGCCCGACTTTAATTTGGAATCCCCTGGCTGCATGAGACCCGATCCGTAATCATTTTTCCTGCCCGGTCCTTTGGTGTGGATACGAGCCAAACCATTTTCAATCAATTGCTCACACAAGAGGATCGGTTTTTCCTCTGTGGAACCCGGCAGCAATATGAAAGCGTAAAAACGCTCCCCCCCATACACGCTTTCCCATGTTGTAAGTGCGGTGAAAGATTTACCCTTCAATTGTTCTTCAGTGAAGGATTTGGCCTGCAAACCGACCTCTACCGTTTGCTGCGATGTAAGGCCACCGAAATACTTGCCCTGTTGCGCCACCCTTTTACGCTGATCCTCGTATCGATCTGACAGGTATTTCTCCGGAGCATCTACAAAATACAGCCTGAAGGTGTAATCATTCTTACCATGTTTAACCAGAAAGCTATCCCCATCATTGCCCTTGTCCTCAACCCACTGACAATTTTCCATAATCTCATAGTTCCCCTTGTGTTTGGTCTGCGAACTCGTTGATGGCTTGCTGTCTGCAGTCGAAAAATATTCCTCCTTCAAAGAGCTGCCGAATTTGGCCAATACGATAAAGGCCGCCGCAATTAAAATGGCGTAGGGCCGGATTTTTCTAGCAAAGTTGCTCTGACTTGATCTTGGCATGGTTCCAAAAATCGACTACTGTGGCAAATTCCTTCAATCAAAGCGAGCAAAGATAATGAAAAAAAACCCGACTGACTGGGAGCAACATTACCAGAACAAAGATACCCCTTGGGATAAAGGACTGGCGGCTCCTGCTCTGACTGCTTTTCTGAAGGCAAAACAAATCCTGTACGGGCGAATCCTGGTTCCCGGCTGTGGGCTGGGACACGATGTGCGGGAATTGTCTGCAGCGGGAGGGAAGGACACCGAAGTCATTGGACTCGACCTGTCCCCGACCGCCATGGAGCAGGCAAATGCCTTCACTAAAGTCGGTCGGGAACAATTTGTCGCAGGTGATTATTTTGATCTACCCGAAAAACTACTCGGCAGCTTTGATTGGATTTGGGAGCACACCTGCTTCTGTGCCATCGATCAGGATATGCGCGAAGAATATGTGAAAGCCTCGGCCAGCGCCTTGAAAACGGGTGGAAAATTGCTCGCCGTGTTTTATCTCAACCCCTACGATGAGGAGCACCCTCCCGGCGAAGGCCCCCCTCATGGCTGCACACGCGAAGAACTGGAGGAACGGTTTGGCCTGTATTTTAAAATTACCGAACACTGGCAGCCTGATAAATCTTATCCGGGCCGTGAAGGCAAAGAATTGATGATGATTTTACAAAAAAAATGAACTTTTCAAATTGCCAGAACTCAACTGCCCTCGTCAAAATTTGCGGTATCACCCAGAGTGAACAAGCCCATCAAATTGTCGAGCTTGGAGCAGATGCCATCGGCATCAATTTCTGGCCAAAGTCAAAACGTTTTATCGAATTTGATGACGCCCAGGTATGGCTCGACGAACTGTCAAATAAAGTCATCCGCATCGGAGTTTTCGTAAACGCCGACCATGATCTAATCGCCCGCATGCTGGAGAGCAGCACCATCGATTACGCCCAGCTGCATGGAGACGAAAGCCCTGAAGAAGTGGATAGCTTACTGCAAAAAGGTCTGCCGGTTTACAAAGCTCTCGGCATCAAGGACACTGCCGATCTGGACAAAATTGACCGTTATCCAGGAGAGTTCATCCTGCTCGACGCTTACGCCCCCAGTGAATACGGCGGCACCGGCAAAGCCTTTGACTGGAATCTCGGACGCCTGGCCGTCGAACGTTTTGCGGATCAGAAAAAAATTATCCTGGCAGGAGGCCTGACCCCTGACAATGTCGCCGAAGCCATCCAGCAAGTGCGCCCCTTCGCCATCGACACCGCCAGCGGCGTGGAATCCGGGACACCCGGCATCAAGGACCTAGACAAGGTCAGACAGTTTATTAACGCCGCAAGAGAAGATAACCATAGCCGAGCGGAGCGAACCGGAATAAAATGGAGATAGACGGAGGCAAATGCGCCAATAAACACTAATAAGAAAGGATTGACATATTCTATCTCCTAACTTCTAACTCCTCAATTCTCTATGTACATTGCAATGAACCGTTTCCGTATCGCACCTGGTTTTGAAGAAGCCTTCGAAGAAATGTGGCGCACTAGAAAATCCTATCTGGATGAATTACCCGGCTTCAAAGCTTTCCATTTCCTGCGTGGCCCTAAGGATGACGACTGCACCCTTTATGTCTCACATTCAGTCTGGGCATCTCATGAAGCCTTCGAAGCCTGGACCAACTCCGACAGTTTCAAACAAGCCCACTCCAAAGCCAAATCCCCCGAAGGCATGCACCTCGGTCATCCCAATTTCGAGGGCTTTGAGGTGGTGGTGTAGAGCTCTTCCTCCGTGTCTCCACGCCTCTGTGAGAACCTCTTATTCTTTTCCTATTTCATGCCTTTCGTGGTTCCCTCCATCTTCTCCCTGACCTCCCTCAAGTCGGGCAAAGCCTCACGATTCCCTCTTCTCCCGCACTTCAAAGCTGCTGCCGCACAGGCGAATCTCAATCTTTTTCCAATCACCCACTCCTGCATCGTCGCAAAGATCATCGCGCCAGCAAACACATCCCCTGCGCCATTCGTGTCGACAGCTTCCACCTTGAATGCTGGCTGCTCAATTTGCTCATCCCTGGAAAAATAACATACCCCTTCGGCACCACGCGTAATCGTCACCTCCTGTGGCCCCATTTCGAGTAATCGTTGTGCCCCTGATTCCAGATCATCCGTCCCAAACAAACGCGGAACCAAACTCTCCGGACAGTTCAGTGTATCAACTCCGCTCAGTAATTTATCCAGGTCAGGCTTCGGTGATCCCAGATCCATGAACACCCGACCACCCGATTCCCTCATGACCCGCATCGCTTTGATCCCCGCTTCACCTGACCATCCATCCGAATGAAGGCAGTCATGCCCAGCAATAATTCTCTCATCAATTTCATCAGCCTCGATCACATGACTGCCACGATAACCGGCAACCGTACGCTTGCCGGTTTTCTGCTCAAGCCAGACATGGGCAAAACCCGTTCGCGAATCGCTGTGGCACAGCGGCACCTCAAAAACGACACCCTGCTCCCTCAAGTCCTCTTCGATCATTCCTCCATACTGATCCGCCGCCCACTTCCCTTGAAAAGTCGTCTCCATTCCAAACTTACGTAGCAGACACAAAGCTGTCGGCACCGGCCCTCCCACCTGGTAACGATCTTCCAGCACCTCCCCCTTGTGATCGTCCTTCGGCAGATGCTCGAGCACCACCTGATGATCAACCACGATCGTACCCAGTCCAAATATCGAAAACTTTTTCACAAGATCAGCATGCAGTCCCCGTAACTATAAAAACGATAGCGTTCTTCGATTGCCCGGGCATAAGCTTCATCCATCAGCTCCTTACCCGCAAAAGCACTCACCATCATCAACAATGTCGAACCCGGGAGATGAAAATTGGTCAACATCACATCAACCACACTAAACTTGCACGGCGGGTAAATAAAAATATCCGTCTCTCCCTGCATTGCCATCAAACCTCCCTGACGGCCGCAATGTTCCAACACCCGTGCCACTGTAGTTCCAACTGCCACCACTCTCTGCGCCTTGGCAATCTGTTCCACCGCTTCAGCTCCCAAAACAAAGTTTTCAGAATGCATCACATGATCCTCCACCTCATCCACCCGCACCGGTTGAAAAGTGCCCACTCCCACATGCAAGGTCACAAAAGTATGGGCAAAGCCCTGCAAAATTTCAGGAGTGAAATGTAAGCCCGCTGTTGGCGCGGCAATCGCACCCTCGTAACGATTGTAAACGGTTTGATAGCGCTCCCGGTCCATCTGATCATCATCGCGCCCCATGTAGTGAGGCAGAGCCAGGTGGCCAAAATTTACCTCGTCCACCTCCTTATCAAATTGTATCAAGCGATCCCCGCTTTCCAGAACCTCCTCCACCACCCCCGTCGACTCACCGATCTCGATCCTGCGTCCCATCTTCATCCTCTTACCCGGCTTCACCATACAGATCCACTTCGTCGCTGAAAGCTTTTCCAACCTTAACAACTCAATCTTCCCGTCATTGGAAAAATAGCGTGCGGGAACGACCCGGGTATCATTCAATACCAATAGATCTTCATCACCCAGGTAGTCCGGCAGGTCGGCAAAACTCCGATGTTCAATCGTTCCCTGACTTCGATTCACGATCATCATGCGGGACTGCCCCCGCTCATCAGGTGGACGATCGGCGATCAATTCCGCCGGCAGTTCATACTCAAAATCACTGGTTCTCATAAAAAACTATCCCTCACCCCCCGGGCGAATCACCGGACAGACACTCCGGAATGTAAGACGGAATGCCATTCCCTCTATTTTCACAACATACGATTCAAAGGATTGGCAAGGCCTTCTACCGTGTTTACACAAACTCGGAAATACATTCCAAACCTATTCATCACTTCCAGCTAAGCATCAAGTGCCTTGAAACCCAAAGTTTGTGCCACTTCTTTAATCCGCTTCTTCACCCGCGACAACTGTATTCGCCTCGCCACAGTCGGAGCCATGAAAAGCAGTAACAAAACCAGGCCCACCCAAAGGTTCAAGCCCTCAAAACGCCACATCAATCCCGCAGCCAGAAAAACCGCAAAACGTGCGGCGCTGGTCAAAAAATTGGAGCGTCCTTCAAGTCTCACCCAGGTGAGGCATTTCTCGTCTGCATGATATTCCGTAACCGTCACCACGCGGATCGACCACAGCACACTGGAGAGGATTTCCAGATCCCATGAACGCCAACCATCGCCCACCGAAAACTGGGTTCCTTCTTCTGCCCACGTGTTTTGCAGATTCGATAACAAATCATCCCTGAGCAAACCTTCCTCACTCCAGAAACCAAAACGAAGTGGACGCCGCCACCATCCCAGGCGGGGAAAAAACAATGGTTTATTTAATGGCGGCAGGCCACTGGGCAGGCGGGCATAACGCAGACTGCCCAGATAACGCCTCATGCCTCGATTCAGCGGCTGGATCAAAGCCAGCCCACTCACCACGATCCGAGCAGACAAACAATCAAAGGGAGCAGTGATTTTTGCCTTCACCCCGAAACGCAAGGCGGTGATCACAGTTGCCGCCAACATCAAAAACGACAACAATGCCGCCAGGGGAAAAATAAACCCAAGCACACCGGCAACCAAAGCCAGCAACACCCACTGGAAGCTGCTCACCACGTAACCCCAGCCCCAGGTTCCGCTGGTATAGATCGACTGAAAAGGCGCGTAACCAAAAGGTCCCTGGTAAATTCTCGCCGACCGCCCGATGTCAGCAGCAAAAGTCTGGTCGTAAACAAACCCCTTCCACCTCGCTCCTCCTATCGTCCCGAAACGATCCGGATGACGGGGGATCAACATCGCCTCAGCTCTACCATAACCTGCTTGTTGGCGCAAATAGTCCCTGACCCTGAAACGACGATAATGCCACACCATCGCTGCCCCGTGGAATCCTATACGATAAGCGTGATTCTGAAGACGCCAGCAAAAATCCACATCATCACCCGCCGTCCTGAACTCCTCACGAAAACCTCCGATTGACTCAAAAGCCTCTTTCCTAACGGCCAGATTGCAGCCCGGAATATGCTCCGCCTGCTCATCACTCAGCAACACGTGTGCAGGTCCACCCGGTGATGCCACCACACAGGCCTGCTCCTGGGTAAGCGGCCGGGGTGATATATTAGGCCCCCCCATGGCCGCAAAATCCCCCCCGGCAAAACCTTCCGCCAGATATAGCAACCATTCTTCATCCGCCGCGCAATCATCATCAGTATAAACCAGCACATCACCAGTGGCCTCTCGTGCACCCAGGTTACGGGCCGCACTCAGCCCGCTATGCTCCATCCCGACGTGACGCACCGATGGGAATTTTTTCGTAATTTTTTCAACCCCCTCATCTGCCCCGTCATTGATCAGTAAAATCTCGTAATCAGGGTAGCTGATCTTAGTCAGCGAAAGCAGGCACTCTTCAAGTGTGCGAAACCCCCGATAGGTGCAAACAATCACCGAAAACCGCAAGCCCGAATCCCGCCCGATACCATCACCTGGTGATTCAATACCCCCCCAGGCAGCTTGCAACTGATCAAAAGCCGCTTTGCGGCTTCCGTCGCGTCGGAGCAAACCGAAATCCCAGTCCATGATCTCTTTCCCACCTCGATACCAGCGATCTGAAAAAGCAAAAACCGTTGTGCCCGCCACTCCAGCCCGGCAGCAGGCCTCCACATGCCACGATAGAATTTCAGCTTGCCTGGATTCTCCATGATGCTGGGAATCCACACCAAACTCAGTGACCAACAAAGGCAGGTCGCCCGCCACATTTTGCAAATGCCTGAGATAGTGAGTGAAAACTTCACGGTCCTCCAGATAGATGTTAAAGGCAGAAAAATCCGCATTCCTCACCATCAGGTATTCACTGGTTGGATAGTTTGCGTAGGCAAACATGGCTCCAGAATCCACAGCTCTACCACTCGTTATCAAATGCTCGAGCGCTCTTCTGACCTTTTCTGCTCCCATCCACCTCACCAGAGTTGCAGGAATTTCATTGCCCACAAGATAAGCCAACACCCCGGGATGCCCATGAAACAACTCAACAGTCGACAGCAGGGAGTCCCGTGCATCCTTCAAAATCTCTTCATTCTCCAGAAAATCCACATGCTGCGCCCAGGGAATACCGATGATCACCCGCAGGCCCAGATCCATACAACTGTCTACAAAATCCAGCGGGGGCACTTCGTAAACACGCAGGGTATTGGCACCCACATCGACCACCGATTGCAAATACTCCGCCAAGTCCTGCCCCACCGGAAGGGTGCGACCTTCTGCATCGGGCGGAAAAGGGCCAAAACTCACCGCTTTGACAAAAAAACGACCATCGCCGTCACGGAAAAACTTGCCCGACGCGGCGATCCGGTTCACACCGGGCACCTTCGCTGGCTCTGCAGGTTTTTTTTCTGGATGAAAGGATTCGATAATGACTTACCTAAAAGACGCCAATCTACCCCTGTTTATTCATCATCCAAGCACCACATGAGGCATTTTCTTCACCCACCCCTGTCCTTCCCTTTGGCGCATTAGTCTAATTGGAATGTTCCCCTGTAAAACGGGTTGCCTATTCTGTTTACTCGAATGCCCAGGAAACAACGGAATGCCATTGACTTTGTCTATCTACTCTCCGCTCCGGCCCCATTCGACAATAGCCCATCGTTTCGCAAGTATTGAAAAGCACAGGCAAAGGCTGCAAACCCTTCCCCCCTTCAACAAACCGCCATCATCGGCTCACGCAGTTTAATCATGCCCCGCCGGATCCGGGCTTTGATCGTACCCACCGGGTGCCCGAGATGCCTGGCAATTTCGTTCTGGGTCATGCCTTTGAAAAAGGCCAACTCAATCGCTTCCCGTTGATCTTTTGACAATTTGTTCACTTCCTCTCTCACCGCCCGGCATTTTTCACGCCTGTCGGCAAGCTCATACCCATGCACCTGTTCTTCTCCTCTTTCCGGAACCAAAGAGCGATCCTCCCGATACTCTTTAACCCAGCGACTACGGCGCTGTTTTGCCCGCAAACGATCAATGGCGCAATTCCTCGCCATCGAAACCAACCAGGTGATCACCCGGCCTTTGTCCGCCCGATACTGATGCGCACATACCCAAATCCGAGTACTCACATCCTGAAAAACATCCTCGGTTTCATCAGAGTCATTCAACACCTTGTAAACCGTTGAGCAAATCAGACCCTTATAACGTGCCAACAAGCGCTTAAAATCCAACCGATCTCCATTAGCGATATTTTCCAGCCAATCCCCGTCTTCCCTGTTCACTCCTGTCTCACGACGCGGCGATCTTCTCGGGGAAACTCCCTCATTTGTTTTGATTCCAATTATTTCCGGAGCTCCGGCATCCAGCAGCGAGTAGATTGTCCTCATATTATATTTAATAATATAGATATGAGTTATTTATCAATAAATTTCTTTATAAGAGTTTCTTATGTAGGAGTTATTAACTTGTGCTATTTCTAATACCCTACTATTTCTCAAGGAAAATCCGTCACTGATTGCGAAATGCCGCCCCATATCAACCAGAATATCACCTCTCTTCACCGCAAGGAATGTCTATCCGTTTATCCCAATGCCTCGAAACCACGCAATGCCATTGTGCTCTACTACTACGCAATGCAAAGCATTGCTCTCGATCTTGATCTCGGAACCTCAATCCAATTCAGTCTTGGCGCGTCAACATGATCAGGCGAAAATCCATCACTTGGGAACCGGGGATTTTCAGCGCGCGCAGGGTCAACTCACCTTTACCCTTCTCAAGGCGCATGGTACCCAGCTTCAGGGACTTGAAGTACTTCACGTCCCCTTCCGTATTATCAATCTTGTTGTGCTTCGCTCCGTGCAGGGGAGGATCATGGGCCTCACTGATCTTTCCCGTGAGCTTATTGTCATTGAAAGCCAGTTCGATGATCGATCCCACATCTGCCACCGGGCAGGTATAGAGTATCTCAACTTCAAAATTTCCCGTAGCCGGCACCTCCGCATCCCAGGTGATTTTGTCATCCAGCTTCGTCCAGTTTTTAAAATACGAGCAATTCGGCGGACGTGCCGAACGCTCAATACCTCCATGCGCAATTCCGTCGCGGGCGGGAATCTGGGTATATTTGTAATCCGGGTGACCGATCAAAAACGGCCGCCCTCCCTTTTTATAAGTCGGCACGGTTGCCTCACGCCAATCCTTCGCCACCTTGCGTAAACGCGCGGCCTGCTGCGGGTATTGATCCGCCACATCCTGATCCTGTCCTGGATCTTTCTCTATCTCAAAAAGCTTGTCTTTATGATCCAGGCGAAATTTCTGCGAGCGCACACTCACACGTTCTCCGTTTTTCCCGCCCCATTGATTGATTAGAATCCGATCCTTCCAGCTTACCGGCTTCCCCATCAACAGCGGCTTCAAACTGATCCCATCGAGCGGCTTTTCACTCACCATTTTAATGCCTGCCAGATCGGTCAAAGTCGGCAACAGATCAATCGCCGCCCCGATCTGCTCGATTTTTTTACCCTTGGCAATTTTTCCCGGCCACCGAATTAATAAAGGAGAGCGCACCCCGCCTTCATCCGTCGAACCTTTTTTTCCCCTCATGCCTCCGTTCCAACGCCAGCCATTGGGGCCATTGTCACAGAAATACAGGACGATGGTATTTTCCGCCAGCTTGAGATCATCCAACTTCTTCAGCAGACGCGCCACATTCCAATCAATATTTTCACACATCGCCAATGCCGCCTGCGTATGCACGATCTTTTCTTTTTCCGGATCCCTGTTCTTCAGACCCAAGTTCTGATCCTTGTGTTTGTCCCAGAATTTATCCGGGACCTGCATCGGCGAGTGCGGTGTATTAAAAGGGATATAAGCAAAAAACGGCTTGTCCTTGTTCTTTTCGATGAAGGCCATCGCCTTATTGGTGAAGTCATCAATGATGAAACCTTCCCCACGCACCAACTGGCCATTATGCTCCAGCATCGGGTCAAAATAATTGCCCCAATGCCCCGAGCAAAAACCGTAATATTCGTCAAATCCGCGACCATTGGGATGATAGGGGTACTGCATGCCATTGTGCCACTTACCAAAAGCGCCGGTTGCATAACCCGCAGCCTTGAAACTGTCGGCGATTGTTTTTTCATCGAGATTCAAGCGCTCCCCCCCAGCCGAAGTACTGTAAACACCACCTCGCGCATGATAACGCCCGGTCAGGAATTCCGCCCGTGTGGGAGAACAGACTGCACAGACAAAAAAGCGCTCAAAGCTGGCACCATCCCTTGCCAATCCGTCAATGGTCGGCGTCTTCAGGTTGCTGTTACCATTCAGGCTCAAGTCACCCCAACCCTGGTCATCGGTCAATATAACCACGATATTTGGTGGTTTATTCTCCGAATAAGAACTCGTCACCAAAAATAAAACTGCCAGAATGGACAAACAGAATCTCACTAAAAAAAAGGGGGTTTTCATTATTATCAATCAGCTTGAATTACAGGCCTTAAACGGTCACAATATATGAACTCGAATATTCATCAACTTTGTTGCGTGGCGCAATCAGGCCATCTCTGTAATAGACTCAACGGAAAATTGATGCCCCATTAGAGCCAGAAATAGAGTAATTTAAAAAACTGTAAAACGAAAAGATCATGGCAAAAGCAATGATGGACCCCGAAGAGGTAAGACGTTTCGCTGAGGAGCTGAAGCGTTTCAATGGTGATCTACAACACCGGCTGACCTCGCTGCAAGCCCGCTTCTCCTCCCTCGGTGAGAGCTGGCAGGATCAGGAAAATGAAAAATACAGTGAAGAATTCAAAGTCACTGTAAAAGCCCTCAAAAAATTCGTCGAAGCCTCCAACCAACACGTGCCCTTCCTGCTGCGAAAGGCGCAACGCATCGAGGATTATCTCGAGCAACGCTGATTCCTAATTTTTAATTCATAATTCTAGTGCCCGGCCCCCAAGCTAAAGTCACCTCAATCGAAACTCTGGACTCGTTCCGGAGTTCATTGGTGGTATACCTGGAAAAAGCAGGAACCACTCTGGATGAGATTAATCACGAAGTGCGCCGCACCCGTCACCAGCTCCAGAATGAAAAACTGCTCCTCTGGAAAATGGAATTACGTAAGCGTACCAAAGCTCTCGACCTGGCCCGCAGTGAATATTTTTCTGCCCGACTCGTCAATACCGGCACCGGAGTCACCGGCAAACAAGTCGCCGTGAGACGTGCGACCGAAGCCAAACGGGAAGCTGAGGACAAATTGCGCAAAATCAAAAAATGGTGCCGGGATTACGACAGTGAGATCGAGCCCCTGGCGAAAAAAGTTGAGAATCTTCGCCAGTCTCTGCTCTACGAATTGCCAAACGCTGTAGCCTTTCTGGAACAAGCCGCCAAATCCCTCAGTGAATACGCAAGCATGCGCCCGGCGGGAACAGCTGCCCCGGCACTGACCCCAAACCCTGAAGATGAAGAAGGGAGCAAGTCATGAGCCTGGTTTCCAACCGAACTCGATTAGCCACATTAACCAAAATACTGGTTAACGACTGGCACAACACCAAGGAGTATTGGCAGGACAAACAGGCCGGGTATTTCGAAAAACATTACATCGATGACCTCACACACAATGTCAGTTCCACCATAGAGGTTATTGAAAAACTCGATAAACTAATCACCCGGGTAAAAAAAGATTGTGAGTAAACAGAATCCATTAGGTATACAGGCAAGCCTAGAACTTCTCGATCATCTGCAGGAGACGATTGTAGATACGGTCGAAAAAGAGACACTGCTCAATCGCTCAATCAGCTTGAGCACCTACACTCTCGAAAAACAACAGGACGAATCACTCGAAGCTGGCAGCGCTCAATTTGAAGCCGGCATCGAGCAGCTGGATGAGCAACTGGACCTAGCTAAAAAACAAGCTCAGGCCAAATCCGAGCAACGCCAACAATGGATTGACCGTGCCTGGAAAAACAGCAAACAAAGCTTTCTGCAAAAACTCGAAGAATCCGAAGGGCACCGCAAATACAGCATCCAGAAAACGATGCTGGATAGCGAAAAAAGCCACAAAGCCGCCTTGTCGCAAAGCGAATCAGATTTTGAGGAATTTCAGACAGCCCTGGCAAGCGACCGCAGAATCTTCAAATCCCTGGCTGCCCTGGCAAGCAAGTCCTTTCGTGGTTATCCGGTTTTTCTAAAAAAACAATCCTCCGCATTAAAAAACGAGGAAGCCAATCATTCACCCGCCCAAAAAAGCGCAGCTGAAAACCGCAGTGATCTGCACCAGGAGCTGCAACTCACCGATGCCGGATTGCTGGACTTTCGCAAACATTTCCTGCCCCGATTTTTCAGTATTTTGCCATTGTCGCTGCTGTGTGTCCTGATCATTATTCTCCACTTGCCGCTGATTCCTGTGCTCACACATTTCGGCATCGAAAAATCCATCTGGGAAACACTGGCAACATCGGCAATTGCTTTCATGATAGGCGGCGGCATTTTACACTTGATTGGCAGAATTTGCTGGCAAAATGAAGCCTCTGCCATCATCGCCAGCCTTGCCCAATCTCGACGAATGCTCACTCACTGTGAGCAAGCCCTCGGCAACTTCCATGAGCAAGTCCGTGAGCAGATAAAGGAGGAGCATCAGAACACTACTACGGAACTCGATAATAAGTGGAATGACGTTCTGACAAGTTCCGCACAAACCCGGCAAGCCAAACCCGAAGCTGTAATCGATGATAAAAAACAACGTGCCCTCGCTACTCTTACCCGTCGCCACCAAACGCAAATTCAACAAATCGAAAGTGCACACGACAAAACAGTCAAACGGCGGCAACAGGAATTCGATGACCTGACCCGGCAAAGTAGTGATACCTGCCACAGTGCGATTCAACAAGCTGAGGCCGAACACCGGAAAAACCATCAAACCTTGATTAAAGAATGGAAAGAAACCGTCGAGCCAATTTACGCCATCATCTCGACCAGCCAAAAAACAGCCACCGAACAATTCCCTTATTGGACATCCGCTCATTGGCAGAACTGGAATGCCCCGCAATCTTTCTACCATTTTGCCAAACTCGGTGAGCTGGAAGTGGACTTGACCGAACTGTGCGACAAGTTACCGAAAGACGAACAACTCGCTCTTCCCGGACCGACACAGTTTTCGCTACCCCTGTTACTGGATCTCCCCAATCACGGCTCTCTGCTACTCGAAACAAGCGAGCGCGGGCATGCTGAAAGTGTCTCCACCCTCAACCACCTGATCCTCACCCTTTTGACGGGAGCCCCTCCCGGCAGAGCCAGTTTCACCATCATTGATCCGGTCGGTTTGGGCGAAAATTTTTCCAGTGTCATGCATCTGGCGGATTACGAAAACAATCTCATCAATGATCGCATCTGGACGCAGACCGAACACATCGACCAACGACTCGCGGAACTGAACGAGCACATGGAAAAAGTGATCCAGATGTATCTACGCAACGAATACGAAACCATCGCAGAATACAATCAGCAAGCTGGCAACATTGCAGAGAAATATCACTTTTTAGTAGTCGCTGATTTCCCCAGCGGTTTCAGTGACATGGCTACCAAACGGCTCCTGAGTATCGCCGCCAGTGGAGCACGTTGCGGCGTTTACACCCTCATCCACTGGGATACACGACGCACCCTGCCCCAGGATTTTGTTGCTGCGGAACTGCGCAAAAGCAGCACCTGCATCAGCTGTGATGAAAATGGCTTCACCCTTGCCGGTTATTCACCAGTCGGAACTAACCTTGACCTCGATACCCCGCCGGACCCAGAAATTTTCACCCAATTGATTCAGAAAATCGGCGAGGGCAGCAAAGACGCCAACCGCATCGAGGTTCCCTTTTCCCATGTCACTCCTGCCGATGATGAACTGTGGACCGGAGATACCACCACCGAACTGCGTGTCGCCATCGGACGCAGCGGCGCCACCAAACTGCAATACCTGGCGATCGGCAAAGCCACCCGCCAGCACACCCTGATTGCCGGTAAAACCGGTTCGGGCAAGTCCACGCTCTTTCATGTCATCATCACCAATCTGGCTCTCGGCTGCAGCCCGGATGAAGTTGAGTTCTACCTCATCGATTTCAAAAAGGGTATCGAGTTCAAATGTTACGCCACCTACAAACTCCCTCATGCGCGGGTGATTGCCATCGAAAGTGACCGTGAATTCGGCCTGAGCGTACTCCAGCGGGTAGACGAAGAATTAAAACGCCGCGGTGATATGTTTCGCAAACTTGGGGTTCAGGATCTCGCTGGATACAAAAAGGCAGGAGGTAGCGAAGCCGTTCCCCGCTCCTTACTGATGATCGACGAGTTCCAGGAACTGTTTGTCGAAGACGATCGTATTTCACAAAGCGCCTCCATGCTGCTCGACCGCATCGTGCGTCAGGGGCGGGCCTTTGGCATCCACGTCATCCTCGGGTCCCAGACCCTCGGCGGGGCCTATACTCTGCCCCGAACCACGATGGGGCAAATGGTGATCCGTATCGCCCTGCAATGCAACGAGGCCGACGCCTACCTCATCATGGATGACAGCAATCCGGCACCACGGTTGCTCTCCCGGCCAGGGGAAGGCATCTACAATGACAGTGCCGGAGCCATCGAGGGCAACAGCCCCTTCCAAACCGTCTGGATCTCGGACGAAGAGCGTGATGAAGCCTTGAAAAAAATAGCTCGACTGGCTGAAAAAAGTGACCATGATTTCCCCGCAACTGTCGTTTTTGAAGGCAATGCCCCGGCAGACGTTCGCGAAAATACCAAGCTCGCACAATTACTTCATTTGCCCTCGGCCGCGACCTCCTCAACCAGCTGCAAAGCCTGGTTGGGAGCCCCCAACTCCATCAAGGGACCGACCGAAGCCGTTTTTCATCGTCAGAGCGGCAACCACCTGCTCATAGTCGGCCAGAACGATGAAGCCGCACAAGCCATCACATCGGTTTCGCTGATCAGCCTGGCTGCACAGCAGGATCCGGAACGCAGCCATTTTTACCTGATCGACAGCAGTCCGCCCGACTCACCCCAACGCCTCCTGTTTGAGTCGATCACCCGGGACCTCCCTCACCAGGCTTCTACTATCAACGGGGGCAGCATTCCCGACACCCTCAACAAAATCACCCGGGAATTGGATCGAAGATCTGATGACAGCTCAGGTGGCGACCTCCCTGGCAATATTTTCCTGATCATCAACGGCCTGCAACGTTTCAAGAAACTGCGTTACGAAGAAGACTTTGGCTTTTCGATGGATGACTCCGACACCCCGGCCAATCCCGGAGCACAGCTGGATCGAATCATTCAGGACGGTGCCAGCCTCGGTATCCACCTGATCGTGATCTGTGATACCTACAACAACGTGAATCGATTCCTCAGTCGCAAAGCCGTCAGCGAATTCGAAATGCGGGTGCTTTTCCAAATGAGCGCCAACGATTCAGCCAGCCTCATCGACACCCCGAAAGCCAGCCAACTGGGCCTCAACCGCGCCCTTTTTTACAACGAACAGGAAGGCTATCTGGAAACCTTTCGCCCCTACGCCCTGCCTGCTCAGGAATGGTTCAAAGAGGCCCTTGAACAACTCAACAGCGCACGACTCACCACAAGTTCGTGAGTGCCATTATGATTAAGGGCTGGGGTGAAGAGGTGAGTTAATCAAGAGGTAAGTTGAACAGTTGCCATTGCGATAGAATTCTGGTACTTTTCAGGGATCACATATGCGTTACGTAATTTTTTCAGACGTCCATGCTAACCGCCAGGCGTGGGGAGCTGCCTTGGCGGACATCCGCCAGGCAAAAGTGGAAGTGGTTGTCTGCCTGGGCGATACCGTCGGCTACGGGCCTATGCCGGAAGAAGTCCTGAGAAGTGTACAACAAGAAACCGACATCATGGTTCTTGGCAACCATGATGCCGCCGCCTTTGGTGGGCTCGACGTGAATATGTTCAACGATGAAGCCAAGGAAGCGATCGAATGGACTCAAAGTCGCCTGAGCAAAAAATCCCTGGATGCCCTCCGCAAAACCCCACTCACCGCCGAAAGGGAAAACATTTTTTTTGTTCACTCCGAAGTCGTTAATCCCGCAAGCTGGGGATACATCAACACCCTGGACGAAGCAAAAGTGAATTTTGCCTTGTCCGACCATTTTATCACTTTTGTCGGCCACACCCACCGCCCCACGATTTTTGATCAAAGCAATACCACCGGCTTTATCCGCGAACACCCCGACAAAAATGTCAGCCTGATCGAAACCCACCGCTACATCGTCAACGTCGGTTCCGTCGGCGACCCCCGTAACCCGGACGACTTGCGAGGCCGCTACGTGATCTACGAATCTGATACCCGCACTGTCTACTTCCGCAAATTCACCTTCGACACCGATCTATACCG
>DAOUQC010000004.1 GCA_030625775.1 Verrucomicrobiota bacterium
TGATCGAATCCTGCCAGACACAAACAGGCAAGGATTAATCGATGGAGGTAAGTGAGGGCGTGGAGTGGCATGGGATAGGAGGTGGTTTTGAAATACTGCTTAAAGTCTACGCGGATAGAGAAGGATTGGCAACATCCGGCAATGAAAGGCCAAGCACTCCCCAAATGCAAACTCCTGATGTTGAAATCCTGCTGCCCCCCCGGGACTACGGAGACCAACACTTCCCTTGCGAGCCACCTGCCCTTTCGATGAACCGGGTGTAAACAAATCCTTCATGTTTGACTTTAACCGCTCGGGCAAGGGCTGGTGATATCCCTCCCGTATGGAATAATAACTGAGCACCTGTCCGAATGCGGGGAGAAGACACCTGCCCAACTAAAGATGGCCAGTTAAAAGGTTCTGTAATTGATGGCCGTGGCTACTCAGGATTCATCTTTCAACCCCTCCGCTCGTTTGCACTCATCAGGGACAGGTTTTCAGGTAATAAATACATATTGATAAGCTTCAACCCAATCCGAATTCCAGGGCACATGCTTTCTACACTTTCTCCGGCACAATATAGGGCGCACGGTATTCCCTGGTCGCCAGCTTATTGGCCTTGGCATCCAGGCCCCCGTCGTTGCCTTCGAACTGCTCGCTGTCCGGATTGAATTTCAGCCAGGGGCCGAGGGAAATATTTTCCTTGCCCAAATCCACATCATTGAGTCGCAAATGTTCCTCCATCGCCGCATAACGTCCGGCCAGCAGACTGTCGCTCTTGATCGCTTCACGCACTTCGGAATCATGCATCTGTTGCCCAAGTTGATGTGAGATCAGTCCGGTGTGGCAGAGGGCACTGGAAATGTGGGTTTCTTCGCAATCGGCAAACAAATCCGAAGTCTTCCGACTGCGCACCGCTTCAATGAAATTGTTGAAATGCCCGCCGCTGCTGGTCGAGCCTTCGATCTTGGTGATCTCCTTGCCCTGGTTGTCGGTCACCTTGACCTTGCTCCTGCCACAGTAAACCCGACCGCCCTCACACTGGATCACCATTCCGACGCCGTTCTCCTCCGGAAATTCCTCAGGGCGATCCATGTTCTTTCCCCATCCGCTCTTACCGCCGGCCTGGGCTGCTTTGTCGTGCGGCAAACCCCGTGTTTCAAAGATCAATGGCGCAGCTTCATAATCATGATAGACAATTTGCGTGTTAGGGGTTTCGCCATCGTCTTTGTAACCCAGACGACCACCGATCGACATCACTCGGGGTGATAGTTTTTTCTCTCCCAGAAACCACCGCGCAACATCCATCTGGTGAATGCCTTGATTGCCCATGTCCCCATTGCCATAAGCGTAAATCCAATGCCAGTCGTAGTGAAGGTTTTCACGCTTCAATGGTTTTTGCATCGGTGCCGGGCCGCTCCACAAATCATAATCCAGGCCCGCTGGAATTTCACCTCCCCCGGACCCCACCAGACCAATCGACGGACGCGGGTTGTAACAAGTCCCTTTAGCCCATAAAATTTTCCCGATTGCACCACTTTTCACATAAGCCACCCCATTGGCAATCTGCTCGATCGAGCGACTCTGGGTGCCGCCCTGACAAATGCGTTTGTATTTCCTCGCCGTTTTTACCAACTGACGACCTTCCCAGACATTGTGGGAAACCGGTTTTTCGACGTAGGCATCCTTGCCGGCCTGCATCGCCCAGATCCCCGCCAACGAATGCCAGTGATTCGGTGTCGCGGTGGAGAAAGCATCGATATCACCTTTCTCGAACATCTCACGCATGTCGGAGAAGCTCTCGACTTTCATCTTCTGCTGGGCAGCGAGCAGAGTGGATCGCGCATCAAGGTACATCGGATCCACGTCGCACAAAGCCACCACTCTCGCCCCTTTGGCATTGACGTAACCTTTGATGTGGGCCTGGCCACGACCCTTGACTCCGACAACTCCCACCCGAATATCGTCATTGGCTCCGATCACCTTGGAATTCGGCCAGGCCAGGGCAGCTCCAAAGCCGGCCCCATATTTGAGAAACTTGCGACGGGTAGAATCTGTCTTTGCGGGGTTTTGCTTTTTCATGATTACAAAACCAACATCGGAATCGGTGTTGTTGCAAACAGATGTCGGAAAAATCATTGTGCTCCCTGTAATAGGTATAACGAAGTTCCAACTTCATTTCGCTAGCGTAACAACTCCAAAAAGACAATGTAGGAACATCGTCATACGCAAACGTCATTTCTACTGTTTGCCTTTTTTCCACAAAAAAAGCACTGCCGTTCCCAGCAGTGCCTTTTAAGATAAGCAGAGCGGTCGCTCTATATTTTCTCCGGAACGACAAAAGGCGCACGATAGCTTTCTTTTGTCAGTTGATTGGCTTTTTGGTCAATGGCATCACCATTTTTCTCAAAACGCTCGGCATCCGGATTGAAGGTCAACCACGGTCCGAGCGTGATGCTGTCTTTCTCCAGATTAACATCGTTCGCCATCAGGTGCTCAGCCATCGCCGCATAACGTCCGGCAAGGAAGTTGTCGCTCTTGATTTTTTCACGAACAGCTTCGTCGTGAGCGTTTTCGCCCATGAAGTGAGAGATCATGCCGGTGTGGCACAGCGCACTGGAAATGTGGGTTTCCTCACAATCCGCGTGCAGTTCGGACACCTTGCGACTGTGCACCGCATTAATGAAGTTCTTGAAATGATCCGGCTCCAGCGCCTGGTCATTGTCATTCGGTGGTTTGATCTGGGTCATCTCTACACCCTTGTTGTCGGTCACTTTCACTTGCCCGCCGGATGAACAGTAGACGCGTCCGTTCTCACATTGCACCACCACTCCAACACCACCCAGTTCAGGAAATTCCTCCGGGTGGTTCATGTTTTTGCCCCAGGCCGTTTCCTGTGACTCCTTGTCCCGTGGCAGACCCCGGGTTTCAAAAATCAGCGGTGCGCTGTCATAATCATGATAGACCAACTGAGTGTTGGGAGTTTCCGCGTCATCCTCGTATCCCAAACGACCACCAATCGACATCACCCGCGGTGAAAGCTTTTTCTCACCCAGAAACCAGCGGCCCACATCCATCTGGTGAATACCCTGGTTGCCCATATCCCCGTTGCCATAGGCGTAAAACCAGTGCCAGTCGTAATGCAGTCTCTTGCGACGCAGCGGTTTCTCGATCTCGCGTGGTCCACACCACAAATCGTAATCGAGGCCCGGTGGGATTTCTCCACCCCCACCCAGTCCAATCGGCGGACGGCCTTTGTAGCACATTCCCTTAACAAACTGGATCTTGCCGAGTTTGCCACTGTGCACGTAATCCACGGCGGCACGAATCGTAGGCATCGAACGACTTTGTGTCCCTCCCTGGCAAATTTTATTGAGCTTGCGTGCTACTTTTACCAACTGACGACCTTCCCACACATTGTGCGAAATGGGTTTTTCAACATAGGCATCCTTGCCTGCCTGCATCGCCCAGATTCCCGCGAGAGAATGCCAGTGATTCGGTGTTGCCACACTGACCGCATCGATATCCCCTTTTTCGAACATATCGCGCATATCTTCAAAACCCTTGACCTCACTTTTTTGCTGTGCAGAAAGCAGCGTCGTGCGTGCGTCGAGCAAATCAGGAGCTACATCACAAATCGCCCCCACCCGGGCTTTGGGCATTTTGAGGTAGGCGTTGAGATGGTGTCTTCCACGACCATTGACACCGATAATACCCACGCGGACATCACTGTTGGCGCCGATTACGGTGGAATTCGGCCAAGCCAGGGCAGCGCCAAAGCCGGCACCGTATTTGAGAAATTTGCGACGTGAGGAAGTTGGACTTCCAGAGGTTTCTTGTTTCATAGTTTGCTAGCTAAATCTGCTTTGAGGAGTATTTCAAATTACCATTTTAAAAAAGCTACTCCTGCTTGCTCTTTTCCAAGGATTTTTTGCGGTTTTTCCGAGCTTCGGCAAAAAATGCCTGCAAAAGCCCGCGCGACTCTTCCTCCAGCACTCCCGGCGTGACTTCGGCCGCATGATTGAGTGTTTCCTGTTGCAGCAAATTGATAAAGCCCCCGGCTGCTCCGCCTTTTTCATCTCCACAACCAAAAATCACCCGCTCGATGCGGCAATGCACAATCGCCCCGGCACACATTGGACAAGGCTCTTTCGACACGTAAAGCTGGCAATCGGTCAGCCGCCAGTCTCCCAGCACGCTCTGAGCCTGGGTCAGCGCCAGCATTTCGGCATGGGCAGTCGCGTCTTTCAGCGTTTCCACCTGATTCGACGCCCGGGCAATGATCTGTCCCTCGCGGACGATCACCGCACCAACCGGCACTTCCTCGGCCATGTAGGCTTTTTGAGCCTGGCGCAGGGCCTGAGTCATGAAAAAAGTATCGCTCTCGAGATCAATGATTTTTTCGAAGCCAAGCGAAGGATTGTGGTTGGAATCGGTCATTTATTTGCCCAGCTCAGCGTAAAATACGACCAGCATTTGACCCTGCCCGCCAGTAGTTGTGATTTTGATGATATCCTTGCCCTTGCTTCCCTGCACCCCTTTCCCCATAAAGCCCGATTTCTCCTCAATGGTATATCCCGCCGCCTTGAGTTTATCCTGATAAAACTTCACCACTGCTGTGTCGGTATCTTTGCTCACAAAACCGAAGGATATTTTGCTGCCCTTGCCGTCTTCGCTTATTGTCATGGGTGTTGCCGCCTCATCGACGTTCGGATAGGCAAATTCTTTCAAGCTGGCAGGCAGATCAGCCCAATAGTTCCCCGCTTTTGCAGCTGTCACGGTCGTGGTTTTGCCATCAGCCCCCTCGATTTTCATGTTTTGGCCATCATTCTTGATGACGGTCGTTTTGCCCTCGGCATCGGTTTTGACAATTTCACCTCCCTTGCTATCAACTTTGATCGTTTCCCCACCTGATGTTGTGACCGAAAATTTTCCCTCTTTAATATCCGCGTAGGAAAAAGTCATCTCCTCACCGGTTTTTTTCATCCTGATGGTCATTTTGCCTTCTTCGTCATTGGCTTCGACCATTTCCATATCCGGATTAAATTTCACCACCATCTCAGCGGCAAAACGCTCGGGATTGCCGTTTGCATCGGCGAGGCCTTGCTTGACCTTACCGCTGACAAACATCCCGCCGGCCACGATGGCGATCAGCCCCAGAACAATCAATCCACCACAGCCAATGCCCACCCAGGCGAGCGGACTGAGCCCTTTTTTAGAGTTTGCTTCGGGTGCGGAGGGAGAAAATGAATCGGACATGTTATACGTATGGTTCTGTTTTGAGTTGCCTTCGGTCAATGCCGCAACATAATGCTCAACGATGAAAGACTGCAAGCAACGAATCATCGCCCCGTCCATTCTGGCTGCCGACTGGAGCCGGGTCGCGGAAGAAGCCAATAGAGCCAAGGAAAACGGAGGTGACTGGCTACACCTGGATGTGATGGACGGCCACTTTGTCGACAACATTTCATTCGGCCCGACTTATGTCGAAGCAGTGCGGAAATCCACCGACCAGTATCTTGACGTGCACCTGATGATCACGCGGCCTGACCACTTTTTCCCACGCTTCGTCAAAGCCGGAGCAGATAATATCACTGTCCATGTAGAATCTGATCACAATGTGGCAAAAACTTTAGCCGCAATCCGCGAAGCGGGTTGCAACTGTGGACTCGCCCTCAGCCCGGATACCGACTTTGATGACGTACGGCCTTTTCTCGGTCAGATTGATCTACTGCTGGTGATGACAGTCCGTCCCGGATACGGCGGCCAGGCATTCATGGAAAGCGAAACCATGCCCAAGGTTCAAGAGGCTTTGACCGAGCGTGACCGACTCGGCTTGACTTACCACATCGAAGTCGATGGAGGTATCGATATCGACACGGTAAAAATTGCCGCTGCAAGTGGAGCCAACGTTATGGTCGCCGGCACCTCACTGTTCGCTGCACCCGATATGGCTGCCGCGATTACTGAGATGCGAAGCTAACTTAATTACTAGACTTGTCTGCGACTAGCTATTGAGTAAAACAGGCATTGCCACGATGAAGCTGCACACCCACGCTCTCATCATCGCCGTATTGATGCCTTCAATGGCCTGTCTCGCAGAAACCGACACCGGTTCGGCTCACAACCTGATTTTTAAATATCCGCTCGGCGACAAATGGTATCTGTCCTCCCGGAACTTGCTCACCACCCGTGATGGCTTCGATGATTTTTTCTTCACTTATCTCGACCTGAATCTGGGTTGCAAGCTTGCTCAGGGATGGGCCGCCGAAGCTGGCTATCGTCATGCCTGGTTCGAAATCGGGGATGACTGGCGTGATGAATACCGCCCCTCGGCCATCCTCAGTTATCGGACAAAGCTTGGCCACTGGTCGTTTTCCAATCGTCATCGTCTGGAATACCGGATGTTTGAGAGCGGTGCTTCGGCAGACGATCGCTTCCGTTACCGCAATGAGACACGCCTGATTGCTCCATGGGAATTCGGCCTGTGCGATGCCAGGTTTTTTGTCGAAGAGGAATTATTTCATGAGTTCACCGACGTCGGATTCAACTTCAACTGGTTTACCTACGGCCTGCGCTGGAAACTACGGGACGGTGTAATTGTCAAAATGGGGCACCGCTGGCAGGCTTTTAAATTCGGAGATAATTGGAATCACCGACATCAACTCGTAACCGGACTGTTGGTCTTTTTTTGAGAAGATTCCTATCTCACAAAAAAAATTTTGCCATTCAATCAATGACTATGACAATGCTCAACACTTTATTTATCCCTTTCCCAATACTTATGAACCTGCGATTTAAAATTGCTCTGTTTACATTCATCCTGTGCTCGGTCAACGCCTCAGGCGCTGACTCCAAAAATGCCGATTGGCGAGACTATCTCGGCGGCAAAGACCGCAGCCTCTATTCACCGTTAAAGCAGATTAATCGCGACAATGTAAGCCAACTCGAAATCGCCTGGAGCTATGAAACAGGTGGTGTAGGTGGTTACCAGGCAAACAACCTTATCGTGGATGGCGTCCTTTACACCCCCACTGCCACCAGAAAAATCATCGCGCTTAACGCTGCAACAGGTAAGGAACTCTGGCAATGGGATCCGGAAAAGGAACACTCAATTAAAGGACGGGGGCGACAACGCGGCTTGGTTTACTGGCAGAGCGATATCGGCCAAGAACGCCGACTGTTCACCGGAGTGGGGGGAATGTTGTTTGCCGTGAACCCGGAAACCGGCAAAACCATTAAGGAATTCGGCGTAAAAGGGTCCATCAAACTGAATTCTGGACTCAACACCCCCGGAGTCATCTACAAGGATTTATTAATCCTTGGTGGAGTGGGTGGAGTGGGCTCGGTACGCGCTTTTGATGTCAGAACCGGCGAGCGGCGTTGGATTTTCAACCTCATTCCCCGACCCGGCGACTTTGGTTACGAGACCTGGCCTGAAGAAGCTTACAAAACCGCCACTGGCTTGATGCCCTGGAGCGGTCAGTCACTCGATGAAAAACGCGGCATTGTTTATATTGCGACAAAAACCGCCGAACCCGATTTTTACGGGGGAGAACGTCACGGCATGAATCTCTTTGCCAACTGCATTCTCGCTCTCGACGCTGCCACCGGGAAACGGCTGTGGCATTTTCAAATCGTACATCATGACCTGCTCGATAAAGACCTGCCCTGCCCACCGGTGCTCCTGACCGTGAATCATGACGGGAAAAAAATCGATGCTGTAGCCCAGGGCACCAAACACGGTCGGCTATTTGTTTTCAACCGCGTTACCGGCGAACCTCTCTGGCCAATCGAAGAAAAACCCGTGCCGTCATCAAAATTACGAGGTGAAAAAGCCTGGCCGACCCAGCCTTTGCAACAAAGGCCCGCACCACTGATGCGCCAACGCTATACCGAAGCCGACGCTTCGAATATTTCTCCTGAAACTCATCAAATGACCCTCGATCGTATTCGAGCCTCTCCCAATTTCGGCCCTTTTCCAGCGCCAAGTTTGGCCGAGACCGTTATGTTTCCCGGCTTTGACGGAGGCATGGAATGGGGCGGTGGAGCAGCAGACCCGGAGGGCATCTACTACGTCAACATCAACGAGATGCCCTGGTTAATGTCGATGATCGAGACCCGGCGTGCCGACGGCACTCCGCTGGTCCCGGGCGAAAAGGATTACATGGTCTTTTGCGCGCCCTGTCACGGCTTGGACAGAAAGGGTAATCTTGCCGCAGAATTCCCCTCCTTGATTGACGTGGCCAAACGCAAAACGCGAGCGGAAATTGAACTGATTACCCGTCAGGGTGGCGGACGCATGCCCGGCTACGTGACCATGCCCGAAGCCAAACGGAACGCCATCCTGAACTACGTGCTGAATGAAAACAAACCGCTCTCAGCATCCCGCAAAGAGCCTGGCACCCCGAGCAAAAAAGTGTCAAAGGACGAAGCCCCGTCTTATGCCTTCGGCGGTTTTCGTCGCTGGCTCGACAAAGACGGCTACCCGGCAATCAAACCCCCGTGGGGAACACTGAACGCCGTGGATCTGAACACCGGCGAAATCAAATGGAAGGTCACCCTTGGTGAATATCCGGAATTGACCGCAAGGGGGATTCCACCAACCGGCACGGAAAACTACGGCGGGCCTGTCGTGACAGCGGGCGGACTGATCTTCATCGGAGCAACCGCCGATGAAACCTTCCGCGTCTTCGACAAAAAAACCGGCAAAATTCTCTGGAAAGCCAAACTTCCTTTTGGTGGTAACGCCACCCCCAGCACTTACATGATCAACGGTAGGCAATACGTTGTGATCTCCGCAGGTGGTGGCAAGTCCGGCCGACCCAAAGGCGGCAGTCTGGTCGCTTTTGCTTTGCCGATGCAGTAGCTTCTCTAACTGCTAAACTGACCGTATCCAATTACTTCCAAGTCATGCACCCGGCTGAAGTGATTCACATTTCTAGTTAAAAGCGAAACCTGCCTGCTCAAGGCAGTTGCCGCTATCCAAGTATCGTTACCTTCAATCGGCTTTCCTTTTTTCCTCAGTTCACGAGAAATACGCGCATAGGTCATCGCTACACTTTCATCCACTTCAATGATCCGGTGGGCCGAACGGTAGTGTTCGATGACGGGATCCGTAGTCGACTCAAAGCCCTCGGCAAATTCACCCAGAACGATTGCTGGTAGCGCCAGCTCTATATCAGAGTTGTCCTGCAGCCAGGTTGCAGCTGCCACATGCCTTTCGTTGCGTGACGATCGCTGAAGATCAATCAGAAAGGTAGTGTCGACCAAAATCATGATTGCCACTTATTCTCACTCGGTGTATCACACTCCTGCAAAGCACCCAGCCGGTCCAGAACTGCCTTGTCCACAGTACCCCCAGCTTCGTTTCGCCATGCCAGCAAATCAGCCGCCGTGCCTGTCTGTGCAGGCCAAACCGCTCGCTTGACGACTTTGGAAAATGACTCCCTTTCGTATTTCCTAGCCGCGCTGAGCCTATCGTAGGCCTCAAGATCCAATGATATAGTTTTCGTGGCCATGCATACCAAGGGATTTAATTTCTACGGCAACACTTTTCTCCTCATCCGATGCTAGCGGAAGAGCCTGTGAATTACCTCTCGCCATCTGTGATGACCGGAGCAAGCCCGCTAACGTTCACCTCGGGCAATATTCAATCCAAGATCTGGAATCGACTCATTCGCCCTGAAAAAGCCCCTCTTTTTTATAGCCAGGGCATAAACGTTTCCCTGTTTAGGAAGCAAACCCACATTCGGCTCAATTTTCAAAGTCGAAAGATTTTCCCTCTCATTCCAATCGAAAATTGCAGAAGAGCGGACGAGTATCCCACTTCTATTGACCACCACCACTTTGCCATTGCTTTCAACCAATGGAATTGAGCTGGAATCTTTGAGGTGTCCTGCCAGGATGCTTGGCTCTCCGGTCATAATACGAATCAAGGTGCTTGAGTCCGGAAGAGCGCACACCACCTTTACTTTTCCTGAGTAAATAGCTTCTGCAAAAGCGGACGATTTCACAAGGATGACCGCTTTTTTTCCTTTTTGATGAATGATCAGCTTGTCGCTATCGCGATCTTTTCGAAAAGTGCTTTCCCCATAAAGGGTCTCCCAAGAATGGCTTGCGTTGGCCATTTGAAAAAGCAGTAAAATTCCAAAAAGTGTGTAGGCAAGCATACTCGCCAAAGGAAAAAACTTCTTCATGCAACAAGGTAGCAGTATTGAATACCTTTGCAATACTGCTACCGGTCACGACATGTGCCCGGCTTAGCTTTTTGAGCCAGCCACTGTTTTCTTTAAACTTTGATTAAATACATCAAGCTCACGGCACAGTTTCCATAACAGCAAACTGCCGCCTGCAGTGAAAATAACATCTCCGGTGAGAAGGCCAAATCCGCTAAATAATCCGGAGTCAAAAAGAAGGGCAAAAATTGTACTGAAGGCCATCAGTCCTACTCCGATAACAGCGAAACCGAGAATAAGGCTGTAACTGAAAATCGAAAGCAGAAGGCTGCCCCATTTGCCGATGGTCTGACTAATCCTGCTGCTGTATTTTTCGTTGTTTTGTTCATTCATAACACTGCAAAAAATTGCAGGTGGGTATGAATTTTTGATGAAAGGGAGGTGAAAAATTTGCGAATACCTCGTTATAACCAACGATTAACGACTCTTATTCCGGCATGCGCTCAAGACAAGTCAGCAAATATGGCAACAATTGTTTCTTGCGTGAAACCACTCCCCCCAAGCGCCATGCTTGTTGAGCAATCACGGGGTGGTCGATGGTTTTCAAAAACACCTCGCTACCGCTCGCCAGTAACACTGAGGCCCGGGTGTTGATATCCGTGACCAGCAGGGTGGAAAAAAGATAGCCGTTTTTCTTACAGTATTCATCAAGAGCTGCTAACAGCGCATCCTGCTTTTCCGGCAAATTTGAAAATGAAAGCTCTTCGATCTGGGCCACCGAAAAGCGACAACCGCCCTCTTCGTATTCTTTGCAGTCTGCCGTGATCGCCCCTTCCGCCGGCATGGTGAGCAGCGGGGACCCCACCGAGAAAATCTCTGCTGCCAGTTCAGCAGGATCCTCCCCTGTGATCTGCGCAAGCTTTTGCATGATAGCCCGATCCGTCTCAGTGGTTGTCGGTGAGGTGAGATTAAGCGTATCTGTCAGCAGACCGGCCATCATCAGCCCTGCCATCGCACGAGGAATCTCCACACCTGCCTGACCGTATGCCAAAGCGATAATCGTAGAGGTGGATCCGACCGGGTTATTCCAAAAAAGAATCGGCGTGCTGCTGTGAAGCCCCCCGAGGCGGTGATGATCCAGAACCTCGATGATGGGCACTTTAGTTGCCCCTTTGACCGCTTGTGAAATTTCATTGTGATCCACCAGGATCAATTGTCGCGGCACAGGTTTAATAAAATCACTCTTTGAAAGCACGCCGACCAAACCTCCCGTCCCATCAAGAATCGGAAAAACCGCCGCGTGCACATCACGAACATTCTCACGGGCCTCTGCCAATGACGTCTCTGGATCAAAAAAGGTAAACTTGGTATCCACCATCAATCCTGCATCAACAGCTCCACGAGCCAGCAATACGGTCGATGCGGTATCGAATGGGGAACTGATCAAGCTAACGCCTGCGTTGGTGGCATCGTCGATCATGTCGTCGTCAGGTGCCAGCCCACCCGTAATCACTATCGCTCTAACTCCGTGTTTGACCGCCTTCCACTGGATATTGGTACGATCCCCGACAAATACCACCAGGCTCTTGGCTTCATAACTCTGCAGTCTTTCATTGAAAGCTTCCTGCCCCATAGCACCCACTATGAGTTTAAGTGCCGCCCTTTCTGCACTAAGATCTCCCGTCAGCGACCGTCCCTGAAAAGTGCGCACTATCGAGTCCAGCGAAGCATGCACTTCACGAGCACGCCCGGATTCCTCTCGCGGCGGAAAAAGGTAGTGACTGATTTTATGATACGAAAGCAGACCCAGGAATCGCTGCTCATCATCCAGAACCGGCAGCGCACGCAAGCGTTCCTTTTCCATCAAGGCAAGCGAGTCATACAAGGATGTTTCATGATGAACCGAGATCACATCCCGCTGCATGACATCATTTACCCGCGGTGAAAGATCACTGAAAAATACCGGGGCTTCGACTCCGAATTTATCGAGCACAAAATCAATCCGTGCGTTGGTGACTCCCGCACGCCCGGCCACCACATTGGCAACTCCCGACTCCCGTTTGAGGTGAGCATAAGCCAGCGCAGCACAGATAGAGTCCATGTCCGGATTCTTGTGTCCAATAACAATTGTCTGCATAAGTGGATATATTTATGTCGCTGAAAAAACCAGCATGCAGGCGTCCTCCGGTCTGCGCAAGTCCCCAAGTGTGGGTCACTGCTTTTCGAGTGCATAGGCCTGCACATCAACTCCTTCCGAGTAAAGGGCATGAACGGGGTTGCCGTCCACCCCGCAAATTCCCGCTTGTTTGATTGGGCTTATGGAAAACCGTGATACTTCGGCTTTCTGGAGTGGGTAGGATTGATGAAATACCCGCCCGGAGTACAATGCCCCATTTTTCGGATTCACCGCATAGAGTAGATAACGCTCCGCTAAAAAATACTCCAGCGTTCCCGGTACAGCCGGAGACGGATCGGTAACCCCGCGATAGATGTATTCGGACTTTTCTTCCTCTGGCGTACCTTTGCGCTGACATTGATAGTGAACGATTCCTTCATCTCGCCGCTCCGCCTTCATTTGAGCTTGTGTGTAGGGCATGTAAAAAAAACGACTGCCAAAGTAGGCTGCCAGGGGCTGATTGGTATCCAGGGAAAAGAACCAGACCCCGGGCACCCCCTTTGCATCGTGGACATAGGTTCTGACATTCAGTTCTAGAAAGTATGAAACCCACGGAAGGGCGGGCAGATAACGTGGTCGAATATTCCACATATAAAACGGCACAATCCCCACATAGGCCCTGTTTTTAAAAGTGTCCACAAACAGTCCCTCCGGCAGCATTTTTTGAATTTGCCCAGGGTCCACTTGCCAGTGAAGAAAGAGCAGTTTTTGCCAACTCTGGTACATGACCTGCCTTCGCCCTTTTGGCCGCTGACACAACATTTTCCGATTTTCCAGACTAGGTGTTCTGTAGTCCATTGAATAAAATTTCACCCGGCCTTCCCGAGATCGAGAAAGACGATGATCGAAGGATTACCGACGGGGGTATACTGCCCGGTGAAGGTTAGCTTACCGGATTTCCGATCTATGCGAAAAGTGGTGATGTTATCCGCCCTCTGATTGCAGGAATAAAGAAAATTGCCAGTGGGATCAAAATTGAAACTGCGGGGATAATCTCCACGGGTCCATTCCTCACCAACAAAAGCCAGGGTTCCATTTTCAGCCACCGAGAAAGTCGCAATGCCATCATGCAAACGGTTTGCTGCATAGACAAACTTACCATCGCCAGACACCATTATTTCCGAGGTGAAATTACTGCCGGCAAAACCCGGAGGAAGACTCGACAGAGTCTGCCGCGGCTTCAATTGTCCCTTTACGGAATCGTAGTCAAACAACACGATGTTCGAACCCTCCTCCTGCAATGAGTACAACCAAGCTTTGTTTGGATGAAACGAAAAATGCCGTGGACCATCTCCCGGCGGCAGTGAAAACGAGGGGGGGTTGTTCGCAGACAAGGTTCCCGTACGATCATCAAAGTTCCAGATGAGGATTTGGTCCAGACCTAAATCAGCTGACAAAACAAAGCGCCCCGCAGGATCCGTTTCGATCATATGGGCATGTGGAATATCGTGGCCACTGAAAGCAAAGCTCCCCGGTGGAGCATTTGTTGCCTTGGTCGGCCCCACCTTCCCTGTCCCTTTTTTGACATCACTTGCAGGACCCAGACTGCCATCGGACAAAATGGGCAACACGGCCACTGATCCCCCGAAATAATTCGCCACCAGCAAAAATTTCCCAGAGGGGTGCACACTCACATACGTAGGACCAGCACCACCAGAGCTGACGGTATTAAGCAAGTTCAACTGACCATCGGCCCGATTGATGGAAAAAGAGCTGATCGTCCCCGCATCATTCCCTTTCACCTTGTCCGTCTCATTCGCGGAATAGATATGTGTACCGGCAGAATTAAAAGCCAGACAACTCGGACTCGTCCCCAGCTCCAATACCCCACGGGGTGACAACTCTCCCGTTTTACGATTCACCTCAAACAGATGAATCCCACGCCCATTGCCAGGGGGCAGATCCACCTGGCTCGGCAGGACATCGTGTAGAGGAGAACTGAAGGTGCCCACGTAAGCCATTAGCGGCGGCTTGGCTCCGCTCGTCTGCGCTTTTTGGATTGAGGCAAGCACCGCACCGCCACCAATTAAGGCGGGGGCAGCTTTTAATATCGATCGGCGGGAGTGTGTTGGCTGAATCATGATAGGATGATATGGAATAGGTTGTGACTAGGAAAATATAAAAATAGTGAACTATGAAAAGGTAATATTTTCATAATCCAACATTTTCAACTCTGGCTTCAGGCCTTGAGCCTTGACTTTTTGAAAGGACAATTGAAGCTTGTACGTATACCTCAAGTGAGAAATAGATCCATCATTGCATGCCTGCAAGCGCTTCGTCATTGGAGCGCAATGGTTATACTAACACTTTTGTTATTTCTTATCAGTGGAATGGGAGGAATTTTTTTGCAAGGGATAGCATGGATCGATATGAGTCAAAAAGCCGGGGGTATCCTGTATCTGAAAGAGGTCATTATTGATGCCCCCCCCTGCGAACTCTGTAAGAGTGCGCAGAAAATGCTGAATCAAAGCGATGACCGTGATAGAGCCCCCTTGGTTGACTGGACAAAAATCAGCAAAATATCCCTTCATTACACATCAGCCTTTAATTTGCCCAATCCGGCGCTTGTATTGATGTCTGCCGCTAGGCATAACTCTTATTCGGATAAAATTCCAGATGGATTTATTGCTGACTTGCTCACTCCGCCTCCTCGACTTGCCGCGTAACCTGAGCACATAATAGCTTGGCCGGGTCTTTCTCAAGACCATGGAACTTCCTAGCCCACTTGTGTCCGGGTTCTGCCTTCGACGGGTGATTTCCAACACTATAGGCTTCCTGTCAGGAGGACGATAATGTGTGCATCTCCCCACAAAGGAATCAAAATTTTACCTAAAAATATTATAAAATCTAACATTTAATCTAACTATGAAAAAACTATCAATACTATTAACAGTGCTTGCACTAACAACTCCTGCTCTACGCGCTGATGAAAAAGAAGACACCATGGCATTGGGACAACTCAAGTTCCAACTCTGTGTCGCTTGTCACGGTCCCGATGGCAAAGGAATGAAACCGGCCCCCGGCCTGGTGATGGCTCCCTCCCTGGCTGAATCTAAAATTGTGAACGGTAATCCCCAAGCGATGGCGGCAGCAGTCTTGAAAGGAATCAAAAAAGAAGATGCCAAATTCATCGGTCTTATGATGCCACTGGAAAGTGCTTTGAATGATTCCGAACTGGCCGCTGTCATGACCTACGTGCGCAATACCTATGGTGGCCAAAGCGACGTCATCAAGGAAGAGGATTCCATCAAGTGGCGCAGCAAGTACGCAGATATCAAAGAACCTATGTCTCGAGCTGACATAGAAAAACAAGCTGCTGAAAAAGAATAATTGATAGCTACTCCAAACTGTCCGGATTCAGCGACGGCCAATCGCTGGATCCGGGCGAGGTGGCGCTGTTTATTCTGAATATTACTAAGGGTAAAAGAAACTCAGGGATCAGACTCTGAGAGCAACTGTTGCACTGCATTGATAACAAGCTTTTCTGCCTCGGGAAGCATGCCGTCTACATAAAAACGAACAGTTCCCTGCTTGTCCACTACTGCAAAATGATTCCTATGAACCAACTCGTTGGATTCCAAAAGGTTTTTCCTCAGTGCTTCGTCAGTGATGGGAAGGTAAAAGGTGTTTTTGATAACGCGGTTCAATTTGGCTCCATCACCAGTCAGAAAATGCCATTCCTCATTATCTTCACCGTGCCTCCGGGCAAAGTCCATCAAGCGCTCGGGGGTATCAGTTTTGGGATCCAGACTGAAGGAGACCAATACGATGTCGTCACGATTTGCCAACTTGCCCTGCATGATTTTCAATCGACGGACAAGGTAAGCACATTCGAGGCTACAGGATGTAAAAATAAAACTGGCCACCCAGACTTTACCTTTCAAGTCGCCGAGGGATACAGGTTGATTCCTCTGATTGGTAAAGTTCAGCGGCTCTACGACTTTATAACGGTCAAGCTTGGCGTGGGGTTTTCTTTCACAGGCAGGCAATATTAAACACAGACTTGCAGCTAAAATAACTACTGCCAGCTGACGGCAAAACAAAGTGATCTGGGCTGCCTGTTTATTCATAGAACAAAAAAATACAAACCATTAAAATGAAATTCTACTACTCATTCATCAAATTCATAACCCTGTGCTTGTTGCCAATCATCTGCTTGGCTTGCAGCCAGGATAAAAATCCAGAAGGGGAGGCAGCACAGCCGCCCAAACTATTCAAGGTTCATGGCATTATTCAGGAAATCAAGCCTGAGGATATGCGTATCATTATTGATCATGAAGAAATCCCCGGCTACATGGGAGCAATGATCATGCCCTTCAATGTGAAGAAAAGCACGTCACTGTCAGGATTGGCCCCGGGAGATGGAATTCACTTTGATTACCGGGTGGAGGAACTGCAGAGCTGGATTGAGAATATCAGCCTTACTGGCAACAAAGGAGCAATCAAAGCGCCAGGAGATGGGGGGCCGGTGGAAGCATCCAACAATGGATTGGCGATCAACTCACAACTTCCAGATTACCACTTCATTGATGAGAATGGAACGCCAGTCAAGCTGTCTGACTACCGGGGAGGCCCCGTTGCCCTGACTTTCGTTTTTACCCGTTGTCCGGTGCCTGAATATTGTCCCGCAATGATGCGGAAATTTTCCAAGGTAACAAAAACACTGGAGGCTGCACCAGATGCTCCTGCCTCCTGGACTTTATTGACGATTTCATTCGATGTAGATTATGATACGCCTGAAATTATGCGGACCTGGGGCAAGATTTTTGGATTTAAAAGTGGTCATTCATGGCACTTGCTGTCTTCGGAAAAGGACAGTGATACGATCAAAAAAATATCAGCGGATGTGGACTTGAAGTTTGGTGAGAACAAAGGCTCATACCAGCATAACCTCCGCACTGTGATTTTGGACGCAACAGGAAAAATAAGGCATGTATTCACTGATGAAACCTGGTCATCCGATGATCTGATAGCAAAGATGAAAGACGCCGCGGCACCACCGAAGTGAGCTATAGGCATTCTTCAGGGGGGCAACCATGCCCCCTCCCCGTCTTTTCCATTCCCACGCTTTTGCCTTCCTTGCCGACATGTTGCATCAACTGTGGAAAAAACTCGGCAAAATCTGCTTCAAGGTTCTTATGCTGCTCTTTCAAAGAAGGCATGAAATCCACCAGACGCCCAGCCTGCAGGGCCCGGTCGGAAAGTCTTGAATCAATCCGCCCGTAAGCCCACTCCACTTCGCCCAAATCACCGTAGCGTGCAAGCCGGTCACTCTTCACCATGCTCTGCACAAACTCGCTGGCCATCTCCGGAAACTGCTCACTCGCCCGTAACGCCTGCTTATAAAAGTTATCCAGAAACTCACGCATGGGAACTTCTTCATAGGTCTGCCAATTCAGGGTCAGCAAATGATCATAAAATACGTCTACAACTATTCCTCGCAGGCGGGGATTGCCTTCCAATCTGGATTTGCTTCGATCAACAATCGCATTTCTGTCAGTATAAAAATCAATTTCATGGTGACAGTTGATCCCGGATATGAAATCACCACTCATGCCCGGCCATCGCTGGCCTTTCAAAGCATCCGTCATCACGTTTCCCAGGCGAAACTCTGTGTTCGGTTCCGAAAGATACAAATGTGCCAGCCAGTTCATCGTGTGCCTATGCTTTCTCTATTTTTTGCCGTACAATATCGGCGTAATTTTTTTGACAATCGCATTGGCTGGTTCCTCACCATTGATCCCCCCTTGCACATTTGCCAGAACGATCACGGTCACATCGTTTTCCGGATCATAACCCATGAACGACTGAAATCCCGGCAACGACCCATCGTGTCCAATCAATGGCCCGAATTTTGCCAGGGCCAAGCCATAACTGGCGCCGGCAGGAGTGCTCGGATCCGTCGCCTTAAGACTGGCGAGCCGCTTAGCCTGCATTTCGTCAGACAAAAGTCCGCCACCCACCAACACCTTTACGTAGTTTGCCAAATCTTTAGCAGTTGAAATTCCGGCTCCAGCTGTCCAACCCCACGACGGATTCGCGTCAGTGACATCATTGGGCATCAATTTTTTCGCCCTCGCCGCAGCCTGGTCGCTCGGCGAAAGCGCAAAACCCTCCAGGGTCGAAACATTGCTTCCATACAAATAGCCTCGTGCATGAGGTTCCGGCATGCTTACATCTTTCGGATCAGGTATCAGGGAATGCTTCAAGCCCAGCTTCGCAAAAATCTGCTCTTTAAAAACATCATTTACTTTTTTTCCTGTGATTTTCTCAATGATCAATCCCGCCAGTACCGTATTGGTATTCGAATAATGAAAACCTTTCCCCGGCCCAAAATACGGCTCATTGTCGAAGGCCATTTTCAGCAATTCCTGTGGACTCCACACCTTGTCGGGCTGTTCATCAAGGATTCGGTTGAACTCTTCCAGTTCGCTGTAATTGAACAGACCACTGCGCATGGTCAACAATTGAGCGATGGAAATGTTCTCGCCGTTCGGAACGTGATTGATGTATTTTGCCACGGAATCATCCAAAGAAATCCGCCCTTCATCTACAAGCTGCAATAGGGCGGTGCCCGTCCAAGTCTTGGTATTGGAGCCGATCCTGAAATGATCTTCTGTAGTCAGAGCTTCGCTATTTTTGCTATCACGATAGCCGAAAGCTTTCGCCCATTCCTGGTCGCCCTTTCGAATCAAAATTACAACCCCAGGGGTCAGGGTCTCATCCATAACCTCACTAACCGTGGCCGCAAATAACACGCTCTTGCTCGGGCCACTATCACCTATTGAGAAATCCGCTGAAACGCCCTTGTCCTTCTGGCTATCGCAGCCTGTCATCAAAGAACTATAAAAAAGTATCCCCGCACCACTAATCAACCCAGCTCTGTATTTATTGATTTTGAAATTTAAAATCATAATCATAGTCATTATATAAATATTCCGCAACCAGCCGAAGCAATTTAAGTCAGCTGTGTAGGCGGCTCTTCACTTGAGCGGTTCATCATTTCAATCAATTGACGATTTTGTGGGTTTTTCAACTTAGGGTCGTTCTCCAAAATTTTCCCCGCCAACTCCCGTGCTTCACGCACCAGATCCACATCTGTCACCAGATCCCCCATCTTCAAATCCGGCAAACCGCTCTGGGCCGTGCCCAATACTTCACCGGGTCCACGTAATTTCAGATCTTCCTCGGCAATGCGGAAACCGTCACGGGTTTCTTCAAGTACCTTCAACTTGTCCGCTGACTCCTTTGCTTTTTTTAGGTCTACCATCAGAATACAATAACTCTTATGCTTACCACGACCGATACGGCCACGCAACTGATGCAGTTGTGCCAAACCAAATCGTTCGGCATTGAATACCAACATCATATTGGCATTCGGCACATCGACCCCGACTTCAATAACCGTGGTGGATATCAAAACCTGAATCTCCCCTGAACGGAAGTCCCCCATGATTTGTTTTTTTTCCTCACCACTCAAGCGACCGTGCAACAAACCACAACGAAAGCCCTTGAAGCATTTTTCCCATTTTTCGAACTCGACCGTAGCGGCCAGGGATTTCAGCTTGTCCGATTCTTCTATCAGCGGATAAACAATGTAAACCTGTCGCCCCTTCTCCAGATGCTCACGAACAAAATCCGCCGCTTCCCTTGTCTTTTTCAGGTCACGCACCCCCGTAACGATTGAACCCCGGCCAGCTGGCATTTCATCCACTACGGAAACATCGAGGTCACCATAAACCGTCAACGTCAGGGTCCTCGGAATCGGAGTGGCGGTCATCACCAACACATCCGGCATCTCACCCTGCTGAATCAGTTTTCCCCGCTGAGCCACACCAAATTTGTGCTGCTCATCAATCACCGCCAGACCCAGATTGGTTAGTTCCGATTGGTTCGAAATCAATGCATGAGTACCAATCAAAATCTGTGCTTCCCCGCCACCACTCATCAAAGGCAAAAAACCATCTTCCTTACGTGCCGCTGTGCGCAAGCCCACCCGTATTCCCAAAGGTTCCAACCACTGCTGCAAAACCAGATAGTGTTGCTCCGCCAAAATTTGCGTAGGTGCCATCAAGGCCGCCTGGTAACCGTCTTCGACCACCAGCAACATCGCTGCAACCGCCACCAGGGTCTTTCCAGATCCCACGTCTCCCTGCAACAAACGGTTCATCGGACTCCCGGAGGCCAAATCGGCACGAATTTCAGCAATCGACCGTTGCTGGGCTCCCGTTGCTTCAAAGGGCAGCGCCTGGAGAAATTTCTCCAGCAAATCACCCGAACCACAATGAACCTTGCCACCACGGCCCTCATAATCCCGTCTCTGCTTCAATACTTTTAATTGCAAGGCAGTGAACTCCTCCAAAGCCAGATAACGCCGGGCCGCCTTTAGCTCCTCCATGTTGTCCGGGAAATGTGCCGTGCGAATGGCACGTGCCCGGCACCAGCCCTGCACTGTGCTTTGTGGCAATCGATCTGTTAACGTTTCATCAAACAGTAACTCGAGAATTTGAAAAACACTGGCCCGCAGTACCAACTGACTGATGCCCGAACTCAGGGGGTAGATCGGGGTGATCCTTTCAACATGCGGTGAAGACAGTTCATCACCAAAATCATCGTCGATAATCTCATACTCCGGGTGATCCATCACCAGACGGCGACCGCTGAGCTTTGGTTTTCCGTATAATACAACCACCTGATCCGCTGCAAAAACCCTGCTCATGAAAGGCATATTGAACCAACGGCAGGTGATTACAGCCGTTAGGGCAGCATCCAGATCTTCCACTCGCATTTCAAAAAACCGGCGGCGCCCGGCAAAACGGGTAGAGGTATCCGTCACAGTCCCCCTGAGACAAACATTCTCACTGCCCGGCTGGTTCGGGAAACCATCGAAGCGTGTGCGATCTTCGTAGCGGCGAGGGAAATGACTGATCAAATCACCTACAGTTTTGATCGCCAGATTCTCAAGCGCATTCAAAGATTTACGTTCCAGGCCCGGCAAATGCAAATCCTGCAAAGGTGTGGTTAATTGCAGAGCATCACTTGCTTCCTCCATACCTTTTACGAAAATAAAGACAACTGGGGCTCATCTTCAGCCCCGTTGGCATCGCCCTCTTTCACCCGGGCATTTTTATTCGCACCCTTTTTCCGCTTGGCTCTTTTTTTCTTCGCAGGTGCGATTTTCCCCGCCTGGACATGGGTGGGCACATGGTTTTCAGCCTCAAGTTGCTCGAGTATTTCCCGTGCCCGGCCAATGATCTCCGGAGGCAAACCCGCCAGACGGGCGACTTGGATGCCGTAACTTTTGTCCGCACTGCCCGGCACGATTTTGCGCAGGAAAATAATCTGGTCATTCCACTCCCTCACCGCCACATTGTAGTTCTGAACCCCTTCCCTACTTTGTGAAAGCTCTGTCATCTCATGATAATGGGTAGCAAATAAAGTTCGTGCGCCAATGGCATCATGCAGATGTTCGGCCACGCTCCAGGCAATCGACAGGCCGTCAAAGGTCGCCGTACCACGCCCGATCTCATCCAGGATGACCAAGCTTTTTTCTGTTGCCGTATTCACGATGACTGCGGTTTCGGTCATTTCAACCATGAAGGTCGATTGCCCCTTCGCCAGATCATCGCTGGCACCCACCCTGGTGTAAATACGATCCACCAAGCCTATTTCCGCGCTTTCCGCAGGAACATAACTCCCAATCTGGGCCATAAGTGTGATCAGCGCAACCTGACGGATATAGGTGGACTTGCCCGCCATGTTCGGGCCGGTGAGCAGTATCAGTCGGTTTTGCTCCGGTTCCATCGCTGTGTCATTGGGGACGAATTTTTCCTCGGCGATATTTTGATCCAGCACCGGATGTCGACCCTCTTTGATATAGAGGTTACGGGATTTGTTTAACAGTGGACGACAATAGTTGTAGAGCTGGGCAGTTTCTGCCAGACCCGCCAGGGTATCGACTTCTGCCAGGGCCGATGCGGTATCCTGGATTTCCTCCAAATGCTCGAGCACCGTTTCTCTCAGGTTGAGAAATTCTTCATACTCCAAGGTTCGTAACCTCTCGTCCGCACCGAGAATTTTATTCTCCACTTCTTTCAGTTCCGGTGTGATAAAACGCTCGGCATTTGCCATCGTCTGTTTGCGAATGTAATCCTCCGGAACCGAGTCGAGATTCGATTTTGTGATTTCGATGAAATACCCGAACACCGCATTGAACTTCACCTTCAATGATTTGACCCCTGTGCGCACAATTTCGTCTTGCTGCAGTTTTGCCACCCACTGCTTGCCCTCGGTGGCTGCTGCGCGGATTTCATCTATCGCCTCACTGTAACCATCCCGAAAAATTCCTCCCTCTTTCAATGCGGGGGGAGGCTCCTCAACAATCGCTTTGTCCAGCAAGTCCACCAGATCACCGAAATCACGCAAGCGGGCACGAAGCCGGCCACCAAGACCGGGATCCTCCTCGTTTTCAAGCGCAGTCAGGTGGCTCTTCACATCGGGAATTTTCGCCAGAGACACCGCCAAAGCCTTGAGGTCCCGCGCGTTGCCCGAGCCCTGGCTCAAACGACTGATCGTGCGCTCGATATCCCTGACCTCCTTCAAGGCATCCTGGATCTGACTAAGCAGGAAGGGTTGCTCCAGAAAACAGGCAATCAAATCCTGTCTCGCCAAAAGTTTTTCGTGATCACGCAAAGGGTGCAATACCCAGTCCCGTAATTTGCGTGCGCCCATCGGAGTCGAAGTGCGGTCAAGTGCCCCCAGCAAAGAATGTTTCTGTCCACCTGACGCGCTGTTGATGAGATCCAGATTACGCTGGCTCGATGCATCGATGAGAACAAAACTTTCACAATCACAAACCTGTAGGCGCCTGATGTGATCCACCTTGCGCCGCATCTGTGTCTGCAAGTAGTGCAAAACCGCACCCGCCGCCCCAACCGCAGCACTCAATGCCGCACAACCAAAACCATCGAGCGATTGTACTTTGAAATGATCCTTTAATAAAAACTCAGCCTGATCTGGTAAAAAAGCATAGGCGTCATAATCAATCGCTTGAGTCAGGTTATCAAAATCCTCCGCCTGCTCATCACTGAAGAGCAACTCAGCTGGCCGAATGCGTGCCAATTCGTCCACCAACCCCTCGCGTTGGGAAAATTCCATCAATCTGAAATCCCCGGTGCTGAGATCCACAAAAGCCAGACCCCAACGCCCCGATACCCGGCAAGCAGCGGCCAAATAGTTCGACTGGGTTGATTCCAGAAGATTGAAGTCATCGATCGTACCCGCACTGATAATCTGTGCGATTTCCCGCTGAACGATTTTACCCGGCTGCGGCTCGCTGGTTTGCTCGGCAATCGCTACCCGGCGACCCGCTTTAACGAGTTTGGCGATATAACCCTGTGCTGCGTGATGCGGTACGCCACACATGGGAATGGTATTCCGCCGGGTCAGGGCCACTCCCAGTATCGGTGCCGCCTGCACGGCATCATCGAAAAACATTTCGTAAAAATCCCCCAGACGATAGAGAAGCAATACGTCCTTGGGCAGACCACTGCGCATCGAGTGATACTGCTGCATCATCGGTGTCATTCCCTTCTCTTTCGACTTCCCTGCCATGCTGTGAGATTAGACCGCCCGACAAAATCCTGCAAGGAATCACTTTGCTGCAGGAAGTGCCCCTTGACATCCGGCCTGCTGCAAAAGACATTCGCCCTCATGCGCATTTTATCAGGCATACAACCATCAGGTCGCCTACATCTCGGTAATTATTTCGGAATGATGGAACCGGCCATCCGTCTTCAAGATGAAGGCGAAGCCTATTATTTCATCGCCGACTACCACTCGCTCACTTCGATCCACGATCCCAGCGAGCTACGTTATAATGTCCGCGATGTGGCTATCGATTTCCTCGCCTGTGGCCTCGATCCTCAAAAGGCGGTTTTTTTCCGTCAATCGGATGTTCCGGAGGTCACCGAATTGACCTGGATTCTCAGCTGCCTAACCCCGATGGGCTTGTTGGAGCGTTGTCACTCCTATAAAGACAAAATCGCCCAGGGAATTTCGCCCTCCCACGGTTTGTTTGCTTACCCTGTATTGATGGCTGCGGATATTTTGATTTATAATAGCGATCTGGTGCCTGTCGGTAAAGACCAGAAACAACATATCGAAGTCACCCGTGACATCGCCCAGAAATTCAATGATCGTTATGGCGAAGGTGAAGCCCTTCTGACAATTCCCGAGCCACGTATCCGCGAGGATTCAGCTGCCGTACCCGGCCTTGATGGGCGCAAAATGAGCAAAAGCTACGACAATACCATCGCGCTTTTTGAGGATGAGAAAGCCTTGAAGAAAAAAGTCATGCGTATCACCACCGATTCAACCCCGGTGGAAGATCCAAAAAATCCAGACGACTCCTATATCGTCATGCTCTACAAATTAGTCGCGACACCCAATGAGGTGGAAGAAATGGAAATTGCCTTCCGTCGCGGCGGACAGGGTTACGGACACTTCAAAAAGCTGCTACTTGAAAAATTGCTTGAGTATTTTGCCCCCATGCGTGCCAAACGTGCCGAACTGGAACAAAATAATGCTTACGTCGAAGATGTGCTCCAGAATGGCGCCGAGCAAGCCCGGGCGGTAGCACAGAAAACATTGCTGCGGGTAAGGAAAGCCGTTGGACTTTAGAAAAATACGTGCTTTTTTTACCGCGCCCATAAGGAACGACCAGAAATAATCTTACGATTTTTCTTTAGCGTCAGGCCTGACAGGGTGGCGGCACTGTTTCAAAATATAAACAACTCCGTCGATCTCCGGAGAAGGAGGAAGGAAAAACACACGCCGGCGAACTTAATATTTCGGGCGGCGTTTTAACTAAAACAGAGAAGAGAGGTACGTAGATCCATGATTGAATACGAAGAAGATCAAAGACAAGATAATCGCAGACGTGATGATGAGCCCACCCATTCCGAAAAAATATTTTCGGATCGGAAAATTTTCTTTCTCGACCTGAAAGAAAATGACCGCGGTAGTTTTGTGAAGATCACAGAAGATGTACGCGGTCGCAGAGACACCATCATGGTGCCTTGTGAAGTGCTGGAAGACTTCATCAACGCACTGCAGAACATTGCCGATGCAGATCAGCAAGACTGATCCCCGGGCATCCGGTTCCTGCTGAGGAATCGGAGGACAAGTCAACCCTGCCCCTGATTCCAGGTGGCAGGTTCCCCCAACTGCCGGAAATCTCTCAGATTCTCAGGCATTTTCTCTCAACTCGGCAAAAATCAGTCGCCCGGCGCTGGTTTGCACGGCACCCGCCACCACCACCCATTGCAAGGAGCCAATCAACTCCACTGCACGGTTGACCACGATCATCGTGCCATCGGGCAGATAACCCACGGCCTGATGTTCATCCCTGCCTTCTTTCACCAGATTGAGTTCAACTTCATCACCAGGGGATACCACCGGCCGCATCGCCAGGGCAAGCTCACTCAACAGCAGCACCTCGACCTTCTGCAAACGCGCCACTTTGGCCAGGCCCCCATCGTTGGTCAAAAGACGTGCCCCCAGTTTTTGAGCCAGATCAATCAACTTGGCATCCACTTCATCCTTTCCAGCAACCAGATCATCATTGATGAGCACTTCTAACTCCGGAGCCTCTTGCATCTGACGCAGACAATCGAGACCCCGCTTGCCGCGACTCCGCTTGGTTTCATCTGCCGAATCGCTCAGGGCCTGCAGTTCATCGAGCACAAACTGGGACACAATCAGCGAACCACTTAAAAACCCTGTTGCACATAGTTTCATCAACCGCCCGTCAATGATCACGTTCGTATCAATTAACATCGACTGGTCGTGTACCGAGTCCTGACGAAAGCGAACGTAAGGGATGATCAAAGAAAACTCATCCCGTTTGGTGCGTAGAGCCAGCATCATGCCCAGGTAACCAAATCCAATAAACAGCGCCAGGCCGAATATGTGGCTGCCTATGACATACTTGTCCATCCACGGCCCTTCAAAAACCCCTGTCCAAACTATCAGTTGGGCGCAAACCATGCCAATCAACAACCCGAAGGTTCCGGCGGAAAATCCCCGGATGGTAAAATTTCGCAGGACAAAATCAATCAACAAAATCGAGAGGCTGAAAATGCCGCCATATATGGCACCCATCCATGGCTGGGCCAATTGCTCGTCACTGGTAATTACGATTCCAAGCAGGATGGAAATTACCACAAAAGTACTCCTGATTGCGTTGGTGGTAGAAGAAATTTTCATGCTGGACTGTAAGTTATTTATTTATGCTTCCACAGGTGTTCCCCGCTGGAAAAATGACAGGCCCATTCCCACAGGTACGGTCGAGTTTATTTATTGGTTTATTATTCTGCGCAAAGCATCTGGACATTCAATTTCCTCACTTGGCAGACCCCATTATATATACTGAGATTACAAAATCCAGCAAATCTGTTCATCAAAACCCGCTAAACAGGCTCCTGTCAGGGACTTGCAAAAGTCATCCTACCGCTTTTTTACTGGCAGGTTTTTGGATCTTCGGCAGCGATTTGCCCTTGTTTTCCGGATCTGCTGGTTTTGCTGCCGGGCGGGAAACCGGAGCTTCCTCCTTCTCGAATTTCTGCAGCCGCTCAACAAATTCCCGGTTGGCAGAATCCAAATCGAGCGCTTTGCGCATGTGCTCTAAAGCTTCGCTCTTCATTCCCAATTGAAAAAAAGTCTGCGCCAGATGGTCAAATACCACAGGATCAGGTTCCTCCATCATCTCCATCGATTTGGTCAATTCAATACGCGCTTCCTCAAAGCGCTTTTTCTTGAAATAAAACCACCCGAGACTGTCCCGGACCGCCCCGGATTCAGGAGTCAGATTGAATGCTGTTTTGATCAGTTCCCCGGCTTCATCAATATGCATATCATTCTCCAGCCACATGTATCCCAGGTAATTGTACAATTGTGCAGTGAAGGCTTTGCTCTCTTTATCCTCGGCACCGCTTTTCGCCAGAATTTTCATTGATTCCCGGAATAATCCCGCCGCCTGATCAAGATTTCCTGCCCGTTCCGCCGCTGCTCCGTACTGAAAGTAAAATTGCTCGTCCAACAGAGCTGGCCGCGCTTCTTTTGCTAACAGGATCGTGCGCTCAAAGGAGGGCAGGGAAGCTTCATACTGCTTTGCTCTCGAGCGGGATACTGCCAACAAAAATACCACAAACGGCTCTTCGGGGTAATAATAAGCCGCTCGTTCCAACACCGGCACCGCCTCTTCCGGGCGCCGTGCAGAAAGCAACAGTTGGGCAAGATCCATGTATTCCGATTCGCTGCCTTTACTGATTTTCAATGCTTGCTGCAAATAATGTGCTGCCTTAACCGGATCCTTACGCTCTCGATAGATTTCGGCCAGCAGTCTGTTCGTCTGGGCATCACGGGGGTCGATTTGTAACACTCTGCGCAAAATTTCAATCACTTTTTCCTTCTGGCCCAGAACCCGGTACACCGAGGCCAGTTTTTTTCTAAGATTGAGCTGATCGGGATGTTCGAGAATGATTTTCTCGTAGAGCTCACGCGCTTTCTGCGGCTGATGCGAGGAATGATAAAATCCGGCAACTGCCTCCCGGGGCGCTACCTGACCTTTGGAGTGATCCAATACCTTTTGATAAATACCATTCAACAAGATCGGTTTTTGACCCACACTGGTATTCAAAGGCCAGACTCCCTGCGCAATCGTCGCAATTTTCAGCCAGAAGTGGGGATCCAGAGATTTTTGTTTCAAAGCCTGGTCGATTGCTTTTTTCGCCTTGTCTGTCTGACGGCTGACTAAATACAAACGAACGAGGTGATCGTATACATCCGCATTATCGGCAAACTTTTGTGCTGCTTCTTCAGCCAGTAGCATTGCCCTCTCCCTGTCTGCTGCTGTATCCGCGTGGTAGGTGAGTAAATATTCCGAAAAAGACAGGTAGGCCCGGGGGTCTTCCGGATTGAGTTGCAAGGATTTTTCCAAAACAGCACGTGCCTCTTTCAATCTTCCTCCGGATGCCTGCAGATAAGCCACCCGTCTTGCCAGGTCCACATTGGCAGGACTCAGACGCAACACCTCCCGATATTCCCTCAAAGCACCATCCAGATCTTTTTTCTTATCAAAGGCAAGTGCCCGGGAATAGTGGGCCAGAGCTTCAGCGCGCAAATGACCTGCCTTGAGCAAGCTCAAGCGCTGATTCGGTTGGAAAAACCGATCCACATAAATTTCGGCACGATCATCCAACCCGCCATCCTTCGGATTTGCGGAATTTGTTTGATTGGCTGCAACCAATGAAGTGGCCACAGCACAAAAAACAGTGAGCCCTGTCAGAGCAGCACTGATTCTCTTATTGATCAAAAACCCTGTGCTTTGAAAAGCTCTCCAGCAATTGACCCGCGAAGGTTGATTGCTGGATTGTTCAGGGTTCATAGCAGAAAGCTAGCCCCTAGGACTTGTAACGCAAACGCTTCTTATGGCGATTGCGTTTGCTCAACTTGCGCCGCTTGTGCTTGTTGATCTTAGTTTTACGTCTTTTCTTGAGCGAACCCATACTTTGTTCTTCGTGTTTTCATGCCTTGCCTTCCCGGTTTTTTCTTCCCGCTCCCGAGAAGAAAGACACTGGTGGCATTCAGGCGTCGTTTAATTGACTACCTTATTGAGAGTATATTCTATAATGCCCTCCGCACCCAATGCTTTTAATTCAGGAATGATATCGCGCACCGTTTTTTCAGAAATCACCGTTTCCACGGCAACCCATCCATCCTGTGCCAGGTGCGAAACCGTTGGCTGACGCAGCGACGGTAGGGTTTCTATCAGCTTTTGCAACTGCTTTTCCGGCAGGTTGAGCTTCAGACCCACCATATCCCGGGCAAGAAGGGCTGCTTCCAACAAAAGCGTGAGCCGCTTCATCTTTCCCTGCTTCCATTCGTCTTTAAAACTGTGTGGATTGGAAATGAATTGAGGATAGGACTCCATCAAGGTGTCCATGATGCGTAAGTTGTTAGCTCTCAAGGAAGAACCTGTTTCGGTAATATCAACGATCGCATCCACCAATTCGGGAACTTTCACCTCAGTCGCTCCCCAGGAAAACTCGACTTCGGCATTCACACCATGCTTTTCAAGGTAGCGCTCTACCAAACCGGTTGCCTCGGTCGCAATGCGTTTGCCCTCGAGATCTTTTACCGTTTTGTATGGCGAATCCTCCGGAACTGCCAATACCCAACGTGTAGGATTGGAAGTCGCACGGGAATACTGCAAATCACAAAGCACCTCCACCTCGGCCTTGTTTTCTGCAACCCAATCCCTCCCTGTTATCCCACAGTCCAAAAAACCATGGTCGACATAACGGCCGATTTCCTGGGCCCGTAGCAGGCGGATCTCGATTTCCGGATCGTCGATCATTGGCCGGTAAGACCGCGATGCTCCACTAATCTGATAACCTGCTTTATCGAATAGTTCGAGCGTAGGTTCTTGCAGGCTGCCTTTCGGAAGGCCTATTTTTAATTTTCTAGGTGCAGTGTTGTCTGACATAGGTGGCCAAGTTAAATATTCTCCCTTTCTGCTCTCTCACATCCACTGCCCACGATTTTCAAATCCATCGCCAAAAAAAGCAGCAGGGCTGGTATGATGCTGACTTTTTCGCTGCTGTCACCTGGGAATTTCAAACAAATGCACGGATTTACTGCCAGACAGGCAAATTTAGCCGGGATTTCACCGTTTAGAACACATGCCCGGGCACTTTTCCTTGAAACATGGGACGCTTTCTTTTATCGGTTCAGCGCTCGAACTGCAGCAAAACAAGATGCGATGCTGAGTTCAGAACTTCAACGCACCATACGATGATCGACAATCAGGAAATTTTAGCAGAATCAGCAGCCACCGCACGAGGACTCGCCATCGATGCCATTCACGCATGCAGCTCCGGCCATCTCGGACTGCCTCTGGGCACGGCGGATGTCGGTGCCGTTTTGTTTGGTCAGGCGCTGCAGTTTAATCCTTCAGCCCCCAAATGGATCAACCGGGACCGTTTCATCCTCTCCGCAGGTCACGGCAGCATGTTCCTCTATTCCTGGCTGCATCTTGCTGGATATGATCTGTCCATCGACGAGCTGAAAAATTTTCGTCAACTGGACAGCAAAACACCCGGTCACCCCGAATTTGGAGAAACACCCGGGGTCGAAGCCACTACCGGCCCTCTGGGACAGGGAGTCGGCAATGCCGTCGGTTATGCGGTTTCAGCAAAAATGGCAGCTGATAAGTTCAATACCGCCGAGCATTGCATTTTGGATTACCACATCGTGGTATTAGCCGGTGACGGCTGTCTGCAGGAAGGCATCTCGGCAGAAGCTGCTGCCTACGCAGGCCACATCGGTCTGGACAACCTGGTTTTGATTTACGACTCCAATGACGTCACTCTCGACGCGATGGCTGACCGCTCACAAAGCGAAGACACCGCCAAGCGCTTTGATGCCTACGGATGGGATGTCGTCACTGTAGATGGCCACGACATGGATGCCTTTGCTCAGGCATTTGCAGAAGCCAAAAACAATAATAACGGCAAGCCCAAACTCATCGAGATCAAAACAGAAATCGGCCGTGGTATCCCGGAAGTTGCCGGCACCGCTGCTGGACACGGCGAGAGTGGCGCCAACTACGCGGAGAGCGCCCGGGCCGCACTCGGTTTGCCCGCTGACCAACTGTTTTATGTGTCTGATGCAGTGAAATCGTTTTTTGCCCAACGCCAGGAGCAACAAAACAGCGAATATAGCCAGTGGGAAAGCCGCTTTGCCGCCTGGAGTGTAGCCAAGCCCGAACTCGCTGAAAGTTTGACCCTCGCTCTGGCCAACTCGATCCCCACCGACCTTGATCAACAAATCCCCGCATTTGACGAGGATTACACAGACGCCACCCGTGGTGCAGGCGGTGTCGTCATGCAATCACTCGCCCAAATGGTGCCCAATCTGGTCACCGGCAGTGCGGATCTCTACGGCTCTACCAAAAACTACATCAAAGGAGCCGGTGATTTTGGCCGCGATGATTATTCCGGTCGCAACCTGTGGTTCGGAATCCGCGAACACGCGATGGGTGCCATCTGCAACGGCATAGCTTATGACGGCTTGTTCCGGCCTTCAGGAGCGACCTTTGCCGTCTTTGCAGACTACCTACGCCCCTCGATTCGCATCGCCGCTCTAGCCAAACTGCCTGTTATTTACATTCTCACCCATGACTCGGTCGGAGTTGGCGAAGACGGCCCCACCCATCAACCGGTAGAGACCATCAGCGGCCTGAGAGTGATCCCCGGCCTGGATGTGATACGTCCGGCTGATCCCGAAGAAACCGCCGGTGCATTTGCCATGGCTTTGCAGCGCACCGATGGACCCACTGCCCTGTTTCTTACCCGCCAAAAAGTGCGCACTTTGAATGAAATATCGGTGGAACAACGCCGTGGCGGAGTTCGGCGAGGCGCTTACATTGCCCGCAAAGAGAGCGCTGAACTGAAAGCGATCATCATCGCAACAGGCAGTGAAGTGGCATTGGCTATCGAAGCTGCAGAACAATTGGGCAGCGGCATTCGGGTGGTATCCATGCCCTGCATGGAACGCTTCGATCGCCAGCCCGACGACTACCAGGAGTCCGTCCTGCCTGCCTCCTGCAGCAAGCGTATCGCCATTGAAGCGGGTGTGAGTGGACTGTGGTATAAATATGTGGGCTCTACTGGCAAAGTGCTTGGCATCGACCAGTTTGGCATCAGTGCTCCCGCCCCTGTAGTCATGGAAAAACTGGGCATCACCACTGCCTCCATTGTCTCAGCGGTGAAAGCGGGGTGAGCCGTTTTTCCCATTTGTGTGCAAAGGACTATACCTTAACCTGCAAAAAGGGGGTCCACCCGACACTATTGGTTTTTAAAACGTGCACAGCTCCAGGGCTTGAGTTGTGACAATTGCCCGCTAGGTTGAACCTATGAGTGAATTGAACCAACAAATTGGTGAAGACCTGAAAAACGCCATGCGGGCAAAAGACGCAAACGCCTTAATGGTTTTGCGGGCCTTGAAATCATCAATCAAATACGCAGCTATCGAAAAAGGAGGCGCTGACGCTGAACTGGATGAAGTTGAGATTTTGGCAGTGATTCGCAAACAGATCAAACAGCGGCAGGATTCTGTCGAAGAATACAAAAAGGGCGGAAGGGACGAGTTGGTGGAAAAAGAAAGTGCAGAAATCGTTGTGCTCGAAAAATATCTGCCGGCGGCTCTCGGCGAAGAAGAAGTCAATGCCATGATTGAGGCATCCATAGCCGAAGTCGGTGCTACTTCCCGCAAAGAGATGGGCGCAGTGATGAAAGTGCTACAGGAAAAAATTGCGGGCCGGGCCGACAACAAAACCCTTTCCCAGGGCGTGATGCAACGCCTCTCCTGAGAGAACACATCTAGTCTAGAATAATCACATGAGCACGGTGGCGATCATCGTGGCTGCCGGCAGCAGTCGCCGTATGGGTTTCGATAAGTTGACAGCCGATCTGGCCGGCCGACCGGTACTGGCACATTCCTTACTGACTTTCGAACACTGTGAAGATGTGGATCACATTGTGATCGTGGCTGCTGCTGGGCGGAAAGAGGAATTTCGCTTGCTCGCCGAGGGCAGTGGAATAGAAAAGCTGGCTGCTGTGATTGAAGGGGGAGCCGAACGCTGCCTGTCTGTCTGGAAGGGTGTTCAGATGGCGATGAAGGTAGCTACGAATACAGCAATCATTCTGGTGCATGATGGCGCCCGCCCACTAGTCGCGGGCGATGCCATCAGCCAGTGCATTCACGCAGCCGAAGAACATGGTGCTGCCAGTTTGGCACGACGAGTGACGGACACCTTGAAAAGGGCTGACGATTCCGCAGTAGTCACAGAAAGCGTAATACGGGAGAATCTCTGGCGAATGGAAACTCCCCAGGCCTTTGAAGCCAAGCTGCTACTGCAGGCCAGTGGTGCGGCTGTTGATGATTCGGTGGTGGTGACCGATGAAGTCTCTGCAGTCCAGCGTTTCAATGCCTCGCAAGCAATTCATTTAGTGGAGAACACTTCTGCTAATTTAAAAATCACCATGCCAGGGGACCTCCCGATAGCGGAGGCTTTGATGAAATAACACTCGCTGCCATGAATAAATCTTCGCTAACACCACAGATAAGTGCGCAACAAAGCTACAAAACACAGCGCCTGATCATTTCTTCTGATGTCTCTTATGAGGTCAGTGAATTGCCTAACGGAGTGAGAATTGCCACTGCGGAAATGCCCCACATGACCAGTGCCTCTTTGGGTTTCTGGGCAGCGGTCGGTAGCCGCCATGAAAGCACAGCTGAACATGGTGTGGCACACTTTGTTGAGCACCTGCTTTTCAAGGGAACCGCGTCGCGCTCTGCAAATGTGATCGCCCGGGAAATCGAAGGAGTAGGAGGCAGCCTCGATGCTTATACCAGCGAAGATCACACCTGCTATTACACCCGGGGCCCTGCAGAATTATTTGAATCAATGACGGATGTGCTGGCTGATATGTACCAGCATCCTTCATTAAAACCCGCTGATATTGAGAACGAAAGGAGTGTGATCAAAGAAGAAATCGCCATGGTTTATGATCAGCCATCGCAATATCTCGACGATCTTCTCAGTGCTGCGGCCTGGGGTGCCGGCAAGCCACTTGGCAGATCCATCACTGGAACCACTGAGAGCATTAGTGGGATCGGGCAGGCTGAACTGAGGCATTTTTTTCAGCGGGCTTATGTCGGCAGCCAGACCATTGTTACCGCTGCGGGCAATATCACCCATGCCCAGACTCTGAAGTTTGTCGCTGCCCGGATGGAGAATTTGCCTGCAGGAACAGTGTCCCTTTCGAAAAAACCACAACTTCAAAATTCGGCTGCTGCACTTTGCGTAGCTACCAGGGAGTGCGAGCAAATTCATTTCTCGATCGCATTTCATGCTTTTGATCGACATGACGACAGACGTTACGCACAAAAATTGCTGAGTATTTTGCTGGGCGAAAACATGAGTTCCCTGCTGTTTCAGAAACTACGCGAGCAGGAAGCTGTGTGTTACAGCATCCAAAGTGACGTTATGACTTTCGAGGATGCTGGCCTGTTCCATATTTATTGCGCCCTGGATCCTGAGAATCTGGGCCGGGCTTTGGAAGTGATCACCCACACCTTGCACAGACTGAGGCAGGAACTTCCCGAGCCACATAGCCTGGAAGAGGGAAAAGCTTATGCCGTCGGCCAGAGCAGGATCGCACTGGAGAGCACTTCAGCCCAAATGACTTGGGTCGGTGAAGCCATCATGGACTATGGCAAATTGCTCGACCCTGCCAAATCCCAACAGCAGCTGGAAGCCGTCAGCCGTGAGGATATCCGCCAAGTGGCAACCGAGCTTTTTGCCCCTGAGAGACTGGTAATCGCTGCCGTCGGACCCAAGGGAGTTGAGTCTACCCTGACCAAGTGGCAGGCTGAATACGGGGAAGTAAATAAATAGATGCAAAAGCCCTGAGCCTGCACTAGTATCCGGCCCGTTTTTAGAACGTTTTCAGCCATTGAATCGATGAATATTACCTTGGAAAAACAAGCCAATTGCCGAGTCGGCGCACATATTGAAGTCCCTGCAGAAGCAGTGAACAGTGAACGCGCTTCGATTGTCTCCTCATTTCTCAGTCAGGCAAAAGTGCCCGGCTACCGTCCGGGAAAAATCCCTCGCAGCGTTATCGAGAAACGCTTTGCAAAGGGGATCGAAGATGAATTGCGCGATCGACTGATTCGCAGCGGCTGTTCGCAAGCCGCCGAAAAAGAGGAACAGGATGTGATCGGCGTCGACAAGGTTGAAGATGCCACCTTCCACCCCGACCAGACTTTTACCTTTAAAACCGCACTGATTACTGCACCGGAATTCAAATTGCCCGAATACAAGGAAATCCCGGTAGAATTGGAGATTGTGGGTGTGAGTGAAGACGAAATCGATCACACCCTTGAGAACCTGCGTGAGCGTTTTGCTGAATTCAACGAAGTCGACGGCCCCCTGGCCGAAGGAGACTTTGCCATTATTGATTACAAAGCCACACTCGAAGGCAAAGCACTGTCGGAGGCAGACTTTGAAGTAGGAGCCCTCGCTGAAAACGAAGGTTTCTGGGTCAAGATTGATGAAGAAAGTTTTCTGCCCGGTTTTGCCTCTCAACTGATTGGCATGAAACCCGACGAAAGCAAAGAAGTGACCATCACCCTGAAAGATGATTTTGCCTTTGAAGATCTACGCGGCAAGGACCTGCTCTACGACGTGGTAGTCAAAAAAATTCAACAGCAGGAACTGCCTGAATTGAATGATGAGTTGGCTGAAAAAATTCAGCCCGGCCAAACGCTCGAAGAGATTCGCACGCTGATCGAAGAAAACATGAAAAGCGAAAAGGAGAATCAGCGCACCCAGTCAATGACCGAGCAAATCCTGGATCATCTCACTAAGGATCTGGACTTTGATTTGCCCGAGCATCTTGTACAGGGCGAAACCCAGCGCATGGTGAATAACATGGTTGAACAGGGGCAAAAGAATGGTGTCGCCGATGAAGTGATCATGGAGCAGCAGGATCAGATCATGGATACAGCGGCCACTCAGGGACGCTCGAATGTGAAAACGACCTTCGTTCTCGAGCAAATTGCCAAAGAAGAGAATATCGAAGCCAGTGATGAAGATATCCGCCAGCAAGTTGCGATGATGGCTGCTCAATCCGGACGCCCGGTGAAAAAACTTGTCCGTGAACTGCGTGATTCAAACGGCTTTGACGAAATCCGCAACCGCATCACCATCGGCAGAACCCTTGATTTCCTCAGGTCAAATGCTAGCGTCACCGATGTGGATGCCAAGCCAGAAGCCGCAAAGGAGGATTCCTAGGAAGATTTCGGGACGGCTTGGGGCTCTTGGGTGGAAATATATTTTTACCTGTATCTTCGCCCAAACCACCACCTGATACTTCTGTCACCGCTATTTTGTTTCTACAACCGAACCACCATGAACATCACCTCTGAAACCTCGCCTCTGATCCCCGCTGAATTACAACAACGCGCTGCCACCGTACAGGGAGTCAGTGTGATTGAAAAAGAAGGTGGTACTCTGATCCAATTCGATCTTTTGTCACGCTTGATGAAGGATCGCATCATCTTCATCGGTGAACAGATCAGTGATCCCCTGGCTAACTACGTGATCGCCCAGATGCTCTACCTGCAGATGCAGGATCCTAACAAAGACATCAATATTTACATCAACTCCCCTGGTGGCTCTGTGACTGCGGGACTGGCCATTTACGACACCATGCAATTTGTCACCTGCAACGTGAACACCTACTGCATGGGAATGGCTGCCAGCATGGGCTCGGTATTACTTTGTGCGGGAACCAAGGGCAACCGCTTTGCACTGCCAAACTCGCACGTCATGATCCATCAGGTGTCCGGGGGGGCTCAAGGCACAGCCAGCGATGTTGAGCGTACCGTTGAGTTCATGTACAGCCTCAAAAAGCGCCTCAATGAAATCATTGCCAAACACACCGGCAAAACCGTTAAACAGGTAGAGAAAGATGCCGACCGGGATTACTACATGAGTGCCGAAGAAGCCTGTGCTTACGGTCTTGTCGACAAAGTGATGGACAATAAATCCGACTCGACCTCTACCGGCAAAAAGAAAAAACCCTAATAGCTTCCGTACTGCGGCTTGCTTGAAGTGATCGCAGCCATAGTAGAATGGGGTGAAAAATCCCCGCACACACAAACCGGATTGACAATCCGTTCTACCGAAGAAGCTGTAAGTTTTCCAAGGGGGAATTAACAAAAAAGCCGGACTTTTCAGCCCGGCTTTTTTGTGTCTGCCGCCAACAGGCAACGGGGTTTCACGATAAGATTAATGTGCAAGACAGAACTCTTCGAAGCGGTCAAGGCCAGTCTTAATGACATCCAGCCCGGTTGCGTAACTCAAGCGCAGGGACGCCTCGAAACCGAAAGCTTCTCCCGGAACTGCTGCCACCTGGTAGCGGCTGAGTAGTTTCTCTGTCAGATTCATCGAAGTCAGCCCAATCGCCTCCGTGCCAACGAGAAAGTAAAAGGCACCTTCGGGCTCAACCACAGTCACATTGTTGATTTTCTGCAAGCGACTCATCATGTACTGACGGCGCATGTCGTATTCTTCAACCATATCCTTCACAAAGGACTGGTCGCCTGTCAAAGCAGCCAGAGCACCATACTGGGCAAAAGAAGTTGGATTGGAAGTCGTATGACTTTGAATCGTGGCAATCGCATTGGCGATGTCGTAGGGAGCGGCAATGTAACCAATTCTCCATCCTGTCATCGAATACACTTTGCTGAATCCGTTAACCGTAATTGTCAGTTTTTTGATCTCATCGCTGATCGAAGCCATGCTCACATGTTTCTTCTCGTTGTAGACAAGTTTTTCATAGATCTCATCCGACAAGATCAGGATATCCTCAGTCAAGGCCACTTCAGCCAGAGCCTCCAGCTCTTCCCGACTGTAGACGGCCCCAGTCGGATTATTCGGTGAATTGAGAATCAGCATTTTAGTGCGCCCACTGATCGCACCTTCAAACTCTTCCGGTGTCAATTTCCAACCATTCTCTGCTTTGGTTTGAACCACATAAGGCTCAGCACCGGCAATTTTCACCATTTCCGGATAACTGGTCCAATAGGGTGCGGGAATGATCACTTCATCACCGGGCTCACAACAGGCTTGTATCGCAAGAAAACAGGAATGTTTGGCACCACAATTCACTACGACTTGTTTCGGTTTGTACTCAAGATCATTTTCGAGTAACAGCTTTTCTGCAATGCCCTCGCGCAATTCCATGATGCCGGAACTTGGCGTGTATTTGGTTTTACCGTCGCGCAAAGCCTGGATAGCAGCCTCCTTGATGAAGTCCGGCGTATCAAAATCCGGCTCACCTGCTCCAAAGCTGCACACATCCACCCCTTCAGCTTTCAGCTTATTTGCTTCGCTGGTTATTGCTAGAGTGACTGAAGGACTGAGTTCCGCGATATTTGAGGCTATAAAATCCATGGTTATGATCGGTAAAATGCTGGCACCCCGCCCTTCCAAGGATCAAGCAGCACTTATGGCATTCCCTGAATATGCGGTCTGCTTGTGATAACCGAAAACACTCCGGATTCAAGCTAAATCGGTCGCCGTTTGAAGATCTGCTTGTTTTTTTGCTTGAAGACAATTACGCAAATCACCGCTTTCTAGGAAAGATTTTCCTTAAAACACCGCTTGAGGATTTATCCGTCACAACCGGTTCGGTTTTACTGTCATTTTTGTAACGAAGAATGCCGTGTTTATTGAGGTTTGAAATCAAGCTTTCAAGGTTTTTTTTGAGCTCACTGTCAGATATCAGAGCAGCCGTGGTACCATCTCCTTCCGTGATTTCATCGATCGCCACTCCTGCTTTATCAATTGCTGCACTGGCTTTTACCAATGTCTCTTTCAGCTCTGTTACCGTCGGTTCCAGTTTTTCCATTGCTGGCTCGGCCTTTTTAATCACTTCTTTTGCGGTATCCAATGTCTCACCGGCTTTCGTAAACGCCGTTTTCGCTTCTTCTGCCGCTTCTTTGCCCTTATCAAAGAGCGGCTCGAGTTTTGTGCTGGCTGTCTTGAAATTATCTGCACTTTCTTTCAAACCCGCCAACATCTCCTTGATATTCGCCAGATTTTCATCACTGAGCGCCCCCTCCTCAATTTTTTTCAGTGTTTTATCCAAACTCTGTACTGCCTGACGAATATCCACCATCATCAATTTTGCCTGGTCAGACAGCTCTCCGGCTTCTGCCTGAATTTCATCCAGACCTGCTGCAGGGTCCCCCTTGATTTCTGCATCCGGCTCAAAATACTTCCCACTGGGCTTTTGGGGGCTCTTAATGCGAACGTAAAGATCTCCCATCAAACCACTTGAAGCAATGATGAATCGAGACCCCGCTGGAATTTTTTTATTATCGTGAATCTCCAACTGAACCTTGACCCCTGTGTAGTCTTCGTTGAGTTGGGGAGCGTCCCCAACCACACCTACTTTAGCTCCGCCGAGTCTCACCGGGGCACCACGAAGAAGATTGCCCGCATCCGGATAAGTGACATACAAATAATAGGTCTCCTTCAAACTATCACTGAATTTTCCAAACTGGATGACCAAAGCTCCCATGATCGCCAATCCCATAAAAACAAACAAGCCAACCCACAAATCGGTGCGTTGTTTGCGAATGGCTGACTGGTCGTAGGAATTGCTCATCTGATTTAGTTTATCAATTTACATCTCAGGGCCATCTCGGCAAGCTCTCCGATAGAACACTAAACAAGTGCCCTCAATCTTCATCTTCAATCTGTCTGCCCTCCACAAAACTCCTCACAAAGCGGTCTTTGCTATTACGCAGTTCCTGCGGTGTCCCAAGAAAATAGATCTTGCCCTCACGAAGATAAGCCACGCGGTCTGCAATCCGAAACACACTGTCCATATCGTGGGTCACCACCAATGACGTCACGCACAATTCTTTCTGCATCCTGCGAATCAGACGGTCAATACTTTCCGACACCACAGGATCGAGCCCGGAAGTCGGTTCATCGTAGAGAATGCACTGTGGTTCAGCAATAATCGCCCGTGCCAGAGCCACCCGCTTACGCATGCCCCCGGAAATATTGATCGGCATCTTGGCCATATGAGCTGCTAATTCCACCTTGTCCAAAGCCTGTCCCACCCGTTCCAAAAGAACAGTCCGATCCTTAACTCCGGCTTCCATCAGCGGAAAGGCCACATTCTCTGCTACCGTCATCGAATCGAACAAAGCTCCATCCTGAAACAAAATCCCCACCTTGTGGCGCACAGCGCGCAATTGCCTTTCCTTTAAGCCCACCACCTCCTTGCCTTCGACAACAATACTGCCCGAATCGGGTTTCATCAAACCTATCAAATGTTTCAAAAAAACACTCTTTCCCTCACCACTGCGGCCGATGACCACCATCGTTTCCCCCCGACGTATATTCAGATCCACCCCACGAAGAATTTTCTGCTCTCCAATGCTTTTCCTAAGATTTAAGACCTTGAAAAAATTCTTGGTTCCAGCTGCATCGCCACATGGCCCAGCTTCACGACGGGATTGACCATCAGAGTGGTTTGAATTTTTATCACTCATTTTTATCAACTGCTTCCCAGTGGCGACATGTAATTCAAAATCAAACTGAGGAAAAAATTGAAAATCAAAAGCACCAGCGATGATACTACCACTGCGGCGGTGGTTCCTTTGCCAACACCCACTGCACCATTGTTGGCAGTCAAACCCTCATGACAAGCAATCATCACAATCACAATACTGAACACAAAACCCTTGATCATCCCAATCGAAATATCGATCAAGGCGGTGTGCTCTATCACATGATTCAAGTACCACGCTCCCGGCACCTTGAATCCATACACCACGATAATATGCGAAGCCACCATACCAAAACCGATGGCCTCTGCCACTAACAGTGGCATGGACACCATGATGGCAATCGTACGTGGAATCACCAGGTAGTCGATGGGATGAACTCCCATGGCACGTAAAGCATCGATTTGCTCGGTTACTTTCATCGTGCCAATCTCCGCTGCCATGGAGGCACCTACTCGCCCCGCAACCATCAGCCCCGTCAAAACCGGCCCCAATTCCCGGCACATTGAAATTGATACCACCGCACCCACTGCCGACTCCATGCCGAACTCACTGAATTTAAAATAACTCTGTGCCGCAAAAACCGCTCCGGTAAATGCTCCTGTCACAATGACCACCAGCTGGGAACCAAAGCCAATCGCCACTATCTGCTGCCCCACCAACTGCCAGCGGACCTTGCCCAAAAAAAAGGCCTTTAGCGTTTCCAGCATCAGCTGGGCAATTTCGCCCTGATACCGTAAAAAACGGGTCACCAGGGATCCTGTCATTTCAATTAGCCTGACCATTTCCAACACCTACTGTCCTCAGACTACTTTTGTCGCCAGGATCACGCAGAGCTGACAGAATAGCGTTTGGCATTCATTTCGCAAAGTTAAAGATATCTTTTCCCATAGCAAAAACATCCGACACTCTGCTTTATCATTATTAAAACGACAATCGAGCTTTCTCTGTTTGTTCGCGCTTTACAAAGCCACTTGGCAATGCGAATAACTTGTTCAATTTTTAGGCATTATGCCTCGCGACGAATCGATTAAAAAAATACTTCTTATCGGGTCCGGACCTATTGTCATCGGACAAGGTTGCGAATTTGACTACTCCGGTGTCCAGGCTTGCAAGGCGCTACAGGAAGAAGGCTACACGGTAGTGCTGGTCAATTCGAACCCGGCAACCATCATGACCGACCCGGAATTCGCCGCCCGGACCTACATTGAACCCATCACCCCGGAGATGATCAAAAAGATCATCGATGTTGAAAAGCCGGATGCTCTATTGCCAACCCTGGGAGGACAGACCGCACTCAATGCCGCCATGGATCTGGTGCGCGAAGGTTTTCTCGAAAAAAATGGTGTCCGCCTGATCGGAGCCAATGCCGAAGCCATTGAAAAAGGCGAAGACCGGCTGTTGTTCAAGGAAGCCATGCTCAAAATAGGCCTGGATCTGCCACAATCCGGTGTTGCCCACAAGATGTCTGAAGCCAATGTCATCGCCCTCGAAATCGGCAAATTCCCGATGATCATCCGCCCGGCCTATACGCTTGGGGGAGCCGGTGGTGGCATTGCCTACAATCGTGAGGAATTCGAAGAAATCGTTACCCGGGGCATTGACCTCTCACCCGTCAGCGAGGTTTTGATCGAAGAATCACTGCTCGGTTGGAAAGAATTTGAGATTGAGGTCATGCGTGACTGTAACGACAATTGTGTGGTTATTTGTTCGATAGAGAACCTCGATCCCATGGGGGTTCATACTGGTGATTCCATCACGGTAGCTCCCATCCAGACGCTCACGGATCGTGAATACCAGATCATGCGCGATGCCTCCTTTGCCTGTATCAGGGAAATCGGCGTGGAAACCGGAGGTTCCAATATTCAATTTGCCGTCGAGCCCAATACCGGGCGCATGATTATCATCGAGATGAACCCGCGGGTATCCCGCTCGTCCGCTCTCGCATCTAAAGCCACTGGATTCCCAATCGCCAAGATTGCAGCCAAACTGGCGGTCGGTTACACTCTCGATGAACTTCGCAATGATATCACTCGCGAGACACCTGCCAGTTTTGAGCCCACTATCGATTATTGTGTGGTGAAACTTCCGCGTTTCACTTTTGAAAAGTTTCCTGACGCCGATTGCACCCTGACAACCCAGATGAAAAGTGTCGGAGAAGCCATGGCCATCGGCCGGACATTCAAAGAAGCGATGCAAAAAGCCCTACGCTCACTGGAAATCGGGCGCTTCGGTTTCGGGGCCGATGGCAAGGATGCCAAAAATCTAGACAAGGACGCCATAACCGCCAAGCTCACTGTGCCAAACGAGCATCGTATCTTTTACCTACGACTCGCCTTTGATGCGGGTTTTAGTATCGATGAAATTTTCGAACTGACCAAAATCGACTGCTGGTTTCTGGGACATCTGCAACAGATTTGTCTGGCAGACGCAGAATTCGAAGGCCGGGAGCTTGAAACTGTGGACTTCAAAAAGGCCAAAAAACTTGGTTACTCTGATCCACAACTCGCCTTTTTGACTCAACGCACAGCAGATGAAGTTCGAACTGCCCGTAAAGCGGCTGGTGTGATTCCCACCTATCGCCTGGTCGACACCTGTGCCGCAGAATTTGAAGCTTATACCCCCTATTATTATTCGACCTATGGTGACGAAAATGAATCCCGGGGCGGTGACAAACGACGGGTGATGATTCTCGGAGGGGGGCCTAATCGAATCGGACAGGGCATAGAATTCGACTACTGCTGTGTACACGCTTCCTTTGCTCTCAAAAAACAGGGTTTTGAGACTATCATGGTCAACTCTAACCCGGAAACGGTTTCTACTGACTACGATACCAGTGACAAACTTTATTTCGAGCCGCTCACCCTGGAAGATGTGCTCAATATTTACGAACAAGAAGATTGCTGGGGAGTTATCGTCCAGTTTGGTGGCCAGACACCACTCAACTTAGCCGCCGACCTCAAACGGCACGGAGCCAATATCATCGGCACTTCCCCGGAGAGCATCGAGTTGGCAGAGGACCGTAAACATTTCAGTGCCCTGCTTGATAAGCTGAAACTGCAACAGGCACCTGCCGGTACAGCGACCTCCGAAAGCGAAGCTATTGTTGTGGCTCAAAAAATCGGCTACCCGGTTTTGGTCCGGCCGTCTTTTGTCCTGGGTGGTCGAGCCATGATGATCGTACACAACGACGATGAATTAGAGCATTACATGCGCACTGCTGTTGAAGCCAGCCCTGAGCGGCCGGTACTCGTTGATCGTTTTCTTGAGGATGCTACTGAAATTGATGTCGACTGTATCTCTGACGGCGAAACCTCGGTCATTGGGGCCATCATGGAGCACATCGAACAAGCCGGCATCCATAGCGGTGACAGTGCCTGTGTCATCCCACCATTCTCAATTGACGAAGAGATGAAGGGTAAGATTTTCAAGGCCACCAAAGCCCTGGCTAAAGAATTGAAAGTTCTAGGATTGATGAACATCCAATTCGCTGTCAAAGACAAGGAACTCTATGTCATCGAAGTCAACCCACGCGCCTCGCGCACGGTTCCTTTTGTCAGTAAGGCGCTTGGCATTCCCCTGGCAAAATATGCCGCGAGAGTCATGGCCGGAGAGACTCTAGCGGAAATTGGCTTCACCGAAGAAATTTACCCCCCTCACTATTCTGTGAAAGAGGCTGTGTTTCCATTCAGCAAATTTCCAGGCATTGATATTGTTCTCGGCCCTGAGATGAAATCCACCGGTGAAGTGATGGGAATCGATACTGATTTTGGAATCGCTTACGCCAAATCACAAATGGCGGCCTCTTCCTCTTTGCCCCTCGAAGGCAACATTTTTGTTAGTGTGAAAAATGCTGATAAACCCGGCATAATCGACATTGTAAGAGACTTTGTTGCAGCTGGATTTTCCATCTACTCAACTTCGGGAACTGCGGCGGCTCTCACTGAATCAGGAATTCCCGTAAAAAAATTATTCAAACTCTCCGAAGGCCGACCCAATGTCTTGGATATGATCAAAAACGACGAGATTGTATTCATTATCAATACCCCGAGCGGTCGGGTTCCCAGACAGGATGAGGTGCGTATCCGCAGTGGGGCAATTACCCATCGAATTCCTATCATGACCACCTTGAGAGGGGCCAGGGCCAGTATCACCGCCATACGTTCTGTCCAGAAAAATGGTGTGGGTGTAACTGCACTTCAAGATCATCACCAGATGTAACTTTGCTATTTGCCCCTCAGCATTAAGCACCCGCGCGAAAGGCTAACGGTAAATATCAATCGAATTGTGAATCGATCCGTCCGGCATCATGACATGGGCCCCTTTGAGGTGAAAATTGCCTCGCTCCAGTAACCAGGGTTGGTTCCCCCATCTGTACGGCGTGTGGTGATGGGCATCAAATTGAGTGGGCAAATACGAGCCGTTGTATTCATCCTTGGATTCTTTTTGTACTTTATCGGAAGGACATAGCCAGAACGATTCCCCTCCACCGTACGGCTCCATGGTTAAAATCCACCACTTCCAGAAGTCCGTTTCTTCCGGTGATTCAAAAATCCCACCTGGCATTTGTGGCCAACGTTTTTGATCTGCCATGTAATTATCAAAGGCCGTGTGAAGCACCCGCATCTGCGAGATGCAAACTACTTTCTCTGCGCGGCGCCTTTGTGCTTTGTAGCTTGGCACAGCCAAAGTCACCAGAATGGCAATGACGACCATCACTACCAAAATCTCGATCAAGGTGAAGCCCTTGGAAGCACACGAAAAATGCTGCCTTTGCTGTTGGGGCTGATCTTGGATAATTCTCATCCAAACTTGAAACGCTAGGGCATTATACAAAGCGACCCAGTAGTTTGTCACAACCACTGGGCCCTTAAATTCTTAGCAAAGAATGCTCTGTTTTTTCAGAACTAAGGCAATACAACCGTCGAAACTTGAGATCCCATGACCTTGAAATGTCGTTTATGACCCACTTGTTCAAAGTTTGAATCTTCCCCGCCGGTTGAGGTAATGCTTTCAGAAATTGCACTTCCCGATGGAATTGTAACCCCGGTAAAGGTAAAACTTCTAGTAAGGATGTCGGGAACACCGCTGAAGGAAATCGTCCCACTTCCACTGAAACGCCTTCCGGCACCGTCTTTTATTTTTGCAGTGAAGGCGGAGTTGGCAAAACCAATGTTCTGCACTGCCAGTCCTCCCGCCGGAGTAACAATAACCCCCGGCGCAGTTGGAGGAATACCGTTCCCGGGATCTCCCGGACTTCCTGGAATAACAGTAACGTTCGGCGTAGCATCAGCTCCTGCCGGAGGCCCGGCAAGTGATACTCCGTTGATGTTGCTAGATGCGCCTGTAAACGCCTGTGAATCGGTATTGGTTGCGGCATTGCCCACTACAGAAACTATCCCGATGGCGGAGTTCACTGTTCCAAAGGCAGGCCCGTAATAAACAATACCCCGGTAGTACCAGACATTAGAAGAAGAGGCCCCCAGAATACCGCCACCAAACATGACATTTGACGAGGTGCTATCGGTTGCACTGGTTGAGGTTACTCCCCCGGTTGACACCCCGTTATTCCTCACTGCCCAGCGATACATTCCTGTTCCATTGGTCATGGTTCCAACAGCTTCGTAAATTCCGTCATCCCCACTTTCCAACGGGCTGTTATTGGACCACGGCCCGCCGACCCATGCGTGTGCACTCATACCCGGCATTAATATGATTGCACAAAAGACAGCAAATATTTGTTTCATTACAAAAAGTTTTTAATTTTTTTCTCGTGAGTATCCTTTTATACCCACAACGGGGTATTTCACTCCTTTTTTGCGCAACTTGCAAGCATAAAATGCTCTCAAATAATAAATTTTTTATACACTTTTTAGTTATTTCCGCTTATAACACCATTTCTATCCGCTTTTTATAGCGCGGATCTTGTCTCTGCTGACTCACCAACATATCACGATTGCCCATCAAATGAGCTCACCTGATCCAATCATTTCTGTTGCTGATTACCACATGCATACCCCCTTATGCAAACATGCTGAGGGGTGGCCCGATGAGTATGCCCTTGTAGCAATTGAAAAGAACCTTGCAGAAATCGGTTTTTCCGACCACAACCCAATGGCTGGATATTTTGATGATTGGCGCATGGCAGACGATGAATTCCCACAATACCTCGATTTAATCTCTCAGAGCCAGAACAAATTTTCGGACGACATTGATATTTGTCTTGGATTGGAATGTGATTTTTTGCCCGGGCAGGAGGCTTGGATAGAAAAACTCACCCAGAGGGCCGATTTTGATTATCTGATCGGCAGTGTCCACTATCTCGAGCCAGGCTGGGCTGTCGATGACCCTGATCCTAAATGGGCTTCCCGCTGGCAAGGTTCGATCGAGTCTATTTGGCACCAGTATTGGACTTTATATCGACAATGCGCTGCCTCAGGCCTCTTCGACTTCCTGGCCCATCCCGATTTAGTAAAAAAATTCGGCCATCGTCCAGGAGGTGACTTGCAGCGCTTTTATGAACCCACGATTGAGGTCATTGCTGCCAACAATATTGCGATTGAAGTCAGCACAGCTGGACTACGTAAGCCTTGTGCAGAGATGTACCCCTCGCAGGATTTCCTTAAACTTGCCAATCAAGCGGGTATACCCATCGTCATCAGCTCCGATGCTCACCGACCTGAAGAAGTTGGAGCTGATTTCGGTAACGCAATAAAAATGGCTCAAACTGCAGGTTATTGTGAAACCGCACGGTTCAAAAGACGTGAGCGCAGAATGGAGCCTTTGTTGTGAAGCAAAGAAGGGACATTTATCTTCCCTCAGACTTGGAGAACACCAACTGAAGTTGGTGAAACTTTTATAATTGCCTTTTTGCAGTATGCGCTGCTGCTCACAAATATGGGACCAACGCTCAATGTAAACATGCGAACCCAAACCTGCCCATAATCTCTCGGCCAGTGCTCCAAGTACCTGTGAAAATGATGGCTAACAATTGATTGCTTATGCCACATTCAACATTGCACGTATTTTCATATCACCCACTGTGACCTTACTTTTTTATAATTAAAGCGGAGAATGACAGAAACGGAGTTCTGTCCCACGTTCTGTCCCACCTCCAATCCCACGTTGTATCCCTCCTAACCCCTGCTTACTGCCTCAAATCTGCGAGCCCATATTTCAAGTAGGACCGCAGATTATAGAGCTGCTATGATCTCGCTTAAATTCATTTCTTCCATAGAGCCCAGCTGAATGGCTGCGCAGCTGAACTCAAGGTGCCGGGTAACTGGACCGGGAATAACCACACAGGACATACCTGCTTGCACAGCTGCATTCAAACCATTCAATGAGTCTTCAAAAACCACCGCTTCAGACGGCTCGACATCCAGGGCTTTTGCGGCCAACAAAAACAGTTCTGGTGAGGGTTTTGGTTTTTGCACATCTTCAAGACAATGGGTGCTATGAAAGTGCTTCCTCAGGCTGAGCTTTTCCAGATGCTGATCCACCCAGTGACGAGGTGAACTGGAGGCCACCGCGCAAGGCATACCCAGGTCATCCGCTTCGCTGAGACATTTTTTTATACCGGGCAACGGTTGCCGGCCTTGCAGGCAATCCCGGATAGATTCCACTCTTTTTGCATTCCAGAACTGCCAATCAATTTCCCCTGTATATCTGCGTTCTAGTTCTGCCACAGGATCAAAGGCATTTTCATCACTGCCTACACAGTTGGCGTACTCTTTGATATCGAGCTCATGGCCGTGGTGTTCATAACATTGTTGCCAAGCCTGGTAGACAGGAAGTTCTGTTTCTAGAATCAATCCATCAAAATCAAAAATACATGCTTTAATCACTTTTTTTTGCTGGTTTTCTACGGGAAACTTCTTTTTTACGCCCGACCGCTACTGCCTGATCCTGCATAATTTGGCCAGCGTAAACACGAACAATTTCCATGAAACGCTCTCCCACCTTTTGCAAATTACCCGTATGCATAAGCCCAATGGCAAGGGGAGGAAATCCTTTCAGAGGTATGCTGGTTACGTTCTCTGGCAAAACAAGCTGCGGCATAGCAACCGACAAACCGTAACCAAAACCCTGTGCAACATAGGATATCACCAGTTCTAGCGTAGTCACCTCTACACAGGGTTGCCAGGTCAAATTCTGTTCTGATAAACCCCTTTGAAACAGTCTGGCGACCGTTTCATTCGGTAACAGCGACACTAGGGGCTCATTGATCCGGTAATCTCCCTTCTGGGCTTCTTTTACCAAATCAGCAAATGTCTTTATATTTTTGTCTTCCTGTACCAGTAAAATCAAAGGCAACTCGATCAGTTTTTCTGTGTAGACCGTTGCTGATACTTTTTCGTCACAAAGAGTCACTGCAATATCCGCCTCTTGTTTTAATAGCGCCGTTTCCGCCCCCGGTGCGGGAAGTTCACGCAGAGTGAGTCTCAGATCCGGATATTCCGAACGCAACTTTCCCAAAACCTCGGGCAGGTGATTGGCAAGCACTGATGTTGGTGCTGCCAACCGCAGATGATCTCTCCCCTCTCCGCAAACCCGGCTGCGCATTTCTTCCATTCTAGAAAAAAACGGGTAAACGTAATTATACAGCTGTTCACCTGCCGGAGTCAGAACAAAAGGACGACGCTGAAATAAGGGAGTGCCAAGAGATCCTTCAAGGTTCAGCATCTGCCCACTCACCGCGGGTTGCTGGATACCATACGGCATTCGTCGCACGGCAGGCGTAATGCCTTCGTACTTGGCTACGTAATAAAAGAGTTCCAAATGATGAACGTTCATAGTGGCAGCGATCTGTACCAACTAACACGTTTAACCTGCTTCTGACAAGTGCGGCACGAAAGTCCAATGAATCTCCACTCTACTCTCGCTAAAATCCTGCCCGCATCCCCCCTCGAACACACAATCAGTACCTAAACACGGTGCTAAGCGCCGCCAGCATAGAACCTACAAATGAAAACAATACACCCATTGGTAATTGCCAGGTCCAATCCCCCGTCAAACTAAGGGCCACTACCAACCAGCCCGCCATAACCGCCAGTGGTGCTACGCCAAAGAAGAAATATAAACTTCTTTTGTCAAGCTTGGGCAAATCTGCACAGCGGGCATCCACCCTGCTGTCCCTTGCAAACGCCCCGGATGTCCTGGATCCTTCAGCCACCCCAGCCACCCCAGCCATGCCGGTCGTCCCAGATATCCTGGCCAGTTCTGTTGTTCTGTTGCTCTTTAACCCCTGGGAGTATTCCTGGGAGTAGAGTGTTGTGCTATTTATCATCTTGTGTATTTATATAACCCTATTACTAGGATGTTAATATTCTAAAATTTGGGTCTGGTGCTTAAATTTAAGCCACAATTTCAGTCGTTCGATTCTTTCTCGCTGTCATCCATCTTTGCCTTTACAGCTACTTCGAGCTCACTGTAGAGGTTCTCATCTGCCTTGAGCGCTTCTTTTGCAGCGTCTCGGCCTTGCGCCAATTGGGTGCCTTTATAGCTGAACCAGGAACCGCGCTTCTGCAAAATTTCATGCTCTATCGCCAGATCCAACAGCGAGCCAACCGCTGAAATACCTTCGTTGAACATGATGTCAAACTCGGCTTCTCCATAGGGAGGAGCCACTTTGTTTTTTACCACCTTCACACGAGTGCGATTGCCCATCATCGTTCCGTCGGAAGCCTTAATGGCCCCAATCCGTCGTATGTCACAGCGAACACTACTATAAAATTTGAGTGCGCGCCCACCCGGGGTGGTTTCCGGATTGCCGAACATGACGCCAATTTTCTCACGAATCTGATTAGTAAAGATAACAGTTGTTCTGGCTTTGGCTATCAACGAGGTTAACTTTCGCATCGCTGCGCTCATCAGACGCGCTTGAGCACCCACAGTCGTATCACCAATTTCTCCATCCAACTCCTGCTTGGTCACCAAAGCCGCGACGGAATCCAATACAATCACATCCAAAGCATTGGATCGAACCAATGTTTCGACAATGCGCAGAGCTTCTTCTCCCGAGCTCGGTTGAGATACCAGCAGTTCATCTAGGTTCACCCCCAGGCGTTTTGAGTATTGTGGATCCAGTGCATGTTCCACATCCACAAAGCCTGCCAGTCCTCCCTGTTTCTGGGCCTGCGCGATAGCTGTCAGGCACAAGGTGGTTTTACCGGACGATTCCGGCCCGTAAACTTCAATAATCCTGCCCCGCGGAAAACCCCCTACTCCGAGTGCTCTATCAATCAGTAAGTTGCCGGTTGGAATGACATCGACATCCACCCGGGTATGCTCTCCCAGGCGCATAATAGCACCTTCACCGTAGTCCTTTTGGATTTGTGATATTGCCAAATCGAGGTTTTTCCCCCTTGCTGCCGCCAAGCGACTTTTTTCAGCAGAAACTGCCGCTTTTGCCTTGTTGTCTTTTTTTTCGCTGCTTGACATTTTTTTGAGATCTTTATTGCCGGTAACTTCTTTGCTCTGGGGGGGCGTCGAATTTGTCTGCTTACTTTGCTTAACAGAGTTGCTACTAGGCTTTGATGAACTTGGGTCTTTTGTTGTGTTGGGTGATAACAGTTGTGGCATGATTTTCAATGGTTTTTACAAACCATATCAATAACTGTTCATTTGTCCAGTGTAAAAATGAATACTGTTAAAATTTACGCTTCTTTTTTTGCCCAAGACCTGTGCATAAGGGTTTCCATTCTTTAAAAAAATTTCCGTTATCGTCACAGAATACTCTTTAAAATGCTTAATATTGATCACTCCAGTTCAAATAGTTCTCAAGCAGGCCCCGGTACGCGATCGCCATACGGATGATGATGAATGCCACGACTAACAAAACCAGCCAATGGAAAATCCGCGGTGCCCACTCCGTAAGGCGGTCAACTGACTCATGTGCTGCTTTCCGGTAATAATCCCTCCAGCGACCAAAATCCTCATCCAGGACCCCTGCCAGTTCGGCATTTGCGATTGAACGTCGGAAATCTTCGGGATACACCCCTGTTTGCCCGGCAAGTGTTTCGGCAAGGCTTAGCCCCTGCTTGAGCTTTTTGGAACCTGTACAGCTAGCCAACATAAGCTGCCCGCTTCCCGACGAAGCTCCGGCATAATATAGAGCACGGTCCATTTTTTGACCGGATTTCAAGGCCATATGAAATACTTCGCAAAATCGAGACATGGCCAGACTGCGACGCATATTCCCCAACAAAGGTATTTTGTTCAAATAACAATCACAGGCTGATGACACCCTCGAGCGTTTCAGCAAGTAGGCAAACAGAGTGATCACCATGGCAATAGCTATATAGAAGGCCACCACCATTAAAAATCCAAATTTTAGGCTGTCCCAGGCTGCCGTCTCTTTTGCCATGGGGTTCCACGAAGCCATTAAAGGGACTGCTACCAGCCCCATGATGATACCGCCATGCAGCAACACTATGGGATATGCCAAGCCCTTTCTAATTTTTTGGCGGCTTTCCAGTGCCATTTTGAAATGTTGCTCTAAATGCTGAAAACTTTGTTCCAGCAATCCGGCATCTTCTCCCGCTTTGATCAAATTAATTTCGATTTGAGTGATATCGAGTGGTAGGTCGGCTACCGCCTGACCAAGCGTTTTTTTATTTCGCAAGCCTTTCTGAACACCAAGGCAATATACCCGGTGGCACACTGGAACCCCTGCTTGCTCGGTAATAGCTTTACAGGCATTTTCAAAACCAAAACCTGAACGGACAAATTTTGCCAGCTCAGCATAGAGCAAATATTTTTGCTTATTGGAAAACCTCATCACCGAAAACTCAAAGCATGTTTCTTTGTCGCGCAAAACACCAGATTTAATTCCTTTCGTTCATTTTTTTGTTTTAACACACCCTTTTTACTAACATGAAAAATAAGCTTGTATTTTCATCATTTAGTCCTTCCCTATATTATCATGGCTTAAACTGCCCTAAAAAATTTACTTTTTAATTTTGGTACAAACCCCTAAATATAAACTGGTTATATATATATTTGAGTTCAAAAAACAGCCTTATTCCTACTCAGGCTTAATAGTGGTATTGATTATCGTCTGTTTTCTTATTTTCGATCCCGCTGGTTTTCGAATCAATTGCGATTATTCTATCCACAACTTTTTTTGGAACTATTTTGCTTTCTGACGACGAACATTTTATGAAGCTCGCCCTTAAACAGGCGAAAAAGGGCTTGGGTCAAACCAGTCCGAATCCTCCCGTGGGCGCTATTATTGTTTCTTCCAGAGGAAGCGTTCTTGGTAGCGGCTATCATCATCAGGCAGGACTGGCTCATGCGGAAATCGACGCCATTGACAAAACATTGGCCAATCACTCAGCCAGGCAGCTAAAAAACTCTACGCTTTATATCACTCTCGAGCCCTGCTCCACCTGCGGCAAAACCCCGGCGTGTACTGACAGCATTATCAAACACCAATTTGCCCGTGTGGTATACGGGTGTTCTGATCCCAATCCCGCCCACCGGGGCCGTGCAAAACAATTATTGAGCCGTGGAGGTATTGTAGTTACAAGCTGTATTTTGCATCAAGAATGCCAGGCGCTTATTCGTTATTTTACCAAAGCTGTCACTACTGGTCTGCCCTGGCTGATTGCCAAATCAGCCATGACCCTTGATGGTTGCACCACTCTGCCTGCAGGGCAAGGACCATGGATTACTGGCAAGGAAGCTCTAAACGATGTGCAAAAGCTGCGCTCCCAGGTGGATGCTATTTTGATTGGTGGGGCAACTTTGCGGCAGGATGATCCCCTACTTACTCTAAGGGGCAATTATTCCAAAAAAACTCAGCGCCAGCCTTGGCGTGTCATTACTTCGCTATCCGGAGAGTTACCTGAAAAATCCCGGGTTTTCACTGATATCCATCGGGATCGTACTCAGGTTTACCTCAACAAATCATTGCGTCAGGTCCTCAAAAGCCTGGCAAAACAAGGCATACACTCTGTTTTATTGGAATCGGGCGGCAAACTTCTTGCTAATGCATTGAAAAACGATCTCGTGGACGAACTGGTCTTTTATTATGCGCCCCTGGTTGGCGGGGGTGATAAACATGCGGTTCAGTTGAACAATCTGAGCAAAGCCCTTTATGACATTAAAGGCAAAAAATTCGGTGCTGACCTGCGAATAAGAGGGCTTATCAAACGTTGTTGAAACTATCCAAACTACATTTAGATGCCACAAAATATAACTGAGCGCTGTGTGTTTTTTGACCGGGATGGAGTCGTCAACCGCTCGCCCGGTAAGGGATATGTCTTGGAGTGGGACCAATTCACGTTCACTGCTGGAATCGCTGAGGTGATTAAGTTGGTCAAACAACAAGGATGGCTAGCCATCCTGATTACCAGCCAGCGTGGTGTTGGAAAGGGTTTGATGTCTGCTTCAGACTTGCAACGAATTCATTTTCAAATGCAAAAGAAGCTGACCCAAAGTCAGGCTGATTTCGATGCCATTTATGCATATACAGAAACTCCGAATTGCCCACATGTTGCCAAACCCGATCCGGAAATGTTGCTCACAGCTGCCGGAAGCTTCAATATTGATCTGGCACAATCATGGATGATTGGAGATTCTGACCGTGATATCATTATGGGCCACAATGCTGGTTTAAAGGGATGCATTCGTTTTCTATCGGACAAATCCCCTGCTGTAACAGCCGAGTATACCGTAAGCGATACGACAGCTCTTAAAGTTTTGCTCGCTGATTTGCTGTGACTAAAAAGTTCTATTTCTGCGACCTTTTCTGCCCCTTCTCCATCCAAACGGCCAGCAAAGCAATATCTGCTGGCGTGATACCGCTGACACGTCCGGCCTGTCCCAAGGTTGCCGGTCTGATCTCTTCCAGACGCTGCCGAGCCTCTACTTTTAATCCCCGCACTTCACTGTAATCCAATGACTTTGGAATCTCACGATTCTCAAGCTTTTTTGTGCGGCTGATCATTTGCTCCTGGCGCTTGATATAGCCGGCATATTTCACATCAATTTCTACCATTTCCCAGCTGCTTGATGGCAACTGTTTACGCAGATCTTCATCAATATCTAACCAGGAGACGTCCTGACGACGAAGCCATTTTTCTATCGCTGTTCCTTGAAAGTTATTTTTTGCAACAAAGGTCCTGGCCTCATCTAAGTTTTTTTGCAAACTGGCAGTTCGTTCTGCCCGCTCGCTGGTCACCAGTCCCCTTTCGGCTGCCTTCGGTGTAAGGCGCAGATCAGCATTGTCCTGACGCAGCAACAAGCGGTACTCTGCCCTGCTGGTAAACATCCTATAGGGTTCTATCGTACCTTTAGTTACCAAATCATCGATCATCACCCCGATGTAGGCTTCTTCCCGGCCTAAAACAAAGGCATTCTCTCCTTTCACCTTCAAGGCAGCATTCGCCCCGGCCATCAAACCCTGACCAGCTGCTTCTTCATAACCGCTGGTACCATTGATCTGGCCTGCAAAATATAGTCCTTCTATTTTCTTGGTTTCCAGTGTCCGATTGAGTTGTGTCGGGTCACAAGCATCATATTCCACTGCGTAACCGGCTCTCAATATCTGTGCGTTTTCCAAACCGGCAATGGTTCTTATAAAGTCATACTGAATTTCATAAGGCAAGCTAGTTGAGATACCATTGATATAGAATTCCTGTGTGTGACGACCTTCCGGTTCAAGGAAAAGCTGATGCCTTTCTTTATCAGCAAACCTCACCACCTTGTCTTCAATGGACGGGCAATATCGAGGCCCAACGCCTTCTATTATACCAGAATACATGGGCGATTGATCCAGTCCACCACGGATCACATCGTGTGTTTTTGCATTGGTGTGAGTGATCCAACACGGTAATTGTTCCATGTGGAACAATTTATCAGCCCAGGGGTTCAGTGTGAAAATATCATCTTTTTCCTTTGTGATCGTATCAGACATAAAGGAAAACTTCGGTATATCAGCATCCCCTTCCTGCTTCTCACACTTGCTAAAATCAATCGTACGACCATTAACCCGGCAAGGCGTTCCAGTTTTCATCCTTTCAATCACAAATCCTAGTTTTGCCAGAATGTCACTGAGCGTCGACATCGCATCCCCCATCCTGCCCCCCTTTTGATTCTGCATGCCCACGTGCAGTAAACCCCGCATAAACGTCCCTGTGGTAATCACGACAGATCTAGCCGAGTATCTCATTCCCAGACTGGTTTCTATACCTGCTATCTGATCATTTTTTACGATTAAATCGACCACGTTACCCTGATGCAAATCCAAATTAGGCTCGTTTTCCAAAGTGACTTTTAACCTCGATTGGTAGGCTTTTTTATCACACTGCGCTCTTGGAGCTCTAACACTAGGCCCCTTCTTTCGATTCAATAGTCTAAACTGGATACCGGTCGCATCGGTATTCAGTCCCATCTCCCCCCCTAAAGCGTCTATTTCACGAACTATGTGACCTTTTGCCAAACCCCCAATAGCTGGGTTGCACGACATCTGACCAATCGTATCCAGATTCTGAGTGAGCATCGCTACTTGGCAACCCAGCCGGGTAGCTGCTAATGCAGCTTCAATACCAGCATGGCCAGCACCAATGATGAGAACATCATAAATTTTTGGATAGCTATACATCTTTAGACCTAGTCAAACCTAATCCTGTTGGAGAATTATTCCTTGAATCAAGTCGCGCACCCTAGACGCGGAAGCTAACTATCTCAAGCACCCCCTGTGATGGATAATGAACACCTTATGGGAAAAACTGTTCCACGTGGAACGCCATGCTTCATCCTTGTTCGAGCATCAATGTTTGTTTACTCAAAAAAATGGCTACCAGCTCTTTCACCACAGTTTTTTCCTGCTCAGCAAGATTATTACTTTCACTGATATCAACAGACAAATCATATAACTGCCACGCTTGGTTTTTTGAGGTTCGAACAATCTTCCACTTTCCTTTTCTCAATGCCGCATGTTTTCCATACTCAAAGTAAAACTCTCTGTGGGGTGATTTATTAGTTTTCCCCGTCAATACCGGAAGCATATTCCGCCCATCCAAAATCCGATCCTTGGGTAAAGCAGCACCACTGATTTCTGCAGTAGTTACCAATAAATCAGGTGACCACAAGGGAACATCTATCACCGAATTCTTTTTAATTTTTCCCGGCCAACGTGCAAAGGCCACCACCCTCAAGCCCCCTTCCCAACAGGTCACTCCCCCACTGCGCAAGGGCGCATTCGTAGAAATATCCAAACCCTTTCGATTCAACATAAAAGTTCCATTATCGGAATACAGAAAAACGAAGGTATTCTCGGTCACAGCAAGTCGATCCAAAGACTTAAACACACGTCCTATCGCCTGGTCCAGGGCGGTGACCACAGCCCTATAGCGTTTTTCCGGATCCTCTTCATCGGATGACATACCATACTCTTTAAAAGCCCAGTCTGGTGCCTGCCAATTTGTGATCTGACCTGGAGCTTTATTGCCCTTGTTAGGAAAATGAGGTGAATTGAAGGGCAAATAGACAAACCACGGTGTTTGGTTTTTTGTTTTTGTCTCGATAAAATGAATCGCTGAATCGGCAAATAAATCCGTGCTATATTGTCCATCACGATCAATTTCTTCTGTATTGTGAAACAAATCGTGTTTGCCATTATAAACGTGGTGGTAATAATCAATATTACCCGAAGCAAAACCCAGAAATTCATCAAATCCTCGTTCAGTAGGTCTTGATCCGGGAGCAAAGCCAATATTCCATTTTCCAAAAGCTCCTGTTGCATAAGCAGATGGGCTGGACTTCACCACTGCAGGGATCAAAATCTCCGAATGTCTCAAGCCTATTCCAAAGTTACCTTTGATTCCACCCAACTGGTTTGTCAGTTGATGTCTTTGTGAAATTCGTCCACTCATCAAACAAGCACGTGATACCGTGCAGGTAGGTGATGCCGTATAGAAACTGGTTAATCGAGCACTTTGGGTCGCGAAGAGGTCAAGATTGGGAGTTTTAATGAGACTTTTAGAATTGTAGCTTTTTAAATCAGCATAACCAAGATTGTCGACTGTAATGATCAAAATGTTTGCAGCTTGATCTGCAGCCCATCCTCTTATAGAAAACAAGGCTATAAAAAGTAACAATGATGTTGTGAAGTTTTTTATGTGGGAGTTTATATTTGTGTGCATCTTGCCAAGTCTATATTTTAGGAAATTTCTCAAATTTGAATTACATAAATACATATTTAAGAAGAATTATTTATTTCAAAATTAATTATCCGTATTATAGCGGTGAATGACTTAACAATAGCCTCATACCTCGTTAATAGTCAATCAGTTGCTATTGTAAATGAACTGTGAATAAGGTGCGAATCAATGCTGATAAAACCTTAAATTTGAGAATAAGTGAGAATTGTGCCCTCTTATTCAAAGAATGACACAAGTTGTTCACAGTTTAATCAAGGGTCTTTCTCATTTTCGTTCCAGAGCTCATCGTCCAGAGCTTGGGTGGCTGCTTCAAATTCAGCTTCTTTTTTGCTGTACCCCCTACCGCAGCCGAGCAACTTGCCACTCCATTCAACACAAACTTCGAAAATTTTAGCGTGATCGGGGCCCTCCTGCTGTAGAATTCGGTATTGCGGGCTGCTTGAAGAGATGGCCTGCAACAATTCCTGCAAACGTCCTTTGGGGTTGGCTTCATCAGGTTCATGAGCCGCTTCGTCAATAGCCGACACACATTGTGAAAGCACAAATGTTCTGGTGGCCTCAATACCTCCATCAAGGTAAATAGCTCCAATCAGAGCTTCATAAGCATCGGCGAGATTGGATACGCGTTCTTTGCCACCGGACGATTCTTCGCCCTTACCGAGCAGAAGAAAGTTAAAAAGTTTGATTTGCCGGGCAAATTTCCACAGAGCATCGCGTGATACCAAGCGGGAGCGCACTTTAGTGAGACGTCCTTCTCCAAAGGCGGGATATGCTTGATAGAGTTCATCAGTGAGTATGAGTTGAAGCACCGCATCACCGAGGTATTCGAGCCGCTGATTATCAAAATGTGGCCGCTGGGTTTCGTAAGCCAGACTCGGATGGGTCATCGCTTCTGCCAATAATAAGGAATTGGCAAACTTGTATCCGATGATTTTTTCTAAAGATTCAGGCATTCAATCGATAGAGACACTTGAAAAGGCAAAAAGTTTAAAATCTTTAAAAAAGCATTTTAAACATCCATTTTATCTAAAAGTGGGGTGGATGACGGGACTCGAACCCGCGACAACCGGAATCACAATCCGGGGCTCTACCAACTGAGCTACAACCACCATTTTTTAAAATGATCCCTGATAGCAGAAAATGCTGCCGTCAAGGCTCGGGAAAGTAGGGGACAAAAACCGGTTTAGCCAGTAATTTTTTTGCAGCTAAAGGCACTTAATCAGAAAGCGTGATGTCCACACGAATTAAACCTCTGAAATCTCCGGTTTTATAGCCGGTGGCGCGGTCTTCAGGGTATAATTTTTTGATCAATTCAAGTATCTCAGGTTTAATGTCGTCGGTTTGTCCATGGCAGTTAAGGCATAAGGGTTGTATCATGAGAGGCTCATAATATCGTACGATTGTATTACCAGGATCTGAACTATCCGACATATTGTGAATATATTCAGTGGGAATTTGACTCTCGCTGTCTTTGGATGACTGGAAGATATCCAGTATTTTAATATCAGTGGCATCAGCCGCATTGTCAGGGTTGCGTAAACGAGAGGAAATGCGTCGAATGACCATGTTTTCGTGAATGGAACCAGCAGCCTCGGTTAGGGCTGGGGCCGAGTTTTTGCACATTGGAATTGCCATAGCTGCCCCCCCGGATTTCATAGCGCTTTGCAAAGGTCCAATAAAAGCGGTCTTCAGGGATATAACCGCCTGATGCCCCATTTTTTTGATTGCAGCCTCATCAAATTCCGCTGACTTTTCCTGCTTGCAGGCGGAGAGCCAAAAAACTGCCAACAGCGTGGCTAAAATAGTGTGTAAATTCATTGTTTGTCTTGTTTGTCATTGCTGCAGCTGTCTCCGACTTTACCAATTCCCAATTTAGCCAGAAGATCCTCCATCAGACACCAATGGGTGAAAGAAGACTGTAGCAAGTTGGCTCCGACAAAAGCAGTGAACCACAGCCAATTCTGATTGTGGTAATGGGCCAGGGCCAGAGAGATAAGAATAAAGCTGCCTGCGATGGCCCGGATGACGAGTTCACGTTTCATGATATAACTGTAATTATTACTATATAGTTATATAGCATCAAAAAAATAAGAGTCACGGACTATTTAAGAAATATTTAAGCCGAAGGATGTTTTTCAGCTATGAGGCAAAAATCACCCGGGCACTTTCACAGATTCCAAAAGTGGTCTCATCAATCGAAAGCTCGTCGGTATCTATTGTAAAATCAGCGCTTGCAGAGTACATTTTGTCCCGCTCAAGCAAAAGGTCCTTGATCGTTTGTAGGGGATCAGGCGTATGCAGCAGGGGACGCTCGTGATTTCTGGACACACGCTCGAGAATAGCGTCGGCTGAAGCTTTCAACCAGATCACGTAGCCTGTTTCAGCGAGCATCTGACGGTTTCCCTCACGCAAAACAATTCCTCCTCCGGTAGATATAACCTGGTTGTTGCGTTTGGAACAGTTGCGCAGTGTATCACTTTCAAGGTCACGGAAATAATCCTCCCCTTCATCAGTAAAAATATCACTGATGGTTTTGCCGCGGGATTCCACGATGAGTTCATCAGTGTCTATGAAAGCAAAACCCAGACTGTGAGCGACTCGTTTGCCGATCGAAGTTTTGCCCGTGCCCATGAAACCGATCAGGATCACATTACGCAATAAGTCTCTTGCGGAAGGATTTTGTTTGAATGATGATTCGGACATGGGACTAAAAACAAAGCGAGTCGGTTTGGCGTTGACCTTACCTGCTACAATGCGAATTTGAACCAGAATTCCAGCTCGATTTCAAGAGCAGGCTTTGATTTCCTAAAATTAGGCTGAAATGAACACACAAATAATACGGACAGACTCCGATGAATCCACAGCACAAGCGGTTCAACGCACCGTGGAAGAACTGCGGTCTGGGAATGTGGTGGCCCTGCCTACGGAAACTGTCTATGGTCTGGCGGCAGATGCTTTCAATGCAGAGGCAGTGGCAAAGATCTTCGAAGCTAAAGAGCGTCCAGGCTTTGATCCGCTGATTGTCCATGTAGCTAGTCAGAAAGCCATTCGTGAGGTCGCGGATGTGCCGGAGAACATCCGCAAAGCCGTGCGAAGTTTAACGGAACTGTTCTGGCCCGGACCCTTGACCCTGATTCTACCGAAAAATGACAAGGTGCCGGATATTGTAACGGCAGGCTTAACAACCGTAGCGGTTCGCTGTAGTCAAAATGAGATTTTTAAACAAGTGCTCGAAGACCTGGGGCGTCCCTTGGCGGCGCCGAGCGCCAATCGTTTTGGGCGCATCAGTCCGACCTCTGCCGATGCGGTGATGAGCGAACTGGAAGGGCGTATTCCCGTAATTGTGGATGGCGGAGCATGTGCCAGAGGTCTTGAGTCAACCATTGTCCAGGTCGTGGCAGCGGAGGGCAAAGGCAAAGCCACCTTTAGGATACTACGTAAGGGACCAATCAGTGCGGATCAGCTGAAACGTTATGGTAAAATAGAAATGGCCAGCAATGATGCGGTATCAGAAAATGCGCCGGAAGCTCCCGGTCTATTGGCCACTCATTATGCACCGAACACCCCCTTGCGCTTGTTACGCAAACCGCAGGACTTCAAACGGGAGCCAGGTAAGCGCTATGGTTTACTGAGTTACCGTGGCAAAAAAAAGGACGGTTACACGACCTTATACGATTGGGATGAAATAGAAATCCTCAGCCCAGGTTCGGGAAAAACGGTGGAGGCGGCTTTAAGGTTCTTTTTTTTGCTGCGTAAACTGGATGAGTCAGGTGTGGATGAAATCATCGCCGAACCGGTGTCAGAATTCGGGGTGGGTGCGGCGATTATGGAACGTCTGCAACGGGCGGCGGTTAAGGAAGGAGGAAGGAGATAGGAGTCAGGAGTCAGAATCTTTGATTTAGTGAACTGCCGATAGTTGTATGCCTACTGATAGAATGAGTATATCGGATCCGTATAAAGTCAGGAACGATTTGTAACGACTATGGGCATGATGCGATCACTGGCTACTGTGGGGGGCTTCACTTTGATGAGTCGCGTTCTCGGGTTTGTCCGTGACATGGTGATCTCGCGATATCTGGGGGTTGGAATCCAAATGGATGCCTGGGTGGTAGCCTTTCGTTTCCCAAATTTGTTCCGGCGGGTTTTTGGAGAGGGGGCATTCAATGCGGCTTTTGTGCCACTGTACAGTCGAAAGCTGGAAGAAGATGGTGACCAGGCGGCAGATCTATTCGCTGCGCGGACAGTGACCTTGATGGCGCTGATCCTGATCGTGATAGCAGTGCTGGCCTACCTGTTTATGGGACCGATCACCCGGGTGGTAGCACGAGGTTATACGGGAGAGCGCTTTGATCTAGCAGTCACGCTTTCCCGCATCACGACGGTATATTTGATTTTTGTCTGCCTGATGGCGGCCTTCAGCGGCATGCTGAATAGCCGGAGAATATTTGGTCCGCCTGCCTTTGCCTACGTGATATTAAATATCGTTTTTTTGACCGGTTTGTTTGTCGTAGTGCCAAAAACCGGTCAACCCGAGGTAGTTTTATCCTGGTCAGTGGTCATTGCCGGTGTGCTGCAACTGGGCTGGGTGATGCTGGCTTGCTCGCGACGTGGCATACGTATTCGCCCGGCCATGCCGAAAATTGATGGTGATATCAAGAAGCTGGGAATACTCATGTTGCCGGGGCTGGCAAGCGCAGGTGTTCAACAGGTTAATTTGCTGGTGGGACAATCGGTGGCTTCTTTTCAAGAGAGTGGTCCATCCTATCTGTATTTTTCCGACCGGGTGAATCAATTACCCCTGGGTTTGATTGGAGTGGCTTTTGGTATTGTTTTATTGCCGGAAATCACTCGTAATTTGCGCGCAGGCAAAGAAAAACTGGCAGAGTCTTCTCTGGCGCATGGGATTGAGATGTCTTTATTACTAAGCCTACCTGCGATGGTGGCAATGATAGTGATCCCTGAAGAGATTATGCATGGCCTATTCCAAGGCGGGGAATTCACCACTGAAGCCGCTTATCAGGCGGGATTGGCCCTCAGGGCATTTGCGATTGGAGCACCTGCCTACATTCTGGCGCGTGTTTTGCAGACAGCCTACTTTGCTCGCGAGAATACCAAGACCCCCATGCGCTATACGATGGTATCAGCGGTGGTGAACATAATCTTAAGCATCATATTGTTCATGCTGTTGAAACACGTGGGGTGTGCTTTGGCGACCTCGATTGCTGGTTGGGTCAATGTGATTCTATTGGCGATCACCTTGAAAAGATCCCGTTTTTTGAAAATGGAAACAGGTTTCAGCAAACGACTGGTTGGCATGTTAATCGCAAGTGTCATCATGGGATTAGGCGTGTGGTTTTTAGCCCGGTGGGGATCCGGTTGGTTGAAAGGGGACTACGGTCTGATCATCCGTCTGAGTGTTCTGGCAAGCATTGTCACAGCGGGTATGCTGATGTACGGGTTATTAGTGTTGTTGTTGAAAGTGACAAGCCTGGCTGAGTTGAAAGCAGGTTTTCGACGGGCTTGAGTCCAGGTAGTTTTTTGCTCATCTAAATCGATATGAAATCATGGCTGATTTCTAAGTTCACCAGAATCAAAAGCAGAATGAATTACAAACACTTGATTTGATCAAAATCTTCACCCGGGCGGTGAGTCTGCCGTTGTCGTTCGCTCTATAAAGAAATCGACCTTCATAAATTTGAGGTTGTATTTCAAATATGAAACCCGATCAAGAGAGAGTTACGGCCAATCCTAGGTAGTGCGGGGGACGACCATGCATTCGTGGAATGAGGATTCGAGTGACGGACGTTCTCGATCTCCTTGCGGCTGGACTCAGTTACGAGCAGATTCTTGATGAGATGCCCGACTTGGTGCGTGAGGATATTACTGCGGCGATCACTTATGCCAAGCAGAGCATTGATCACCCGGTGAGTGCGGCATGATCTGGTTAGATGCACACCTTTCCATGGGTGTGGCACATTGGATTCAAGACAACCTTGGGCACGACGCACAAGCACTTAGAGACATCGGTCTTCGTGATGCCGAAGATGAGGAAATATTTGATCATGCCCGACAGGACAAGGTAACCATTCTCACGAAGAACAAGGATTTTGTGAATCTCGTCAGTCGTCTTGGTTCGCCGCCTACTGTGATTTGGCTGTGATGCGGGAATACATCAGAGGGTAGGTTGAAGCAGATTCTTACCGACCACTTGGACGAGGCTCTTAACTTCACCGCATCGGGTGAAGATTTCGTCGAGATACAATGAAACAGCGAAGACGCTCCACACCAAGCACTGAGCCACTCTGTTGTTAAAAACCCAAATGACTCTAGCCTTCAACATCTTCGTCAATGCTCGCCGCCAGCCCAGTGATGGTTGAGCTTGCACGTTGCTTTACAAAATGCTGAGCAGATTATAATAGGTCGTTGATGGTTTTCCTGTAAAATACTTGAGTATTAACCGGATCAAGTAGGGGGAATCAAATGAAGAAAAGAATATTTGCTCAGATTGTGTGCGCTATTTTGCTTTTTTTAACAGGGCTCGCTTTTGGTGACTACCGAGAGGCACATAGATTCGTAAAAGAAAGAAATGTGGCCGATCTTAATTGGTATATTGCGTTTCACATGCAGGCTAGTCATGGTGAATATGAAAAGGTAAAGAGGACTTCCGAGATGTGTATTAATATGGCGGTTCAGTCTCTACGAGAAATAGAAAGTGGGGCCCCTTCATATTCTTATTGGCTGCATGCCTTCTCTCTCGGGACTCTTGGAGAGAATCCTCATCTAGATGATAAATTTGTAAATTCCATGCTTAAAGCGTTAGCCGAGTATCCCATTACCGATGTTCCAGGGCTCACTGAGGAAAACCTGGCATATCTAAAATCTAAGCGGGAATAAATACTATCCAGCAGCAGAAGGTGAAGGCAGCCGTGATAACGGCAATGATTGTTTTGTAAAGGCTGCACGTGATAGAAACGATCCGATGTCTTATTCACACCCGAACAAAGCAGTTCCCGGAGGTTGTGTGATCACGTTTCTTGGATTTTTTCCTATCGTTGTCGGATTGCTTCTTGGATGGGGGCTATGGAAAGGCTATCAGCTTCCGTCCGAAGAAAGGTCCGAGAAGTGGTTTTCGGGAATGCTGCAGTTTGGAGGAGGTTCGTTGATCTGTGTGCTTCTTGGGCTATTCATGATTTACTTTGGTCTGAGAATGACGGTGAGCGCTGACTTGACCAACCCTTATTCGGGCTCAAAACCCAAAATGCGATTCTAGGACTCTTAATTCATTTGATCATCAATACTAACATGGGCAGAACGAGCCATCGTAACCAATCCACACCTGCAATGAATCGAAAGCTTTACGGAAAATTGAAACTCAAACCAGTTTATATCTGGCGTTCCCTAGTGTGGATCGACTAGATTAAGACGTTGATATGAACCAGCCCTTGTTTTGGTTCAAGAAGTGATTTTTCTTGTTCAGGCGTTCATCAATTCTTCGATCTCATCCGGCTCAATGGGGATGTGGCCCATCAGGTCAATGTTGGCTGATTTTTTTACCACGATGTTGTTTTCCAGGCGCAAGCCGAGGTTTTCTTCGCGGATATAAATACCCGGTTCCACGGTCACGATCATGTTCTCCTCAAACACAGGATCCATCGGAGTGACGTCGTGCACATCGAGCCCGAGCGAATGCGACACGCCATGCATGAAATACTGGCGGTAGGATTTTTGCTCTTCTTTCAAGTCGGATTGTTTATTTTCCTGGGCAATTTTTTTGCCATCCAATAAGCCCAGTTCCAGTAGTTCCTGTTCGATGATACGGGCAACTTGCAACTGGTAATCCTTGATCTTCACTCCGGGTTGGATGAGTTCATCAATGCAAGTGTTCAGGGTACGGTGAACAGCGCCGTAAACTGCTCGCTGGCGTTCCGTGAAGCGTCCGTTGACCGGAATCGTTCGCGTCATATCGGCGTTGTAGTTGGCAAATTCTGCACCGACATCCATCAGTAACATATCACCTGCTTCACAGCGGTGGTCATTGCTCAGGTAATGCAGGACACAAGCGTTGGCTCCCGAGGCGATGATGGGTTGATAGGCAAAACCGTTTGAAGCCGAACGCAGGAATTCGTGGGCGTATTCGGCTTCGATCTGGTATTCCATCACCCCTGGTTTGAGCCAGGAAAGCACCCGCCTGAAACCTGCATCGGTGATATCGCAGGCTTTTTGTGTCAGTTCGATTTCGACTTTCGATTTAACTGCCCGCAATTGGTGGAGCAGCGGAGCCGGGCGCTTGTAATGGTGCTTCGGATAGAGAGACTGACAGCGTATACGGAAGCGGTCGTCGGCAGTTTGCACCGGCGAAGCAGCGCGCCCGTGTTCGTTGTAGTTGAGGTAAACGTTTTTTGTCTCCCTCATCAGGCGGCGGAGAAAAGGATCGAGCTGGTCGATCCATTCGACGTGAGCGATGCCGGTCACTTCAGTCGCCTGTATTTTGCTAAGTTTTTGTCCCTCCCATACGGCGATCAAGTCCGAGGTTTCCCGGACGAAGAGGATTTCCCGGTTATTGGCATCCCTGGCATCCGGACAAAGCACGAGCACGCTGTCCTCCTGATCGGCTCCGGTCAGATAAAACAGATCGCTGTTCTGGGTGAACTGACTGGTGCCGTCTGCAGAGAGTGGCGGGATGTCTGCCGAGTTGAAAATGGCAATCGAATTTGCCTCGAGCATCGCAGCCAGGCGGGCCCGGTTTTCGACAAAAAAATTTGGATCGATAGGGGGGTATTTCAAAGAAGGCTGTAGGGGTTTAGGCTGTAGCGAATAAGCAGAAGATAACGATCACTTACAGAGGTGTGAAGAATTAATTGATGGTGTAGATGAACAATCCGGAACGCAGCTTGGGTTCAAACCAGGTGGATTTGGGGGCCATGATTTCATCAGCATCAGAGATAGCGATCAGTTGATCGACACTGACAGGATACAGTGAAAAGGCAACACCTCCGTCCCGGGTATTGACCAGTTTTTCCAACTCATCGCTTCCGCGGATGCCGCCGACAAAATCAATACGGGTGCTGGTGCGGGGATCGTCGATGCCAAGTACAGGTGTCAGTAGCTGATCCTGCAGGATGGAAACGTCGAGCCGCGCGACAGGGCCGTCATCTTTGGCTGCCGGTAAACGCAGGGTGTGCCACTGGCCGTCGAGAAACATGCAGACCTCACCAGGTGAGTTTGGCACACTTTGATCCCCGCTGGCTGTGATTTCACAAATCTCGCCCACCTTCTGCAACAGTTCTTGGGGATTCAGACCATTCAGATCATGTACGTAACGGTTGTAAGCGAGAATTTTCAGCTGACTGGAGGGAAACAGAACAGTGAGAAACCAGTTGTAATTTTCGCTGCCATCATGTTTCGGATTGGCGGCAGCCCGCTCGCGTCCTACCCGTGCTGCGCTGGCCGTGCGGTGATGCCCGTCAGCGACATAGGAGAGAGGGACATTTTTAAAAGCGGCGGTGATTTCCTCGCCTCCTTCTATCCTCCATGCGGTGTGGATCACACCGGCTTCGTCGGTTGTTTCCATAGTGGGGGATTCTGACGTGGTGATTTTTTCCACCAGGGCATCGATGACGTCGTCGTCTTTGTAAGTAAGAAATACCGGCCCGATATGGGCGTTCAAAGTGCTGGCCAAACGGGTGCGATCGTTTTCCTTATCCGGTCGGGTTTTTTCGTGTTTGCGAATGACGTTGTTGGCGTAGTCATCGATATGGCAGGCCAGGGTGATGCCGGTTTGGATGTGATCGCCCATTTGCTGGCGGTAAATGTAAACGCAGGGAGTGGGCTCTCGAACGAGCGCACCGTCATCCTGGAGCTTCTGCAAATTGTCTGCAGCACGTTGATAAAGTTCATCCGGGCTGGGCTGGCAGCCATCGGGAAAACTGATTTCGGCTTTGCTGACATGAAGTAAGCTGTGGGGTTTATCGGCGGCCAGTGCGGCTGCTTCCTTGGAGTTCACCACGTCATAGGGTACGGCGGGCACTTCGTCGATATAGCCCTGGGCGGGAACAAGAGCAGGAAAAGCTTTGGTTTTCATAAAATTTTATCGCAGGTAAACGTTGTGGTATAAGGTTTGCAGCTCTCTTTCTTTAAGGGGAAAATGCCAATGAGCAAATTTTTTTGAAAAAACACCCTTTTTGCCTTGCATATAATCGAGCATGTGTTTAAATGGCGCCGTTCACGCAATGTGAACAACACAAGGTGGTCCGACTGATATTTTCTTTTTTGCGAGTTATGGGGGTTTCTCGCGAAAACAATCAGTCGGGCCACCTCTTTTTATGCCTGTTTACAGGTGGGGCGAATTGAGATGGGCGTAGGTGGTTTATTCCGAAGTAGAAGGGAAATTGTCTCTGGCTGTTTCGTTAGGCCCGGGTTTTGGAGAAGGCGTGGGCTTAGGGCAACAGATATGGAACCGGAGCACCGTGGAGATAGACGAAGTCAAATCTGTCTTACTTCACTTTTTTGATGCGGGGAATGCGTGGACTTCGGGAGACAGATATGGAAATCTGTCCTACAGTTCTGTTTCGTATATTTGATAGACGTCTGAATAGATTCACCTATGAGCATTTCCTACCGTACAGCCCCTAAAGCCACAACAGGAATGCCTACGGGCATACCTCATATCATCGGCAACGAGGCGGCAGAACGGTTCAGCTTTTATGGGATGCGGACCATCCTGACCATTTTCATGGTCAACTATCTTTGGTTGATGGGGGACACCCCCGGCAGTCGAATGAGTGATGTGCAAGCAACGGAAAAGTTTCATCATTTTGTTTCACTGGTGTACTTGACTCCTTTATTCGGGGCTCTGCTGGCAGACATATTTTTTGGCAAGTACAGGATAATAGTTGTACTTTCCATCGTCTATTGTCTGGGCCATGCGATTCTTGCTCTGATGGGTATGGCAGGCGAGGCAACGATGTGGCTGGGAATGGGATTGTGGTTGATCGCGCTGGGTTCAGGTGGGATCAAGCCCTGTGTGTCCGCTCATGTGGGGGATCAATTTGGCAACCAGAACAGGCACCTCATCCCACAGATTTTCAATTGGTTTTACTGGGCGATCAATCTGGGTGCTTTTCTCTCTACTTTACTCACACCCTGGCTGCTCGAGTGGTATGGGCCTCATTGGGCATTCGGGGTTCCCGGCATACTGATGGCACTGGCTACGATGGTGTTCTGGATCGGGCGGTGGAAATTTGTTCACATTCCTGCCAAGGGGATTCACTTTCTGCGGGAGTTATTCAGCTGGGATAGTTTCAAGGCGATACTGAAGCTTTGCACCATCTACCTTTTTGTAGCCGTTTTCTGGGCTCTCTTCGATCAGAGCGGATCATCCTGGGTGCTGCAGGCGGAAAATATGGACCGCATGTTTTTTGGAATCGAATGGCTGCCGAGTCAAATCCAGGCGTTCAACCCGATCCTGATCCTGACTTTTATTCCGCTTTTTTCGTATGTGGTCTATCCCCTGATAAACAAAGTTTTCCCCCTGACGGCTCTTCGAAAAATCAGCATCGGCCTGTTTTTGATGGTTGTTTCATTCACCCTGGTTTCGATTGCCCAGGAAAAAATTGATGCGGGCGGGACTCCCTCGATTTCGTGGCAGTTGATTGCTTATATTGCCCTGACTGCTTCAGAAATCATGGTTTCAATCGTTTGTCTGGAGTTCAGTTACACACAGGCACCAAAATCCATGAAGTCGCTTATCATGGCACTCTTTCTTTTTGCCGTTTCACTGGGCAATTTTGTGACGGCACAGATTAATCATTTTATCCAGGTTCCAAGTCCAATAGTCGGCATAAAAGTGAAAGCAGGGGAAGTGCTGCTTAATGGTTTGGATGAAACCCCGGGCACTCAAGATGACATCCAACTTGTTTTTAACAAGGAAGCCAAGTTAAGCCAAATCAACTTTGCCGGTCGGGCGTCCCTGGATGTTTTGCTTGATCAATTCGAGCAGGCTGTGAAAGCAGACGACTTTCAGCTTCTTTCGAAAAAAGAGGGCAAAAAATTAAGCTCGGCCAGTGAAGATCCCTGGGGCAATCCCTATCAGTACAGTCTGGTCAATCGCAATACGGCCCGGATCTGGAGTTTCGGAGCTGATGGCCAGGCCAAAACAAAATGGGATCAAGGGGTTAAACTGACAGTGGAGCGCCCGGAAAAAACCAAGCCATCCGGCTTATCCAAGATGATGGAAAAATTTCGCCCGGAGCGTTCCTGGCTTGAAATCCGTAAGCAGGAACTGGGAATAGCCACAAAGGAAAAGAGTGGTGGCGAAGCGCTGATCTCACGGGATTATTTTGTTGGGGGTCAGGTCAAATTGGAGGGGGCAAACTACTTCTGGTTTTTCACCGGACTGATGCTGACATCGGCAGTTTTTTTTGTTGTTGTGGCGAAGCTATACAGGCCACGCGAATATTATCATGATGAAGGTGACGATTCCGAAGTCAGCGATGAGGAGGCGCTGTCGGAAGGTCACTGAGCGATGCTTGATTGGGAATAGATTTTTAGTCACCTGCTGATAAGTTTACGTTATGACTGAACCGCCGCTGGGAATTGCCCTGATCCTTTGTGATTCGATTATCACTGATGCTAAGACGGGGAAAAATTCTTTGATCGGCTTGTTCAACAACATCAACTGCACCACACTGCCATCGGTGCATGCCCGGTTTTGTGTATTTGCCCAACTGACCAACGGGCAAGGAAAACAAAGTATCGATGTGCGTTGCCAGTCACTGCAAGATGATGAGATCATTTTTCAGACAGGTGGTGAAGTGGAGTTTCAAAACCCGAACCAGGTTATCGAGATTCAGTTTGAGTTGATGAATTTGACCTTTCCGCATGACGGCAGGTACACCGTTGAACTTGAAGCAGAAGGCTTGCCTTTGATAGAATCACGATTCAATGTTTCCTTAATCGGACAGTGACCCTGTTTTAAAACAAACTAAATTTTCACCCCTTCGTTATGAAATCCATTACCATACTAACATCTATAGTTGTAATTATTTTCCCTCTTGTTCCATCTGTCAATGCCCAGGAACGAGGACCGGGCCTGGAGCTTCCGAGTGTGGGTTTTCCTGTAGCACCTCCATATTATGCGGTGGAATACCCTGCGCCGGTCAAAGCAAAAGAAGGTCAGTTGGAAATCGGAGTGACTTATACCTTGTGGATACCCGGGGGTTTGAAAAAAGTGCGCGGTATCATTGTCCATCAGCATGGCTGTGGCGATGGGTCTTGCAAGGGCAGTGTGACGGCTGCGCATGATCTGCATTGGCAGGAGCTGGCGAGAAAAAACGATTGTGCTCTCCTGGGGCCGAGTTTTCATCAATTGAAAAAACAGAACTGCCGATTGTGGTGTGATCCGCGCAATGGCTCGGCTGAGGTGTTTGTCGATTCACTGGAAAAACTGGCAAAAAAATCAGGGCATCCCGAAGTCGCCACGGCTCCCTGGTGTCTGTGGGGGCATTCGGGCGGCGGATTTTGGTCGAGTTTGATGCAGATGGCCTATCCGGAGCGCATCGCGGCGATCTGGTTTCAGTCAGGCACGGCTTTTGGGTATTGGGAAGCAGGTCAGACTGATGTGCCGGAAATTCCTGCAGCGGCGATGAAAATTCCAATGATGGCCAATCCCGGTGAGAAGGAAAGAGAGGGCAAGCCGCCTACCGGCGCCTGGGGCGGGAGTCTGGCCATGTTCAAGGCCTATCGTGCCAAAGGGGCTCCGATTGCTTTTGCACCGGATCCGGCTTCGGGCCATGAGACCAGGGATTCGCGTTATCTGGCGATTCCTTTTTTTGATGCTTGTCTCAAATTGAGATTGCCGGATGAAGTGGGCAATCCGCTGAAAGATCTCGACATGTCAAAAGGCTGGCAGGCGCCCTTGCAGAGTGAAGAAGCTCCCTTACCGGTAGCGGATTACAAAGGCGAAATGGCAACAGCGGTGTGGCTGCCAAGTGAAAGAGTAGCGCGGGTGTGGTTGGATTTTGTAAAAACCGGTGCGGTGGATGATGCGACTCCACCGCCGGCTCCGACGGGTATTAAAGTCGATAAATCGAGCGGCACAATCAGCTGGAAAGCGGAGATAGATTTTGAAAGTGGACTGCAGGCTTTCATTATCGAGCGTGACGGCAAAAAAATTGGCCAGTTGCCGGAAAAAGCAAACAACCGTTTTGGGCGTCCATTGTATCAGGGAATGAGTTACGGCGATACCCCGGTATTGCCACTGAAGAAATTTGAGTTCGTTGATGAGGAGGCCCAGAAAGGAGCAGACCACCAATACCGTGTGATTGCGGTGAATACGCTTGGCTTGAAATCAGAATAGTTTTTCGTAAAACCATGTCCGGCGACAAATCGATATATTTGCTTGCGCAGCGTTCCGTCAAAAGATGGTCGATAGCAGTGATAGTTGCCTTGTTGTTTGTTGTCGTGCCACCTTTGCTTGGGTTTGGCGGCACAATAATCGGCATGATCCGGGCATTTAGAACTTTAGGTAAATCAGGGGGGGCGGATCCGGATGCCATGGCGGAAAGCATAGGTTTTGCCCTGATGACCACCGCAACGGGCTTGATGGTCGCTTTGACCGCAGTGATCCCTCTGATAATAACGATTGTCGGACTTGTGCGGGCCAGACGGCGACTGGCGGTAAGCGGGCAGGGTTAGTGCTTCGATGTTGGTGAAGCGGTGGCAGCTAATAGTAGGACGGAGCCAAAGCATAGCGGACAGACGGAGTTAATGCCCTTCCGTCAGTTCTCTGGAGCCTGGACAAACGGCCAGGCAATCCGTTCTACAGAGGGAATGACCTGTTTTGCCCAGATATTAAGGGCTGCAATCTGTCGATTCCTCATAGGATGACTTGCACCCCTGGCCTGCCCGTGGTTAAACTGCGCGTCCTGTTGCGGTGTTCGGAACAGAGCAACACGATATCGACTTTTGGAAACAGATTACAAAGTTCAACTCGAAATATTCGAGGGGCCACTCGACTTGTTGCTTTATCTCATCAAGAAAGAGGAGGTGGATATCTATGATGTTTCCATCGAGCGGGTTACCAAGCAGTATCTGTCCTATGTGGATACCTTCAAGGTGTTGAACATCACCCTGGCCAGCGAGTTTATAGTGATGGCGGCAAATTTGATCTATATCAAAAGTCGGATGCTGCTGCCTAAACACCACCAGGCCCCGGAAGAAGAGACGGACGATGACGATCCTCGCTGGGATCTCATCCGTCAGTTGATCGAGTATAAAAAATTCAAGGATGCCGCTGGCTTTCTGTCCCATCGCGAGCAGGAGATGCAGGATTTTTTCCCCCACCACCCGGAGGATATCGAATCAGAAGAGCTGGAAGGTGAGCGACCGATGGCGGAGGTGGGAATATTTGACCTGATTCGCGCTTTCCAGAATGTTCTGGATCGGTTTCAGGATGAAAGTAAACTGGGTGAGATCATCGACGATCGTTTTAGCGTCGGTGATAAAATTGACTATTTGTTGAAAACGGTGCCGCCGGGGGGGCGGATCAAGTTTTCAGCCATGTTCGAGGATGCAACCACCAAAGCAGAGGTGATTGTCACCTTTTTAGCGATGTTGGAGCTGATGAAACTCAACCATTTTAAAGTTAGTCAAGATGGGCGTCTTGGTGATATCGAGTTGCAACGCAATGAGAATCTGTAAGCATGCAGAATCCTGGTTATTGAACACACACTAGTTTTTGTATATGGATCTAGTTCAGATAGTTGAAGCAATCATTTTCGCATCACCGGATCCGGTGACTGCTCAGGATGTCGCCCGTGCCTTGCGGCGAACGGCCAAGGCGGCTCTCGCAGCCGAAGTCGAAGCTGCGGCCCTAGCGGCAGAGGCCGGGGAGGACACCGAGGAAACACTGCCGCCGAAAAAGAAATCCCGGGCAAAAAAAAAGAAGGTCCAGGAGCCTGCGGAAACAGATCCCCAGGTCTTGCAGAAGATCACGGCCAAGCAAATCTACGAGATCATCGACGAGATCAACGAGACGTATAATGCAACCGGCCGTCCGATGCATTTACTGGAAGGGCCGAGCGGATGGCGTTTTTATACTCGAACGAACTACGCACCTTACATCCGCAGTTTGATGCCGGAGGTGAAACCGGAGCGCTTCAGTGGCCCGGCGATGGAGACTTTGGCGATCATCGCCTATCGCCAACCAATCACCAAAGCGGATATCGAAGCCGTGCGCGGAGTGAGCGTAGACGGAGTGTTGAATAAAATCATCGACAAGGGGTTGGTCAAAATTGGAGGACGGGCAGAGCTGCCTGGTAAACCGTTACTCTACGAAACTTCGGAGACCTTCCTTGAACATTTTGGCATCAAAAACATCGATGACTTACCGAATTCAGGAGAATTGCGCCGGGTTGAACTGCCAAGTGCGGAGTTAAAACTTGAAGGGGAGGGTGAGGCGGATGAGCAATTATCACTGGGGGCCCATGCGGGAGACAATGAAAAAAATACAGGTGAAGACCTCGCTGGAAAACTCGAAGCTGACGAGGAAGATAAGCCGGAAACTGATGCTGGAGCAGAAGATGGAGACGCGATAGGTGATCAAGAGGAAATTTCCGAATCGAGTGATGTGGAAACCGTGGAAGCTGAAGAGGATTTGGTAAAACAGGGAGAAGAAGAGGAGTGAGCGGCGGCAGGTTTTCTAAAAAAAGATGAAACAAGGAGGAGGGACAGAAAAGACACTCGAGCAGTTGCGTGTGGAAATTGATGCGGTGGACGCTCGTTTGTTGGAGTTGTTGAATGCCCGTGCAGATCTTGTGCATGGAGTGGGAGAGATCAAAAAAGAAAACGGCCTGGAAATCTATGCGCCCGAGCGAGAGGAAAAGCTTTTGCAGTCACTGGTGAAACGAAGTCAGGGCCGTTTGCCGGAGAAGTCGATTCGAGCGATTTATCGTGAAATCATGTCGGCGGCTCTGGCCCTGGAAGAAAATCTTAAAATTGCCTATCTTGGGCCTGAAGGCACTTGGACCCATCAAGCGGCAAGGAATAAATTTGGTGCCAGTGTGGCCTATGTGGCCCAGGCGTCTTTGGCGGATGTGTTTGACCAGGTTAGCAAACGTCATGCGGATTACGGGGTGGTGCCGATTGGCAATTCGACCGCGGGCGAAGTCAACCGGACGCTGGATTTTTTTGTCGATTCCCCGCTGCAGATTTGTGCCCAGATCACCTTGTTCGGCGATCATGAGGACTCGACGGGTGCGACGCGTTTTCTGGTGTTGTGTCACAACACCTGTCCGCCGACTGGAAAGGATATCACCGCTTTGCTGATTCACGGCGAGACGGGAGAAATTTTATCGGACTCGATGAAGATACTTGCAGAGCTCGATCTTTCAGTGACCCAGATTGACGGGCGTCAGGAAAGGGACTCCGGCAAACCTTCCTGTGTGTTTGTTGAGTTGCAGGGGCACCAAACCGAAGTAGCGATTGAAACAGCCGTTGCGCGCTTGACCGAGTCTGGAAAAATGGTTCGGGTTCTCGGCAGTTATCCGGTGGTGAGGGGCTAATTACATTCGCTCCAAATTTCCGACAAGTCTCTTTGCTCTGCTAGAAAAGTTATTTCTGCTCGATTAATTTCCTCACCCATGTTTGCCAGAATTACGTCCACGTCATTGGTCATTTGTGGTTCGTCATACACAATTCCTGCAATAGAACCTGTTACCATGTAGGGAATCTCACAGGTCTCAAACTTGGACGTAAAACTAAGAATCTGACTAACCGCCTGCATAAAGAAAAATATCGCGGGCTTCTTTTTTTACACGTTCATCATTCCAATCGGGATGAAGCATGCGCACGCCAGCTTCTTTGAAGGAATGAGCTTCCCATTACAACTTTTTCATCGCCATGAATTTTTGTTCAGGCGTGAGATCTTTATCCGTGGGAGTGGAAAAAAATTCGTTCACAAATGCAATCTAACGTTTTTAACCTCGTCATTAAGCCTTGGCTGAATAGATGACCGGTATATATTGAGTGGATTTAGCAATCGATAAGGGTATTATTCTGCTCACAATCGATGACTACCTTTCCGAAATCCATTGCTCATTTTGGCCCTGAAGGCAGCTTTGCCAACATGGTGGCGCATGAGCATTTTGGAGAGCGGGACTTTGTTCCCTGTCAGACGGTGGGAGAGGTCTTTGATTTTGTTGTCAGCAGTCCGGATCATTGCGGCATCGTACCGGTGGAAAATTCGACCGGTGGTATCATTCAGGAAACCATTCGGGAGATCGCCAGGGAAGCCACGGGCAACGTACAGATTCTGGAAGAAATCACGCTTGATGTGAAATTGGCGCTGTTGGGGCGTGAGGGCGTCGAGATCACCAAGGTCTATTCCTACTTTGCTCCGCTGGATCATTGTCGTTCATGGCTTCGGGAACACTATCCCGAGGCACAACTGGTCAGCGTGGGTAGCACTCCCAAGGCAGCAGCGCTCGCTGCAGAGGAATCCGGAGCCGCTGCGATCGGGACTAAAAAAAGTGCTGAGCTGCACGGGCTGGATATTCTTCAGTATCCGATTGCAATCAAAGTGCCAAATGTGACCCAGTTTTTGGTTATCGGGTATGCGGGGCAGTCTTTCCCTGGTGAGGATGTAACAAAGGGTTTTAAAACCAGCCTGGTGGTGAAACTGGCCAATAAAGCGGGGACTTTGTGTCGGTTTTTATCCGTTTTTGATACTCAGGGTGTGAATCTGACACGGATAGAGTCCAGTCCAGTGGCGGGGGAGCCCAATACGTATCGGTTTTTCATCGAAATCGATGGCCCTGAAGACGATAGCAGCGTGGTGGCAGCCCTGCAGGCTGCGCAGGACTGTTCGATCAGTCTTCGCAGCGTGGGATCCTACCCTGCGGTCAGTCGTTACCAGTCCTGAGCCCTTTTTCGGGGGTTTTTACCTTGATCTAGTGGGCTTGGCACCAGCTTGCCTGCCCGGCAGGCTTGACCTTTAGTCGCGATTCGTTAAAGTCTGGCCCAGATGTGCACTCCTCCCGCCCGGAATTCCAGCCGCTTGCGAGAGAACCAGGCTCGTATCTGGTAAAAATCGAAACAAAACAAGAGTGTAGCTGCCAAATTGACCCCACTTACCAGCTTCGAATCGGTGAGCGATTCGGCTTTTGAAATATTCAATGTCTACAAATCCACAAAAAACATCCACCAGTCCTAATCCCGAGGCCCAGGGTCTATACGATCCCGCCCAGGAACACGATGCCTGCGGCGTCGGTTTTGTAGTGGACATGAAAAATCGACCTTCACACAAGCTGATTGAAATGGCTTTGGAGATTTGTGTGAATCTGGATCACCGCGGTGGCTGTGGCTGTGATGCCAATACCGGGGACGGAGCGGGCATGTTTCTGCAGATTCCCGATAAATTTTTCAGGAAAGAAGCACAATCACTGGGGTTCACCTTGCCTGAACAGGAGCACTATGCGGTGGGCCTGGTCTATCTGTCACAGAATGAAAAGGAGCGTGCCAACGAGGTCGCTATTGTAAACGAAGTCATCGAGGAAGAAGGTCAGGAGCTGCTTGGCTGGCGCGATGTTCCGGTAGATAATTCCAGTTTGGGTAAAGCCTCGGCCGCTTGTGAACCGGTGATCCGCCAAGTGTTTGTCAAACGCAATTCGGATTGTGCGACGGTGCTCGAATTTGAGCGCAAACTCTATTTGATCCGTCGAGTGGCTGCCCACAGAACCAGCTACCAGGGCGTTCAGAAGGGATCCGACTATTATTTCAGCAGTCTGTCAGCCCGGACGATCGTCTACAAGGGCATGCTCACTACCGGGCAGCTCGGCCATTATTTCAAAGATTTTATCGACCCGGACATGGAAACGTCCATGGCATTGGTGCATTCCCGTTTCAGCACCAATACCTTTCCCAGCTGGCCGCGGGCGCAGCCTTTCCGTTATATGAGCCACAATGGTGAGATCAATACCATGCGTGGCAATGAGAATTGGATGCATGCCCGCCAGATGGTGATCGCCAGCGAAATATTTGGAGATGATCTGAAAAAACTGCTGCCCATCATTCGTGAGGATGGCAGTGACTCGCAGAACTTCGACAACTGTTTGGAGTTCCTGACCTTGTCCGGGCGTTCCCTGCCGCACGCCATCATGATGATGATTCCCGAGCCGTGGGAAAAACATGAAAGCATGTCCAAATTGCGCCGGAATTTTTACGAATACCACGCCTGCCTGATGGAGCCGTGGGACGGTCCGGCATCGATTGCGTTTTCTGACGGCAAGGTGATTGGTGCGGTGCTCGACCGCAATGGTCTGCGTCCATCGCGCTATTATGTGACAAAAGATGATCTGGTCATCATGGCATCGGAAGTGGGCGTGTTGCCCTGGCTGAAGTCTGGTGATGTTGTCAAAAAAGGACGTCTCGAACCAGGCCGCATGTTTTTGGTGGATACGGATGAAGGCCGGATCATTGACGACGCCGAGCTGAAGGAAAAAATAATGTCCAAGCAGCCCTACGGTGAATGGTTGGGCAGCAAACTTATTTCCGAAGACGATTTGCAAGCTCCTGAAAAGGAGGTTCCGGGTTTGGATGTCGACACCTTGCTCAAACGGCAACAGGCCTTTGCTTACACTTTTGAAGACAAACGTTTTGTGATCGGGCCGAGTTGTCAGACCGGAGTGCAGCCGATTGGTTCGATGGGTAATGATGCGCCGCTTGCGGTGCTGTCTGACAAACCGCAGTTGCTCTACAATTATTTCAAGCAACTCTTTGCCCAGGTCACCAACCCGCCGATCGACCCGATCCGCGAGGAATTGGTAACCGCGACGACCACCTTTCTCGGCTCGGAAGGCGATATTATTAATCCCGGACCGAATAGTTGCAGGATGATCAAGCTGGATAGCCCGCTGATCGACAATTACCGTTTGCTGCAGTTGAGTGAGATCAAGCAGAAGGGCTTTAAAGCGGCGACCCTGCCGATCGTATTCAAGCGTGCCGCTGAATACCTCGACCCCGGTCACGGCGGTATTGCCGAACCCGGCACTACGGGCCGTGGACTTGAAGCGGCACTGGAACACTTTTTTGAAAGTGCCGATGTGGCGATCAATGATGGTGTGAACCTCATTATCCTGTCCGACCGGTCAATCGATGAAAAGTATGTCCCGATCCCTGCTCTGCTGGCAGTGTCCGGTCTGCACCATCACCTGATCCGCCAGGGTACGCGCACCAAGGTATCGATTATCCTGGAATCGGGTGAGCCACGGGAAGTGCATCATTATGCCCTTCTGCTGGGATTTGGTTGTGATGCTATCAATCCCTATCTTGCCCTGGAAACCGCCGAAGACATGGTTCGTGATGGCGAACTTGATATGGATGTTGATAAGGCGAAGAAAAATTTCCTTAAAGCGAACATCAAAGGAGTGGTCAAGACGATGTCGAAGATGGGTATTTCCACGGTTGCCAGTTACCGCGGGGCACAAATTTTTGAGGCGCTGGGTATTGAACATAGTGTCATCGAAAAATATTTTACCAAAACCGCATCCCGCATTGAGGGCATTGATATGGATGTCATCGCGGAAGAAGCCCGCCTGCGTCATCGCGCCGGGTTTGACGAACGAGCTGATCCGGAAGACCCTCTTGATCCAGGTGGGATTTACCAATGGCGTAAGGGCGGTGAAAGGCACATTTATAATCCGACCACGGTTCACCTGTTGCAGCTGGCTACGCGGCTGGGCGATTATGAAGTTTTTCAGAAGTACTCTGAGTCGGTCAATGCGCAGACACGTATCGCGGACACTTTGCGCGGCATGATGGATTTCAAATTTGATGAATCAAATGCGATTCCCCTTGAAGAAGTGGAGCCGGCCAGTGAAATCGTGAAACGGTTCAAGACCGGGGCGATGTCCTATGGCTCGATCAGCAAGGAAGCCCATCAGGCAATTGCGATTGCGATGAACCGCCTCGGGGGACGATCCAATACCGGAGAAGGGGGTGAAGATGTTGATCGTTTTACTCGTGATGAGAACGGGGACTTGCGTCGCAGTGCGATCAAGCAAGTTGCCTCCGGTCGTTTTGGGGTGACCAGCCACTACCTGGTTAATGCGGATGAGATTCAGATTAAAATCGTGCAGGGAGCCAAGCCCGGTGAAGGCGGTGAGTTGCCAGGGTTTAAAGTTTTGCCGCAGATTGCAAAAACCAGGGGAACCACGCCCGGCGTGGGCTTGATTTCTCCACCGCCCCATCACGATATTTATTCAATCGAAGATCTCGCCGAGCTGATCCACGACCTGAAAAACTCTAACGTTAATGCTGACATTAATGTGAAACTGGTTTCAGAAGTTGGTGTGGGAACCATTGCTTCAGGGGTTGCCAAGGGTAAGGCGGACAAAATCCTTATATCCGGTTATGACGGTGGCACGGGAGCTTCTCCGCGTTCGAGCATTCAACATGCCGGCATGCCCTGGGAACTGGGTCTTGCAGAAACCAACCAGACCTTGTTGCTCAATGATTTACGTAGCCGTGTGATTGTCGAGAGTGACGGTGGCCTGCGAACGGGTCGCGATGTGGTGGTCGCCTGTTTGTTGGGAGCAGAAGAATTTGGATTTGCCAGCGCTCCCCTGATTTCCCTGGGTTGCCTGATGATGCGTGTGTGTCACAAAAACACCTGCCCGGTTGGCATTGCCACTCAGGACCCGCGGCTACGGGAGAAATTCCGAGGTGGAGCCGACTCAGTGGTGAACTTCATGATGTTCATTGCCGAGGAAATGCGTGAATTCATGGCCAAGCTCGGCTACCGCACAATCAATGAAATGGTCGGGCACTCGGATCGTCTGGAGATGAAACACGCTATCGAGCATTGGAAAGCGCGCGGCCTCGATTACTCCAAGATTCTTTATCGTCCGAAGGTGGGCCCTGAAGTGGGCACTTATCGCCAGATGACGCAGGATCATTTGCTCGATCGCGCCCTGGACAATACGCATCTGCTGGAAGCGTGTAAGGATGCGCTGGAGGAGGCCAAACCGGTTGAGCTGGATTTGCCGATCATCAATACCAACCGTGTGGTTGGCACCATCCTTGGTGCCGAGGTGTCCCGGCGCTACGGCCCGGAAGCACTTCCCGAGGATACGATCAAACTGAACTTTACCGGTTCGGCCGGACAAAGTCTCGGTGCCTATGTTCCAAAAGGGATCACGCTTACCGTTGAAGGTGATACCAATGACTACTGCGGCAAAGGTCTGTCCGGCGGTCGCATCATTGTCTATCCGCCCAAGGATTCGACCTTCATTTCCTGTGAGAATATTATCACTGGTAATGTTGCCTTTTATGGGGCGACCGGTGGTGAGGCTTTTATCGCCGGTGTTGCAGGAGAACGTTTCTGCGTTCGCAACAGTGGAGTTAAAACAGTGGTCGAAGGTCTGGGGGATCACGGTTGTGAATACATGACCGGCGGTGAAGTCATTTGCATCGGCGGCACCGGGCGTAACTTTGGTGCCGGCATGTCGGGAGGCATTGCCTATATTCTGGATGAAGAGGGTGACTTTGTTTCCAAGCGACTGAATGCCGCCATGGTTAAGGTGTATGAGCTGATTGAATGTGACGATCCAGAAATAGCGGCGGTTCGCGCACGGCTGGAAAAACATGTGGAACTGACGGGTAGCGTTCGTGGCCAACACCTTCTCGACAACTGGGACGACATTCTGCCGAAATTTATCAAGGTCCTGCCGAGCGATTATGAGCGGGTGCTCAATGCAGTGAAGCGTGCAGAGGAAAGTGGCCTCGAGGGCGACGAGGCCATTAAGGCGGCTTTTGAAGAAAACGTAAAAGCGGGAAACTGATTTCTAAATTCCGACTACTTTTTAAATATCATGGGTAAACCAACTGGATTTTTAGACTACGAACGTAAGACCATTCCCTACCGCGATCCGAAGGAACGCGTCAAGGATTGGAAGGAGGTGCATTGTGGTCACGAAGAAGAAGCCCTGCGCGAGCAAGGCGCACGCTGCATGGATTGTGGCATTCCTTATTGTCACACGGGCATGGAGTTGAGTGGGATGGCCAGTGGCTGTCCGGTTAATAACTTGATTCCAGAATTCAATGATCTGGTTTATCGCGGACGTTGGCATGAGGCTCTTGATCGCTTGAGAAAGACCAATAATTTTCCCGAGTTCACCGGGCGTGTTTGTCCCGCACCCTGTGAGGGTGCCTGTGTGCTTGGCATCATTGATCCACCGGTCACGATTAAGAATGTTGAATGTTCGATTATCGACAAGGGCTGGCAAGAGGGATGGCTTGAGCCGCAAATTCCTGCAGTGCAAACAGGGAAAAAGGTGGCGGTTATCGGATCCGGCCCTGCCGGGCTCGCCTGTGCTGATGAACTGAATCAGGCGGGGCATAGCGTGACTGTTTTTGAGCGTGCGGATCGGATCGGTGGTTTGCTGATGTATGGCATTCCCAACATGAAACTCGAAAAAGAGACCGTCAATCGCCGGGTGCAGTTGATGCGAGACGAAGGGGTGGAATTCATCACCAACGCGCACATCGGGGTGGACCAGCCGGTTGAAAAACTGCGCGAAGATTTTGATGCCATTGCTCTTTGCTGTGGCGCCACCAAACCACGGGATCTGCCAATAGATGGACGTGATTTTGAAGGCGTTCATTTTGCAATGGATTACCTTGCGAAAAATACCCAGACCCTGCTTTCAGATAAGCCCGGGGATTTCCCAATTAATGCTGAAGGCAAGGATGTGGTTGTGATCGGTGGCGGTGATACCGGAACGGACTGCGTGGGTTCATCATTGCGCCAGGGCTGCAAGTCCTTGACCCAGCTCGAAATCATGCCGCGTCCTGCGGATGAACGGCAGCCGGACAATCCATGGCCGGAGTGGCCCAAAGTTTACCGTCTCGATTACGGGCAGGAAGAAAATATCGCCTTGAATGGGAAAGACCCGCGCGAATACCTGGTGATGACCAAGCGTTTCATCGATGATGGTCAGGGCAATCTGACCGGCTTGGAAATCGTCGATATTGAATGGGCGAAGGACGAGCAGGGCCGCATGTTTCCAAAGGACGTAGAAGGCAGTTTGCGTACGATTCCCTGTCAATTGTCATTCCTGGCGATGGGATTCCTAGGACCCGAACAGACGATCATTGAGAAGCTGGAGCTTGAAACCGATGCCCGCTCCAACGTGAAAGCGGAGTACGGTAAATTTGAAACCAGTTTGGAAGGCGTTTTTGCCGCCGGTGACATGCGCCGTGGCCAAAGTCTGGTTGTCTGGGCGATCAATGAAGGTCGTGGCTGCGCCCGTGAGTTGGATACTTTCCTGATGGGATCGACGAATTTGCCAGGGTGAAATTGACACTTGCCCTGCATTCTGCAGCAGATCCGTGCTCACCACGGGAGAGAATATTGGGCTGCTTCCCTTATAACACGGGCTTTGGCAGGGGCTAGCCTGACCGCAAGGCTTGACCTTTAGCTGCAATTCGGTAAAGTCAGCCCACAGACGTGCACTCCTTCCCGACCGGGATTCCAGCCGGTTTCGAGAGAATGAGACGCGATTTTGGCAAGAATTAGGAAAGATCAAGGGTTTCCCATGAGGGAAGAGGCTTTCCGCCTGGTTGACTCGCTAAGTGTTTGATTTTCAGCGGGTTCCTAATTTAAAAGCGTTGTCCCGGAAATGACGGAGACGATATTTAGAAATGATGAACAAATACTACCAGACCCCAATTAACTCGGAGGGCAGCCTACATCGCCCGGAATTGGAACGTGATGCCTGTGGGGTAGGAATCGTAGCTCAAATTCAGGGCCATCAGAGCAATGAAATCCTTCAACTAGGGGTCACGGCAGTCAGTAATGTGACCCATCGGGGGGCTCTCGATGCAGACAACAAGACCGGTGATGGCGCTGGAGTGACCACCCAGATCCCCGCCACTATTTTTCTGGCCGAAGCTGAAAAGCTGGGCACCAAACTAAATGACATCTCCGAAATGGGAGTGGGAGTTATCTTTTTGTCAGCCGGTGACACCGGAGATCGCCTCAAAGGAAAAATTCTGGCCGAGGGAGTTTTGCGTAATAGGGGCATAGGCATTATTGGCTGGCGGGAAGTCCCGTTGAATCCAGGCGCACTGGGAGACAAGGCCCGTAGCACCTTGCCGGATATTCACCACTTATTGCTTAAACGCCCGGAGGGCATGGAGGCAGATGCTTTCGAGAGGGCGTTGTTTCTGGCACGTCGTGAGATTGAGATCAAGGCAGCCAAGGAGGCCATCGACAATATTTACATCGCGTCTTTGTCCTGCCGACTGATTTCCTACAAAGGGTTCATGGCAGCTAATGCGTTGCCCGCCTTTTTCCTGGATCTGCAAAATCCGGAATTCGAAACCGCGATTTGTTTGTATCATCAGAGATTCAGCACCAATACTTTTCCGACCTGGGCCTTGGCCCAGCCGTTTCGGATGCTCGCTCACAATGGTGAAATCAATACCCTTAAGGGCAATCGCAATTGGTTTGGTTCGCGCGTAGCCGATTTCGACAGTGAGGTCTGGGGAGATGATATCAAATTGCTCGAGGGCCTGATTGATCCCGATGGATCGGATTCGTCCTCTCTCGACAACGCCTTTGAGGCGCTGGTGTTATCCGGTCGGTCAATCCCACATGCCATGGCCATGCTGGTTCCGGCAGCGTGGAGGATTGATCACACAGCAAGTGAAGAGGTTTCCAGTTTTTATAAATATCACCGGTGTTTCTGCGAGCCCTGGGACGGCCCTGCGGCACTTGCTTACACTGATGGTAAAAATATTGCCGCCAGTCTGGATCGCAACGGGCTGCGTCCTGCGCGTTACAAAATCACCGAAGATGGCATTTTCTGCCTGGGATCAGAAGTGGGTTCCGAACGTTTGAAGGATGAGCGAGTGATCGAAAAAGGGCGACTGGGACCCGGCCAGATGATCTACGTTGATCTTGAAAAAGGCGTGGTGGTTCACGACAAGGAATTGAAAGAACAGCTTGCGGCAAAACAGCCTTATGGAAAATGGCTTAAGGACAACCGCATTGATTTTGAGGAACTGGTAGACACCAAGCCAAAGGCCCCGAGTGCTGATCTTGATTTGCTGGTCGTGTCGCAGAACCAAGTGGCTTTTGCTTACAACAAAGAGGAGCTTGACATGGTCGTTACGCCGATGGCAAAGACCGGAATGGAAGGGACTTATTCCATGGGAGACGACGCGTCCCTATCCGTGTTGTCGCTACGTCCGAAGATGTTGTACACTTATTTCAAGCAGCTCTTTGCCCAGGTAACCAATCCGCCGATTGATCCCATTCGTGAACGACTGGTGATGTCACTAGCTATGGATTTGGGTCCGGAACACAATTTGCTCACTGAAACTCCGGAACATGCGCAGGTCATTCACCTGGAAACGCCCTTTCTTTTCACTGAACAAGTGGAGCAGCTGAAAACGCTGAACGCGGTTTTTCCGGCGAGTACGATCGATACGACCTGGCCGGCTGCGGATGGAACTGCGGGCATGGAAGAAGCCTTGGAGCGTGTCTGTGTGGAGGCCGAGGCGGCCATTGATGGCGGCGCAAAAATTCTAATTTTATCAGACCGTGCGATTAGTTACGAGCGTGCGGCGCTGCCTTCCTTGCTGATGATCGGGGGGGTTCACCATTACCTGAATCGCAAGCACAAACGCATGCTGGCCAGCCTGGTGGTCGAAACAGGAGAGGCTCGCGATACACACCAGATGGCTTGTTTGCTTGGTTTTGGTGCCACAGCCATATGTCCCTGGCTTGCCCATGAAACGGTGAGGGAGTTGATCGAAAATGATCGTAAGAATGTTTTTGAAGGGAAGTCATTGAGCGATGCTCTGGTGGATTACCGGACAGGCCTCGAAAAAGGTGTGTTGAAGATCATGTCGAAAATGGGAATTTCGGTTCTCAACAGTTACCAGGGAGCGCAAATTTTCGAAGCGATTGGCTTGGGTGACGAAGTGATGGACCGCTGTTTTTCCGGTACGCCGTCACAGGTAGCAGGAATCGGTTTTGAAGAAATCGCAGCCGAAAGTCTGCAGCGTCATCAGGATGCGTTCGAACACGCTGTGCCAGGCGAAGTGAGTGATGCTCCCTTGAAACTGGGTGATCCAGGCAATTATCGTTATCGTCGTAATGGGGAAGCTCATGCGGTCAACGGGCCGGTGATCAAGAGTTTCCATAATTTTGTCAAATCGGGTGAGGCGGAGGATTACAAAACTTATCTGGCGGATCTCAAGGATAACAAACCGCTGGCTCTGCATGATATGTTTGGACTGGTGGCAAAAGAATCCGGTCCGATTCCGATCGATGAAGTGGAGCCGATCGAAGACATTCGCCGCCGTTTCACGACAGCCGCCATGTCGCTTGGGGCGATCAGCCCGGAAGCCCATGAGGTGCTGGCGATGGCGATGAATGCCATCGGTGGGAAGTCTGATTCCGGTGAGGGAGGTGAAGACTTCGAACGTTTTGACACGAATAAAAACAGTAAGATCAAGCAGATTGCGTCGGGACGTTTTGGCGTGTCGGCAGAGTATCTGGCCAGTGCGGAAGAACTGGAAATCAAGATGGCTCAGGGAGCCAAGCCGGGTGAGGGAGGTCAACTTCCCGGTTTCAAAGTGAATGGTCTGATCGCCAGACTGCGGCACACCCAGCCTGGAGTGACTCTGATCAGTCCGCCACCGCATCATGATATTTATTCCATCGAAGATCTAGCCCAGCTGATTCACGATCTGAAAGAAGTGAATCCCCGTGCCCGGGTGACGGTCAAATTGGTCTCGGTGACCGGGGTGGGCACGATTGCCGCCGGTGTTGCCAAGGCGAACGCGGATATCATTCTGATCAGCGGATACGACGGAGGCACCGGGGCTTCGCCGCTCAGTTCGATCAAAAACGCAGGTATGCCCTGGGAGATTGGCCTGGCTGAAACCCAGCAGGTTCTCATGTTGAACGGACTACGTGATCGGGTAACCTTGCGGACCGATGGCGGCCTTCGCAATGGGATGGACATCATGCACGCTGCGATTCTCGGAGCGGAAGAGTTTAATTTTGGCACGATTGCCCTGATGGCTATGGGCTGTGTCTTTGTGAGACGCTGCCATCTTAATACCTGTCCGGTGGGCATTGCGACTCAGGACTCGAAGTTGCGCGGGAAGTTCAAGGGGACTGTTGAAAATGTGATTAACTTTTTCAACGCAGTTTCTCAAGAGGTCAGAGAGCATCTGGCATCCATTGGAGTGCGCAGTCTGGATGAAGTGATCGGACGTCCGGAGTTTCTTGAACAACGTGAAGTGTCCGGCCACCCGAAGGCGAATAGCTTGGACTTTTCAAAGCTGCTACATGATGTCAATGCTGATACAGAAAAAGAGTTACCGCGGATTTGTCGTTTTGAACGCAACGACGGACTGCATGAAAGGCCCTTGGATGACAAAATCATTCAGGACGCCCACGGGGCTTTGAGGGGCAAGGGAAAAATTGAACTTAGCTACAAAGTTAGAAATACTCATCGGAATGTGGGCACCAAACTTTCTGGTGATATCGCCTATCATCAAGGTAATCACGGTCTGCCTAAGGGCACGGTGGATATCACATTGAACGGCAGTGCCGGTCAGAGTTTTTGCACCTTTCTGGTGAGCGGGGTGAGGATGAGGCTTTTTGGAGAGGCCAATGACTATGTCGGTAAGGGCATGTGTGGCGGTGAGATTATTGTCCGCCCATCGGAGAATGCACACGCGGATTTTGTACCGGAGAAAAACTCCATCATTGGCAATACTTGTCTTTATGGTGCAACCGGAGGCCATCTTTATGCCAACGGGCGCGCAGGTGAGCGCTTCTGCGTGCGGAATTCCGGCGGGAGTGCGGTGGTAGAAGGTTGCGGAGATCACGGTTGCGAATACATGACCAACGGAGTGGTGGTGGTTCTCGGAGCAACCGGGAAAAACTTTGGCGCGGGCATGAGTGGAGGTGTCGCCTATGTGCTGGACGTGGAAGACAATTTTTCGAAACGACTTAATAGGGAAATGGTGGAAATCGTTCCCTTGACTGACGAAGCGGATATCACCACGGTTAAGGAACTCGTTTACCAACACCTCGAATACACTGAAAGTGAACGCGCACGTGACATCCTGGCGGAGTGGGATGAATACCAGGCGAAGTTTGCCAAAGTGCAGCCTAAGAGTGGTGTGGCGGTGAAGATAGAAAACGACGAAGAGGAAGAAAGCGCATTACCTGTGGGGTCAGTCAGCAAGTATTAACTTTAGCCATTGCCTCACAGGCTTAGCAAGCTCCTTTAATGGTGTGTTTGTAAACCTTCTTGCCTGCTGGCTTACATTTGCTGCCGTCTTCATGCCCGAGGCTTCTGCTATCCCGCGTTGGTTTACGCATGATAGCCCATGCTACGGACACTCGTTTCAGAGTGCCTTTCTCCTGGCGCCTCCACCGCGATAATGGATTTGTGCCTCTTCCAGAATGATCACCCCTTTCTGTTCGCAGTGATCTTTTGCCAAGAGAACTCTCTGCCAACATCGCCAAATACGAGGGGTTTCCGGCAGTTGCTTCTCGCCATCACATGATAAACTGCATTTTTAAAATCGATTCTAGGGGCGTGAGGCATTCGGTGATTATAGAGTGAAAATAATCGTTAGACAAGATTTGTTGACTGACCCGGAGGGCACTGCATCCTGAATGGTAGAGGCGTGACTTGGAATACTGTTCCAACTTGAACAGAGATGTGAGCTCTGCAACCTAAGCAAAGCCAAAGCCCGCGTGAAGTTTTTCCGGCTTTGCTGTCACCACAACGCGAACAAAGAAATCCCTCTGCCCAGTGCAAGGAAACTAGATAATCTCGGCAAGCGCCCTCGTTGTAGAACCGATCTTCGAATTCGGCCACCGTGCGGGGATAATCCTCAGCCATAGAGCAACACAACATCTTGTATGTGTTGAGCTAAGTGCATTGTCATGCGATTTGTTGATTGACCCGAAAGGTTGGTCCAAAGGCAGGGGCAAGTTTTGAAATAAGCTGCGGGGGAATGAGCTTGCAGAGCTGGGCTATTGCTGGCATTTTTGATTTGGCGGGTAGTGTATTCATTTGGCCGACCCTGGAGGGAGCCGACTGCCAACCAACATTTTTAAGTATCCCTATGGGGGCCAGTGTATTTTGTGGTAAAAATCTCAATTATGAACAGAACTCCAATTTTTCTTCCAATCCTGTTTTCAGTATTTCTGATTTCTCCTGTTATACCCCATTCCGCCTTTTCACAGGCAAATAAAAAAATCGTTATTGCACACCGCGGAGCGAGCGGGTATCTGCCGGAACATACGCTCGAAGCCAAAGCAATGGCCCATGCCTACGGGGCTGACTATCTGGAACAAGATCTTGTCATGACGAAGGATGATAAAATCATTGTTCTTCATGATCCTCATCTGGATCGCGTCACCGATGTTCAGGATCAATTTCCCGGTCGGCAGCGCAAAGATGGAAGGTTTCATGCAATAGATTTCACCTTGGAAGAAATCCGGAGCCTCTTTGTTTTGGAGCGGTATAAAGTGTCGAAGGACGGAAAAAAAACCGCCATGCATCCCAAACGATTTCCGCTTGGGAAAGCAAGATTTAGAATTCACACCTTCGAAGAGGAAATCGAATTCATTCAGGGCCTGAATAAATCTACAGGAAAAAATGTTGGGATATATCCGGAAATTAAAAGCCCTGAGTTTCATCTCAAAGAGAACAAAGATATCAGCAAAGCCGTGCTGCAGGTCTTGAATAAATATGGATACACCAAAAAGAGCGATGCCGTTTACCTTCAGGTTTTTGGTTTTGATGAACTGAAACGCATTCATGACGTTCTTATGCCGGAGTTGAAAATGGACGTGCGAGTCGTTTATTTAATCGGCAGTGGAAAAAAATATGAATGGACCTCGTCAGCCGAAGGAATGAAAAAAGTTGCTAAATACGCAGACGGAATTGGTCCAGACCTTTCCATGATCATTCCCAAAAAAACTAAGCGTGATAATTTGAGGGTTACAGGCTTCGTTAAATTTGCACATGCCGCGGGGTTGGTGGTTCATCCCTATACTTTTCGGATAGAAGAAGATGCTATTCCGGGTTATGCGAAGAATTTCGATGACCTCCTTGAAATTTTTTATTTTGAAGCTGAAATAGATGGGAGCTTTACCGATTATCCAGATTTGGTAGTGGAGTTTTTGAGGCGGAAAAATAATAAATAATAAATACGAGAGTTTAAATTATTAGACTGACAACAGATCAGCGCTGAGCACAGTGCCGGTCAGCATCATTGGCGGATATGGCGAGGGTTTTGCTGGTCGAGGTCACTGGGGTGTAAAGGGTACGTTTTTTAAGTGATAATCACAGTGGCAATTTCGATGATATATCCCACCTCATGAGTGATATGGTGGAATGTCTGTGGGTCCGTGAGGTCAGGGCGATACAGAGGTGGGAATGGGGGTGCGAACTGGAACAGGGCTTCCACGAAGGGTGGTCGCGGAATTTTCTTTACCCGATCTGGGGATGTTGAAATTGGCTAAAAAAGAAAGCAGTAAGACCGCCCGGACTTAGCTCCTTTCTTCCGATTGGCCCTACTCACTATTGGCGTTTAGATCGCCAGCCTCATCGTAGACTCGCACGTAATCCACGATAAAGGCGTCAGGGAGGTTGGCTTTTTTTAGCAGCGGACTGGCTTCTCCATTTCTGTATCCGTCACATTCTGTGGAGATCAGAATGAATTGTTCACGGTGGGATACCGGGCTGTCTGTGGTCCAGCTGACTTTTCCATCAATATAGAAAGCGTAGCCTTGAGGGCTCCAATGCAAGCCGAAGGTATGAAACTTATTGTCGGTGGCTTTGAGTTTGAGTTTTCCTGAGCCTTTGTGTTGGTGGTTTTTCCCGTAACCATTCCAGTGCAAATTGTGACTGATGATTCCGTCGCGGGTGAAATTTTCCATGATGTCCACTTCCACTCCAGCTTCCGCGGGATTCAGGCTCGATCCTATGACCGGAGATTGTAACCAGAATGCTGCCCACCAACCCTTTTGCTGCGGAAGTTTGCAGCGGATTTCGTAGTAGCCGTATTTGTGTACAAATTTGGGTGGTTTCATTTCAGCGACGGGCCAAACGAATTTTGTATTACCATATTTGTTGCCAGGTTGGTCGAGGTAATTGCTGCCGGTTTGTAAGTGAGATGAATAAAATTGCCCATCCTTTTTGTGGAGCGTTAACTTTAATAATCCTTTGCCGTCGAGCACGGCGCCGTCTTTGGTCCAGGTTTTATGGCGATTTTGCATTAGGTGCAATCGGTAATCCCATTTGCTTTCGTCGAGTTGTATCCCATCAAATTCATCATGCCAAACAAGCCTCCATTTTTTATCTTGTGGCAGTTGGCTGGGTAAATGGCGGCTGGGGATGGTCTTTTCCTGCTTAGCATCAGGAGCTGCCTGCGTAATGATGCAGGAAACATATAAGCAGAAGTGTAGGGGAAGTAAGCAGGTGATTGTTTTTGAGATGTTAGCTGGTCCTTGAATTATATTGTTCATTATTTTTTGTGGGAAGGGGCTCGCAAGTTTGTGCCTGCGCTAGGAGGAGGCGTAAACCAGTAATTACTGGGTAATATCCATAACTGCAGATTTATCAGGGCAAAAATTGATATTAGTTGAAAAGTTTTGGTATTCCCCCACGTGTTTGACTGCGTTCAATGTGGGCAAAAACGGGTTGACCCGCTGGATAGGAACTAGTTGAGGATAGCCGCAGCAACTATGTTTAGTCGCTGGGCGGCAGTTTTAGTATTTCACCTGCTTTTCTGCCATTTTCCATTTGCAGCTTTTGCAGCGCTTCACAAGGGTTTTGGTGTCCCTGCTAGCCGTCTACGGTGAAAATCCAATCGGGGCCTTCCTTGATAGCGAGGGAAACAAACTTTGGTTTTGTTCCGATTCTGGAAAAAGCTGAAGTGGTGGGGCGTTAACTATTGGTCAGTCATTTGAGGGCGCGGATTTTCAGGTTGCGGAATTCCAGGGCACCGGCTTTTTCGCCATCGGGCCCGCCGGAATCTCCGCCAAGTCCGAAGTTTTGTTTTTCTTCGGCAATACAGGGAGCCGAGGCAGTGAATTTTTCACCGTCGATAATGGCGGTGATTTCCTGGCCTTTAATAATCACATGTACCTGATGCCATACGCCAATGGTGATTTTATGGTCTTGTTTTAGGAGGTCGACATTCACACTTTTTCTTGGGTGGGCGAGAATGCGAACCTGATCTTTTGCGACAACGAGATGGACGATATGCCCGCGCTCCTGTGATCCGTTGAACATTATTCCGGCAAAGGCGGCTTTGCCTGTAATCCGAAATTCATATTCCACCTGCCCGTCCTTGAAGCTGAAATTTCGCAGTTTAACCGGGCCATGCCGACGTGGGCCGGATTCAAATCCGCGGAGAACCCCATCCTTCGCCGTCCATGTTCCCAATCCCCAGAACCAGTCTTTTTTGGATAGTGGGGCATCGAATTTTTCTTCGAGAAGCAATTTTGTTTCTTCGGAGAATGCGATGGTGGCAAGGTTCAGAAACAAAAAAATGCTTAATAAATTCTTCATGGATTTGGTTTTGACCGGAGTGAGAAATATTGGGTGACTTAGTTTTTCACTCCGTGAATGGTAAAATTTCTAATTTGAGCGGAATCTCCCGCAGCAATCCACGAACGGGATTTTTTCGTAGCAAGAAAAGGGTTCTGCGCCCGCAGGGATTTTCCATCGAGGGTGGCGGCCATTTCATCTCCCTTCCACTCGAAGCGGAGGTGGTGCCACTGTTTCAGATCGATTGGCATTTTGAGCTCGGCAATGGTGTGGGAGGGTTTTGTGGCATCCTCGGCGATTCGGATTCCCACCGCGTTGATGATGACCCGGCCAACATGCTTATTCGAGTCGCAACCAAGGTAAAACGCGCCCGGCGAATCAAAGCGGAATTCGCATTCGATGACGGCACTGGATAGGCCTACGTTGTGGTGAAAAACCGGGATATGTTTTTCCGCAGGAATATTGGTCACTTCCAGGGTTCCGTTTTTAGCCGTCCATTTCCCCTTGGTGGCTTTCCAGGGACTCTCTGAAGGCCTTGTAAAATCCGGTGCAGCAATGAGTGGCGGCTTTTGATCGTGAAGAAGCAATTTCCCCCCCTGTGGCAAAGCGGTTGAAACGATGGCCAAGCAAAAGAGAGCTAATAGTAGAGGTGTTTTTTTCATAGGGTTGAGTTTCCAATGATAGGGGTGGTTTGGGTTTTTTATCAAGGGTCGGGGTCGTCATTGACCCCTCCAACCCCGGTTAGGTAACGAAAGGGCGGAGATGGTGAAAAGCAAATACCTTGCTAGTGCGCGAGTTTGAAAAGATTAACCGACGGCAATTCTGGAAGGATCATAAACGTCAGGTGCACTAGACTTTTGACCCCTTCCCGCCACCTTTCCAACGAATGTGAAAATTTGTTCCACAAGCAAAGTTGGATTATTATTGTCAATCACCGGCCTGACAGCTAAGCTTAACGCCCAACTACTAGTTTTAGAGTTATGTTCTGTGTGAAAAACAACAAGCGAATCAGCAGCGCACTGCGAGGGGGACTCTGTTTGTGTTTATCCGGTGTTGGATTTATTGCCAGCCCCTTTCTTCAGGCAGAAGATTCGGCTTATAAAAAACCGGATTTGAAAGAGAAGATTTTTGATTCTGCTAAAATTGAGCTGGCAAGCGAGCGCAAAGCAGAAATCGTCAATGCCCTCACTGCGGTGGCAGTGGCAAAAAATACAGAAACTCTGGTTCGGGCGAAAGCCATAGGCATAGCGCTGCGCCTTGATTCTATAGCCAAACGAGCATTCGTAGCCAATGAAATGCTGGCTAAAGGCAAAGATCCAGATCCTTTCCCCTCCAGTTGGGGAGATATGAAGGCAATGGCGGACCGTCTCTGGCGCTTGGCTGATGAACTCAAGCTGGCGGATGGAGCTGACAAAGACAATTTCATCGTAGCTTCATATTTGATGTCGATCTACACCGCGATGGAGCCGGATGATCTGGATCGCAAGTACGAACTGGCGGTGTTTTCCAAGGAGAAGGACGTTGAGATGGATTGGGTGTCGATTATTGGTGATGCCGAAGAGGGTGAAGCCGGGGGAAAAAAAATGACTCCGGGAATCGTGGAAAGCGATCGGGAAGGCAGCCCGCTAAAGCTGGCACGATTGCAAACCAAGGTGAAAGGGTTGTTGGTTCAGCAGCTCGAAGCCAATACTTTTGCCGGTAAGGCATCGCAAATGAATGCCACGGCCGAAGCATCCGGCAGTTCCAAGGAAATGAGTGTTGCTTTCGACCAGGGCGTCGGGGAAGACATGCGCACCGCGCTGAAAAAAGTGGTCAAATACTTGCGCTTACAGCACAAAAGCCTGCCTGCCGGCTATCGGGTGGAGATCAGTTTTGAGGAACAATACATCCCTAAAGACGGCCCTTCGGCGGCAGTGGCTTGTGCCTTGTTGCTCAACTCCTTGATTGAGGGCGATGACATTGATCCGGATATTGCGGTGACCGGTGATATGAACGCAGATGGAACCGTGCAGCCAGTGGGGGGGATCACAGGTAAGTTACGCGGCGCGGTGAGAAGAGACTGCAGTGTGATAGGTATTCCGGAACCGAATAAAAGAGTTATCAATGACCTGTTGATTGTCGAGGGCCCGCTGTCGCTGTCACGCATCCAGATTTTCACCCTCGGAAAGTTTGAAGATGCCTGGAAACTGGCCGCCAGTCATGATAAGCGGAATGCGGAAATCAAGGAAAGTATTGAGGTTTTTGGTGAAGTGCAGAAAGTATTGAACCGATCGGGGGGGATCAAATACTTACGGAATTCCCATGTCCGGGAGCGGCTAAAAAAATGTCTGGAGCTGACTCCGAATCACCTGTCTGCGCAACTTCTACTCGATGCCTCGATGGGAAGGGTTCCCAAAAAGCTAAGCTTGCTGGGGTCAGTGGAAAATATTGATCGTACCGCAGAACCTCTGCTTCGTGCCATTAGGCAGAAAAAGTTCGACATCAGTGATCCTTTGGCTGGTGATGAGTACGCCGATGCTGCGTCTGCTATCAAAAGAATCCGTCCTATGCTCGATGACAGAACGCTGAAATGTGCGGATGCACTGGTGAATTATTCACTGCTGATGCGTCGTTATGCGACTGCCCGTCCGAAGTCGTATAATGGCGTGCGCAAGCTGGTTGCTGAAATACAGGGGGCGGGCAGCGTTATCAATCAGGAGTATGATACTCTGTATAGCCGTGTCGATGTGAAGGAAGAGATCATGCGTTGATTTTAGCGGGCATGTTACTTTTTAAGGCCGCGGGTGAAAGTTCCGGTGCAGGGATTTAAGCTGGCTTTGATCAACATGAGTATAAATCTGGGTGGTGGCGATATCCGCATGGCCCAGCATTTCCTGGATCACTCGAAGGTCGGCGCCGTTGGCAAGCAGGTGGGTCGCAAAGGAGTGGCGCAGCAGATGCGGGTAGACATTTTTCTCGATGCCAGCCAGTTTGGCACGGCTTTTCAAAATTTGGCGGATGCGGTTAGTGGTGAGAGAGCTACCGCGAACGGATAAAAAAATATGGCTGCTGGTGCGTCCGCTGCGAACAAGCTTAGGACGTTCGTTGGAAAGGTAGTCCGTCAGAGCTTCGTTGGCTCGGCGTCCGACAGGTACCAGGCGCGTTTTGTTACCCTTGCCAGTGACCCGGATCACCCCTTCGTCGAGATCGATGTTTTCGATGCGGGCTGAAGTGAGTTCGGATACGCGCAGGCCACTGCTGTATAAAAGCTCGACAATGGCGTGATCCCGTCGTCCCAAAGGTTTGTTTGCGTCAATAGATTCGATCAGGTTTTCGACATCGATTTCATTGAGGGTTTCCGGCAGCTGCTGTTCCAGTCGCGGGGAGTCGAGTTTTTCCGAAGGATCAATAGATACAGTGCCGCGACTCAGCAGATGCCGGAAGAAAATTTTCAGGGAAATGATTTCAAATCTCAGGCTGCCCACAGCTAAGCCCTGGTCTTTGCGCTGGGCGAGGTAGTCGGAGAGGTGTTGCAGCTCTACAGAGGAGGGACTATTGCTGTTGGTATGTTTTTCATACCATGAGGCAAAGGTCTCCAAAGAACGGCGCACAGCTATCTGGTAGTTGTCCGACAAACCACGTTCGGTCGCCAGGTAGAGAATGAATTGGTCAATGGCTTGTTCCATTTGAATAATCACAAAATATCGAGGTCTTTGCCGGAAATGACCGGGCCGGAGTAAGTCGAGCGGACTTCCCTTAATAAATCGGCTTCGCTGACCCCTTGCAATAATTGGTGAACCAGAACCAGTAGGCCGGGTTTGGCTTCTGTGGCCAGCTCGCCTAACTCGTATGCGAGTGTGTGGTAACTGGAATGGTACTTTTGCCATTCGGGGGAGCGCATCATCAGGCCCATGCCGGAACACACTTCATGGATCAATACGTCGCAGCCTTTGGCGGCTTTGGCGACATTGTTGTTCAGGCAGGTATCGCCGGAAATGACTATCGTCCGGTCGGGGCAGATGAACTTGTAACCGTAAGCAGGCCATGAACCGTGACTGACGGCGAAGGCATGAACTTCGACATTTTCATCTTCGTAACAAAGGCCGGGTTTGATTTCTTGGCACTCAACTTGGTATCCATCGGTATTGGCGGGCTCCAGTCCATTGAGTCGTTGGTCAATATCCGCCTCGTAAGCTGCGAGGATGTGATCGGTCATGTGGCTAAGCCCTTTGGGACCAAAAACCTTAAGCGCTTCGTCACGTCCACAGACCCAGGGAGTAAAAATCAGGTCAGGATAGCCAGTCGTATGATCCGAATGCAGGTGGGTGAGGAAGGCATGTTTCAGATTGCTTGGAGATAAACCGTGGACTCCAAGCTTGGCGGCAGCAGCAGCCCTGCGCACAACACCCGGGCCAAAATCAACGATGTAGGGTACGTCGTTGACCACAATCGCCAGCGAAGGCCCGCACTTGTCAGGATCAGGGCCGGGGTTGCCGGTGCCGAGGAGGACGATTTGTGAGTAACCTGTGCGCTTGATTTTTTCAGACTGTCTGGGTTTTGTTTTGGGTTTCGATTTTTTTGACTTTGCAGGTTTACGTTTTCGGGGGGTCTTAATTTTAGCTTTAACTTTGGTGGGCGCTTTCTTCTTTGCTTTTGGGCGTGATCGCGAGGTGGACGGGGATGAAGGTTTTGCAGGCATGGCTTGCGCCAATATTATCATAGTGAACAGAAACAATCTGGATTATTCTCAGGGGCTGGTATGTTTGGAAGTTCAATCTGAGGGCTAATTTTTCAAAATTGCTCCCATTATCCGGATTTTAAGCTAGAATAGGCCTCCTTTTCTTATCCTAATGCCAAAAGTCTTTCTTAAAACCTACGGGTGCCAGATGAACGAACGCGACTCCGAACAGGTGGCGCAGATGTTCACGGAGCGGGGTTATACAATGACATCAGCGGAAAAGGAGGCGGATGTGGTTTTGATAAATACCTGTAGTGTGCGCGATCAGGCGGAGCAGAAGGCGCTGGGCAAGATGGGGCATCTGGGGCGTTTGCAGCGGAAAAAGGCGGATATTGTTTATGGTTTTATGGGCTGCATGGCACAGAGCCGCGGGCCGGAGTTGATCAAAACCGTGCCGCATCTGGACCTGGTGGTGGGCACCCAGAAGTACCACCGGGTGGTGGATCATGTGGAGAGCATTGTGCAAAAGCGCGAAGAAGCACGGATGGATGATTTGCGTATCTCAATTGTCGATACCGAGGAGGAGACGGATTCGCAGAATACAATTCGTGATCACCTCAACGAGGACAACAAGGTCAGCGAGTTTGTCTCCATCATGCAGGGCTGCAATATGAAATGCTCCTTTTGCATAGTGCCTTCGACCCGTGGAGTAGAACGTGCCCGCCCGATCGAACAGATTGTGGAGGAGGTACGACGCTTGGTCGATGTGGGGGTGAGAGAGGTTACCTTGCTGGGTCAGATTGTGAATCTTTACGGGCGTAAGGAGTTTCCGATCGTGGATGGAAAAAGCCCTTTTGTGCAGCTTTTGGAGGCAGTGCATGAAGTAGAGGGACTGCAGCGCATGCGCTTTACTTCGCCGCATCCGATCGGTTATCGCGATGATCTGGTCGAGGCTTTCACCTATTTACCAAAACTGGTCGATCACATTCATTTCCCAATGCAATCGGGGTCGGATCGCATTTTGAAACTGATGAAACGTCCTTATTCGAATCAGAAGTTTCTCGAGATCTGTAACAAGATGAAAGCGGCACGTCCTGACCTGGCGATTTCAACCGATGTGATTGTTGGTTTTCCGGGTGAGACCGAGGAGGATTATGCAGAGACCCGCCGCATGATCGAGCAGATCCAGTTCGACAATGCTTTTGTTTTTCGTTATTCAAAACGCAAAGATACCCCTGCAGCGGAAATGGAGGGGCAGTTGCCCGAACGTGTGAAAGAGGAACGCAACCAGGATCTGTTGTTGTTGGTGAATGAGATTGCGATGCGCAAAAACCACGCACTGGTAGGGCAGACAGTGGAGATCCTATGCGAGGGGCCGAGTCGGCGCAATGCAGAGCGGCTCTGTGGGCGGACCCGGACCAACAAAATCGTCATCATCGAGGGCGATGCGAAGCGGTTCACCGGCCAGTTGTTCGATGTGCGCATCGATGAATGCACGGGCTACACACTCTACGGGGAACCCGTGCTGGCTGAGTGATTGACTTTTGGGCTGCTTAAGCGAAACTTGGCGTCCTTTGGCGGGTCACTTGTTTATGAATCTGCTGATTTCCATCCACACCTGTTTTGAAAGCTGTTTACGACGCCCTTTATTATGACCTTACCCTGAAAACGGTGGGGATTGGGATCGCTGTGCTGTTGATCGTGGTTCATCTGCTGGTTTTGCTGCGCGGCGAACCGGCCAAAGCCTGGTTGAAGGCCTTGCCTCGCAATGAGCGATTGGGAATGGCGGTTCTGGCTTTCGATTTTGCCTGGTGTTTCCTCGTCTGGTCGGAGATGGATCTGGGTGAGTTTTTTACCATTAAAAAAACCGTACAGATGGTGATGGTATTCGGGTTTTTTGGTTTTGGTTATTATGTGCGCGAGTTCCTGGCGGTCAGGGCAATCGGCTTGTTATTGATTCTGCTGGCTTGCCCAGTGCTCAATGCGGCTTTCCTGCAACCTCCGGCCACACGCTTGCTGTTGGTTTTTCTGGCCTACGCGTGGATTATCAAGGGGATGTTCTATGTGGGCATGCCCTATCTGATGCGTGACGGTATTGACTGGGTGGTCGCCGAACCCTCGCGCTGGAGAATGGGTGCGCTGGCCGGTTTGGGTTATGGTGTGGTGTTGCTGCTCTGTGCGGTGATGTTTTATTGAGTAGGAGCCGGGCTTGTGGGCAAGATTCTTTTCATCCGCGGGGGAGCAATCGGGGATTTCATCCTGACGATGCCGGCCATTCAGCTGGTGCGTCAGACTCTGCCGGAAGCGCGGATTGAAGTGCTCGGATACGAAACGATCACCAGTGTGGCCAAAGCTTCTTCACTGGTGCAGGCGACCCGCTCGATCGAGCATGGGCCAATGGCGGGTTTTTTTGTGCCTGAGGGCAAGTTGGACAGCGAGCTGATGGATTACTTCGCCTCTTTCTCCGTGGTGATTTCCTATCTCTATGATTCGGCGGGATTTTTTCGAGCCAACGTGGAGCGCTGCAAGGTGGGCACTTTTATTCAGGGACCTCACCGCATCGATGAGAGCAAAGAGGATGAATCGGCCGCAGTGCAGTTGGCAAAACCCTTGGAGACTCTGGCGATGTTTTTGGAAAAAGCCTATGTGAAATTGCCGGACGGTTGTGGAAAAAAAGGTCAAGCGCCTCTGTCGGATCAAGGCCCTGTGTCGGTGCGGCCACGCATCGCTCTGCATCCGGGCAGCGGCAGTGCTTTGAAAAACTGGTCATTGGAAGGCTGGGTTGAGGTGGCGGAAAAATTGCAGCAGAAATTTCCTATTGTGGAATTTTTGGTCATCAGTGGTGAGGCGGAGGAACGCAGTATTGGTGATTGTCTGGCTTTGCTGGATCAAGCGGCAGTGAACTGGCGGCACCTTGAGCATGTGGCTTTGCCTGAAGTAGCCGGGGAATTACAACAATGCGATTTGTTTCTGGGGCACGACAGCGGGATTTCCCATCTGGCGGCGGCCTGTGGGCTACCGGCTTTGTTATTATTCGGCCCAAGCAATGAGAAAATCTGGGCACCGCAAAATCCTGCGGTGCAGGTGATCAAGGCTCCGGAGGGAGATCTGTCCCGGATCGATGTGGATGGGGTGGTGGGGAAGGCGGTCGGGATGCTGGCTTGCGGATAAACGAGCAGCACGGTTTTATAGCCCGGCAGCTTTTAAGCGCTGATCCTAGCAAGGTGAGGCTATTTGACAGCTTTCATGGATGATATTTTGAAACTCGAGGACCAGAGGTGCTGCTACGTTCAACCAGGGGTGTAAATGAAAGTGATGATTTCCCGAAGCATAGAGTTGATGTCTGGGTGGGGCAGATTTCCATATCTGCCGGGAAAAATGCAAGCTTCAGAAAGCAGATATGGAAATCTGCCCCACGTTGGGATATACTCTTATGCTAGGAATGTTGACAAATGTCCATCACATTCATTCACACCCCTCAACCACTGGCTAACGGCTTTTATCCCTTCGGGATGAGATAATGCGGCTGAGGCTTAGGGAAAGTTCCACAGGAATATTTTTCTTCGGCAGATTCATCTGCTGCCAGAAAGAGTAGGTGTAGAGGCGGAATTGACGCTGGTCTTCTGTGACAGTAATCACTTTTGTGATTTCCCAAAATTTGGATTTGATATTCTTTTGCAAGGTAATTTGATTACCATCAATTCTTATAACAAGTCGTGTTCTTAGCAGGCGAAAGGCCATAACAATATAGAGGCCCACCATTATGACGCAAAAAATTAGAAATGGCTTGGCAGCAAAGTTCGTGGTGCCTGCACAAAAATTTTGCAGCTCTCTGAAAAGAACAGGGCTTTGCATGAACAAAATGACGGGCATCCATACGAGAGGCAAACGAGGTGCCCGGATTGAGAATTCCTGAGTCATTGTTATTCAATGATAGTCTGGGATGGGGTGAGAGGAGCGGTGGCCCCGAAAGCGGAGCCAGTGTTCAGGAAAGCCAATTTTTGTAACGCATTGCAACAGAATTGCGTCTAGCTTATTTAATCATGGGAGGTCGCTACCAATTACTTTTTTTGTTGAAGGTCGGGCTTGTGTTGGCTGTCATCTGGGCGGCAGCATGGGGGGTGATGTCGGTGACGGGTGTGTTTCGGGAGACTCCTGAGAAGGTGATCGCCTACATGGATGAGCATCCCCTGAGTGAAGTTGAGGATGAGGATGAACGGCTTAAGGTTATTGGGGGGCTTGCTGACAGGCTCAATCGGTTGGATCACATCCAGATCAACGATTTCCAGTCAGATCCGGATCGGGATCGTCGGCGTGGGTTTTTCAAGGAAATGACGGCAAAAGAGCAGCATTATTTTATGGAAAGACGTATCGGCAAAGCGTTCAACCAGATGATGAATGCTTTTAATGAGATGGAGCGAGAGGAGCGGAAAAAACTGGTCGACCGTACACTGAAACGTATGCGGGACAGCGATGAAGAACGCCTGGGTTTGCAACGCCTGGAGAAAGCAGATCCGGCGGCAACAGAAAAAATCGTCAATGAAGGCTTGAAGGCTTATTATCAAGATGCATCGGCAGAAACCAAGTTGGATCTGGCCCCACTGATGGAACAAATGCAGCGTAACCTGCAAGGACTAGGGCATAAAGCCCGAAAAAAATAAAGTGATGAGATGGCCCTGGCAAAAGCAGAAACCCGGTAGGCTTGGTAAATCCCAGGCGGGATTTACTTTGCTGGAAATGCTAACCGCAGTGGCGATCATTGCGATATTGGCGGGTGTTGGGGTGCCTGGCTATTTGCGGATAAAACGCCAGGCACGCGCCCATTTGTGTACTGCCAATTTGCGTCATCTGGGGATGGGGCTGAATTTATACCTGGGTGATCACAACCTGATCATGCCAACGCTCGCTCCGGCTCGTGAAGACAAGAATGACGACAGCCTGCCTACTATAGATACGGTGTTGTTGGAGTATGTGGATTCCGAAGAATCTTTTCGTTGTGCGAGTGATTACGAAGGGTTTTGGGAAAAAACCGGATCCAGCTATTTCTGGAACAGTCTGGTCAATGGGCAGGCGATGGGTAATATGAACTTCATGGGGCTGACAAAAAACCAATCGGGCATACCGCTGATTTCGGACAAGGAAAACTTTCACAAACACATTGGTCACGAAGTGAATATCCTCTATGCCGACGGGCATGTGGAGGCGGAGTTGCAATTTTCGATTGGCCGCTGATGGCTTGGGCGATTATCTAATCGAAATGCTGACGGTATCGCATGTGAGTAAACGTTTTGGTCGAGGGGACAAACCTGCTGCCCTGGACGATCTTAGTTTTACCGTTAACAAGGGAGAGATCTTTGGACTATTGGGTCACAACGGAGCGGGAAAAAGCACGGCCCTGGGCATTATGCTGGGTATGGTCTATCCGGATGAGGGGGAGGTTAGTATCGGGGGGGTTTCGGTTCAAAAGCAGCGTGAGCGGGCGATGCGTAAGACCGGAGCGATCTTTGAAGCACCGAATTTTTATGATTATCTGAGTGGCTGGAGGAACCTGCAGGTCTTGACGGCTTTTTCCGGTGGGGTGGCAAAGAGGGAAATGGAGGAAATGGTCGAATGGGTAGGACTCGAAGACAGGATTCAGGACAAGGTGAATACCTACAGTCATGGCATGAGACAGCGTCTCGCCCTGGCCCAGGCTTTGTTGCCGCGTCCGGAAATGCTGTTGCTCGATGAACCCACGGATGGTCTGGATCCCGACGGCATAGTGGAGTTTCGCAAACACTTGTTTGCGCTGCGGAATGACTTCGGGGTAACGATTTTATTGAACTCCCATTTGCTTTCCGAGGTTGAAAAAACCTGTGACCGGATTGTGATACTGCGCAAGGGCCACAAGGTTTATGAAGGCAATTGCCGTGGACTGGAACAGGAGAGGGACAATTATCACTTTGAGGTGGATAGCTGGCAGGCGCTGGCAGGGGTGGTGGAAAAATGTGGCGGGCGAACCCGGAAGGATGAGCGCATTGTGGAGTGGTCATGTGAAGAAGACATTGCCATTTTGGTATCGGCTCTGGTCGAGGCCGGGGTGAAGGTGCGCCAGGTGACGAAGTTGGAGGCTTCGCTGGAGGATTTGTATATGAAAGTCCGTGGGGAAAAGGAGGGCGGAACATGATGGAATTTTTCCGTCTATTGAAGTGGGAGCTGTTCCGCATGTATGCACGACCGCGAACCTATATCGGTTTTGCGGTGTTCCTTGCCGTTGAAGGTCTGGTTTTGTTTCTTTTGAGTCGTCCCCGGGTGCAGGGTGCCCTGCAGAATTGGATCGAAAAAGTAGCGGGAGGGTTCGATCAGTATTTTTCGGGCCTGACACTCGGTTTTATTTTGGTGGGTGGCACGGTGTTTCTTCTGGGTGCGCCGTTTTTGTCCCTGGTTTGCGGTGACATTGTGGCCAAGGAGAGTGAAGACGGCAATCTGAGATTGTTGCTGGCGCGGCCGGTTTCGCGTTTGAAGTTGTTGATGGTCAAGTACGTATCCTGTCAGATCTATGCCCTGTCTTTGTTCCTGTTCATTTCTAGCAGCGCTCTTGCGGTTGGCATTATCGAGCGTGGTTGGGGTGGGGGTTATGTGGTGATGACGCCGGAGATGCCACGGGTGTCGATCTTTGAATGGGGGCAGGGTGTCGGGCGTTTTTATTTGATGCCCCTCTTTCTGGTGGTTTCCTATCTACCGTTGACCAGTTTTGCTTTTATGTTGTCGTGCATGCGGATCAAGCCCGCTGCTGCTACCATCATTACCCTGGCTGTGGTGATGGCGGATTTTGTATTGGCGAATTTCCCCCTGTTCCCCTTGTTCAAAGAATACCGTGACTGGTTTGTGACGCCGCGAATGCAGATGTGGGTGTATTCCCAATACCAGGATATTCCCTGGCCACGGGTGATCGAGAACTGGGCCTGGCTGATCGGCATTGGCTTGACGGGCTTTGTACTCGGGTGGATGAGTTTTGAAAGAAGGGATATCAAGTCGTGAAGCAGATCCAACAGCTCGATGAATTGCAGGACTGGGTGCAGCAGGAAACATCTGTCGGGCGCAGGCGTGTGCTGGTGCCTACGATGGGAGGATTGCATGAAGGGCATTTGAGTCTGGTGGACATAGCGCGCCAGCAGGCAGGGAAAGAAGGGCGGGTAGTCGTTAGTTTATTTGTCAACCCGACCCAGTTCGGTCCGAATGAGGATCTGGGAGCCTACCCGAAGAGCTTGGAAAAAGATCGTCAGCTGTGCGAAGAGAGGGGTGCCGATCTCTTGTTTGCTCCCGAAGCAGATGGCATGTATGCGGCGGATGCTTCGGTCGGAGTAAGCGAGGGAAGGTTGTCGAGGGGTTTGTGTGGGGGCAGTCGACCCGGACACTTTGACGGGGTGTGTACCATTGTCAGCAAGCTGTTCAATCTGATCCAGCCTCGGGCGGCTGTATTCGGGGAGAAGGATTATCAACAACTGGCGGTTATTCGTCGTTTGGTGCGTGATTTGAACTACCCGATAAAAATCATCGGGGGCCCGATTGTCCGTGAAGATGACGGTCTGGCGATGAGCACCCGCAATCAATACCTGAGCCCGGAAGAACGTAGTCAAGCGGTGGTTTTGAGCATGGCTTTGCTGCAAGCCAGGCAGGCTTTGGATGGAGGTGAGCGCGATATGCTTCGGATCAGGGGGCTGGTGGAAAGGGTCTTGTCCGGCAGCCCTTTGGCCCGGCTTGATTATCTCGAGACGGTTCACCCCGATACCATGCAGGCGGTGGAAGAGCCGGGCGATGCTTTGTTAATAGCGGTGGCGGTGTTTTTTGATTCCACTCGATTGATTGACAATCTTTGCTGGAGAGAAGAGGGGTGATTGATCAAATGGAAAACGTCACACTGGAAAAAAGATGAAGACTTATGATTTCATCGTTGTGGGAAGCGGAATTGCCGGCTTGAGTTTTGCCTTGCGTGCAGCAGAGAAGGGGCGGGTGGCGATTGTGACCAAGAAGGATCGCGAGGATTGCAATACAGCACAGGCCCAGGGGGGTATCGCCTGTGTCGAGAGTGACGAGGACTCGTTTGATTTGCATGTGGAAGACACCCTGATTGCCGGTGCCGGCTTGTGTCGTGAAGATGTGGTGCGGACTATTGTGTCTGAGGGGCCGGAGGCGATTGAGGATCTGGTTAAGTTAGGGGTGAGCTTCGACCGTGACCCTGAAAGCGATCAATTTTCCCTGGGAATGGAGGGAGGTCATTCGAAGCGTCGTATTCTACACTCCAAAGACACCACCGGACTGGAGGTCGAAACGCGGCTGCTGGAAGCGGTGGCGAAAAATGATAACATCGATGTTCTGGAACATCATTTTGCCATCGATCTGATTACCACCCGGAGACTGGGTTTTGCTTCACCGCCACGTTGTCTGGGGCTCTATGTTCTGGATGAAAAAAAGAGTGAGGTGGTGACTTTGCGCTCGGATCGGGTCATTTTATGCACCGGCGGCTGTGGGCGGGTTTACCTTTATACCACCAATCCAAAAGTGGCGACCGGAGACGGGGTGGCGATGGCGTGGAGAGCCGGGGCAAAAATCTCCAATATGGAATTCATACAGTTTCATCCGACCTGTTTGTATCATCCGGAAGTAAAATCTTTTTTGATTTCGGAGGCCGTGCGTGGTGAGGGAGGGGTGTTAGTGGGGCAGGATGGCAAGGAGTTCATGCATCGCTACGATGAACGTAAATCACTGGCGCCACGTGACATTGTGGCGCGGGCGATCGATCGCGAGATCAAGGTAACCGGGGCTCCCTGTGTATTTCTGGATATCACCCATCAGCCGAAGGGTTTTGTGAAAGATCGTTTTCCGCATATTTACAATACTTGTCTCGAATTGGGTATCGATGCCGAGAAGCAGCCGATCCCGGTGGTGCCGGCTGCTCATTATCAATGCGGGGGTGTGCAGGTGGATGTGAATGGTCTGACCAGCTTGCCGGGGCTGTGGGCGGTTGGAGAAGTGGCTTGTACAGGTTTACATGGTGCCAACCGGCTGGCTAGTAATTCGCTGCTCGAAGGGGCAGTGGTGGCAACACGGGCGGTGCAGGATGTAATGGAAAAGCTTCCGCCGGGGCAAGAACCCGAATTTTTTGATTTGCCGGAGTGGACCAGTGGAAATGTCACCGATGTGGATGAGTTGGTGGTGATTTATCACAACTGGGATGAAATTCGGCGCTTGATGTGGGATTACGTCAGCATCGTGCGCACGGGCAAACGGCTGCAAAGGGCGGCGACGCGGCTGCAGAACTTGAGCCGGGAAGTGCAGGAGTTTTACTGGAATTTCAAGGTAACCTCAGAGCTGCTCGAATTGCGTAATCTGGTGCAGGTGGCAACTTTGATCGTCGATAACGCCGCCCAGCGCAGCGAAAGCCGTGGTTTGCACTACACTCTGGATCATCCCGACCGCGATGACAAAAACTGGCTTCGCGACACCGTTTCTAGTCGCGTTTGAATAACTTCGGCCTTACACTCAGGGTTCGTTTGGGGAATTTTTGAAGAAATTTCACGGCCTTTTAGCAGAATGATAGCCCGTATGACAGTGCCAGGATACTTGCGTTTTGCTGTATTGACGTTTGTGTCAGTGGTGCTTTACGGCTACACGGGCAGCGAGGGATTTTCACAAAATTTGTCTTCATCGGTGCAGCCCATCCGTTCGTCCCAATACAGTGTTCCTGCCTCTTCGGCGATTCAAGGATCAAACAAGGTCACCGCAAGCAATGTGCTGCCGGCCAACCGTAAGGCAAGACATGGGAAAGGGTTGCCGGGCACCCTGCCGCATCCGAGCAGCACTTATGCGGCATCAACCTTGCCTCGGGTTTTTGCCCCGACACGGCCACGCACCACCTACACCCGCTACCCGTGGAAACGTCAAATTGTGACCACGGTGTTCTGGATTGGTGAGGTGCCGACACCAAAAAATCCGACTCCCAACCACATGAGTGCATGGGACCGGAACTGGGCAAATAATTTTGGAGGCTTCGATGATCCTGACCCTTCGGCGCGGGCTTGGGACTTTCGTCCCAAAGCATTTATTCCAGGTTTGAACCCTTTTTATATCGCCTTGCCTTATACAGACATTCGTCCGGGTGCGACGGGAACCAAAGTGGAAGCTCCTCATGTGATCCCCTGGTTCAAAAAAAAATACCAGCAGGCAGGCCATACCGTATTGAAGGGTCGATGGCTGGCGATACGCAAGGGTTCACGGGTGTGTTTTGCCCAATGGGAGGATGTGGGTCCTTTTGTAACGAATGATTATTCTTATGTGTTTGGAAATTCACGGCCAAAAGCGACCGGAAACGGTGGGGCCGGGCTGGACATTTCACCAGCGGTCAGGGACTTCCTGATGTTGCGTAGTGGTGAGCGCTGTGACTGGCGCTTTGTCGATGTGGGTGAAGTGCCCCAGGGACCGTGGCGCAAATATGGCACCAACAATGATTTCACCCAACTGCAGGGGCAGACAAAACCGCAGGAAGATGAACGCCTGGCCAAGTTGCGTGAAATGCGTGACGCCTACATCCGCAATATGCCGCTGCCTCGTTAGTCCGGCAGTGCAAGGGCGTTCTGCCCGGGCTGAGCTGAGTTATCGGGCTAAATAACACCCGTGCAGGTTTTTTCTGCAAACACTCTTCAAAATTTACCACTCGCCGATGATAATAATATTACTTGCTATGAGCGCAATATAAGTATTTCTTCTATTGGCTCCAAGTAAGATGCAGGTAGAAACGTTCAAACTTTTTTGTGATCTGGCCGAGACCGGTAGTTTTTCCGAGACGGCTGAGCGTAACGGGATTACCCAGAGTGCAGTGAGCCAGCGCATCAAAGCCTTGGAAGATCAATATGATGTGTTGTTGATCGAACGGGGGCGAAAGAATTTTGCGGTCACCAGTGAAGGGGATGTGTTTTTAAAAACCGCGCGTGATATTATAGATTTGTACGAAGGTATCAGGACGAGATTCCATGTGTTGCGTGACCGGGTTGAGGGGGAGCTGAAAATTTCCACGGTGTACAGCATTGGGTTTCATGAGCTCCCGCCTATTCTCGAAGTTTACCGCAAGCGGTTCTCCGATGTGAAACCGGTCATACACTACCGCCGGGCCAACCAGGTGTATGCTGACGTGCTGGCTTCGCAGGCTGACCTGGGGCTGGTGGCCTATCCCCAGGCTCGCAAGGGGGTGGAAGTGGAAACGGTCTGGAAAGACAAGCTGGTTGTGATTTGTCCTCCGGGGCATGACCTGGCTGAGGAAAAGTCGGTAGCGCTCAAACGTTTGAATGGCCAGAGATTCGTCTCATTCGAACCTGACCTGCCAACTAGGAAAGCTCTGGATGAAATTCTCAAGGAGGCTGGGGTGGTAGTGGAAGAGGTGATGGAATTCGATAACATCGAAACAGTCAAACAAGGGGTGGTGATTGAAAAGGCGATTTCCATCGTGCCGCGGGACTCAGTACAAAGGGAAATCCAGAGTGGGGCTCTGTGTCAGATCGATATTGAAGCGAAAAATATCTGGCGACCACTGGGGATTGTGCGGCGTCGGACCAAAGCGATCACACCAGCGATGCGTGAGTTTATCGCTCTACTGAAAGAGCTGGGTAGGGATAAGGAGGCATGACGGCTACTCCACCATGTTAGGGGCCAGCCACTTAGCGGCCTCTTCGATAAAGATTCCCTTGCGCTTGGCATAATCTTCAAGCTGATCGGGCAGGATCCGGCCGACATTGAAATAGCGGGCCTGGGGGTGAAAAAAGTAGAGTCCACTCACTGAGCTGCCAGGATACATGGCGTAAGAGCTAGTCAAGCTGATGCCGACTTGCTCTTCGACATTAAGAGCCTCCCAGAGAATGGCCTTTTCAGTATGATCAGGACAGGCGGGGTATCCGGCGGCGGGGCGAATGCCTTGGTAACGTTCTTTGATCAAGTCTTCGGTAGTGAGCTTTTCGTCAATTCCGAAGCCTATGAAATCACGCACTTTTTTGTGCATCAATTCGGCGAGGGCCTCGGCAAAACGGTCTGCCAGAGCCTGAATGATGATGGCGGTATAATCATCACCTGCTTGTTTGAAAGTCTCAGCGTAGTCGTCGACCTCCTGGCCAGCGGTCACCGCAAAGGTGCCGAGGTAGTCAGTCAGGCCCCCATCAAGCGGAGCGACAAAGTCGGATAGGCATTGGTAGGGCGAGTCTGCCTTGATTTTCTCCTTTTGCTGACGCAAAAAATGGAAACGGGCTAATTCTTCCCGACGATCCATGCCGCTGTAAATGGCTACGTCATCGCCGATACTGTTGGCGGGATGCACGCCCCAGGTAGCGCGTGCGTGCACACGGTTGTTGCTCACAAGATCCTCCAGGACGCGCTGGGCATCTTTGTACAATTCGCTTGCCTGCTCCCCGTATTTTTCGTTTGTGAGGATTTTTGGATAAACTCCACGCAGTTCCCAGCTGTGGAAAAAGGGGCTCCAGTCGATCATTTCGACGATCTCTGTCAAGGGAACGGGGTCCCAGAGATGGGTTCCAATTTCCGGAGCTTGCGGCAGGTCTTCTACTTTCCAATCAATTTGAAACTTCTTTTCGCGGGCTTTTTGAATTGGGAGATAAGTGGCGGTGCTGCCTTTATTGGCAAACAATTCACGCTCATGTATTTCCTGCCTTTCGTGATCAGTGATAAAGTCCTCACGAAGGTTTTTAGAGAGTAGACAGTTGCAAACACCTACTACCAGGGAGGCGTCGCCCACTTGCACCACCGGACCACTGTAGTGCTCGGAAATTTTGATCGCTGTGTGGGCGCGACTGGTGGTCGCTCCACCCACCAACATTGGCACAGTGAATTTTTGCCGTTCCATTTCCTTGGCATTGTAAATCATTTCATCAAGTGAAGGGGTGATGAGCCCGCTCATGCCGATAATATCTGCCTTGAGTTCTTTGGCCTTGGACAAGATCGTTTCACAATCGACCATCACTCCGAGGTCGTGAACTTCATAACCATTACAGCTGAGCACTACGCCAACGATATTTTTTCCGATGTCATGTACGTCACCCTTCACTGTAGCGATAACAAACACGGTTGCTTTGCTCGTTTCACCACTGGCAGCCTTGGCAGCTTCCATGAAAGGAGTTAGATAAGCGACTGCTTTTTTCATCACCCGAGCACTTTTGACTACCTGGGGAAGGAACATTTTTCCGTCACCAAACAACTTGCCGACGACCTTCATGCCTCCCATCAGCGGGCCTTCGATCACGTCGAGCGGCTTGCCCAATGAAGCACGGGCTTCTTCGGTGTCGGCTTCAATGAAATCAGTGATCCCTTTCACCAAGGCGTGGGTGATGCGATCTTGAACCGAACCTTCTCGCCATTCGAGATTAGCTGTACTGCCCTTCTTTTTTTTGTCACCGCCTGCGGATTTAAGTTCTTCGGCATAGTCCAAAAGAATGTCAGTGGCATCGGAGCTCCGATTGAGCAGTACGTCTTCGACTTTATCCAGTAACTCCTTGGGGATGTCATCATAGATCTCCAGCATGCCGGCATTGACGATGCCCATGTCCATGCCCGCGCGGGTAGCGTGATAGAGGAAGGCGGAGTGCATCGCTTCGCGCACAGTGTTGTTGCCTCGGAAGCTAAAAGAAATGTTACTCACTCCCCCGCTGACTTTCGCCCCCGGCAGGTTTTGTTTTATCCAGCGGGTGGCTTCGATGAAATCGACGGCGTAGTTATTGTGTTCCTCCATGCCGGTGGCGACGGTGAGGATGTTGGGGTCAAAAATAATGTCCTGGGGATTGAAATCAACTTCATCAACCAGAATACGGTAGGCCCGTTCACAGATACGGGTTTTTTCTTCGTAGCTGGCGGCCTGGCCCTCTTCGTCAAATGCCATCACCACGGCTGCCGCTCCATAACGCTGGATGGTGCGGGCATTTTTCTTGAAAGCTTCCTCTCCTTCCTTGAGAGAGATGGAGTTGACAATGCCCTTGCCCTGCAGGCATTTCAATCCGGCTTCACAGACTTCGAACTTGGATGAGTCGACAGTGATCGGAACGGCAGCGACGTCGGGTTCACCGGCGACCAGGTTGAGGAAGGTCGTCATCATTTCGACGCCGTCGATCATGCCTTCATCCATGCAGATGTCGATGACAGGGGCACCGTTCTCAACCTGTTGTCGAGCGATGGCGACAGCATCTTCGAGTTTGCCTTCTTTGATCAAGCGGGCGAAGCGCGGTGAGCCGGCAACGTTGGTTCTTTCCCCGATCATCAGGAAACCTTTGTCGGGGGTGTGATTGTAAACTTCCGAGCCACTCAAGCGCAGCAGAGGTTCTGGTGTAGGGATTTCACGTGGAGCATGGCGCTCGGCGATTTTGGCAATGGCCGCGATATGTGCAGGGGTGTTGCCACAACAGCCGCCGATAAGGTTGACCAGCCCTTCACTGGCAAAATCATCCAGCCATTTTTCCATATCACTGGGCTCGAGATCGAAGCCAGTGGGGGCGAGCGGGTTGGGCAAACCGGCGTTTGGATAAACGGACACCGCTGTTCCTGCGACATTGGATAGATCAACCAGATGGGGCCGGATCAGGTCGGGGCCCAGTGAACAGTTCAGGCCTATGGCGAGGGGTTTGGTGTGGGCAACGGCATTCCAAAGAGCTTCAGCTTTTTGCGCAGAGATCATCGTTTCGCCACCGCGTCCGACAGCCGCTGATATGATCACGGGCAGTTCAATACCATCAGCATCGTAAACTTCACGGATGGCGACCAGTGCCGCCTTGGCGTTGAGGGAATCAAAGATGGTCTCGACCATCAGTAAGTCGCAGCCACCCTCAATGAGCGCCCGGATCTGGTGGCGATAGGCTTCAGCAACCTGATCAAAAACGACTACGCGGAATCCGGGGTCGTCGGCATCAGGTGAGTTGCTCAAGGAGACCGTCATCGGCCCGAGGGCACCTGCAACGTAGCGATTTTTTCCAGTGGTTTCGGTGATTTTATCTGCTTCGAAGCGAGCCAGTTGGGCAGATTTCAGATTGATGTCCCAGGCGAGATCCAGCAGGAAAGGGTTGCTGCAAATTTCCCTGTCAAAAAAATCGGGATCCTTACGACCTCCGGTTTCCCGGGGATCGGGTACAAAAAATTCAGACTGGGCGAGGGTAGTGGCCGAAAAAGTATTGGTTTCGACAATATCCGAACCCGCTTCGTAGAA